>NZ_JAJERH010000006.1 GCF_016919725.2 Virgibacillus sp. AGTR
TGTATCCACCCGCTCCATCTTAGTACTTTTATTGTAACTAAAAAAAGATATGAATCCCATAATAAAATGGAAATCATATCTTTTTTGGACTTTTTCAGTGGCCTCATAAATACATGGAGTTTTTTTACTATAGGGAACGAATTATTCTAAGGAGGGGCTTAATATTTTTGATTGTCCGCTTTCTTGACAGTGGCCTAACCAAATTATTTGCTTTATCTAACCCCTATTCTGTTAAATTTTTATAAAAAGTAGGTATTGGGAGGTTAAATGTTGAGTAAGAGTACAAGTTCTGCGCTAATTACTGGAATGTTATTAATAGCCGGGATGGTTGTAGGTATATTTAGTGTTGTTCCTGTTATAGATGAAGCAAACTACATTGTCAATGCTTTTACATATAAAAACCAAGTACTAATAGGAGGGTTTTTCCAGTTGTTAATGATTGTTGCATACGTTGGTATTCCTATTTTAATGTATCCGATACTAAGTAAGCATAATAAAGGTTTGGCTCTTGGGTCTGTAGCCTTTGGCATTATTGCGGGTGTGTTCATTATAATTGGTGTATTCATTCTTCTGTTACTATTGACATTAAGCCATGAATTTACAAAAGTTGGAGCAATGGATATATCGTATTTTCAGTCCTTAGGTGAATTGAGACAGGACGTGATTTGGTGAACCATGTGGCAACGACCCTGGCTTTTGCTTTGGCTATGCTCTTATTTAACTGCATATTTTGCCAAACAAAACTTGTTCCACGTTGGTTGTCAGTTTGGGGTATTATTGGATCTACATTGTCCATATTGGCAAGCTTATTATTTATGATTTACTTCATCGGTTTGGATGCAACCTACATGATACTAAACATTCCAATAGCCTTTCATCAACTGGTTTTGGCTATATGGTTAATTGTTAAAGGATTCAACCCAACGGTACAGGATTCAGTATCAAATTAATATAAAGGCTCTAGACAAAGAAGTGTAACTAAAATGATTCAATCAGAAAATTTTTAAAAAAACAGCAAGTGCATATGATTAATTAGAAGGATGAACAGACTTACTCAAAATTTCCTAGAGAACTTAGTGTTGTTCCTTTTAATCTATCCGCACATCAATAATGCTTTTTATAAGTAAATATGGTCCGGCTACTTTAATGTGTTTTATTTCAATACAATGCCACCTTCTTTTAACTTCTCTCGACAGTAATTATAAGAAGATGTTTTTATGTATGTTTAAATTTTTCCAAACCATTAGTTTCCTTCCTGCTTTTCATACCACATTTGATAAACATAAATGACATTGGCAACTATTGTCATTATTAATAACATTAGGATTTCTGACAAGTTCCCTGTAACAATTTCAACTTCCCTCATTCATGGAACTAAAGCATATACAAACATCCCATCCAAAATTAAATTAGTTACAAAATATACCCAAAACTTCCGAAAAGTAAAATGAAAGATCCATATGGTTGCAACCCAATATGCGCTGAACACTAAAGGAGCAGGTGTTATTTTATCCCAAGAAAAAAGGGATTTATCGTATTTCCACCAGTTTTGTGTCCAGGCAATCTCATACAAAATAACATTTATGACTGTTACAAAAAGCGCGACTGATATATATCTTCGAATAACAGAACGATCTAAAAAAAATAAAGATATGAATGGCAAAATAAAAACAGCCCAAAAAGTGATTTGAATCATTAGTAAAACAACATCCTTTTCTAAATATTTGATATATAGAATGCATATACTTGCACCAATTTATGCATTGACTATAAAAAATAAAAGAGGAATTTTATGAATATGAAATAAACGATAAGAACGTTCTCGATAGGTGATTTTATGAAAGAGAAATGACTAAGATTGTTATGGAGAAGTAAATTATGAAACGAATTTTGAATTGAAGGATGGTTTCGTGGATCAGTTAAGAAGACTAGAAAATGAAAATCCTCGCTGATCCTTAGTTTTTGCACACTAATACCTTTATGTATATAATGTAAAAGCTCCTGCTGTGAGGGGTGTTTTAGTTTGTTTGATATGACGTTATATTCTTTAAAAATTTTATTCTTTAAATAGATTGGCAGGAATTTGAGAACTTTTATAGAAATATAATTTAATCATAAAAGGGCAGTAAGTTACTATAAAAGCCGTAGTGGTAAAGAACCGACAATAAATTTTTGTAAAAACAAATTCCGTTACCCAAAGAGAGGTGATAACTAATTAATATTTGGCATCCAAAGGAATATGAACATGGAGAATTCTTAGATAAAATTTCTTTATCTGAATCACCCAAAGGATGTTATAAAAGTTGAAAATGAAAATAGAATATTTAGCTTTATATATGATCAATCAGAATTCGGGAATTTTGTACTTGCAATTCGTCTTATAGATGAAATGAAAGCGAGCTATTTATTAGAAGCAGCCAGTATAGCTAGGGAAGACTATTTTGGAGATAACAAGCAAAATTGGTATCTATATAAAACAACAAAATCCGAATTTATAAAATGGTTTGATAATTTACCCGGACCAGGAACTGACATTGACAAAATCGAACATTTCTACATCAGAAACTACATTTGAGATATTAAGTAAATATGAACCTATCGTAAAAGTGGAATTGAAATAAAACGCCATTTCATTTGAATTTAGTGCTTTCCAGAAATAATGGTTCATGCTTTCAGAAAAATATTAAGCCAAGCTAGATCGCTTAATTTTCCTATTCATTCTCTCAGATACACGCACATTGTTTTACTTATGGAAGCTAGAAAGACTAGGCAATGGCAGCTATCAAATTACTGTAGATGTCTCTTCTCATATTTCCAAAAAGCTAGATGAACAATATATGAGTCTTATTTCAATGAAATCAATACATAATTTTTAAAATAAAAGTGGGGCGTTTGTGGGTAAGGTAAAATGAACGATTAAAAACCATTTAAAAAAACTCCTCAACACATTATGTGCCAAGGAGTTCATTAACCTTAATACGTGCTCAAGTATTGTTCACGTTCCCAAGGATGCACTTGTGTTTTGAACATATCCCATTCGATTTCTTTTGCTTCTACAAAATGTTCGAAAAGATGTTCACCTAGAGAGTTAACAATTACTTGGTTTTTCTTCAATTCTTCTAAAGCACCTGCAAGTGTGCTTGGTAAATCTTGAATTCCATTTTCTTCACGCTCTTCCTTCGTCATAACATAAATATTACGATCTACTGCTGCAGGTGGTGTCATTGATTTTTCAATACCATCTAATCCAGCTGCCAATAAAGAAGATAGAGCTAGATAAGGATTTGCAGATGGATCTACACTGCGAGCTTCAACACGTGTGCTAATTCCTCGAGAGTTTGGAATACGCATTAGACAGCTTCGATTAGAGCCAGACCAAGCAATATAGCTAGGGGCTTCATAGCCAGGAACTAGTCGTTTATAAGAGTTTACTGTTGGATTGGTAACAGCCGTAAAGCTATTAGCATGCTTAATAACACCTGCAATAAATTGATATGCAGTCTCACTTAACTCCATATCGCCATTTTTGTCATAGAATGCATTTTCGCCATTTTTGAAAAGTGACATATTTACATGCATTCCGGATCCGTTTACACCGAATAACGGTTTAGGCATGAATGTCGCATGTAGATTATGCTTTCTAGCAATGGTTTTCACCACTAACTTAAATGTTTGAATATCATCTGCATGTTTTACAGCATCAGAATATTTGAAAT
The DNA here is from genome assembly GCF_016919725.2 of Virgibacillus sp. AGTR. GTDB lineage: Bacteria > Bacillota > Bacilli > Bacillales > Amphibacillaceae > Virgibacillus > Virgibacillus salarius. The sequence goes on from NZ_JAJERH010000006.1 coordinate 3,717, forward strand.
CTATTTCGTGTTGGCCGGGGGCAACTTCATGGTGGGAAGCTTCAATTTCAAAGCCCATCTCTTCTAACTCAAGTACGATATCTCTTCGGCAATTTTCGCCTAAATCAGTAGGTGCCAAATCAAAATATCCACCATGGTCATTTAATTCTAGAGAAGGTTCGCCTTTTTCATCTAATTTGAATAAGAAGAATTCCGGTTCCGTACCGATATTAAATGCATCAAATCCAAGTTCTTCCATTTTCTTCAGGTTTCTCTTTAGATTATATCTTGGATCGCCTTCAAAAGGAGTACCATCTGTCTTATAAATATCACAAATAAAACGTGCTACTTTCCCTTTTTCAGAAGTCCACGGGAACACAACAAATGTATCTAAGTCCGGATATAAATACATATCTGACTCTTCAATTCGAACAAATCCCTCAATTGAAGACCCGTCAAACATCATTTTATTATCAAGTGCCTTGTCTAGCTGACTTAGTGGGATTTCCACATTTTTAATTGTTCCAAGCATATCCGTAAATTGTAAACGAATAAAACGAACGTTTTCCTCTTTAATTTGCTTTAGAATCTCTTCCCTAGTAAAGCTTTTTCCCATTCTTTCTCCTCCTATGAACTATATTTTTTATTTGAATAGAAAAACAGTTCTATAACATACTGTTAACACACTTGTTTTCCTAAACCTTATGGATGATTGGTAAAAAATCGTGACAACTCTCCTTGCCGTAAATTTGCTTTTCCGTGTCTGCCAGGTTCCTTTAACTCGTTTCTTAAAATTCTGCGGAGATCTTTCTCGCTTAAATCTGATGATTCAGACGATTTTTTGCCTACTTCTTTCTTTTCTTGTCCTTCACTCAATAGCAGCTTGATACCAGCGATATTTAAGCCTTTATCCAATAAATCTTTTATTTCTAATAACCTATCTACATCATGAAAAGAAAATAATCGCTGATTACCACTTGTTCTTTCTGGGTGAATTAATTCATGTTCTTCATAATATCTTATTTGTCTTGCTGTTAATTCTGTCAATTTAATAACAATGCCAATTCCAAATAAGGGCATGGAACGACGATCCTGATCATTCAATTCATGACCCCCTCATCATTAATTCTATTTTATTATATGTTATGTAAAATAACATGTCAATAATATGTTAGGTTTTCTAACATAAAAAAGGCGTTTAAAACATAACGCCCTTTGCCATGGATATACCCTACTTTATAGGGTTATAATCATCACTTTTTAATTTTTTTAACGATTCAACGAGTGCTATTTTAACGTGTGCATAGGTTAAACCACCCTGCACAAATGCAATATAAGGTGGGCGTAGTGGTCCATCCGCTGATAATTCAATACTGGCTCCCTGTATAAATGTTCCGGCTGCCATAATGACCTCATCTTCATAGCCTGGCATTTCACTTGGGTAAGGCTTTACATAGGAATTAACCGGCGAATTTTCTTGAATTGCCTGACAGAAGGTAATCATTTGCTCTCTATCCTGAAAGGTAACCGATTGAATTAAATCTGTTCGTTTCGCTTGGAAGCTTGGTGATGTATTATATCCAGCAAGCTCCATGATCCGTGAAGTAAAAATAGCCCCCTTTAATGCTTCACCAACAACATGTGGCGCAAGGAAAAAACCTTGATACATTTCATGTAATGTATCCAATGTAGCTCCTGTTTCTTTACCTAACCCTGGTGCGGTTAAACGATTAGCGCATTGCTGGATTAGATCACTTCTACCAGCAATATATCCCCCTGCTCTAGCTAAACCACCTCCAGGATTTTTAATAAGTGAGCCGGCAATAATATCTGCACCAACATGAAGTGGTTCTTTCTCTTCAACAAATTCCCCATAACAGTTGTCCACAAATACGATAGCATCCGAATCAATTTCTTTTATAAAATGAATCATCTCACTAATCTGAGTAAGGGTAAAGGACGGGCGATCATCATAGCCTTTTGACCGTTGAATGCCAATTACTTTTGGATTTGAAATCATAGCCTCCCTTACCCCAACAAAGTCAATACTACCGTTACTCATTAGATCCACTTTATTATAGGAAATATGAAAATCACGGAGAGAACCAGTGTTTGTACCTCTTATACCAATTACTTCTTCTAACGTATCATATGGCTTCCCAGTTATGTATAATATTTCATCGCCTGGTCGCAGCATCCCAAATAGTGTAGTCGTAATGGCATGGGTCCCTGATACAATTTGTGGTCTGACGAGTGCATCTTCTCCACCAAAAACATCAGCATAGATCCGCTCTAAAACTTCCCTACCTAAATCATCATATCCATAACCGCTGGTTGAATTAAAATGTGAATCACTTACTCGATATTTTCTAAATGCATCTAAAACTCTTTTTTGATTCGTTTCTACGATATGACTAACATTTCTATGCTGCTCTGCACAGTCAAATTCTGCCTGTTTAATTAACTGTTCAATCATTTGCTGTCTTTACTCCTCTAATATACGATTTAATGGATGATCATGACGCATATATCCATAAACTTGAAATATATTTGTCATTTCATCGAATATTTTATGTTCTACAATGGTTTCTTTTTCTAATTGATGGATAAGCTTACCTTGATCAGGATCTAACTTTACGTTATACCGCTGCCACGCTTCCTTCAATAAACGTTCGATAGTTGATACTAATCGAACGACATCTGATGACTCATATGCACTTATAACAAGATGCGGCTGATTGATTGGAATAACATCCTGCTTAAGTAAATCCTTTTTATTATAAACCGTTAGCATTGGAATCGATTGTGCATTTAATTCTTTAAGTAATTGCATAACGGTATCCTGTTGTTGATCCTGATCCGGATGAGAGCCATCTACAACATGTAATAAGAAGTCCGCTTCAGTTACTTCCTCTAGCGTAGATTTGAATGCTGCAATTAAAGCTGTTGGCAAATCTTGTAGAAAGCCGACGGTATCCGTTATAAGCACTTGTAGCCCTGCAGGTAATTGGATTTTCCGCGTTAGCGGATCTAACGTTGCAAACAATTGATCTTCTTCTAAAGAATTACTATGTGTTAATCGATTAAACAAAGTGGATTTTCCAGCGTTTGTATAACCAACAATGGCTATTTGAAAGACATCCTTAGTTTTCCTCCGCTTCCGATATTGTTCACGCTGCTTTACGACTGTTTCTAAACGCTTTTTAATATCATAAATCCGCCTGCGTATATGGCGCTGATCCGTCTCTAACTTTGTTTCACCAGGACCTCTAGTTCCAATACCTGCACCTAGTCTAGACATTTCAACTCCTTGACCTCGGAGTCTCGGTAGCGCATATTCTAGCTGTGCAAGCTCTACCTGCAGTTTTCCTTCTTTTGTTCTTGCTCGCATAGCAAAAATGTCCAAAATTAATTGGCTTCGATCGATAATTCGAACACCTAATAAGCTTGCCAAATTTCTTAATTGGCCAGCAGACAGCTCATCATTTGATATAACTAAATCAATATCTAGTTCATCAATTATCGAACGAATTTCCTTTATCTTTCCAGATCCAATATATGTAGCAGGGTGGATTCGATCCCGCTTTTGCGTCATAATTTGTTTTACATCTCCACCAGCAGTATGGCTTAAAGATGTGAGTTCTTGAAGCGAAGAGGCGAACCGCTCTTCATCTTGATTTGGCTTTTTTACAGCAATTACTACGATTTTTTCATCTGCCACAAACAGAACCTCTTTCCTTTCAGCTTCTTTGTTAGATATTTTAGTGGCTGTTCACCTTTTCTATCTTATCAAACAATTCTATAATAACAAAATTACATGGCGTTAATTTGTAAATCTTTAGCAGTTAAATGAATCAAATCATCAGGTGTAAAGTGCTCATTTGCCAATAACCGCATTGCATGCATCCGAATCGAATTTTCAATCACATTTCGAACATATCTAGCATTGGCAAAGTTTCTATTGTATTCTTTCGTTTTCATATATAAATGAGCCTTTAATTCTAATTCAGCTTCCCTTGTCAATTGGTAATCTCGTTCAACAGCCATACGCTTCGCAATAGACAGCAACTGACCTGCTTCATAATTCTTAAAATCTAAAATAAAGGGAAACCTTGATTGTAAGCCAGGATTTAGAGTTAGAAAACGCTCCATCTCATATGGATAACCTGCTAATATCAAGACAAAATCATGCTGATTATCCTCCATGTGTTTTACTAATGTATCAATTGCTTCCTTTCCGAAATCCTTCTCCCCACCTCTTGCCAGCGAATACGCCTCATCAATAAACAAAACTCCGCCTTGCGCTTTTTGGATAATGGATCGCGTTTTTTGTGCAGTTTGCCCAATATATTCCCCTACTAGATCCGCTCTTTCAGCCTCTATACAATGTCCTTTTGTTAATAAATTCATTTCAAAATACAACTTAGCTAGCTTTCTAGCTACGGTTGTTTTTCCTGTACCGGGGTTTCCTTTAAATAGCATATGCAGAACTTGCTTTGTATCTTGTAAGCCAAGCTCCCTTCTCTTTTCATTGATAACAACAGTGGCATAGATTTCTTTGATTCGTTCTTTTAATTCATTCATACCCACAAATGATGAAAATGCCTGATCAATATGTTTAAAAGGATTGTTTTTGAATCCTTTTTCTAAATTACGTTTCGTTGATACTGCAGACTTTCTTTCTTGTAAAATGATATTTACTTGCCCGTTTTTATTCCTAATCATTTGTGTTTCCATGTCATCACCCCTCAGTCATTTTAGTATACGCACATATGAAAAAGGTGTGACATTTGCCCATAAAAAGGACTGCTTTTAATCGAATAAAATATTCAACCAATAGAAAATGTTGGAAAATAGGATTGTTTTGATTATAGTAGCATTTATGAATATAAGAGTAAATTTAGTAAACTTTGAAACCAAATCCTTGAGTTGGAAAGTTTTAAGAAACGAAACTGATCTGTTTATATTTCTAGTTGGATTCATGTTAACGATTCGTATTTCAACTTTCTCAGATTGTCTTTAAAAATGTAGCAATTGCATCGATACCGATATTCTTTTCCCCAGCTCTTACCACTATGTCTCATCAATAAACGATAGGGAGCTATCCCAAGAGATAGCTCCCTATCTATACAACTAGAAAATACGCCATTCACGACTACCTACCACACACGAGCAAGCCTACTCCATGCAGGTTTCAAACGAACACTCTTCCTTCAGTAGCCCCTTATAAATTCCAGTCGTTGTATTTTAATGTACCTTATGTGACATCCCAGTTTTTATTGTTATTCCTTGTCCAATTCAACATTTTTAACTGGGGAAAAGGTAGAAATAGCGTGTTTGAAAATTAATTGCTGCTTACCGTCTGTTTCCATTAAAACTGTAAAATTATCAAACGCTTTTATGATTCCTCGCAATTGAAAACCATTTGTCAAAAATACAGTAACCGAAATATGATTTTTCCTCAGCTGATTTAAATATTGGTCTTGAATATTCACGGTTTGCGCCATAATACTTCCTCCTCATTTCTGTCTATATATAATATTTTCTACCTATCTTTTAAGAATCCTGCAAGATCATCTAAAATATTTCTAAATTTTTCATTAATTGTGTCAGAAGATATCGAATACCATGTAACATTCATTTTATTTCTAAACCATGTATATTGCCGTTTCGCATATCTTCGAGAATTTCGTTTCAATAAACAAATAGCATCTTCCAATGATTGTTCTCCGCGGAGATAAGGAATAAATTCTTTATAACCGATCGCCCGCATGGCTTGTGTATCCCCATAGCCCTGTATATATAAGCGATTAACTTCTTCTAGTAACCCTTGTTCTATCATTGAATCAACACGTTGATTAATACGGGTATACAGCGTTTCTCTTTCCATTTCCAGTCCAATTAACTTTATATCATAAGGTGAGTCTAACTCCTGTAGTTCTTGATATTCAGACATTGTAGTTCCTGTTGCTTCATAGATTTCAAGTGCACGTATCACGCGTCGATGATTATTGGGATGAATTTTGGCTGCTTGTTTTGGATCGATTTTCTTTAAACGTGCATATAAAGGGTCAATTCCCTTCGTATGTAATTCGTTTTCCAGCCTTTTCGTAACTGTTTCATCTTTTTTATGTGATGGAAAGTTATAGTTATACAATGCTGCTTGAATATATAAGCCGCTCCCACCAACTATAATTGGCAGCATACCATCCGCTGTGATCGTTTCAATATACATGTTAACATGTTTCTTAAAGTCAGCGGCTGAAAATGCTTCATCTGGATTTTTTATATCAATCATATAATGCGGAATCCCTTGCATCTCTTCCGCCGTTATTTTTGCCGTCCCAATATCCATCCCTTGATAAACCTGCATGGAGTCACCGCTTATGATTGCCCCGTGATATTCTTTTGCAATTGAAATACTTAATTTTGTTTTACCTACTGCTGTAGGTCCAACAATTGCAATAACCTTTTTTTTCATTAGTATTCCCCTAATTGTATATCTTTATTCATAAGCTATGTAAGCTTTTGACATCCAAATGTATTTTTCTAATTTGGCTTGTATTGAAATCAACAGATCCTCAGTTGGTGCATCCTCGTGATCTCTAGCCTCTATTAACCCCTCTTTGCGAATTTCAGCTATCAGTTGCTGAAAATCATGAATCAACTGCTCCATCATTTCATTTTCTTTGTCGTCTGCATTCGCCTCTTCTAGCGTCGCTTCCTTCACATACTTCATCATTGTTGCTAAGGGCTTTCCTTCAATCATAAGAATTCGCTCTGCTATCTTATCTAAATCTTGCGCAACATCCTCATACATTTCTTCAAACTGTGCATGTAGTTGAAAGAAATGCCTTCCTTGAACAAACCAATGGTATCGATGTAATTTTACATATAAAACAAAATAATTAGAAAGCAATTGATTAAGAAACTGTATGAGCTTTTGATTTTCCATAATACACACACCTCTCTTATTTTTTTAGTATGAGCGAGGTGTGGTTATCTTTATACATATTACATGACACGTTTGAACATTTTTTCTAATTCATAGGTGGAAAAATGTACGATAATAGGTCTTCCATGTGGACATGTAAACGGATCCTCCGTATTACGTAAATCCTCAAGCAAATGATACATCTCATCTTGATTTAGATAGTGATTAGCTTTTATGGAACGCTTGCACGACATTAAAATAGCAGCATCTTCCCGTATCTTTTCGACATTTACTTTTTCTTCATTCATTATTTGATCAACCATTTCACGAATAACTTCTTCTTCAAACCCATTCGGAAACCAAACTGGATGTGAACGAATAATATATGTTTGATGACCAAAAGACTCAAAAAACAGCCCTGCTTGTTTTAATTCTTCCTTATATTGTTCAATCCAAATCGACTCTTCCTTCGAAAAATCAAAGGTTAATGGTATCAGAAGCTCTTGAGATTCGTTTATCGGCTTTCCAAGCTTGCGTTTAAAAAACTCATACTTTACTCTCTCTTGCGCTGCATGCTGATCGACCATGTACAATCCATTTTCATTTTGGGCTAAGATATATGTGCCTTGTAGCTGGCCAATCGGATACATAACTGGTACACGTCGAATATGTTGAGTAGCTTCAAGCCTGTCTTCTACTTCTGGAACTGTTGGCGACTTCTCTGCACTATTCTCCGCTTTCGATGTAACCTGTTCTATTTGCAAATCAGGTTGCAAGTCTTCCGTTTCTTGTTCCGCTTCAGGAGTAGATACTTGATGAATAGGTTGCTGACCTTCGTAAATTTTTTCATTGCTCCAAGCTTGCTTACGCGGCTTTTCAATTTGGTCATTAAACGATAAAGAATCCTGTACTGTTTTTTCTCGTACGATCGGCTTTTGTTGGATTTCAGGAATTAAGGTAATATCTTTAAACTTACTTTTTATCGTGTTTTCAATGGCAGTAAATAATTCTTTGTCCTTACTAAAGCGAACCTCCAATTTTGTCGGATGTACGTTTACATCGACTAATATAGGGTCCATTTGAATGGTTAGGACAACAATTGGTGATCTGCCAATCGGCAATAACGTATGATAAGCTCTAAGAATAGCCTGATTTAACGGAATGCTTCTGATATACCTACCATTAATGATGGTGGACATATAATTTCGAGATGCCCTTGTTACTTCAGGTTTAGCTATATATCCTTCAATAGAGAAATCTAATGTTTTATGATTTACATAGAGCATTTGCTTCGCTACATTCATACCATAAACTTGGGATATTACCTGTAACAAGTCTCCTGTACCTGCTGTCTTAAACAAACCCTTTCCATTATGTGTTACTTCAAAGCGAACCTCCGGGTGGGATAATGCCAAGCGGTTAAGCAAATCCGTTATATGCCCTAACTCTGTGTGAATCGTCTTCATATATTTTAATCTAGCTGGAGTATTAAAAAATAAATCACTTACTGTTATTTCTGAACCCTTTCTCGCCGCTGTTTTCTTTTTCTCCGCTACCTTCCCACCATCTAAAACTAACAAAGTACCCGCTTCATCTCCTGTGGAAGTTTGAACGGTTAGTTTACTAACAGAAGCAATACTAGCAAGAGCCTCCCCGCGGAACCCCAATGTTTTCACGTGGAATAGATCTGTTTCATTTTTTATTTTACTCGTTGCATGACGAAGAAATGCTCTTTCACAATCGGCTTCAGTCATCCCTTCACCATTATCCGTTACTTTTATTTCTTGAAGCCCTGCCTCCATAATCTCAATTTTAATCCATGTACTGTTTGCATCAATACTGTTCTCAACCAGTTCTTTCACTACAGAAGCAGGTCGTTCCACAACTTCGCCAGCAGCTATCTTATTTGCAAGTGCCTCTGGCATTTGTATGATCTTCATGCAAACAATCCTTTCTACATTATTTTTTAATCATTTTCTGTAAGCGATATAATTCATTCATTGCATCCATCGGTGTCATGTCAAACAAATCGATTGCTTTTAATTCCTCTATAACTGGACTTTCCACTTTTGCCTTCGAACTACTGGCTTTATTTGGTGCTTCCGCTTCAGTAAATAGTGATAGCTGTCCAGTAGAATTTGTTTCTTGTGCGGAGGGCAACGAAGTAGGCTTTGCCCCTTTACCTTCTAATTCGTTTAATATTTCACTTGCCCGTTCAATTAACGGGTTTGGTAAATCTGCTAATTTAGCAACATGAATACCATAGCTTTCATCTGCGGCACCTTGTTTAATCTGATGCAGAAAGACAACATTTCCTTCGTATTCCTCAGCACGTACGTGAATATTTTTCAAATTTGCTAACGTGTTCTCTAATGCAGTCAGTTCGTGATAGTGCGTAGAAAATAGGGTTTTTGCATGAATATGGTTATGAATGTATTCGATAATCGCTTGTGCAAGTGCCATACCATCATACGTGCTTGTCCCACGACCAATTTCATCAAGTAAAATTAAACTTTTATCCGTAGCATTTGCGATTGCATGATTTGCTTCAAGCATTTCTACCATAAATGTACTTTGCCCTGCTACGAGATCATCAGCAGCGCCAATTCTAGTAAATATTTGATCAAATAATGTCAATTCAGCAGATTCACACGGTACAAAACAACCGATCTGCCCCATAATTACGGTTAATGCCAGCTGCCGCATATACGTACTCTTCCCTGACATATTCGGTCCCGTTATTAATAAGATATTATTTTCCTCATCAAGATCAATATTATTCGGAACAAACGAGCCTTCCTTCATGACCTGCTCGATCACGGGATGTCTACTTTGTCTAATCTGCAATTGGTGGTTCATTGCAAATGTAGGCCTCACATAGTTATTTGCTTCGCTTACCGTAGCAAATCCTTGAAGGACGTCAATATGACTGATGGCATCAGCCAAGCGCTGTAATTCCGGTATATATGCTTTCATCTGATCACGAATCTCTATAAATAGCTGATATTCCAGTTCTACACTTTTTTCTTCTGCTTCCAGGATTAGCTGCTCTTTTTCCTTTAATTCAGGGGTTATAAATCGTTCTGCATTTGTTAATGTTTGTTTTCTATGATATCTACCTTCAGGCAGTAAATGTAAATTTGCTTTTGTAACTTCAATATAATATCCAAATACACGATTATAACCAATTTTCAATGACTTAATATTTGTTTCCTGTTTCTCCTTTTGCTCTAATGCCGCAATCCATTGCTTGCCATTTCTAGAAGCATCCTTATACGTATCTAATTGTTGGTGATAACCATCCTTAATGATCCCTCCTTCTTTTACAGAAATCGGTGGATCATCTACTAAACTTTTATCTAATAAATCAACAATATGTGTAGGATAATAAAAGTTTTGTGCAAGCCTTTGAATCTCAGGCTGTGAAAATTGCTCTAAAAGAGCTTTAAGATGTGGTATTTTTTTCAATGATTCTCGTAATTGAATAAGATCTCTTGCGTTCACATTCCCGAATGCTATTCTTCCAGCGAGTCGTTCTAAATCGTATACGGATTTCAGTATTTCTCGCAAATCATCTCTTTCCATAAATTGCTGATACAAACCATCTACGATCTCTAAACGTTCTTCAATAAGCGTTCGATTCAATAACGGCCTTTCCAGCCATTTTTTTACCATCCGAGAGCCCATTGCTGTTACTGTCTTATCCAATACCCAGAGTAAGCTACCACGCTTTTCTTTTTTCATCATTGTTTCCGTAAGCTCTAGGTTGCGCTTTGAGTACATATCCAATGAGAGATAGTTATCTAATTCAATAAGTTCTGCTTGCTGCATGTGATCAAGCGAACGCTTTTGCGTGTGTTGAATATAATTTAACAATCTGCTAAAAGCATTTAAAAGCCGTTCATCATGAAGGTTATTACATAAATCACGATATTCCGCATTAAAGGTTACTTCATCTTGATAGGATAGCGTCACCTTTAACCTTTCACGCAATTGAGTTTGTAAATCCTCATCTAATTTAGAGGAAACTACAATTTCTCGAATTGGCTGGTTATACAATTCATGTATGACTCCACTCCAATCCGTTTCGAACAGTGCAATCCGATTCTCTCCAGTTGATAGATCACTATAAACAACAACATAGCTATTTTCAAAATGAGAAAGACTAGCAATGAAATTATTTTCCTTTTCATTTAGCATGTTTTTCTCCATGACTGTTCCGGGAGTTATTAATTGAATTACTTCTCGCTTTACAACTCCTTTAGCAACTTTCGGATCTTCTACTTGTTCACATATTGCAACCTTATATCCCTTTTCTACTAGAATTTTTATGTAATTTTCTGCTGAGTGGTATGGCACGCCGCACATCGGAATTGGATCATCACTATTCGAATCTCTTTTGGTTAGTGTAATCTCTAGCTCTCTTGCCGCTAATACAGCATCGTCAAAAAACATCTCATAAAAATCACCGAGTCGAAAGAAGAGAAATGCATCTTTATGTTCTGCTTTAATTCTTAAATATTGTTCCATCATTGGTGTTTGCTTTGCCATGTTTTATCCCCCAAAAAGCACAATTATTCTTTTGTCATTATAGCATACAATAGGTTTGCGATACGATAAATCTATTTGTATTTACATTCATGCCTAATTTAGCTATTTTACAAAAAAAATTACGAGGAATATAATCCCCCGTAATTTTTTTAATCCTTCTTATCAAGAAAATCTGGCTCTACACTATCTAATTCATCATCTGTTAATTCAAAATCCCAACTATCACTGTCATCATCATCAAATTTTTCACGCTTTGGATCAACTCTTACAGCAATTTTGGTATCACCAATTACCTGCACAATAAATTCCCTTTCAATTTCCACCACAATTTTATGCCCTTTATTCGCAATATTACACTCTAAACAATTTGGTTGCTGTACGACCTTAGCAATAACATCAAAGTCATCGTTTAGGCAATGATCATCCTTTACGGAAAGAGGAATAATATCGCAATACGTTACTCTTTCTGTTATTGCTTCTGTTTTCGTATTATCATTATACGAATACCAAATATTAATGTCATAGCTACCATTAACTTCAACAGTGTCTTCTGACTTTTTCTTAGCATTGTACAGGTGGTTAATTACCCAGCACCCCAAAATACTAGAAGGTCTATGTGATGGCGAAATGGAATGTGATGCTTGCGTGAATTTGCGACCTTTTCCACATACCGCTTTCGTAATGATCTCTCTATATTCTTTATCTAGAAAAGTCATAATTACCTTTACCTCCTCTTTTTTCATAGTCATTTTATGCAAGACAAATACCTAAAGTGCATAGCTATTTATGAAAAGGAGGAAAGTTATGTAGGAATTTTACATACGAAATCAGACAGGAAATCATTTCCCTGTCTGATTGTCATTAATGACTACAGCCAGATTTGTTTTTCAATTTCGACCCTGTTTCTCCTGCCAAAATATCGCCACCAGTTGACTGAATAACATTATTCGTAACTTCTCTGGCGATGGTTCCAGTTACGAGTTGTAATACATCGTTCACGACCACTTGTGTTTCTTTGAATTCTTGAACAACTGGTATCGCATCGATTTCAGCTTGAAAGATATCGATTTGCTCTTCAACTTTCTTTAATGCTTCCTTTTTATCATAAGCCTGTAAGTTGACAGCTTGCTTCTGTAGTGCCTTTATTTTTGTAATAAGCTGCTGCACTTTCTTATTCTCATTTATTTTAGCTTCTACTTGTTTAAAGCGATCTATTTCTGCTGTATTTGCAAGCATACTTGCTAATTTTTTTGCTTCCTCAAGTACCTGTTTACGAGTATATTCTGCCATGCTATTCCACCTCAACCATTTTTTCTACCATTATACCATTTAATGACCACGTTTTCGCTTCTGTTACTTTTACTTCAACTATCTTACCAATTGCAGATTTCGGTCCTTTAAAGTTCACTAGCTTGTTTTTCTCTGTATAGCCAGCGAGAACATTTGGATCTTTCTTACTTTCACCTTCAACAAGAACCTTAACAACCCTATCTTGGTATGTTTTCATTGAAGCAGCCGATTGTTTGTTAACAAGCTCATTTAAGCGATATAAACGTTGTTTTTTCACTTCCTCAGGTACATCATCTTTTTTACGTGCTGCAGGTGTGCCCTCTCTTGGTGAATAAATAAATGTGTAGGCAGCTTCAAAGCCAACCTCTTCCACTAAACTCATCGTTTCTTCAAATTGTTCCTCTGTCTCATTTGGGAAGCCAACTATGATATCAGTTGTTAATGTAGCATTTGGCATTGCTTCTCGAATCTTACGAACAAGCTCCAAGTAAGATTCTCTTGTGTATTTTCGATTCATTTTTTTCAATATTTCACTGCTTCCTGATTGAACAGGCAGATGAATATGATCAAGCAGATTTCCACCTTGAGCAAGTACTTCGATTAATCGATCATCAAAATCTCTAGGGTGTGATGTCGTAAATCGAACTCTCGGTATGTCAATACGATGAAGATCATCCATTAAGTCTCCAAGCCCATAAGTAATATCATCAAAATCCTTTCCATAGGCATTTACATTTTGACCTAATAACGTAACTTCTTGATATCCTTGAGCAGCCAAATGACGAACCTCTTGAATAATATCCTCAGGCCTTCGACTTCGCTCCTTTCCGCGTGTCATTGGAACAATACAATACGTACAAAACTTGTCACAGCCATACATAATGTTAACCCATGCTTTAATTTTACCTTTTCTGGCCTTCGGAAGATTTTCAATAACATCTCCTTCTTTAGACCATACTTCTACAATCTTTTCTTTGCCAAACATGGCTTCTTTCACAAGGTGTGGTAGGCGATGAATATTATGCGTACCAAATATTAAGTCTACGTGCTGGTGTTTCTTTAAAATTCGGTTTACCACTGACTCCTCTTGAGACATACAACCACATACTCCAAGTATGAGATCTGGCTTTTCTAATTTTAATGGCTTCAAATGACCGATTTCACCGAACACTTTGTTTTCTGCATTTTCTCTTATTGCGCAAGTGTTAAGAAGTATAATATCCGCTTCATTTGTATCCGAAGTGGATTCATACCCCATTTCCGTTAAAATTCCAGCCATCACTTCTGTATCATGTTCATTCATTTGACAACCGTATGTACGTATTAAAAACTTCTTTCCTTCACCAATTTTCTCCATGTCTTCTGGGATAGCAAAATCATAATGAACATTAATCTTGTCCCGGCCACGTTTTCGTGCCTTATTTAGGTTAGGTGGTTCATAGGTAGTTTCAAAGTATTTTGCAAAATCAGCACTTGTTTTTTCACTTAACGGTTTATCCTGTCCGGATTTTCTGTCCGCGGCATCCAGCTGTTTAATTTGCGCTTGTTGTTTACGCTGTTCTTCGTTCATCTTTATGCTCCTCTCTATCATTCAATCATCGCAAATAAGTCCAATTATTATAGTATAATGCTTCGCACTTATTTTAACAATATCTATCCGTTTCCCGCCACTAAAAACTTCTTTCTGACAGTGAAAGATTACGAAATATGTCACTCTTTTATAGCATAGTCAAATCAAATAAAATGAAACTTCAATCAGTGGAGGTGATTTGTTCATCACTTAGTACCACAAGGGTATGACCTTAAGGACTTTGAACCAATCGGACATTTACTGGCAAACGGTCCCCCACTTACATAATGGTTTCACTTTATTCTTTGAAGTAGGATATTACTGCCAGTTATATATGAGCTAAATATGAAATCACATGAATCAAATTTCATCATGCCAAGCAGAAATGATCTGCTTGCTATTAATGGGACACAGTTGGTACCCTTCTCTCGTTCTATCTAATCTTCTTGAAAGAAAAAGTAAAACAGAACAAAAGTGAAAGCACCCGATTAGAAGCGTAGCGGCTGGAGCGAGCCGACGGAGATAAAAGAATCACGATTGAGCTTGCAAGTCGATGATGACTTAGATTAGGACGATTCGTGAAGTAGCCTCGTTTCTGGGCGCTGGAGCTCAACATTCCCATAGTTATCCACATGGGCAAACTTTATAATTTCCTATAATTTTCTAGACAATAAAAAAGTGCTACGCTTTACGTAACACTCTAATCTTCGTAATTCAGCTTATCATGCTAACGAGGTTCTACGATTAATTTAATTGCTGTACGTTCTTCATCATCAATTAAAATATCAGTAAATGCCGGAATACAGATGAGGTCAACTCCACTTGGTGCAACAAATCCTCTAGCAATTGCTACTGCCTTTACAGCTTGATTTAATGCACCAGCGCCTATCGCTTGAATTTCTGCTGAGCCGCGTTCTCTTAAAACATTCGCAAGTGCACCTGCTACTGAATTGGGATTTGATTTTGCTGACACCTTTAATACTTCCATTACTAGTACCTCCTTCATTAACTATTATAGTTCTATTGCTACTATATTCCTGGAGATGTTAGCTTATTACCCTATTATGCATTAATAATTCGAAACATTCAAATAATCAATAAATAAACGGATGATCATCATTTATTAGAATGCGCTCCACCTTTGTTGCTTTCCCACTTTTATCATCAATCGTAACGAAAAAACCATTTAACTGACTTCTTCCCTTTTTTGTAATTTCAAAACGTACAGGCATGGAAGTTAAAAACCGTTGGATCACCGCTTCTTTCTCTACGCCTAATATTCCATCATACGGGCCCGTCATCCCTACATCGGATATATATGCAGTACCACCAGGCAATATGCGTTCATCAGCGGTTTGTGTATGCGTATGAGTACCAACGACTGCACTAGCACGACCGTCTACATACCATCCTAATGCCTGTTTTTCACTAGTTGCTTCGCCATGAAAATCTATAAAAATTATATTTGTTCGTTTTTTAGCTTCCTCTATTAATTGATCTGCTTTAGTAAACGGATCATCACTAGGTGGAAGGAATGTCCTTCCTTGTAAATTCATAACAGCGACTTCAATTCCATTAATATTTACATAAATAATTCCTTTTCCAGGATTATTTTCCGGAAAGTTCGCTGGACGGATCATATTCTTAGCATCGTCTATAAAATCATATATTTCCCGCTTATCCCATGTATGGTTTCCCATTGTAACAACTTGGGCTCCCCACTCCAGAAATTGTTTATAAATTTTTTCAGTTATTCCTTTACCTGATGCTGCATTTTCCCCATTAACAATAGTAAGATTTGGTCGATATTTCTCTTTTAACTTAGGCAAATATTCCTGTACCATATTTCTACCTGGAGAGCCAACGATATCTCCAATAAATAAAATTTTCATTAATCTTATCATCCTATCCTTTTGATTACTTTAAGTCTTTCATACCGTGTTTATCTTGTCAAAATTTCTAGTCATTATGTAAGGAAAAATATGCAGTCATCCTTAAAATACGCAAAATAAAAAGCGGTCTATGACCACTTTTTATTTTGCATATTCAACAGCTCTCGTTTCCCTGATTACCGTTACTTTAATATGACCTGGGTAATCAAGTTCTCCTTCAATTCGCTTGCGGATGTCCCGTGCGATTCGAACGGATTCTACATCATCGATTTCATCAGGCTTTACCATAATGCGAATTTCTCTTCCCGCCTGAATAGCAAATGATTTTTCCACTCCAGTGAACGATTCAGAAATCTCTTCTAATTTCTCTAATCGCTTAATATAATTTTCCAACGTTTCACTTCTAGCACCAGGTCTTGCTGCAGATAGCGCGTCCGCTGCAGCAACCAATACTGAGATAATGGAAGTAGGCTCTTCATCGCCATGGTGAGAAGCTATCGAATTAATGACAACCTCATGTTCCTTATATTTCATTGCAAGTTCTTTACCAATTTCGACGTGACTTCCTTCCACTTCATGATCTATTGCTTTACCAATATCATGGAGTAGTCCCGCTCTTCTTGCCAATGTTTCATCTTCACCTAGTTCAGCAGCAAGCAATCCAGAAAGGTATGCAACCTCAGTTGAATGCTTCAATACATTTTGTCCATAGCTTGTACGATATTTTAATCTACCAAGAATCTTTATTAAGTCTGGATGTAAGCCATGCACACCTACTTCAAACGTTGTTTCTTCACCAATCTCACGTATATATTCATCTACGTCGCGTCTCGCCTTATCTACCATTTCCTCTATTCGTGCTGGATGGATTCTTCCATCTTGTACGAGTTTTTCTAAAGCGAGGCGAGCTGTTTCTCTTCTAATCGGATCAAATCCAGATAAAATTACTGCTTCTGGAGTATCATCAATAATTAAATCAATACCTGTCAGCGTTTCTAGCGTACGAATATTCCGCCCTTCACGACCAATAATTCGTCCTTTCATTTCATCATTAGGAAGGTTAACAACTGAGACGGTTGTTTCAGCAACGTGGTCAGCAGCACAGCGTTGTAAAGCTAACGATAGGATGCTTTTGGCTTTTTTATCTGCTTCTTCTTTTGCGCGATTCTCAGCCTCTTTTATTAATAATGCTGATTCATGCGCAACTTCTTGTTCGATTCTTTCAAGAATAATTTGTCTAGCCTGGTCTGTTGTATATCCTGAAATGCGTTCAAGCTCGGTTTGCTGCTCTTGTAATGTAGCTTCCACTTTGCTTTCCATTTCTTCAATTTGTTGTTGTTTTTCTGTTAACGACTGTTCTTTCCTCTCTAACATAAGCTCACGCTTGTCTAGTGTTTCACTTTTTCTGTCCAGATTTTCTTCTTTTTGCATCAGACGATTTTCTTGCTTTTGTACTTCGTTACGTCGTTCACGAAGTTCATCTTCGGTCTGTTGGCGAAGTTTATGATTTTCATCCTTCGCTTCAAGAAGCGCCTCTTTTTTGGAGGCATCTGCATTCCGATGCGCCTCATCAACGATTTGTTTAGCTAATGTTTCAGCACTAGAAATTTTAGCTTCAGCAATAGATTTACGAATCAGATAACCAACAACAATACCGACGATTAGGATTCCAAGCAAAATGGAGATGAGTAAAAGACTGTCCATGATTTCACCTCCTATTGCTATAAAGTTGTACAATTAAATTATTGTCGGCATGTAGCATTTTCAATGCGTGAAAACAATAAAATATATCATTGAAATGATAAATCTATACAGTATTAATTTTAATTGTGTAGAATGCGAATGTCAAGGAAACGTCACAAGTTGTCGCTATTACTTGTGTAAATAATGGAAATATACTTACTTTAGTTAAGAGATAGTAATATTTTTGTTAATAAGTGCTTTAGACAAACATAACTTCTCACTCAAAATACAAACAATTATTTTATCACTATGGGAATATAATCATCGCAACCTGAAATATATCCGTTTCCGCGGGAGTCTCGCTTATTTTAGGTGCTAAATTATTAATTCTAATCAAAAAAACGAACTATAATCAACTTTAACTAATTATAGCTCGTTTTGATTGTTTCTTATTTACTTTTATCCCAGACTTTTTAATTATTGACTAGACATCTAAACTTTCCTGACCGGCTTCTTCTACTTCTTCCTTTGGCTGATCATCAAGATTATAATGACTGCGAATAGCCTCATGAATTTCCGTCATCACATTCGTATTTTCTTTTAGGAACTGCTTCGCATTCTCTCGACCTTGACCAAGTCTTTCTTCATTATAAGAATACCAAGCACCGCTCTTAAGGACAATATCCAAATCTGATCCAATATCCAATATTTCTCCTTCTTTGGATATACCTTCTCCATACATAATATCTACTTCGGCTTGTTTAAATGGCGGTGCTACTTTATTTTTCACTACCTTAATTCTTGCCTTATTTCCTACCATATCATTGCCTTGTTTTAATGACTCTGCACGACGTACTTCTAATCTAACAGAGGAGTAGAATTTAAGTGCTCTTCCACCAGGTGTTGTTTCAGGATTACCAAACATGACGCCGACCTTTTCACGGATTTGGTTAATAAAAATGGCTGTTGTTTTTGATTTATTAATTGCACCAGAAAGCTTCCTTAAAGCCTGTGACATTAAACGAGCCTGAAGACCAACATGAGAGTCTCCCATTTCACCTTCTATTTCGGCTTTAGGAACTAACGCTGCAACAGAATCGACTACAATAATATCAACGGCACCACTACGAACTAACGCTTCGGCGATTTCTAATGCTTGCTCTCCTGTATCAGGCTGTGAAAGGAGTAATTCTTCAATATTCACTCCTAAAGCACGGGCATAAGTAGGGTCTAATGCGTGTTCTGCATCGATAAACGCAGCTTGTCCACCTTGACGCTGTGCTTCGGCAATAGCATGCAAAGCTACAGTTGTTTTACCAGAGGATTCTGGACCATAAATTTCAACTACTCTCCCTCTCGGATAACCTCCAATACCTAAGGCAACATCTAATGCTAGTGAACCACTCGGTATGGTAGCAATTTTTTGTTCAGCTTGTTCTCCAAGTTTCATAATGGAACCTTTACCGAATTGTTTCTCTATTTGTCTTAACGCCATATCTAAAGCTTGTTTTCTATCACTCAAAGCGTCGTCCTCCTTTAATAATCTACTTACATCATACATGGTTTTCGACCTTTTGCCAAGCAAAAAACGAATAAATGTTCCCTTTTTTAGAGGGGAATAACAAAAGGAAAAAGAATTATAGAATAGATTTCCGCGTAACTATGTAATTATCCATTCAATTATTCTGCTAACTTTATCATTTTAAATGATTGTACAAAAGCTCTAAACCTTTCTGAACAGTTCTTCTTCTTATCGTATCTCGATCTCCTTGAAATTGACATTTCTCTCTTATCGTATGTCCAGCTTGATCATATATAGCAATATATACTGTACCAACAGACTTTCCTTCTGTTTCTGAAGGTCCAGCAACTCCAGTAAACCCAATACCGATGGATGCATTGAGTTTCGTTGCTGCGTTTTTTGCCATTGCTAAAGCACATTCCTTACTAATAGCACCATATTCCTCAATCACCTGAGGTGGTACGCCTAAAACATTTTGTTTTACCTCGTTATTATATGAAACAATGCCTCCACGAAACACGTCAGAAACACCAGGAACAGATGAAAGCTTTCCGGAGAATAGTCCTCCTGTTAGACTTTCAGCAGTTGCTAGTTGTTTGCTATCTTTCCTTAGCAGTTCTACAATTTCCCCTTCTAGCGTGGCTTGATTGACTCCATAAAAATAGTGACCTACTAAATTTAAAATTTTTGATTTGGTTTTATCTAGTAATTCATCTACTTGTTGCTCTGATTCTCCATTAGCTGTTAACCGAATCACGATCCCATCATCCTGGGCTAACGGTGCAATAGTCGGATTTGTCTGGGCTTGAATCATGTCCCGCAGTTCATGTTCTAGCTTGGACTCACCTATTCCTATAAATTTTAATACGACAGATTTTATGATTTCATGCTGACTAACCATTTGCTGAATCGTTGGGAATACATGCTCGATAGCAAGTGATTTCATTTCCCTGGGAACACCAGGTAAAAATATCCATTTCCGACCTTCAAATGTTACCATCATCCCTGGAGCCATCCCTACACTGTTTTTCCAAACATCTGCTGTTTCAAAAACACGAGCCTGCTTTCGATTATTCGGGGTCATCTCAACGTCTTGCTTATGAAAATATGCTTGTATTTTATCCATGGAAGGCTTGTGTTCCACCATCGATAAATTCGATAATGCTTGAAAAGCCTCTCTTGTTAAGTCATCTTCTGTTGGCCCTAACCCACCAGTTACTAAAATAATATCGGATCGCAGATGTGCTTGTCTAAATGCCTCTTCGACGCGGCGTAGGTTATCACCGACGACAACATGGTTATATATGTTAACTCCATACTGAGCAAGTTGCTGCGATAGCCATTGCGCATTCGTATTTGCAATCTGACCGAGCAGTAATTCTGTTCCTACAGCAATAATCTCAGCTTTCACTTTTTTGGTCATTTTGAATCCCTCATTACATGCCAGTTTTTCATGAAATAATCAACCCCAGATAAAATAGTAAAGAACAGGCTAATATACAGCATCCATTGTCCAAATGGAAATCCTATATAGGCAAACGGAAAATTATGCAGTAGTAATACTGCTATAGCAATCATCTGCGTTGCCGTTTTCAATTTACCCATACTCCCAGCTGCTAAAACAATTCCTTCACCAGCAGCAACAAGTCTAAGACCTGTGACTGCAAATTCTCTACTGATAATAATGATAACTACCCATGCTGGAGCTACCCCCATTTCTACCAGTATGATTAATGCTGCTGAAACAAGTAACTTATCTGCAAGCGGATCTAAAAACTTACCTAAATTTGTTACCAAATTGTATTTTCTTGCATAGTGGCCGTCAATCCAATCAGTAGCGGCGGCGACAATAAATAATAATCCAGCAACAAAATGAGTCAGAGGTAATTGAGCTTCACCAATGTCCCACGATCCCCAATCAAATGGCACACTCATTAAAATAATAAAAACTGGTATTAAAAGTATTCGAGATAACGTTATTTTATTTGGTACATTCATTTATACATCCTCCTCGTGTAAGCATCTATAAATTAAAACCCTTCCCAACAAGTTGAAAGGAAGGGCTTATCAGTTATTCAGCTTCTTGATTTAATTCTATCCATATATTTTGTCTTACGGTTTGTGGGTCAACTGGATATTCCATTTCCACTCCATTAATGGTAATCGTAAGTACAGATGCATTACCGATTTTGAAGAACACACGATCTTTCCCTGTAAGCTTCAGTTCTAAAGGTGATTTTTCCTCATTAAACATAGCCTCTTCAAAGAACGTTTCCCCATCTTCCGTTTTAACACCAAGCCATGTATCCCCTTCAGCTTCAAGAGTTGCCTCCACTTCCTCACCAGAATAATTGAAGGCAACAATCGATTCCGGAGTACTTCCTTCACCTTTCTCTATGACAGAAAAAGCTGCTTCTGATTCATCATTTTTATCGTTCTGAGCTTCATCACTTTCATCAGTTTTATTTTCTTCATCACTCTTTGTATCTTCTTCTGCTGGTTGTTTTGAACGTTTATCATCATTAATCACAACACTATCGTCTTCTTTCACTTCTTCATTATTAGCATTTCCCGACATATTTTGATTAATAAAGATCAAGGCAACTACGATAATACCAATAATTAGTAACACGACGATGATCGTAGGGAAGATCGAAAAGCTTGAAGGAGTCTTTTCGGCATTCGTCTCCTTACGAGTCCGTTGAATCCTACTTAGCTGCTCTCCATCAGGTTCTTCCGTTTTCGGTACTTCTTCTTTAAATTCTTCCATCAATTCATCCGGATCAAGTCCTACTGCATTTGCATATTCCTTAATAAATGCTCTTGCATAGAATTTTCCTGGTAGAATATGTAAATTACCTTCTTCTATGGCAAGTAAATACCTTTTTTGAATCTTTGTTGTTTCCTGCAAACTTTCTAATGAGAGGTTCTTTGCCTCCCTTGCTTCCTTTAGCCTTGCTCCAATTTCCATTTCAAACACCATCCATTTTAAAAATCGAACGTAGAGAATCCATCTTCTTGACTAAATTGTTGTCTTTCAATAGGTTCATACGTAATTTCTTCATTCTCATAACTTCTTAGTTCAATAATGTAATCAAAGTCATCCATTTTATACTCTGTTGATTGTACAAATATATCCGGATGTTCAACTACCTTTATAGCAGGTAGCTGCATAACCTCTCGAATTAGCTGCCAGTGCTTTTCATTAGCACGTCTTGTCGAAACCATTCCATCAATGATATAAATGTTATCTGGGTTGTATTCTCCCTCGATTAATTGACTACGAACTGTCTGCTTCAATAACGTACTGGATACAAACAGCCATCGCTTATTTGCACAAACACTAGCTGCTACAACTGACTCCGTCTTGCCAACTCTTGGCATTCCGCGAATCCCAATTAATTTATGACCTTCTTTTTTATATAACTCCGCCATAAAATCAACCAATAGCCCTAGGTCATCACGGACAAATCGAATGGTCTTACGATCGTCAACATCTCTATGTATATATCTTCCATGTCGCACTGCCATTTTATCTCTGAGTTTAGGCTTTCGAAGTTTAGTAACGTTGATCATGTCCATTGTTTCTAAAATTGATTTTAGGCGTGTTATATTTTCATCAAATTGCGACAATAATAGCATACCTCTACGTGCATTTTCCACACCATTAATTGTAATAATATTTATGGATAACATACCTAATAACGACGAAATATCACCAAGTAAACCAGGTCGGTTAATTTGAATTTCATATTCAAGATACCATTCTGTCTTCTCCATAAAAAGCTCCTTTAAGTGACAACTTTTTTACAGACCTTCTTCAATTTAATTTTAACGATATAACTATATAATAAAGGATTTTACTCCAAGTGAAAAGAGATTATCATAAGAAATAAAAAAAAGAAGCTGTTTATTTAAAAATAAACAACTTCGTAAATGAATACAAAATAGTCCCTATTTTGTATTGCCTTGATTTTGCACAAATTTCACCATTGTATTTGCAATAGCTTGTTGCTCATCCTCTGAAGCGGCATTCCATAAATCACGTAAAATTGCCTCTTCATTATTCTTTGCGTCGACATTTTGTGCAAGATAGTCGCCGACCTCTTGTGCCATATTTTGTATCGTTTGTTCACTCATCCCTTGCTCTTGTGCTTGATTAAGCTTATTTGCAAGGAAACTTTTCCACGAATCAAAGTTATCAAGAACTGACATACTTTCTCCTCCTTCAATATTTTTACATGCATAGTATTTGAATTATTTCCTTGTTTATACATGCATGAAGGAACAAAAGTGAACATATCAAAACTGTTGGCTAGATTACCAGCCACCGGTAACATTGATTATTTCTCCTTGAATATAGCTACTATTCCCGGAAAGTAAAAAACTAGTCATATGTGCAATTTCTTCTGGCTTCCCAGCTCGATTTAGCGGAATATCAGCTATAATTTCTGCTTTCTCTTCATCTAAAAGATGTTGGTTCATTTTGGTTTCGATATAGCCCGGACTAATTGCATTTACCGAAACGCCCGACGGTCCCACTTCTTTAGCTAAGGCCTTTACAAAGCTATTTTGTGCACCTTTTACAGATGAATAAATGACTTCATTACTGGCACCTTGTTCACCCCAAATAGATGTAATAAAAATAACTTGCCCGCCTGTATGAATCATGGACGGTAATAATTCTTTTACGATCATCCAAGGCGATTTTATGTGAAGCTGGAGCATCTCATCCATTACATCTTCGGGTGTATCTTGAAACAAACCAAAGTGTGCTTTGCCACTTGCAAAAACAACTGCATCAATAGGGAAAACGAGCTGCTTAACAAAGGCCTTGCAAGCAGTTGCATTACTTAAATCTGCTTGTAGCATAGAAAGAATTTTTTCCGGTTCGATACTTTTACGGAAAGCTTCAAGTGCCTGTTTGTTATGATTGTAATGAAGAATAAGCTGATAATTTTGCTCTGCCAATTGTTTAGCAATTGCCACACCAATATCGCCACTCGCACCAACGATTAAAACATTCTTCCCCATTGTATTTACTCCGCAGCGATTGTACAAACAGATAAACGCTCTTCACTAATCCAGTTCTGCATAAATTGCTGAGCATCTTCGAATGTTAAAGCTCTCACTGTTGATAATATGGAGAAAAAGTCCAAATCCAAAATATGGTAATGTGTATATAAATTAGCCATTGTCTCTAAGTTATTCATACTCCGGAGCAACTTTCCAATTTTTTTTCTTTTTATCCGTTCGAATGTTTCGCTAGTAAGCTTTGCGTTCGTTATCCGAAGTAACATTTCTTTTAATGTATCAGCAAATTCAGTAGGCCGCTCACTATTACTACCTATTAAAGTATAACCAAAGTTGCGATCTAAATTCGTCTCAAAAAAGAAGCTATCATCAATTAACTGCTCTTCATATAATAGCTGATAAAATTCGCCACCCTTAGAAAAATAATGGTCCAATATCATGCCTTGTAGCAGATCCTTTTTCAGAAATGCTTCATTTGAAATGTCTAGGTTTGCTTCTTTGATACCAACTGTACATTTAGTAATGGAAACAGGCATTGTTATTTTTTTCTCTTTTGTCGCAACTTCTTGAGGTTCTACTGGGAAATTCCTACGTAACTCTTTCATTTCCTTAAAATCTTTGCGGTTTTGATTTCGTTCAACTAGCTGCATCATTTGATTGGGATCAAAATTTCCAGTAATAAACAACGTCATATTCTCCGGATGATAAAACGTGTTATAGCATGTATATAGATCATCTTTTGTAATCTTATTAATCGATTCCACCGTACCTGCAATATCCACGTTAACTGGATGGTGCTTAAACATTGCTTTTATTGTACCCATAAAAGATTGCCAATCGGGCTGGTCATCATACATGTTTATTTCTTGTGCAATAATTCCCTTTTCCTTTTCCACTGATTGTTCTGTAAAATATGGATCTTGAACAAAGTCGATCAATGTTTCTACATTCTTCTCAATTTGATCGGTGGCTGTAAATAAATAGGCAGTTTTCGTAAACGATGTATAAGCATTGGCGGATGCACCTTGTTTGGAGAAGTCAGCAAATACATCACCCTTCTCACTTTCGAATAGTTTATGTTCTAAAAAGTGGGCAACTCCTTCTGGAACAGTTACGAGTTCGTCCTTACCGATAGGAACAAATTCTAAATCAATCGAACCATAATTTGTCGTAAATAATCCATGAGTCTTTGCCATTTCTGTTTTCGGCAACAAGATAACATCCAAGCCATTTTCCAATTTTTTTGTGTAAATCGTTTCACCGATCTCTTCATACGTATGCTTATTCATTAGAATCTCCTTTCTCTGCTGTTAATAAATAGAGAGTATCTTCTTCAAGCTTGTTCGCAACAGCAACGACTTCCTCTTTCGTTACGCGCTTAATCTGTTCAATAAACGCTAGAGGTTCAACTTTTTTATTAGATAAAACTTGCTGATACAAAAATTCTATGGTTCCTTGAGGGTGATCTAATGTTTCTAGTAACTGATTGGATATTAACGCTTTTGTTTCATCTAATTCATTTTCTGTAAAGTCACCCTGCTTCATTGCAGTCATCTGCTCTCTTATGATATCTCTTGCTTTTTCAAAATCATCTGGTGCAATACCACTAAATACGAGTAATAGACCTTTATGACTTTCCATTCTAGATGCAGCATAGTAAGCTAAACTATTTTTTTCTCTGACATTTATAAATAATTTAGAGCTAGGAAAACCTCCGAATAAGCCATTAAATACATGTAATGCATAATAGGCATCATCTTGAAATGTAATATTTGTTCGATAACCGATATGCAGTTTAGCCTGTTGAATTTTATCTGTTTCAATAACTTCTCTAGGCTTGGTTTTCTCAACAGAAGCCGGCTTCGGGTTTTTGGTAATTTGCATTCTTTCTGCTTCAAGATCGTCTCGATGAAATACAGCGGATAATTTTCTCTCCATAACCGCTTCGTCCAAATCACCTTGTATATAGAGATCAATACTATCTTCCTTAAGCATCTGTTGATAGTAAGTAAATAAATTCTGTTCATTAAGTTTATTAAGATCTTCCTCGTAACCATGTACATGTAATTGATATGGTTCGCCATTACACATTTCATCAATTAACCGCATATTAGCATAACTCATTTTGTCATCTTTTAATGCATTGATTTTTTGTCTTAATGTTTCTTTTTCTCTGTTAAAAATGGCTTGTTCAAATTGTTGATTTGTTACATTCGGATCAAATAATATTTCGTGCAATAAATTAATTCCTTCATCAAGAATCGTCGTTGTATCCTCGAGAAATTTCTGATTCGCTATTTCAAGACGTAGACTAATAATATGATTTTCTCCTTTTTTAGCACCATCGATGGAAATAGAAGCACCATAGAGATCATCTAATTTCATTTGTAGCTTTTGCTTAGAAGGGTACTTTTTGGTTCCTTGCTTTAAAATGTAAGGAATTAAAGCTCTTTTTGTTATCGTGTCCCTGCTTAAAGGAGCTTTTAATTTCAATACCAATGTAATTGTCTTATATTTTTTATTTGGAATAAAATGAAGATGTAGTCCGTTTACATCTTTCGTTGTTTCTAAAATTTCGCGCATAAACATCCTCCTGAATTTCTCTAAGATTTATCAACTTTATTCTTCACATATTTTCCATTTGTCATCCATTATAAAACAAAAAAAACCGGGTTGCGACTATAAGACGCAATCCGATTGAAATAGTTATCTATCTGCTACCTTTTATATATGGATCTCCGTTTGCTCTTGGAGCTTCAGCTCTACCAATAAACCCTGCTAAAGCGAGAATCGTTAATACATATGGTGCAATTAACAGGAATACCTGTGGTACATCAGCCAAGAAAGGAATACCTGCACCAATTACACTGAGACTCTGGGCAAAACCGAAGAATAATGCCGCACCCATCGCACCAAGTGGATGCCATTTCCCAAAAATAACTGCTGCCAAAGCCATAAACCCTTGCCCAACAATTGTAGCATGCGAGAAATTAAGCGCGATAGTTAATGCAAAAACAGCTCCACCTAATCCACCCATGGCCCCAGATATAATTACTGCTACATAACGTAATTTATATACATTAATCCCATTTGTATCTGCAGCCATCGGATGTTCTCCGACTGCGCGAAGTCGTAAACCAAATGGTGTTTTATATAGAATGTACCATGCAATAAGCGCTAATACGATAGCTACATATGAAGTAATATAAATCCCTTGAAAGAAAATTGGACCGATGATAGGTATATCCGCTAATAATGGAACATCTGTCGTATAGAATGGCTGACTAACCATATCTGTTTGCCCTTTATCATACCACTGCTTCGTTAAGAAAACACCTAACCCTAACGCTAAAAAATTAATTGCAACCCCACTAACAACTTGGTCAGCGCGAAATGATACGGAAGCAACTGCATGAATAACCGAAAATAATGCAGAAATCACCATTGCGACGGCGATAGATAACCATGGTGTCCATGCACCGAAGACATCAGCGAAGGTTAAGTTGAAGACAATTCCAACAAAAGCTCCCATTACCATAAGCCCTTCCAAACCAATATTAACAACGCCGGATCGCTCACTAAACACTCCGCCCAATGCCGTAAATATTAAAGGCGCTGAATAAAATAATGCAGTTGGGATGATCGATTGTAATAATTCAATAAACCCCATTTATTTGCCCTCCTTTTTGAAGCGAAGTATAATCCAACGAATAATATAGCTAGATGCAACAAAGAAAATGATTAATGCAATAATAATATCAACAAGTTCATTTGGAACGCCCGCCTGTGTCGGCATATTTAGCGCCCCTACCTTTAATGCACCAAATAAAAATGCTGCAAGAACTACTCCAATTGCACTATTAGCTCCCAACAACGCAACTGCTATGCCATCAAAACCAATATTCGAAAATCCAGAGCTAACGGTCATATTCCCATAGGTTCCTAGTCCTTCCATAGAACCAGCTAGTCCTGCAAAGGCTCCAGAAATAACCATTGCCAAAACGATGTTGCGTTTAACGCTCATTCCGGCATATTTCGATGCATGTTGATTATAACCTACCGATTTAAGCTCATAACCAATATTCGTTCGCTCAATGATAAACCACATGATCATTGCAGCAAATAGAGCAATTAAAATCCCATAATGCATCCTTGAAAAATACGTTAATCCTTCTAACCATTCAGAAGCTAAAGATGCACTTGGTGCGATCATCTCTGTTTTATCAGCATTATTAGTTAGTACGTTACGGATAATTGCATTTGCACTATAAAGGGCAATATAATTCATCATGATGGTAACAATTACTTCATGAACACCAAGCCTCGCCTTTAATACCCCAGGAATAAACCCCCAAATAGCTCCAGCTAATGCAGCGACGATAAGCGCTAATGGTATATGAATGATCATAGGTGCCTCTACCGTTGTACCTATCCACACAGCAGCTAGCCATCCAACAATAACCTGGCCCTCTGCTCCTATATTGAATAACCCCGTCCTAAAAGCAAATGCGATAGCGAGTCCAGTTAATATATAAGGAGTTGTCTGTCGAATTGTTTCACCAAAGAAATAAGGGTCTCCAAATGCTCCATTAAACAGGGCGACATAACCTTGAATCGGATTATACCCGAATCCAAGCATAATGATTGCTCCTGCAAGTATACCAATAAAAACAGAAATAATAGGAACTAGAATATTGAACCACTTGTTCGAATTCATTGATTATCACCTGCCTTTTCTTGGTTACTGCCAGCCATTAATAACCCTAATTCCTGTTCATTCGTATTTTCTGGTGACACATTTGCTACAATTTTCCCATCAAAAATGACGGCGATTCGATCACTGACATCTAATATCTCATCTAATTCGAAAGATACGAGTAAGATTGCCTTTCCTTTATCACGTTCTTCAATCAGTTTGCGATGAATAAACTCTATCGCTCCTACATCAAGTCCTCTAGTTGGCTGTGCAGCAATTAACAAAGCTGGAGAACGGTCAACTTCCCTTGCAATAATCGCCTTTTGCTGATTTCCACCAGACAGCGCCCTTGCTTTTGTATAAGCACTAGGAGTTCGAACATCATATTCGGAAATTAGACTTTCTGCCTTTTGATAGATTTCTTTATAATTAAGAATCTTATATTTAGAATAGGGGTTTTTGTAATAAGTCTGTAACACAATATTTTCGCCAATAGGAAAATCCAATACTAGCCCAAACTTGTGTCGGTCCTGAGGTATATGACCAACTCCACTTTCTGTTACTTTACGTGGGGATAAATTAGAAATTTCCTTTTCATTTAACCGAATACTTCCAGCGTTTGTTTTTTTTAATCCAGTGATTGCTTCAATCAATTCTGACTGTCCATTGCCATCTACCCCTGCTATCCCTACAATTTCTCCGGCACGTACGTCTAGATTCAAGCCCTTAACCATGTTTACCTTTCTTGAATCTTTTACGAATAAATCTTTAATTTCTAAGACTGTATTAGTAGGTTCAGCGGTTTTCTTTTCCGTTTTAAAAGAGACATCTCTTCCAACCATAAGCGCGGCCAATTCGGTTACATTTGTTTCCGCTACATTTACAGTACCAATTCCTTTTCCTTTACGAATAACTGTACAACGGTCACAAATTTGCATAATCTCTTTTAGTTTATGTGTTATTAGAATGATAGATTTGCCTTCTGCTATTAATGCTTTCATTATCTCCATCAACTCTTTAATTTCTTGAGGAGTAAGTACAGCAGTTGGTTCATCAAAGATTAAAACATCAGCACCACGATATAGTGTCTTTAAGATTTCTACCCGTTGCTGCATACCTACCGAAATATCGCTTATCTTTGCTGTAGCATCAACCTGTAAGCCATAACGATCAGATAACTCCTGAACTTCTCGTTCTGCTTTTTTTATATTAATCTTACCGTGCTTCGTAGGCTCACTACCGAGAATAATATTTTGCGTTACCGTAAACGGTTCTACTAGCATAAAATGTTGATGAACCATACCGATACCTAATTGATTGGCAACATTTGGATCTGCAATATTTACCTTTTTTCCTTTGACACGTATTTCACCTAGCTCAGGCTGATACAATCCGAACAGTACATTCATTAACGTTGACTTTCCAGCACCATTTTCTCCTAGCAGAGCATGTATTTCTCCCTTTTTAAGTTGAACAGTAATGTCATCATTAGCCACTATCCCCGGGAATTCTTTCCGAATATTCAGCATTTCTATTACATAATCCATGGGACTTCACTCCTTTAATATTCAAGTAATCATTACATGCTATCAGAAAAACTAGCAACGGAAGAGGGCTGGAATTTCGCTTCCGTTGCTAACCTTTCTTCCAGCTTACATTACATGCAAAGAGGCTGTTCAACCAGCCTCTTCATTATTGTTCTATAAAGATTCCTCGAATGTCTTCAGTTCATCTCTTGTTTGTGGAACATCTACATCGCCCTTAATAATTTTTTCTTTCCAGTCGTCCACAGCTGAAACGATTTCGTCTGTTATTGCATCTTCATTTGTTTTAGCTAAGAATACGCCATCATCAGATAACCCAAATTCAAGAATTTTTCCACCTGGGAAATCTCCTTCTAGTCCCATGTTACTTACTTTTTGTACGGATAAATCTACACGCTTGACCATTGATGTAAATGTTACATTATGATCGCCAATTTTCCCCTCTTCGTGTTGATCGCGATCCACACCAATAACCCAAATATCACGTTCTGGATCATTTTGTTTAATATCTTTAGCTTGAGCAAATACACCATTTCCTGCAGCACCAGCAGCATGATAAATAATGTCGGCATCATCATTATACATACGCGTAGCAATCAGCTTTCCGTCTGCAGCAGAACTGAAATTCCCTACGTATTGAATGTCAATTTCGATTGCTGGATTTACTGATTTAGCACCAGCTACAAATCCAGCTTCAAATTTATTAATTAAATCAGAATCAACGCCACCAATAAATCCTAATTTATTTGTTTTTGTTTTCATAGCTGCTGCAACGCCAGCCAAGAATGATCCCTCGTGTTCGGCAAAGGTTAAACTAGCAACATTGGGTGCTTCAACAACTGTGTCAACGATCGCATAATTCGTTTCAGGATTTTGTTTTGCCACTTTAGTTATCGAATCTTGAAGCAAAAAGCCAACTCCAAAGATTAAATCATAGCCTTCTTTTGTCATTCTTGTTAAGTTTGGAAGATAATCAGATTCATCTGAGGATTGCGCATAGTCGAACCCATTTCCTTTTGAAAGTCCATGCTCCTCTCCCCAAGCCTTTAACCCTTCCCATGAAGATTGGTTAAAGGATTTATCATCTACTCCACCCTCATCGGTAACAATAGCTGCTGAATAATCCGTTGACTCGCCTTTTTCACTTCCCTTGTCTGCTTCCTTATCATTTGAAGTTCCACAAGCTGCTAACACCATACTAAAACTAGCAATAACAGCAAAGAATAATAAAAACTTACGCTTCTTCATTGATTAAACCCCCTATTATTTTTATAAACATCATAAGTACTTCCTACTTCAATAACTACGCTATAACCACCCCCTCGATATAATTCACAAAAGCGGGAAAATTCAGCATAAAAAATGAAAGCCGTTTCACAAATGGATACGCTTCATTTTTTATCATGTACTACTTTCATACATTCATTCAACTACATTTTACAAACGCTTTCTTAACACGTGAAAGCTGAACATATCAGATCGAAAATAGTTTGCTGAATATAATACTGCCTCATCCTCTTCTGTATAGTGCATTTGTTTTAGGAGTAATAAGGTTTGTTCTGGATGACAGTCTAAAATGTTATAAATTCGATCATGATATCCAATCGGTTCAATATAAGTCACTGCATAAGCTACTCGTTTATTCGCGTATTCCTCCATAAGTTTAAAGATGGAATCTTCTTTATGTACACGATTAAGTGGTATTAAATCTTCTGGAATCTTATCGATACAGAAAACGACAGGTTTACAATCCGCTGTTCGAACCCGTTCAATCTTCGCTAAACGCTTTACTGATTTCGGAGCAAATCTACTCTTTTCATCGTCTGTAGCATCTTGCACATCTGTAGATAAGTATTGCGAACCCGCAATCTTTCCAGATTTCTCGATCATTGATGTCACACTTGTTAATTGTTCGATACCTGATGAAAAAATAGGTTTAGGGTTAACAAATGTACCTACACCATGTCTTCGCGTTACGATATTATCTTCTTCAAGGATGCGCAATGCTTCTCTAAGTGTCGCACGAGAAACACCAAGAAGCTTAGATAATTGAAATTCCGAAGGTAGCTTCTCCTTTTCCTTATATTTCCCCTTTTCAATATCTCGTTTAATTTCATCAATTACTTGTAAATACAAATGTCTTGCATCGGTTTTAATCGACAAGCTATATCCCCCCATCCAATATTTACAAACATCAAGAAATCCGACATCTGACGTATGACTCGTTTGTTCGTCATAAATCATACCATTAATCTTAAGATAAATAAATAGCTATAGGACATATTTCTTAAAAATAATCTTCCTATTTCGACATTAATAGACATTTTTCCACTGATTGTTTTGCTCATTACAAAAAACCGTATAAAGCTGTTTGCACAGACTTTATACGGTTCAATAAAACCTATGAAGATTGCTCCTCTGCTGATTGACTGATTAATACAGTTCGCGGTTTACTCCCTTCATAAGGCCCAACAATTCCACGTTGCTCCATAGCATCAATCAATCTTGCCGCTCTTGTATAGCCAATTCTAAATCTTCGCTGTAGCATCGAAACACTTGCGCTTTGCATTTCCGTTATGAGTTGAACGGCATCATCATATAGTTCATCGTCCACTTCATCTACAACTTCATTCGTTTCTTCTGGAATCATTTCCTCTTGGTATGAAGCCTTTTGCTGATCAATACAATGATCAACAATTCGTTCTACTTCTTCATCAGATAAAAATGCACCTTGTACACGTGTCGGCTTTGATGCTCCTACTGGTAAGAACAACATATCCCCTCTGCCAAGTAGCTTTTCTGCTCCCCCTGAATCCAGAATTGTTCTTGAATCAGTTGTAGAAGAAACACTAAAGGCAATACGAGAAGGGATATTCGCTTTGATAACACCTGTTATAACATCAACAGAAGGTCTTTGTGTGGCAATAATTAAATGAATACCTGCTGCTCTAGCCATTTGCGCTAAGCGCGTAATGGAATCTTCCACATCATTTGAAGCAACCATCATTAAATCGGCTAATTCATCTACTAAAACTACTATATAAGGAAGGTTCGGCTGTGTTTCATCAGCATGTAGATTATGCTTCCTTATGTATTCATTATATCCTTCAATATTTCTAGTTCCTGTATCAGAGAATAGTTCATAGCGTCGTTCCATTTCGGATACAACCTTTTTCAATGCTCTAGAAGCCTTTTTCGGATCAGTCACAACTGGAGCTAGCAAATGTGGGATGCCATTATACACATTTAATTCCACTTTCTTCGGGTCAATCATCATCATTTTCACTTCATGTGGTTTGGTTCGCATCAAGATCGTAGTAATGATTCCGTTCACGCAGACACTTTTACCACTTCCTGTTGCACCTGCTATTAGTAAATGTGGCATCTTATTTAACTCTGAAACTACGGCGTCTCCAGATATATCTCTACCTAAAGCAAAAAGCAGTTTAGAAGCTTGTTTATTAACCATACTATCTAGTACCTCTCGTAAAGATACCATGGCTACTTCCTGATTGGGTACTTCAATACCTACGGCGGATTTACCTGGAATTGGTGCTTCGATTCGAATATCCTTTGCAGCCAATGCCAGGGCCAGATCATCATGCAAACTAACAATCTTACTTACTTTCACGCCTGCTTCTGGATATACTTCATATTTCGTTACTGCTGGTCCAACATGAACCTTTGTTACCCTAGCCTTCACCCCAAAACTATTAAACGTACGCTCTAATTTTCGAACAGTAGCTTGAATCTGTGACTTTTCCTGTTGTTGGGAATTATGTGCTGGCTCTGCTAATAGTTGCATGGAAGGTAATACATATTCATAGTTTTCCGTTTCAGTCATTGGCATATTTTCAAGTGTATCCTCTTCCCCGTTGTCTGCTTCTGGCTGTACAGTTTTTTTGCCTTGATCAGCTTGCGGAGTATGAGGGGTATATGCAACATCTGTAAAGTCTTGAATGACTGGCTCTTCCTCCGTATGATATACCACCTCATCAACTTCAGGTTCATCAGCATCTGTATCAACTGGATGGTTCACTTCTGGAAGTTGCTTATTTGCACGCTTTTCCTTCCAAGCGGCTTTATATCTAGCAAAAGAACCGCCAACTTTCTTCCAAAGCTTTGAAAAGATATCACCTATTGACAATTCCGTCATAAATATGATCCCAATAACAATGGAAAAAACAGCAACGATTTTAGCACCTGCTAAGGAGAATAAATAGTACGTGAAGGTGAGTAATAGAGCACCTGCCATTCCACCACCCAAATAGCCAGATGACAATTGATTTTCAAGATATGCAGCGTAATTTTCCCATGTTGTACCAATAATAGAAAGCTGACTATCTGAAGCTATTACCTGATCGAACATCTGAATGTGTGTGAGTAACAATATGCCGCAAAAAACAATATAAAACCCTACAAGTTTTTTGTTTGCAAAATCCGGAAATCTTCGCTTTGCTACTAAAATCATTCCTGTAATTAACAACAATACAGACGCAGCAAAGTACCATATACCTAAAAAGAAGCGAAATAAGTGCTCTAATCCTCCCGGAATAGCTCCGTCACTAATAGCACTTGCACCACTACCAAATATCCCTAAAAATATAAACAAGAGACCGAGTAACTCAAATTTGAGTTGTTTTTTAAACTTACTCTTTCGTTTTTTTCGTTTCTTTGCCATTATTTCACCCCAATCGATCTTGGCAAGTATACATGAAGAATAAACCCCTGTCGAAAAAATGACAAGGGTTTTTTCACGATGCATTTATTTCAATTATACCATAAAACACCAATTTAATAATAACAGTAACGAATCGATGCAAATTTAATGAAAAAAAGCAACGAGGAATTAATTGTCTTTGATGTTTGTATTAGGCAAGATGGTTCCAGGTGCATAGTTTTCATTTAAAAAATCTTGCGGATCTGAGGAAAGTAACTGTAAGACTTCCAAAGAACCATCTGTTTTTTGTTGACAATACATGTATCTACCTTCGAACGAGATCATATGTCTATTCGTATGCTCAGATGGGGATGGAGGAAAGATATCTTCTTTTGAAAGCGGCGTATATAAAATCATTGTATCACCTGATTTTCCGCATTCTGTCTATTCTTAATCAGCTCAGTGACTTTCTCCATCGCCTCTTTCACACCACCAACATCATCAATTAGTCCATAGTCTACTGCATCTTTCCCTACAACATTCGTACCAATATCCCTTGTTAGGTTTCCTTTAGCGAACATAAGATCTTTAAACTTCTCCTCTTTTATATTTGAGTGATGAACAACGAAATTAACAACGCGATTCTGCATTTCATCAAGGTATTCAAATGTTTGTGGTACACCAATGACAAGTCCGGTTAAGCGAACTGGATGAATCGTCATTGTTGCAGTGGGAGCAATAAATGAGTAATTAGTTGCTACAG
This sequence comes from Virgibacillus sp. AGTR, assembly GCF_016919725.2. Classification (GTDB taxonomy): domain Bacteria; phylum Bacillota; class Bacilli; order Bacillales; family Amphibacillaceae; genus Virgibacillus; species Virgibacillus salarius. The sequence continues at coordinate 39,835 of NZ_JAJERH010000006.1, forward strand.
CAATCGGTACACCAATTGAATGTCCACCCCCAAGTACAATCGAAACAGTCGGCTTCGACAAGGATGCAATCATTTCAGAGAGGGCAAGCCCTGCCTCTACATCGCCACCAACTGTATTAAGTAAAAGAATTACACCTTCTATTTTAGGATTTTGTTCTATAGCTATTAATTGCGGAAGCAAATGTTCATACTTTGTCGTCTTATTCTGCGGCGGTAATTGCACATGACCTTCTACTTGTCCAATGATTGATAGTACATGAATATTAGAATCTGGAGCTTGTGGTACATTTGATTGACCTAACTGCTGAATTTTTTGAACCAATGCAGATGGATTAGCCTCTTGATTCTGATCATCTTTCTTTTCCGGTTCTTTATTCATTTACGTACACTCCTTATTGTTATAACTTCTCTTAGTATGAACGTAAATGATTTCCTCATGCATAAGAATAAAGTGAAACTTCAATCCAAACCAACTATATCCTACTATGAAATGAGTTTTTTTTATTTACCATGCTATAAACTCTCTAGCCCCCAGCATAGCCAGGGGTTTTCTAAGCCATTAATAAAGGCTGTCGAGACTTTTCTCGACAGCCTACAGGCTTTAATTAATACGCTCTATAATATTTTTAAGGTTTCGTTCTTCTGTTTCTGAAATACTGACAAGTGGTAATCGTAATGCTCCAGAATCTATTCCTTTCATACGTAATGCTGCTTTTACAGGGGATGGCGATGGAGCTGTAAATAGTCCCTTCATAACAGGTAAAAGTTTACGATGTAGCTTTGCAGCTCCTTTCGTATCACCTTGATTGTATAAATTAACCATTTGCTGCATTTCTTGACCAATTATATGAGAAGCAACAGAAATAACCCCCGCCCCTCCGATAGAAAGTAACGGTAATGTCATACTATCATCTCCACTGTAAACACTAAACGTATCGTTAGTAGCTTCAATTATTTCTGATACTTGATCTAAATCTCCACTAGCTTCTTTTATTGAAACAATGTTGTCTATTTTACTTAACGCAATTGTTGTTTCTGCAGTTATATTTACAATAGACCGACCTGGAATATTGTAAAGCATTACAGGTAAGGATGTTTCCATAGCAATTGTTTTAAAATGTTCATATAAACCTTGTTGATTCGGTTTATTATAGTACGGTGCTACAAGCATTATAGCATCTACACCACAACGTTCAGCCTCTTTTGTTAACGCAATAGAAGCCTGCGTATTATTACTTCCAGTCCCGGCAATAACAGGTACACGATTATTAACTGTTTTTACGACATGGTTAAACAGGCTAATTTTTTCTTCGGTTGTTAAAGTTGGGGATTCTCCTGTTGTACCTGCAACTACTAAACCATCCGTGCCATTATCAAGTAAATACTCAATGAGTATTTCTGTCTGATTAAAATCAATATTCCCTTTGGCATCGAATGGCGTAACCATTGCTGTTAGTACCTGACCAAAATTCATTCTTATCACCTTTTTTCTGTTGATTAAGCAGGACTGCCTGCATCGCTTAATTCAAACACATCGTGCAGCGCATTGACTGCAGTTTTTAAATCTCTGTCATGCACAAGCACCCATATGGTTGTATGACTATCAGCAGACTGTAGAATTTGCACATCTGCATCAGTTAATGCCTGCACTATTTTTGCTGCTACTCCTGGCACACCAGTCATACCTGCACCTACTGCTGATACCTTTGCACAGTTCCCCGTAATTTCCGGATGAAAACCTAATGTTTCTAATATATGAACTGCTTTGTCTGCAAAAGCATTTGGTACAGTGTAAATAACTCCAGTTGGTGATATTGTAATAAAATCTACAGAAATTCCTGCCTCAGCCATAGCCTTAAATACATCAGACTGCATTCGATAAGCTTCTTCTTTTGTTTGAACACGTATTTGTGTAATGTTGGCAATATGAGCAATACCAGTAATCAATCTATCAGCTACATCCATTCCTTCCACTCTTGAAGAAGTAACAAGTGTTCCTCCTTCTTGTGAATATGTCGACCTTACTCTCATAGGAATTTTAGCCTGCATTGCTATTTCTACAGCTCTAGGATGAATCACCTTTGCACCTTGATATGCTAAATTACAGATCTCTGAATACGTAACAACGTCTAGTGGCCTGGCTTTTTCAACTACACGTGGATCAGCAGTCATGATTCCATTTACATCAGTAAATATCTCTATTCGCTCAGCATTTAATGCAACTCCTAAAGCAGCAGCAGTCGTATCGCTTCCACCTCTTCCAATTGTAGTTATATCTCCACTAGGAGTTATTCCTTGAAAGCCTGCTACTACTACAACATCATAGGTTTTTAATTCCTGTAAAATTCGCTCAGGTTGTACTTCCTTGATTTTTGCTTGAGTAAAATCATCAGATGTTACAAAGCCCGCATGTGCACCTGTTAACGCTGTAGCAGTAATATGATGCTTCTGTAGTTCATTTGATAATACAACGGAGGAGATAATTTCCCCACATGACATAAGCATATCTAATTCGCGAGAAGAATTCTTGTTCGCTGGAAAATCAACTAAACCTAGTAGCGTATCCGTTGCATATGGATCTGGTTTTCTTCCCAATGCCGAAACAACAACGACCAGTTTATAGTCTTGCACTAATGCATCTTTTATATGTTTAATTACATGTTCCCTGTTTTCTTCAGACTGTACAGAAGTACCGCCAAATTTTTGAACGAGTATATTCATGGTAACACCTCTATCGCTGCAGCCAGTTATTTTCTATTAATGATTGTGCTATTTGTACTGTATTCCATGCAGCACCCTTCATTAGGTTGTCGGATACAACCCAAAGATGAAAACCATTCTCTTTATCCGGATCTTTTCTTACTCGACCAACAAACACCGCTTCTTTATTGGACGCACTCAATGGAGTTGGATATAGCTGTGCAGATGGATCATCTTCTAAGATAACACCTTCTGCATGCTTTAATTCATTCCATAAATCCGCTACCGTTACCCCTTCTTTATTAACCTCGATATATACACTTTCTGCATGTGATGTAAAGAAAGGCAAACGGACACAAGTAGCCGCTACTGACAATTCCGGTGCATGCATAATTTTTTTCGTTTCATTGATCATTTTCATTTCCTCAAACGTATACCCATTATCCTGAAATACATCTATTTGAGGCAGTGCATTAAAAGCAATTGGGAAGTGCTTCTTATCTCCTTTTACCGGAAGAAGACTTGCTTCCATTTCTTTATTATCCAAATAATCCTTCGATTGCTGTTCCAATTCCATATTAGCTTGATTACCTGCGCCTGAAACTGCTTGATATGTTGAAACAATAACTCTCTCTAAGCCAAAAGCATCTTTAAGTGGTTTTAGAGCTGCTACCATCTGAATAGTTGAACAGTTCGGATTAGCGATAATACCTTCATGATTCTGTAGATCAGCTTTATTTACTTCTGGTACTACCAGCGGTACATTTTCATCCATACGAAAAGCACTCGTATTATCAACAACAACAGCTCCTCGTTTTACTGCTTCTGGAGCCAATGCTTTAGAAACGGAACCTCCAGCGGAAAACAAAGCAATATCGACCCCAGAAAAACTTTCGGGAGTTGCTTCTTCTACTGTTAATTCTTTTTCTTTAAATCGTTGTTTCGATCCCGCTGATCTTTTGGAAGACAACAGCTTTAACTCATTTATTGGAAAATCCTTTTCTTCTAGTAATTGGATTATTTTTTGCCCAACTGCACCTGTTGCTCCTACGACAGCTACATCATATGCTGTTTTTTGTGGCATTTTTCCTATTGCTCCCTTCATAAAACAAGTTTAATAGACTTCTAGCTTATCATTTTATCATAGTTCAGCTGTTATGAGGAACAATAACCGGCTGAAGTTGCTTAAATTCTAATGCAGATTCTATCGTTTCGGGCAATAGGTCCATCTTAGCCACAAGCGAATTTGGTTTTTTATATGGATCATCCTGTCCATAAGGAATGAAATAGATAAATTTACTCGCCATCAAGCGCATCAAATTTACGCCATTTAAACCTAGCGCATCATTTGTTGAAACACCTAATACAACTGGTTGCTGGTTTCGCATGGTTGCTTTTGCTGCCATTAAAACTGGAGAATCCGTTAATGCGTTTGCCAGCTTACTTAAGGAATTACCAGTTAACGGTGCAATGACCATACAATCCAGAGGCATTTTCGGTCCTAATGGTTCTGCCTCTGGCATCGTAGAAATAACTTGCTTTCCTGTTATGGATTCTATTTTTCCAATATGGTCCTCCGCTTTCCCAAACTTTGTATCAGTTGTCCTTACTGTATAAGTTACGATCGGTATTACATCAGCATTTAATTCAATTAATCGTTCTATTTGAGGGAATACTTGATCATATGTGCAATGCGAACCCGTCAAGCCAAACCCTATTCTTTTACCCGATAAATCCATTTGTATAACCTCCCAGTAAATTAATACTTATTTCGTTTTTTGAACGAATTGCTTCACCACATCTGCCAAAATTTTCCCAGCAGTTTTAGGCGCTACAATTCCTGGCAAACTCCGAGCAAGTATTGCCTTGATTCCACGCTGTTCTGCATATTTAAAATCAGTACCTCCTGGCTTGGAGGCTAAGTCAATAATCACTGCATGTGAAGGTAAATGTTTAATTGCCTCTTTTTCGATTACGGGAGCAGGTATTGTGTTTATTAGTAAGTCACAGTTATGCATTTTCGTAGACAATTCTTCAAGAGGAACAGCAGATAACCCCATTTCTGTTATTCGTGCTAAGTCTTTAATTCTTGTTGCGCTTACAGAGACCTTTGCACCAAGTGATGAGAACTTATTAGCTACTGTATTGCCAACCCTTCCAAAACCTACTACCATGACTCGAGAGGAATGAATGGTAAAGTCCGTATGTTCAATTGCCATCATAATGGTGCCTTCTGCAGTAGGAATGGAATTATAAATTGCTACATCATCTCTATCTAATAATGGTACAAGTTTTATATTTGCTTGCTTTATAACATCTCTTAAATAATCGTTTGTAATTCCAGTAAATACGATTGAGGAGCTGGGAAGCTCTTTAAACCATTCTGCTGTTAGATAAATCGGTTTTTCCGAAAATACCGCTTCGACACGGCCTTCGTTATCTATGCCCGTTATAGGTAATATAACAGCATCTAATTGACCTGGGATTAATTCATGTACATCTAATTGTTTTAAACCCGTAAATCCTTGCTCTAATTTGTCAAATCCAACAAGGACAATGGTAGTATCAGTCAAGGATTGAAGCTGCCGAATTAATTCCAGATAACGGGCATCTCCACCGATAACTGCAATTGTTTGACTCATTCTTGTTGACTCCCTCCAAACGTACAATTTGTTTAGTATTCCTTTATAGCTTATGTGCCTCGAGCATGTTAGTGATTGGGAGTTAGCAAAAAGGACAGGAAAAAAGGCTGATATCTCACCCGAGACACCAGCCTATAAAAAAGTTATTTGATTTTGTATCGTGAGTAAGAAAAACGGAGCAAAATTCGCTCAGTCCGTATCACTACATGCTCAGATTTACGCTTCCTCTAGTAGCTATTATGGAATAATAGCTACTGCTTGACCACCACTCCGGCTGCCCACTTCCCTTTCCGTGGGGTTTGTCCTTCAGCTAACTTTTTTGAGCAAAACCCGCTCAAAAAAGTGGATCTTCAGGTCAAACAATTCCCACAGGAGTTGAGGTGGGCGGCCTTCGCTATTATCAGGCTCTACAACGTTAACATGAAGTAACACAGCTGCTTTTATACTCACGGATAGCGATTTTCACTTTACCCATTGTAACAAAAGTCAACCTATTACTTATGACAAGAATTGTTGCACCTTCTCATAGCGGAGACTAATTACGTAGACTCCTGCGGGAATAGCGCGAGCCGAAAATCCACTTTGCAACGTGTTCTTCTTTGCAAAGTTAGTTGAGGCCGTGCCCGCGGAAAGCGAAGTAATTAGTCGGAGCATTGCCAATAGACATCAAACATTTCAAAATAACTACTTGGCTTAACGCAGTCATTGCACTGATTTTATACTTTCTTAACTTATAAAAAACATTAATTTAATTTTTCTGTATCAATTATAATCATGTCCTCACCAACCTTTTTAATAGCACTCCAACGAATCTTTGTTTCCTCTCCTTCTTTTTTTAATCCAAACCATTTATAATTTGGTATAATAAATGATTCAATTTGTCCTGTAGTTTCATTTATTTCTAAATCCGTTTGACCAAGTATTCCTAAACGTGACCCTTCATTTACATTTACAATCTCCTTACCACTTATATCTTTATAGCGCATAAAAATATCTCCTCCAATCAAGCTTTATAACATATATATGCACAAAAAAAACACCTATGTTTCCATAGGCGAACAGCTTGTAGAGAATCTACCATTTATAGCCGAAAGTGAAAATCGAAAATCACCTTGCTCCAACAGACACGGAACAGAAAAAGATGCTTTGCCAACTAGCTGCTATAGCTACGTATATGCCATTTCTCTGATGCTTGACAAGCAACTTCTTTCCGTTCCATTTCTGTTTTGTATAAAGTGAAACTTCAATCCGTGGGGGTTTTGTTTTATCCCACACGGATTGTTAGTACCACAAGGATATGACCTAAAGGCCTTTGAACCATCGGACATTTACCGGCAGTCGATCCCCAATTACCAAAAGTGTCTCACTTTATTGCTTGAAGTGGTGGTATTACTGCCAAGTTATATGCGGGAAAAAATAATAATACTTTTTTCTAGTGAGTTAATTCTCAGTATCTGGAGCAATTAAGGCTATAGAAGGAGACTGCTGGAATATACTATCCATCACTTGATGGATAGAAGCATGCGAAACTTCATCAATCACCTGAACCATCTCATCTAAGCTACGATGCTGCTGTAATATTAACTCATTTTTACCATTACGGCTCATTCTACTATTCGTACTTTCTAGACTTAATAACAGGCTACCTTTCAGCTGTTCTTTGCTATTTTGTAATTCTTTATCCGTTAAACCGTTTTTACTAAACGTAGCAATAGTTCCTTCAATTACTTCTGTTAATTTGTCTAACTGATCTTTCCCTGTACCAGCATATATAGTTAACAATCCATTATCGATAAAGGAGGAATGATAGGAAAAAACAGAGTATGCTAATCCCTGTTTTTCACGGACATCCTGAAACAGTCGGGAACTCATACTTCCACCTAGAACGTTATTCATAATAATTAAACTATAAATATTTTCATCATCAACTGCCAAGCCATTATATCCCATACAAAGATGCGCCTGTTCTGTATCTTTTTGTCGTATCAGCTTTTCACTTACAAATGCTGGTTTTGTAAGTAAGGATGGTGAATGGTCTGTTTGATAATTACCAAAATAACCTTCTACCGCCTCGAGATAAGATGAATCCACATTACCCGCGATCGAGATTACTACATTTTGAGGAGTATATCTTTCTTTCATATAATTTCTTAATTCATCAGGTGTAAAGGATTTTACATGATCCATCGACCCTAAGATTGGAAAACCTAGAGGATGATTTCCATACGAAGCTCTTGCTAAATAGTCGTGCACGATATCATCTGGAGTATCTTCGTACATTTTTATTTCTTCATACACAACTTTCTTTTCTTTTTCCATTTCTTCTTCATCAAATGTTGAATTAAAAAACATATCTGCAAGAATCTCTAATGCTTTATCCTTATGTGTATCTAATACTTTTGCATAAAAGCAGGTATATTCCTTAGATGTGAAAGCATTTACTTGTCCACCTATTGCATCAAATTCTTCAGCAATATCTTGAGGTGAACGGTTTATTGTACCTTTGAAGAACATATGCTCTAAAAAATGTGAAATACCATTATTCGCTATTGATTCATTTCGTGAACCTGTCAATACCCATATACCTACTGTTACAGATCTTACAGCAGGAATAGGTTCTAATACTACGCGTAAGCCATTTTTACAAGTATGTTTTTCTATCAATGCATTTCCTCCTATGTGTGTAGATAATACATACCAATGCTACCTTTTTGCATCTAAAAGCTTTTCTATTGTACTAATTTTTAAGTCTTTATCTTTTATGGAAGTTATAAGCGAATTTAATCCTCGTTCAGTAGCAGCAGTTGGATGCATTAATACTGTCGCACCTGGATGAATCTTTTCATTTACTCGATTAAGCATAACAGAAACAGAAGGGTTCTTCCAATCAATTGTATCTACCGTCCAGAGAATGGTGTTCATATGTAATTGATGACTCACTTTCACTACTTGATCATTAAAACTTCCGCTTGGCGGTGCAAACCATTTTGGACTACTACCAATAATTGCCTTAATAATATCATTCGTTTGAACGATCTGATCAACTATGCTTTGATAATTCATTTTTGCCATATCTGGATGATTATACGCATGATTACCAATAACATGTCCTTGTTCATGGATCATTTTAACGAGATCTGCATGTTTTTTAGCCCATTTTCCTTCTATGAAAAATGTAGCCTTTACATTATGATCCTTTAACGTAGATAATATGTCTGGAATATATTCTTCCCCCCACGATACATTTATTAAGAAAGCCACCATTTTTTTCTTCGGATGACCACGATAAACTGGTGATGCTGGAAGGTCATCCAACGAAACTTCTGGAGATACTTGATCATACACCAATAAGGATTCGTCAAAAGTACCAGTTTCTTTCATTTTTTTATAAGATTTGTCAATATTTACTTTCAAACCATTTCTTCCTGGTGTTTTTTTCCAGACGTTATCAATATATGCATCTTCAGGTGATTCATTATACTTCTCAGCTTTCATTTCTATCTCCTTGTATAATGAATCCTCTGTTTTTACTGCTTCCATTATTTCAGATGTTTCTGTAATGGTAACAGGACTCTTTTGTATATCAAAAGTCAAACCGACTAAAATGATAAATACAAAGAAATGGATCATATGACGGAATCGGTGCATAGTTAAGTCCCCCTTTGCTTTCATTTATATGAAAGGAAGGGACAAGGTATGATTAATTTGCCAAACGTACCAGTTGTTTGACAGAATAATAATAGCAAAATAAAAAGAAACTGGTACGCCAGCTTCTTGTTTAAGACTCTTATGATTTTGATTTTTCAGCTGCTTCTTTACGTTCACGTTCTTCTTTTATAACAGCTTTTCTAGAAAGATTAACTCTCCCTTGATGATCAATTTCTTTTACTTTCACCATAATTTCATCACCAATGGAAACAGCATCTTCTACTTTATTTGTTCTTTCCTCTGCCAGTTCAGAAATATGCACTAAGCCATCTTTTCCTTTAAATAATTCAACAAATGCACCAAATTTTTCAATTCGTTTTACCTTACCAAGATACATTTGACCGACTTCAACTTCTCTCACTAAGTCTTCGATGATTTTTTTGGCTTTTTCGTTCATAGTTGCGTCCGTTGATGATATAAACACACTTCCATCTTGTTCGATATCTATTTTAACGCCAGTTTCATCAATGATTTGATTAATCTGCTTTCCGCTTGGTCCTATAACATCACGGATTTTATCAGGATTAATACTCATGGTAAGGATCTTTGGAGCGTATTCAGAGAGTTCATTTTTAGGCTCCCCAATTGTCGCAAGCATGGATTCAAGTATCTGCATCCGTCCTTTTTTCGCCTGGCTTAATGCTTCTTCTAAAATCTCCTGGGATAATCCGTCGATTTTAATATCCATCTGTAAGGCTGTTACCCCCTGTGCTGTCCCAGCTACCTTAAAATCCATATCTCCTAATGCATCTTCCATACCTTGAATATCAGTTAAAATAGTATAGTCTTCTCCAGATTTAACAAGTCCCATCGCTATACCAGCAACTGGTGCTTTAATTGGTACCCCTGCATCCATCATAGCTAGTGTCGAAGCACAAATGCTGGCTTGAGATGTAGATCCATTTGATTCTAAAACTTCGGAAACAAGCCGTATCGTATAAGGAAACTCCTTATCAGAAGGAACCACTTTTTCTAAAGCACGCTCACCTAACGCACCATGACCAATCTCCCTACGTCCTGGTCCTCTAATTGGTCCAGTCTCACCAACGCTGTACTGCGGAAAATTATAGTGGTGCATAAAGCGTTTAGACTCTTCCAAATCAAGTCCATCAAGAATTTGGACATCTCCTAATGCACCAAGCGTACAAACACTTAAAGCTTGTGTTTGGCCACGAGTGAACAGACCAGATCCATGTGTACGAGGTAGAACATTAATACGAGAGGATAATGGACGAATTTCATCAATCTTTCGACCATCAGGACGTATTTTCTCTTTTGTAATAAGTCGACGGACCTCTTCTTTTACTATTTTATCAAGAACCGCTTTTACTTGTTTAATTTGGTCTTTATCTTCTTCATCATAGCCTTCGATGATCGCATCTTTCACAGCACTAATTGCTTCTTCTCTTGCATGTTTTTCTTTCACTTGAATTGCTGCTAACAATTTTTCTTTCGCTTCTGCTTCCACTTTTTCAGCAATCTCATCTTTTATTTCAAATAAGATTACTTCTTGTTTAGCTAAACCAACTGCTTGTACAATCTCTTCTTGGAACGTCACCAATCGTTTTATTTCTTCGTGTCCAAACATGATTGCTTCAAGCATTACTTCTTCAGGTACTTCTTTTGCTCCAGCTTCAACCATGTTGATAGCATCCTTAGTACCAGCAACAGTGAGTTCAATATCGCTTAGTTCTTCCTGTTCAATCGTTGGATTAATAACGAATTTCCCATCCACTCGACCAACATTAACACCAGCGATTGGTTCTGCAAATGGTATATCAGAAACGCTCAATGCTATGGATGAGCCAATCATTGCTGCGATTTCTGATGGACAATCTTGATCCACACTCATGACTGTACTAATTACTTGAACCTCATTACGGAATCCATCCGGAAATAAAGGTCGGATAGGGCGATCAATTAATCGAGAAGAAAGGATTGCTTTTTCGCTTGGTCTTCCTTCACGCTTGATAAATCCTCCAGGTATCTTCCCAACTGCATACAAGCGCTCCTCATAATTTACAGTAAGCGGGAAAAAAGGTAAATCTTTTGGTTCACTTGATGCCGTTGCTACGGATAACACAGCAGTATCGCCATAGTGAATCATACATGCACCATTTGCTTGTTTTGCTAATTCTCCTATTTCGACGGTAAACTTCTTACCGGCAATTTCTGTAGAAAATAGGTGTTTGTCATCTGCCATTAGTTATAGTACTCCTTTCAATAAACATTCTACCACTCATTTTATAGTTTATAAGCATGATTGTAAATTTTATGTAGGTAAAAAAGTGGAACTTCATAAGAACGGCTCATTACCAAATGACATGCTCTTCCAATGTAGAAAAAAAAGCAGGATTTCTCCTGCTTTTTAAATCTATCGGCGTAGGCCAAGATTTTTAATTAATTCACGATAACGAGTAACGTCTTTTTTACGAAGATAGTTAAGTAAATTACGACGTTTACCAACCATTTTCAAAAGACCACGACGTGAATGATGGTCTTTTTTGTGAACACGTAAATGTTCATTTAGTGTTGTAATTTCTTCAGTAAGTACAGCAATTTGTACTTCTGGAGAACCAGTATCACTCTCATGAATTTTGTATTCATTGATAATTTCATTCTTACGTTCTTGTGTAATAGCCATCTGGCTCACCTCCTAATAATCTTTTTAGCCCCATTCCCCTAGCAATCGTCGGAGTTACGTATTGCCAAGCGATGGTTTTACGTTTTTAATCGTACACTTTTTTTCAGGAAAATGCAAGGGGATTGATCAACAATTCTTAGTGAAATAATTGCGAATTTTCACCTCATCCTCTGCGATTTTCTTAATAAGCTGTGCGGCTCCAGCAAATTTTTGTTCTTCTCGAATAAATGCATGAAATTCCACAAGAAGCTCATCACCGTAGAGATCATTGTTATAATCAAATATGTTCACTTCAAGGACAGGCTCTAGCAAATCTGGTGTAAAGGTTGGATTCACTCCAAGGCTCGCCATACCCTCATACCTTTCATTTTTATAGATTATTTTCACCGCATAGACACCGGTTTTCGGCAACAGTGCATCACGATTTGTGTCGATATTCGCTGTTGGGTAACCCAACGCTTTTCCTCTCTGTTCCCCTTTAATAACAATACCATCTACGATTAATGGTCTGCCTAAGAGTTCATTCGCCTTTTCTATCTGACCTTTTTTTAAGCATTCCCGTATTCTTGTTGAGCTAATTTTCTCATTATCTAGTTCTACTTTGCTAATCGTAGTATACGAAAATGCATCAGCCGCATGCTCTTTAATCGTTTCCATATTTCCTTTCCCTTTATGTCCATAGGAAAAATCAAACCCTGCTACAACATGCTTTATATTCAATCCCTTTATAAAATGATCTATAAAACCTTGAGGAGATAAAGAAGCTAATTCTTTATTAAATTTAATAATATAGAGTCTATCTACTCCAAGCCGCTTCAGAATTTCCTTCTTTTCACGTAATGGTGTTATGTATTTAACATGTTGCGCATCTTTTTTTAATACAACAGAAGGGTGAGGAAAAAAAGTGATAACTGCGCTTTCCATATTTCTATTTTTTGCTTCAGATACAGCTGTTTGGATCACCCGCTGATGTCCACAATGTATTCCGTCAAAAAAACCAATGGCTGTTACGGTTTCTGGTAGCTCGTTAAAAACTAATGCATGTGGATACTCTAATTCAAATGTTCGCATATTGCTTCACCTACACTTTTATTATCTGCTAAAAACACGAATTGGCTTCATCATTTCAGGGTTGTCAGGATGGATCTGATAGACTGCCAACAATTCATCCTGATACATTACTGTAAATGGATTTGTCGTTAATTTATACGTGTACTGCAGTTTTTGACCATGGAGTACTTTCTGTTTTGTATCTCGATCGACACGTAAGCAATCAAGATGTAAAAGTCCTTGTTCGATCGGCTGCAGAAGATCGGCTTCCTTTTTATTTCTGACCGCCTCCTCTATTGTAGCAAATGTCACGGTATTTTTCTTTGAAAAAGCACCGGTTGCCTCTCTAGTTAACTCAGCCATATGTGCAGGGTAACCCAATGCTTTTCCAATATCCACACATAGAGTTCTAATGTACGTTCCTTTCGAGCAGATCACTTTGAAAGAGATTGTATCTTGCTGTTGCTCATCTTCAGAAAGTTGCATGAGCTCATAGATATATACATGTCGTATTGGTCTTTCAACTGTCTCATTAGCGCGTGCATATTCATAAAGCTTCTTACCATTTACCTTAACAGCAGAATACATGGGGGGAACTTGTTCGATTTCCCCTAGAAATGAGGGTAATACTTCTTCTATTTGTTGCACATTTGGACGATATACTACCTCTTTCTCCTCGATGACTCTTCCTGTTGCATCCTCTGTATCTGTTGCTTGTCCGAGCTTTAACTTGGCAATATACGTTTTTTTAGTATCCGTTAAAAAAGGAACAATTTTGGTTGCTTGTCCAATACAAATAGGCAGTACCCCTTCAACATCCGGATCAAGGGTACCTGTATGACCTACTTTTTTGGTATGAAATAATTTACGAATTTTAAAGACGCAATCATGAGATGTCAAGCCTTTTGGCTTCCACAATGGCAGGATTCCATCCATTTAAAAAACCTCCGTTTATTTTCTGTACATGAAGGGAAAAATCTGACCTATTTATAAATAGGTCAGATTTTTGCAATCATCACTTATTCAAATCCCTAAGGATTGTTTCAATACGATTACCATATTCATAAGCCTCATCAAACTCAAACATGAGTTCAGGTGTTTTTCGTAACCGAATACGATGGCCAATTTCTGATCGAATAAAGCCCTTGGCCTTCGCTAAACCTAGTAATGTATCTTGCTTTTGCTTTTCATCCCCAAGAACAGATATAAATATTTTTGCTTGTTGTAAATCTCCAGTAACCTCAACATCCGTTACAGTAACAAAACCTACTCGAGGATCTTTGATTTTTCGAGTAAGAATTTCACCTAATTCCTTTTTCATCTGTTCGGCTACTCTATTTGCACGTAAATCAGCCAATTCAATCACCTCATGTATAACTCCTTGCAGAACAAGAGACTTTAAATTCGTTCTACTTCGGTAATAGTTCGCTCAAGTTCAGTATATGAATCAATTACGTTTATTACTCCTTGAATTATCTGTTGCGCATGCTTCTGCTCATTGGAAATAGTAACAATTCCAAGTTTCGTTCGCTGCCAAAGATCATGATAATCCAATTCAGTAACTGCAACATTATAGTCATTTTTTAATTTTGCAATTAAACGCTTAATGACAGAACGTTTCTGCTTTAACGAATTCCCTTCATACATCATGCACTCAACTTCAGCATAAATGATCATGTACGCTCAATTTCCTCCATTACAAATGCTTCAATAATATCGCCTTCTTTAATATCATTAAAGTTTTTAATCGTTACACCACACTCATAATTCTGTGCCACTTCCTTCACGTCATCTTTAAAGCGTTTTAGGGCAGCTATTTCACCTTCAAATAATACTACTCCATTACGAATTAAGCGTACTCCAGCATCTCTTGTAATCTTACCATCAGTTACATAGCTTCCAGCAATGGTACCAATTTTAGATACCTTGAATGTTTCTCTTACTTCCGCTTGACCAATAACCTTTTCTTCAAACTCAGGATCAAGCAGCCCTTTCATTGCTGCCTCTACTTCTTCAATTGCTTTATAAATGACACGATGTAAACGAACATCTACTTTTTCTGACTCAGCAGCTTTTTTCGCATTCGCATCTGGACGAACATTAAAGCCAATTACGATAGCATTAGATGCTGCTGCTAGGATAATATCAGACTCAGTAATGGCACCAACACCGGTATGAATAATTTTAATATTTACTCCCTCTACTTCAATTTTTCGTAACGAAGAGGCAAGTGCTTCCGCAGAACCCTGTACATCTGCTTTAATAATAATGTTTATTTCCTTCATATCTCCTTGTTTGATTTGTTCAAACAAGTCATCTAGACTAACCTTCGTTTGTTCACCACGATTTTCTTGTATTTGCTTTTGCTGACGTGCTTCACCAATTTGACGAGCTTTTTTCTCATCTTTAAATACAAGAAATTGATCACCAGCTTGCGGAACATCATTCAAACCAGTTATTTCTACAGGTGTAGACGGTCCAGCATTGTTAACTCGCTTACCTAGATCGTTAACCATTGCACGTACTCGTCCATGTGTATTACCTACAACAATCGAATCACTAACATGCAATGTACCATTCTGGACTAATAATGTAGCAACAGAACCTCGTCCTTTATCAAGCTGTGCATCAATCACAGTACCAAATGCTGTTGTATGTGGATTTGCCTTTAGTTCTTCTACTTCTGATACGAGAACGATCATTTCGAGTAGTTCGTCAATACCTTCACCTTTTATAGCTGAAAGATTAACAAAGATCGTATCTCCGCCCCAATCTTCAGGAATTAATTCATATTCTGTGAGCTCCTGCATAACCCGATCTGGGTTTGCGCCTTCTTTATCCATCTTATTAACTGCTACTATAATTGGAACTTCTGCAGCTTTTGCATGGTTAATTGCTTCAACAGTCTGTGGCATAACTCCATCATCAGCAGCAACTACTAAGATGGCTACGTCCGTTACTTGAGCACCTCTTGAACGCATACTTGTGAAAGCGGCATGACCAGGAGTATCGAGAAATGTAATTTTCTTGCCATCGTTTTCAACCTGATACGCACCAATATGCTGTGTGATCCCACCTGCTTCCCCGGCAGTCACTTTCGTATGGCGGATAGAATCTAATAACGTCGTTTTCCCATGGTCCACATGCCCCATTATCGTTACAACAGCTGGTCTTTCAATTAAATCCTCTTGCTTATCTTCCTCAATATACTTATCGAAATCCGTATCCTCAAGGATAATTTCCTTTTCAACTTCTACATCGAATTCAGCGCAGATTAATTCAATAGTATCATCATCTAAATCTTGGTTTTTCGTTGCCATTACGCCAAGGAACATTAGCTTTTTAATAATTTCTGACGCTTCTTTATTTAATTTCTCGGCCAATTCACTTACCGTTAGCTTATTATGATAGGTAATGTGTTTAGGTGTCTCCTTTTTAACTGGTTGTGAATTCCCAACGGGCTTATTTCCTTTACCCTTTTTACCTTTTTTACCTTGAAATTTTTGCTGTTTATTTGGTTTGTTATTATTCTGATGGTTCTTTTTGTTTTGTTGTGGAGAATTATGATTGGATTTCCCTTTGTTCTCCTTCTTACCTTTATGTTCCGTTTTATCGCTACGTTGTTCCGCTGGCTTGTCGGATTTCATTGAAGCCTGTGATTTATTATCTGACTTAAAATGATTATCTAGTTTCGCTATAACATCTGAAGAAATAGTAGACATATGGTTACTAACCTCTACATTAATCCCTTTCAAAAATGTCACTACATCCTTACTTGATGTATTATTTTGTTTTGCATATTCATATACACGCATTTTACTCATACGTTCACCCCCGAATTTATTACCCGAGTAACGATTTGAACTTCGCAGCAAACCCTGCATCTATAATTGCAATGGCTACTCTTTGGGCTTTGCCAATAGCTTTCGATATCGTATCTCTGTCGTCCACTATGACATATGGAATTTCATAGGTTTTACATTTATCCGTTAATTTTTTTCGTGTTTGCGGACCTATATCGTTCGCTAACAATACTAGTTTTGCCCGATTGGATCGAATTTCTTTAAGTATTGCATCTTCACCAAGTACACACTTACCTGCTCGATGAGCAAGACCTAACAAATTTAAATAATTACTTTTCATGATTCTTACCTGTTATCAGCGCTTTAAGTTCTTCAAATATGCTAGCATCGATGTCAGCATTTAAATGGCGACTAAGGACACTTGATTTTTCTGCCTTTGCAATAACATCCAAATCCTTTGATACATATGCGCCTCTTCCATTTTTTTTACCAGTGGGGTCTACAAACACTTCCCCTTCCTTATTACGCACAACTCGAATTAAATCTTTTTTTGGCATCATTTCATTTGTTACTACACATTTACGTGTAGGTATCTTTCTTTGTTTTGTCATTTAATGATCCCCCTTATTCAAACAAGCTTTCCTCATTGTCGGAATAAGTCTCATCCGCTTCATCCAATAAGCCTTCATCACGTGCTTCGGACTCACTTTTAATATCAATTTTCCATCCAGTGAGCTTAGCAGCAAGTCTCGCATTTTGACCACGCTTGCCAATAGCTAATGATAATTGATAGTCAGGAACAATGACAGTTGTCGCTTTTTCCTCTTCATTCACTAATACTTCAACAACTTTAGATGGGCTTAACGCATTTGAAACATATACTGTTGGATCTTCAGACCATTCTACTACATCAATTTTTTCTCCTTTTAATTCGTTTACAATTGCTTGCACACGCTGGCCTTTTTGTCCAACACATGAACCTACCGGATCAATTTCTGGATCTGGCGCGTAAACAGATATTTTAGAGCGGTCTCCTGCTTCCCTAGCAACGGACTTGATTTCGACAATGCCGTCATAGATTTCTGGAACTTCCATTTCAAATAATCGTTTTAATAACCCTGGATGTGATCTTGAAATATAGATTTGTGGGCCTTTGCTTGTATTTTCAACCTTTGTCACAAAAACCTTGATTCGGTCATGAATATAATATTCCTCCGTTGGCATTTGTTCAGCCTCAGCAAGTTTAGCTTCTATTTTTCCAAGGTTCACATAAACGAAGCGTGCGTCCTTTCGTTGAATAATTCCCGTCATTACATCTTCTTCACGGTCTGAATACTCTGAGAAAATCACACCTCGCTCTGCCTCGCGAACACGTTGTGTTACGACCTGTTTGGCGGCTTGGGCAGCAATCCTTCCGAAGTCTTTTGGTGTTACTTCTACCTCTACGACATCGTCAACCTGATAATTAGGATTAATTTTCTTTGCCTCTTCTAATGATAACTCTTGCTGTGTATCTTCTACTTCATCGACAACCGTTTTTCTAGAGAAAACGCCCATTTTCCCAGTTTCTTCATTTAGTTCCACACGTACGTTTGTAGCTGATTTAAAGTTTTTCTTATATGCAGAAATCAAAGCAGCTTCTAACGCTTCCAATAGAATGTCCTTATCAATACCTTTTTCTTTTGCTAAATAATCAATTGCATCAAACAATTGCGTGCTCACTTTTCTTTTCCCCCTTTAGAACGTTACAGCAAGTCTAGCCTTTGCTATTTTACTATACGGTATTTCTACTGTTAATTTGCGTGTTTTCACCTTATATTCTATCGTTAGCACATCATCTACAAAACGCTTGAGAACTCCTTCATATGACTTCTCGCCATCTACGGGCTCATATAGCTTTACATAAATATTGCTATTTATATGTTTCTCGAAGTCCTCTTTTGATTTTAATGGACGTTCTACTCCTGGAGATGATACTTCCAAAAAGTAAGCTTCCGATATTGGATCGGTTTCATCTAACTTTTCACTCAACTCTTCAGACACTTCTCCACATTCTGAAATATCTACTCCGCCATTTTTATCAATATAAACTCGAAGGAAACGATTTTTTCCTTCTTTCACATACTCAATATCGACAAGCTCTAAGTTCTTTTTCTCTAGAATAGGTAGAACTAGCTCTTCCGTTGTCTTAATTACTTGAGAACTCAATACATATCCTCCTTTATGCTGTTGTTTACTTACTAGTATGAACAAATCATTCCTATTTCATTTGAGTGAACTGCCTCCATCAATATAAAACCCCTGCCGTAAGGAGTGGCAAGGGAAGTCATTGAGCAAAGTAGAGGTATGAAGAAAGAGTGGGCTGTCACCCACTCTTTAAAAACGTTCGTATCATTACTTACCAAAATAAGTATATCATATGGATAAATACGACGCAAGTTTACGTGCATGTAGGAATAGTATATCCATTACAACCCCCAAATAAACTTAAAATGGAGAAGCTCAGCCAACAGAATTACACTAGAATAGTGATAATTGGTTTTTCTCAGCCATTCCTTCTAAACAGCCGTGATTATCCAAATACTCCAAAACTGTTTTTGAAATTTTGCTACGTTCTCTTAAATCTTCTTTTGACAAAAATTCTCCTTCTTCTCTAGCCTTTACAATATTTATTGCAGCATTAGTACCCAATCCATCCACAGCATTAAATGGAGGAATGAGCGCATCACCATCTACAATAAATTCAGAAGCACTCGATTTATATAAATCCACTTTTTTGAATGAAAAGCCTCTTTCGCACATTTCTAATGACAATTCGAGTACGGTTAGTAAATTCTTTTCTTTAGGCGAAGCATCATTTCCTTTTGCTGTGATCGTCTCAATACGATTACGTATCGCATTAGAGCCTTTGATCATTGTGTCCAATTCAAAGTCATCTGCACGCACCGTGAAGTAAGCGGCATAAAAGAAAATCGGATGATGAACTTTAAAATATGCGATTCGCACTGCCATTAACACATATGCAGCAGCATGTGCTTTAGGGAACATATATTTAATTTTTTTGCATGATTCAATATACCAGTCTGGTACATCATGTTTTTTCATTTCAGCAATCCAATCATCTTGAAGCCCCTTACCTTTACGAACAAATTCCATGATCTTAAACGCTAGCGAAGCATCAAGTCCTTTATGCATTAAATACACCATAATATCATCGCGGCAACCAATTACATCAGGTAACTTACAAATACCATCATTAATCAATTCTTGAGCATTTCCTAGCCATACATCTGTACCGTGAGACAGTCCCGATATAATTACCAATTCTGCAAACGTATTAGGCTTCGTATCTTCTAGCATTTGCCGAACAAACTTTGTTCCAAATTCTGGAACTCCTAATGTGCCCGTCTTACAATTAATTTGTTCTGCGTTAACCCCAAGTGCTTCTGGTCCTGAAAATATAGTCATCACATCAGGATCATCCGTTGGTATTGTTTTCGGATCAATTCCGCTAAGATCTTGAAGCATTCTAATTACTGTCGGATCATCGTGTCCGAGAATATCTAACTTTAATAAATTATCATGGATAGAGTGAAAGTCAAAATGTGTCGTTCGCCATTCACTATTCCGATCATCTGCTGGAAATTGAATTGGAGTGAAATCAAATATTTCTTTATCATCTGGCACAACAATGATACCACCTGGGTGTTGCCCAGTTGTACGCTTCACTCCTGTACATCCTTGCACTAATCGATCTACTTCCGCATTTTTATAAACAAGTTGTTTATCAGATGCAAAACCTTTCACATACCCATAAGCAGTTTTTTCTGCAATCGTACCAATTGTCCCAGCTCGATAAACATTATCTACTCCGAACAGCTCTTTTGTAAAATTGTGAGCACGGGGCTGATAATCACCTGAGAAGTTTAAATCAATATCTGGAACCTTATCTCCTTTAAATCCTAAGAACGTTTCAAATGGTATGTCTTGACCATCCTTCGTTAATGGCTTATCACAATTTGGACATGTTTTATCAGGTAAGTCAAAACCACTACCTACAGAACCATCCGTTATGAATTCATTATAATGGCAAGCTTCACATACATAATGTGGAGGTAAAGGATTGACTTCAGTTATTTCTGTCATTGTAGCCACAAAGGAAGAACCAACAGAACCACGTGATCCAACTAAATAACCATCATCTAACGATTTCTTAACCAGTTTATGAGAAATCAAATAGATAACTGCAAAACCGTGACCAATAATGCTTTCCAATTCCTTTTCCAAACGATTGGTTACAATCTCTGGAACTGGATCACCGTAAATTTTTTTCGCACGCGTGTAACACAAATCTCTCATTTCTTGATCAGCGCCTTCAATCGTTGGTGTGAATAATCCATCCTTTACTGGGGAAATGTCTTCTATCTCCTCAGCAATCATAGCCGAATTAGTAACTACAATTTCCTTCGCTTTCGCTTCTCCTAAAAAGTGAAAAGCTTTCAGCATCTCATTTGTTGTACGGAATGGTGTTTTAGGTAATGTTACTCGATTTAATGGATTTCCTGCTTGTGAAGCAACTAAAATTTGGCGATATACCTGATCATGATCATGAAGATAATGGACATTTCCAGTTGCAACTACTCGCTTTCCGATTCTGTCGCCTAACTTTACTAGTTTCTTTAAAATATCTAAGATCTGTGCTTCGTTTTGCACAAGGTCCTTCTCGATTAAATGGGTGTAATTAGCAGGTGGCTGCACTTCTATATAATCATAAAATTCCGCTACACTTTCCGCCTCTTCTTCGGACTTCTGCATGATTGTCTCAAATACTTCACCTTGATCACATGCTGAACCAATTAATATACCTTCCCGATACTTTTGTAATAAAGATCTAGGAATTCGAGGAACTCGATAGAAATAATCAATGTGTGCATGAGATACTAATTTATATATATTCTTTAAACCCTCTTGAGTCTTCGCAAGTAAAATACAGTGAAAAGGACGTGATCGTTGATATGCATTTCCTTCACCCATGTGATTATTTAATTGATTATGATTCGTAATTTCTTTTTTTAGTAATGCTTGCACTAACTTCCATAACAAATAACCTGTTGCCTCTGCATCATAAATAGCTCGGTGATGTTGAGTAAGCTCAATATCAAGATGTTTACATAACGTATTTAAACGATGATTTTTCAATTGTGGGAATAAAAATCTAGCAAGCTCTAATGTATCAATGACAGCATTATCTGCTTTGTTATAATTTATTTTCTTAAATCCTTGGTTTAAGAATCCCATATCAAAACTAGCATTGTGAGCTACTAATATATCGTTCCCCATCCAGCTATGAAAATCTTTTAATACATCTTCCACCTCAGGTGCATCTTGTACCATCTCATCCGTAATTCCTGTTAAATCTGTAGTTGTCTGAGACAAGGGATGATGTGGATTAGCAAAAGATTCAAATCGATCAACGATCTCACCTTGATGAATTTTCACAGCAGCTAATTCAATGATTGTATCATATACTGCCGAAAGACCCGTTGTTTCCACGTCGAATACAATGTATGTGCCTGTCTCTAAGTCAAGATTCTTTTCATTATAGGCAATTGGCACGCCATCATCTACTAAATTTGCTTCAACACCATATAACACTTTAATTCCATTCTTTTGGCCTGCTGCATAAGCATCTGGAAAGCCTTGTACACCTGCATGATCTGTAATAGCAACTGCTTTATGACCCCATTTTGCAGCTTGTCCAATCAAATTTGCTGGCGATACGACTGCATCCATCTGGCTCATTGTTGTATGAGCATGTAATTCCACTCTTTTTTCTTCATCCGGCGCATCATCCATACGAGGTGCTACTTTCACTTCCTGAATATCATTAGCCATCATGGCCAATTCATTCGTATACATGTCCGTTTGTATACTCCCTCTCGCCTTAATCCACATCCCCTTTTTAGCTGCTTCAAATTTCTCTGCATCCTCATCGCCTTTGGAAAACATTTTGATTTGAAGAGAATCGGAATAGTCGGTGGCCTTGATTATCAGCAAGCTTCTACCAGAACGTAGCTTACGTATTTCGGATGAAAATATATAGCCCTGAACGGTTATTCGCCGTTCCTCTTCTTGGATTTCTTCCATTCTTATCGGTTCATCCTGAATTTTATATCCAAGCATAAGTGGCTTATTATCATTTTGTCCGTTGTTCTGATCCCGCTTTTCTTTTTCTTGTACGGTTTTTAGTACTAGCTGTTGATCCTCTAAAGCTTTTTGTTCCTTAAATTTCTGGAAATCAGCTTCCTCCGTCTTTACTTCCATTTGCATTGCATACAACGGCAGCCCAGTTTTTTGGCAATAACTTTTAAAGGTTGTTTCAAGTCGTTTTTTCAGTGCAGTAGCTTCAGCTTCATTCCTAGCTGTTAAAATGATGTTATTATTTTGAATTTGAGGAATTTGATTTTGCACCATTTCTTTATATGCTGGAGACAAATTTGTAAGTGACTGTATAAAGTGCTGCCAATATTTTACTGTCGTATCCGTATCACAAGATTTTTCATTCGTAACAATAGAAATGTCTACCTCTGCAATTTGTTGGAAGCTGTTACGCAGTTTACTTTCAAACACTTGGTATACTTCCCACGGTAGCACTTGTTCTGTATTAATATGAAAATGCCATGTTTTAGACTGTTTATACACTTCCAATTTATCTAAATAGCTATTCTCAAAATATGGGAGATGCTCCTGAGTAATATCCAATTGTTTTAAAAGTACATCCATCTTTTCTTTTTTAGAGATATTCATTTTCATCCTCCTACCCCTCACCCTTACTAGAAAGAATAACCTTCAGGAAGGGATCATTCATCTCATACATTAATTATAGTGAACCATCACTGTATTGACCAATCATTCATTTTTACATAGTGGAAACCCTTGCCAACACTTATTTGACAAGGGTTTTCTTGTTGTCTAGGAAATTATAAAATTAGCCTATGTGGGTAATTATGGGCGTGTTGAACCGCGTCCAGCTAGGCGACTTCACGAATCGCAATACGATAAGGCGTCATCGGCTCGATTCCTTTATCCTAGCTGACTCGCTCCAGTCGCTACGGGAGCTTGGACTTTTGCTCAAAATTTTTGATTACCACGGTAGCCACTATAGAAATAATTCCTGAATATCATTCCATGTAACAATGATCATAAGAAGCATGAGCAAAGCAAAACCGACGAAATGAAACAATCCTTCCTTTTCTGGAGAGATTGGTTTCCCTCTCACAGCTTCTATTCCTACAAATAACAGTCTCCCTCCATCTAAAGCTGGAAGTGGAACTAGATTGACGATTCCTAAGTTAATACTTAGCATGGCCGTCCACATTAAAAAGTTCATAAATCCAGTTTGAACAATTTGATCTGTTGCATCATATATACCAACAGGTCCTGATAATGTTTCAATTGGTAATTGTCCAGTAATTAGCATGGCTAAGTTAGTTACTATTAATTTTGTTGTTTCAAATGTTTGCGTAAAACCATATGTTATTGTGCCGAGAACCGATTTCTCGAACCCTTGGTATACTCCGATCTGTCCATATGAACCTTGACCTTCTTGTCCAGGCACCTCTGCTGGAACAATCGTTAATGGAACTTCTTCCCCATTACGAAGTACAACAATATCTAGTTCTTCCCCAGGGTTCTTTCTTACAATGGAAGTAAATTCCTTCCACGTTGAAACCGATTGATCTTCTATCTTGATAACCTCATCATCGCTCTTCATACCTGCTTCTTGAGCAGGGCTATCTGGTTGTATTTGCCCCATTTTTGCCTCTTCAACCGGAACTCCTTGAATAAGTCCAAGTATTAAAAAGATAACAATTGCAAGAACAAAATTCATCATAGGACCAGCAAAAAGCTGCATAGCACGTTGACCTATCGTTTTGGAGGCAAATTGACGATCATACGGAGCGATTTGCGTTTCTCTTTCATCCATTACAAAAAATGCCTTCGGATCGACTTCGAAGCTAAGTTTTTCGTCTTGCTCATCAACCTCATAGCCTTCAATTCGTAATTTGTGATCTAAGTCCGCATGTTCTACTTCAATAATACGAGCATTTGGGTGCTTCGATTTATGATTTACAATAATCTTATTTACTTTTCCTGCATCGTTAAATTCAAGACCAACATGGTGGCCTGGTTTCAATTCGATAATTTCTGGATCCTCTCCAGCAACTCGGACATATCCACCGATTGGAAGGAGCCGTATTGTATATACAGTTTCATTTCTAGTAAAAGCAAATATTTTCGGACCAAAGCCGATCGCGAATTCTCTAGCGAGCATACCTGCGCGTTTTGCAAAAATTAAATGGCCCCATTCATGGATAAACACGAGTAAGCCAAACATGAATATAAAAGCGATAACTGTGTTCAAAGAAAGCACCTTCCTTTAGAGGATAAATTAATAACCTTTTATCTGTGAATTCTTACCTATACTAGTATATTATAGACATCCTACAAATATTTATTGCCTGCATTGTTTAGTTAAAAAAACCAACCAAATGTAATATAGGCATTACAAACAATAAACTATCAAACCGGTCTAATATACCTCCATGTCCTGGTAATACATTTCCTGAATCTTTTACTTCATAGTGACGTTTAAATGCGGACTCGACTAAGTCACCAATTTGACCAAAAATAGATGCCAATAGAGATACACTAATAATTGCTAGAAATGAATCTTCTATTGGATGAATAGCCTGAAAGATCACGCCAACAACAATTGCTAAAAAAACGCCTCCTAGCGCACCCTCAACCGTCTTATTCGGACTGATTTTTGGCCAAAGCTTCCGTTTACCGAATGCTCGTCCAAAAAAATATGCACCTGTATCTGTTGCCCAAATAATAAGAAATACGTAAAGTATCGTTGCTAATGCGTCGGTGCTTTCAGGTCCAACTCGCGCTTCAATTAAATAATAAAATCCCATTCCTACATAAATAGCTGATAAAAGCACTACTCCAGCATGATCAAAAGTAAACTTGTTCTTAACGAGTACCGTATACGATAATAAGAGTAGTACCATTAGCATAATGACTTCTGACTTTGTAAACCAAGCTAAAGGAGTTAAATCTGTATTACTCTCTTGCATCAAAATTAACCACACTAATCCAATTCCTAAGATGGATGGAATGGAATACTTGGAAATTTTACCCATTCTTATCAATTCAACAAAGCCAATTGTGGCCATTGCATAAACCAAAAGTTGAAAAGGCATCCCTCCGATAATGACAAAGGGCACAAATATAATTAGCGCAATAATGGCTGTAATAATTCTTTGTTTCATCGCAATTCCTCACCTTAAATTCCGCCATAGCGTCGTTGACGTTGCTGATACTCTTGAATAGCTTCTTGAAATACTTCTTCCGAAAAATCTGGCCAAAGGACATCGGTAAACCAGAATTCGGTATAGGCTAACTGCCATAAAAGAAAGTTACTTAGTCGTTGTTCGCCACTTGTACGAATTAATAAATCCGGATCACTTAATCCCTGCGTATATAGATATTTAGAGAAGATTTGTTCATCCAATGAATCAATGCTTAGTTTGGAACCATCAATATCTGTCATAATCTGTTTTATCGCTTGCATTATTTCATCTCTACTTCCATAGTTTAAAGCAAAATTAAGCAATAATCCATCATTACCCTTTGTTTTATCAATAGCGTATTGAACAGCTTTTTTCGTATGCGTAGGCAAAGATTCAAAATCTCCAATTGTTTGAATTCGAACATTTTTCTCCATTAACTCTGGTAAATGAATATGTAGGAATTCTTTCGGCAACTTCATCAAATATTCTATTTCAGGCTTAGGTCTTTTCCAATTTTCAGTTGAAAAAGCATAAAGGGTTAGTACTTTTATGTTCGACTTATAAGCAGCTCGCACTACTTTTACTACTGAATTAACCCCTTCCTTATGACCTGCAATTCTTGGTAGGGCACGTTTCTTAGCCCATCTTCCATTTCCATCCATTATTATGGCTACATGATTGGGGATGTTCTCGGTCTCCATCTCCATTTGTTTATCGTTCGATGTCTTTTGTTTATTTTTTATAAAAGGAAGTCTAATTGACATTTTTTGTCCTCCGAATGCTGTTGATTATCCATATCATGATTCTACAACTATCATCTATATGTAAACCGCATTGATTATATGCCAGTCCATTCTGGATAAATCATCATTATATCACCAAATCATTTTATATTATAACGATTTTGGCATAAGAATACAAAAGCCCCCTTAAACAAGAGGGCTTATACATCTTATTTTACACGGTATTAGACTAAACTTCCATAATTTCTTTTTCTTTATCTTTAGCAAGTTGATCTATTTTTGCAATATGATTATCGGTTACCTTTTGAACTTCATCTTGGGCACCTCGTAATTCATCCTCAGGCAGACTATCGTCTTTTTTCAATTGATCATTGGCTTCACGACGAATATTTCTTACTTGCACACGAGATTCCTCCGCGTATTTTCCAACTACTTTCACTAAATCTTTTCTGCGTTCCTCAGTTAGTGTTGGGATATTAATGCGAATCACATTCCCATCACTAGAAGGTGATAATCCTAAATCGGCTTTTTGAATTGCTTTTTCTACATCGGAGATGGCGGATTTATCATACGGTGTAATAACCAATAAACGTGCCTCAGGTGCCGTTACGGAAGCTAACTGATTTAACGGTGTAGATGTACCATAATAATCAACATATACACTATCTAACAAATTAGGGTTTGCTCTACCTGCTCGAACAGTTGCTAAATTTTTCGAGAATGCTTGAACTGCTTGCTCCATTTTTTCTTTCATTTGTTTCATAATACCTTCAGACATCTTTATTTCCCCCTTATCGTAGTTCCAATATTATCTCCTTGGACTACTCGTTTAATATTTCCTTCTTCCATAATAGAAAAAACAACTAATGGAATATCATTATCCATACATAATGTGGAAGCAGTAGAATCCATAACTCCTAGTCCTTCATTCAGCATTTCCATATAAGATAGATTTTCATATTTTTGCGCATCTTTATTAACCTTTGGATCATCTGTATATACGCCATCTACATTATTCTTAGCCATAAGGATTACTTCAGCTTCGATTTCAGCTGCGCGTAAAGCAGCAGTAGTATCAGTTGAAAAGAAAGGATTTCCTGTACCGGCAGCAAAAATGACAACACGTTTTTTCTCCAAATGACGAATTGCTTTTCTCCTTATGTATGGCTCAGCCACTTGTCGCATTTCGATTGATGTCTGTACTCTAGTAGGTATACCCATATTTTCCAGTCCATCTTGAAGTGCTAGAGAATTCATAATTGTTGCTAACATTCCCATATAGTCAGCAGTAGCACGATCCATACCCATTTCACTACCAACCTTGCCTCGCCAGATATTTCCACCACCTACGACGATTGCGATCTCAACATCTAACTCGGCAACTTCTTTCACTTGATTAGCGATAGACTGAATAATTTTAGGTTCAATGCCATATCCTTGTTCGCCACTTAAAGCTTCTCCACTTAATTTAAGTACGATTCTACGGTAACGAGCTGTTGTCATAATAACCTCCATAGAAATTTGATATTGTTTTGTAGTTTTGTTCACTTGGGGATAGATGGAGAAATAGGGAACAACTATTGTGCTCCCTATTGACCTACCATTTATTTTTTAATTTGGCTCATTACTTCATCAGCGAAGTTTTCATCACGTTTTTCCATACCTTCGCCAACTTCATATCGTACAAATGTTTGTACAGATGCGCCCTTATCCGTTACATATTTTTTCACTTTTTGATCTGGATCTTTAACGAAGCTTTGTTCTAATAAACAAATTTCTTCAAAGAATTTACCAAGGCGTCCTTCAACCATTTTTTCGACAATATGTTCTGGCTTACCTTCATTTAAAGCTTGAGCTTTTAATACTTCACGCTCATGGTTTACCTCTTCATCAGATACAGCATCACGTGATACATAACGAGGGTTTACTGCTGCTACATGCATCGCAACATCTTTCGCTACTTGCTCGTCTGTTGTACCTTCTAGTAGCGTTAATACACCGATGCGGCCACCCATATGCAAATACTCACCAAATGCGTCGTTGTCTGTTTTTGACAAGATTGTAAAACGGCGTAGCGATAATTTCTCACCAATTTTTGCAACAGCAGAATTAATGTAATTCTCTACAGTGTCTCCACTACCATCCATTTCTTGTTGCAACGCTTCTTCCAGCGTTGCAGGGTTACGATTAAGTAAATGTTTTGCTAAATCAGAAAGTAATTGTTTAAACTGATCATTCTTGGTTACGAAATCTGTTTCACAGTTAACTTCTAAAAGAACTGCTTTATTACCGTCTATTTCAATGTACGTTGAACCCTCCGCAGCAATTCGGTCAGCCTTCTTCGCTGCTTTTGAAATTCCTTTTTCACGAAGATAATCAATTGCTTTCTCAATATCTCCGTCCGTTTCTTGTAGCGCTTTTTTACAATCCATCATACCTGCGCCAGTTTTTTCACGTAATTCTTTTACCATTTTTGCAGTAATAGCCATAAAAATCCTCCTTTGGATAATCAATGTAGTATCTCGTTCTTTAAAAAAGGTGATAAAAGGCTCTTATCCTCTTATCACCCTCACCTTTCAATTGATTACTCTTGTTCTGTTTCAGAATCGGTTGCTTCCTGTTGCTCTTCTTGCACTTCTTCTGTTTCTTCCCCTTGTTTCACCTCTAAAATAGCATCTGCCATTTTTGAAGTCAAAAGTTTCACCGCACGAATAGCATCATCGTTTGCAGGAATTACATAATCAATTTCATCAGGGTCACAGTTTGTATCCACAATTCCGATAATCGGAATATTTAATTTATGCGCCTCTGCAATCGCAATTCGTTCTTTACGTGGATCAATGACAAACAATGCATCAGGTAGTTTATTCATTTCTTTAATTCCACCAAGGAATTTAACTAGGCGATCTTTTTCTTTTAATAAGTTAACAACTTCTTTTTTAGGTAACACTTCAAATGTGCCATCTTCTTCCATACGTTCGATATCTTTCAAACGATTGATACGTTTACGAATTGTTTGGAAGTTAGTAAGTGTACCACCTAACCAACGTTGGTTTACATAGTACATACCAGAACGAGTTGCCTCATCACGCACAGAGTCTTGTGCTTGTTTTTTTGTACCTACGAAAAGGATTGTACCACCATCAGCTACAACATCCTTTACATAATTGTACGCTTCATCAACCTTCTTCACTGTTTTTTGAAGATCAATGATATAAATTCCGTTACGCTCTGTAAAGATGTATTTTTTCATCTTTGGATTCCAGCGACGGGTCTGATGTCCAAAATGTACACCAGCTTCAAGTAATTGCTTCATTGAAATTGCTGACATTAAAAATTCCTCCTAAATGGTTTTTTTCCTCCGTTTAGATCATTTTTGCAAACAGACCATTTACATGGCACCACATTTACAAATCACTAAACGTGTGTATTTATTACTTGCTCAACCTACGAAGAACATAGTATTCACACCAAAAAATAATATATCATAAGCATGAAGACTTATCAAGTCAAACATATGAATTTTTTCGTATTTATGTGCATAAAATTAATGCTATGCATGCTTACCAGCCATTTTGATAATCAATTCAGCCTCCGTCTTTCCACAATTTAATTGCCGAGCAATTTCTGTAATAGATAACCCTTTGCTATACAGATGTAATATCCTTGCTTGTAAAGAGGCTTCTACTTGATCATCCTCGTGAACCTCTGGCTCGTATTCGGAATGAGCTTGCTGTATTTCTCCAGCCCTTTTAGAATCCTGTGTGGCAGAAGCCTCAGATACCTCTTTGGACTTTCTATCTCTATGTGTAGTTAACTGATTTATCAATCTGTCATTTTCCTCTTTCAATTCTTCTAGATAGTTGTCGAGGAGAGAATTTATTTCTTCAGAACTTATTTGGTTTGGCTGATTTGGCTGCCTTACCTGTTTTAATAATTGATAAATAGCAGCAAAGGCAATAATATGTAACAAAAAGCTGATAATTAATAAAAACGATGTCATTGAATCCCTCTTTTATCCATTAAAATCTACACGTTTTCCTAAATAAGGATGACGCCATTCTTTTCGTTCTCGCTCTTTTTCTTCATCTTTTGCTTGAATAGAAGCGTTCAATCTTTTTTGATCTTGTTGCTGTTTCCATTTTAATTGCTGAAGATCCTTTGACCCCATTACTCGTTTCCGTTTTAGCTCTTCTTGTTGTAGCTGTGTTTGGGCAAGTGATGTTTGGAAATTCTCATTTTGTTTTAGCATTTGCTCTTGCATTTTACCTGCATCCTGAGAACGAGGAATAGCAACTTGTAATTCTATCGATTTCCAACCCATAAAATCTACACCCCTTACGGCTATTCGAATAATGGATAAATAACAATCTCATTATCTACTAAATGCATTTTCACAAAATGTTGATTGTCTTTGATAATTCGTCGATATTTTCCAAATGCAACGATTACATTCGAAAAAATATAATTTCTTACAATTAATTCTGCATAATGTTCACTACCTATACTGGAGTTGAGTTTATCAAGTTGCAATGTTACTTCTTCAAGTTGTTCATTCGTTTTGTTCCATGAATTCTTTTGACGAAGTAGGGTGATGCGGAGCTTTGGATTTTGCTCAATATCTCTTTGCTTTATTTTTTCGCCTAATATTCTTAATTTCGACAGCGTATCTTCTAATTCCTTTTTTTTCTCTTGTAACTGCCTTTCCTTCGTTTCAATGGATTTATCTACACCGAATATAATCTCTGTTTCCGTGCTAAGACGATTACCAATGTCCTTTGCTTCTATCGATTTACCTGCAGAAAGGGCACCTCCTATAATGTTCCCTTTTTGACAGAAAACATGACCCTTGACCGTACAGTTACTATGTAGAATGGAGTTTTCTACATATAAATCTTGTCCAGCAACAGCGATGCCTTGATTAATATAGCCAATTTTAATGGATTCGTCCGCTCTTATAGTTCCTTTTGCTTGGCCAGCCAAGCCCTCTGATACATAAACAGAACCTCCAGCAATCACCGTAGCCGCCTCAACCATACCAAATATTTTAACATCACCTTTTGCCTTGACTGTATATCCAGTGGGAACATCTCCATGAATAATAATGGTTCCTACAAAATCAAGATTTCCATTTTTCATGGATAATGTTTCTTCTACTTCAAATACAGGCTGAATTTGGATCCACTTGTCGACCTTACTTAATTGCCCCTCAGATGCAGCATAAAAGGATTGATCTTCCTCCCGATATACAACATTTTTCCCGGCCTTTACAACCGCTGGTCTTCCAGGTCGAGCGGCAATTTTTGTACCATCAATCGTATACCCACATTCACCTTCGGATGGGTCATACAGCTCTGCAATTTTTTCCCCTTTTCTCACAGTAGGAATCCGCATAACATCCCTGAAATTCCAATTACGATCACGAACGATATCTGTTGTAAAATCAGAGATATATTGCAAAACCCCATCTTTACCATGTTTCACTTGCTTCCCTTTTGCAACCGTTATTGGAAAGGTTATTTCCGACAAATTACTAGAAAGTTGAGATATTGATTCCTCCATGACTCCATATAAAATTCGATGATCTCGTAAGAATTGACGAATTTCCTCATCCGAAATACTACTAATTTCTCTCTCTATTTGTTCTTTCGTATCTAACTGTGCGACCATCTTATCCTTAGAAATAGTTACTTGAAAGATATCATCTAATTGACCCACTTGTATTTCCTCCTTTTACTTCCACATCATCCCGTTATATGGATTTTAAAAAGTGAGGAGAAAAGATATATCGAATGATTGCTAATGTTGTATTCCATTCATTATGCATTTTGCTTACTTCAATTGTAATAGCAGTTATCAAAGCAATTGATATTCTTTTACATACCCGACTCTTCAAATCTTCACTTTGTATAAACACCCTTTATGAAAAGGATTGTATTTTTTTTAAGGTAGATCGAAGTTTGACTATCGATTTTTTGTGTATTTGTGATATTCGTGAAGTAGTTAAGCCTAGTACTTGTCCAATTTCTGTTAATGTTAGCTCCTCGTGATAAAACAAACTAATTACCATTTGTTCATTTTCATTTAAAGCCTTTATTCCTTCTTTAAGTTCATCTTTTAATTCATTGTTTATCATATGATCTTCTGGTGCGACTGTTTTATCATCAGGGATAGAGTAGCCAATCCCCTCTTTTAACTTCATCTTCTGGTCACTTGGCTTATCTTCTATAGACAATATATTAGCAAAAAGTGAGTCACGCATTGCACTCTCCACCTCTTTCACTGTCATGCCGATGTTGTCTGCTATTTCTTCGGTAGTTGGCTTTCTTTGGTTTTTTTGCTCTATTTGGTTTGACACCTGCTCAATTTTCTTCGTTTTATCTCGTAAAGAGCGGGGCAACCAATCTTCCCTTCGTAATCCATCCATTATCGCACCTTTAATCCGAAATGATGCATACGTATCGAATTTTAGATCTCTGCTCGGATCGAATTTCTTTAGTGCATCATATAGTCCCATTAAGCCAAAGCTCTTAACATCCCCTCTATTGACATTGCTCGGCAAGTTACTTGCAATTCTCTCCACATGAAAACTTACAAGATACATATATTTATCAATAAGTTGATTTGCTGCATCCATGTTATTATAAACTAACCAGTCATCCCACAGCTTCTCTTCATGAGGAGATTCATTCACTATCATTATATACACCCCTTTTATTACGATCTGCTCTGATCTATTCTAAATAAAGGTTTCTTCTCTATTAATTTTTCTGATTTTTAGCTTACTGGTTTCTGGATCAAATTCTATTGTTCTACCAGTATTTCCTCCCACATCTTGAGCAACTACTGGAATATTACAATCCTTTAGCTTATCTAAAACTGCCTCTACATTTCG
This sequence comes from Virgibacillus sp. AGTR, assembly GCF_016919725.2. Taxonomy (GTDB): domain Bacteria; phylum Bacillota; class Bacilli; order Bacillales; family Amphibacillaceae; genus Virgibacillus; species Virgibacillus salarius. The sequence goes on from NZ_JAJERH010000006.1 coordinate 73,379, forward strand.
AGGGCCAATTCGCATCATATCGGAACCAGAAGCAAATTGAAACATTTGCGCACCACCAGCAATTTTTGCTTTTAATTTATGTTTATTAGCTCCACAATCTATCATTTTTGTAATTAATTTTGGGATGGCTGTGTCTGCATATTTATACGGATTGTATTGCTTCTGTCTGGCCAATTGAGAATTTGGAAGCAGGATATGAGCCAATCCCGAAACCTTTTCCGTTTCATCATAAATTACTACTCCTACACACGATCCTAATCCAGATGTTCTAATTTTCATAGGAGGAGTTACAACATTTAAATCTGCAATACCTACTTTGATGATCGACGCTGTTTTATTCATATCCATTTATTCCTAACGCTTGAAATAACTTTGGGAATGAGTCTGGATCAGGAATAAAGAGAAAATGACCTTCTATACTATGAGATAGATGCGAGGGATTCATCTTCGTATTGATAATGATTGCATAATCCGTAACTTGTGATAGTTCAATAAGTCCTGCCGTTAAAATCGCTCCTGCCATATCTATGCTGAGATACGGAACAGATGGCTGCATATTTACTTGTGTGAAATCTGATAGAGCAGATAGGTATGCACCAGTAACAATATTTCCGGTTTCTTTAAGTACAGAAATAGCTAGTTCATTATCAGAAGAAGCAAGTAAATTCATTGCTTGATCTCCTGTTATTTCTCTAACTAATGCTTCAGCCCTCTCAGTTGATAGGATAAAATAAACGGTTCCTGGTGCAACGCCCTGTATTCGGAATAAAAGTGCAACAATAACTTCATCTGGCCCCCCCAGCAACTCCATCATTTCGTCATAGCTTACAACGTTTACGGAAGGAACTTCCATATCTATTTTTCTATTTAGTAATTTAGACATGGAAGTTGCCGCATTTCCTGCTCCAATATTTCCAATTTCTCGCAAAACATCTCGCTGTATGGTCGTGAGTTTTGTATAGTCCATGAACGATTATCCTTCGACAGATTTTAATTCATGAATTTCATCTTCGGTTAATACTTTTTGCAAATTAAGAAGGATTAATAGACGATCATCTAATTTTGCTACCCCTTCTATATAATCCGCATCAACCGTACCAATAACTTCAGGTGCAGGTTCAATCTCATTTTCTGGAATATCAATCACATCATTTGCAGCATCTACTACGAGACCAACTTCCATATCATCTACGAAAACAATAATAATTCTGGTTGAATCAGAAAATGCTGTTTCCTTCATCCCAAAACGTAATCGTAAATCAATAACAGGCGTAACCACTCCTCTTAAATTTATGACACCTTTCACAAAGTCAGCTGTTTGTGGCACTCTTGTAATTGGAATCATCTTTTCAATAGATCCCACCTGCTGCACAGAGACAGCGAACTCTTCATCCTCTAATTGAAATACAATTACTTTCCTATTCATTAACGTTTCATTTTCCATTTTTTTCTCCTCCAATTATCATTTTTATATAACTAATGCATTACTATCTACGATTAAAGCTACTTCCCCATCACCTAGTATCGTTGCTCCAGAAATAGCAAATGTATTTGATAAATAACTGCCTAAGGATTTTAAAACTACCTCCTGTTGTCCTATAAAGGCATCAACAACGAGTCCTGTCATTTTATTCCCTTTTTTAACAATGACAACCGATATATATTCATTATCTATTACATTATCATCTGCTGGAACAGTAAAAATATCATTGAGAAATGCTAATGGAACCACTTTCCCTCTAAAATCAATTACTTTTGTATTATGTGCATGCATGATATCATCCCGATGAATAATTGCCGTTTCAATAATGGATGACAATGGAATAGCGTATTTTTCATTTTGTAATTCGATAAGCAATACGGAAATAATGGATAACGTTAAAGGTAATTGTATAGAAAAGATAGACCCTTGATCTTTCTTAGCATCAATCGAAATCCTTCCACCTAATGATTCAATTGTATTTTTAACAACGTCTAGACCTACACCTCTTCCGGATATATCTGAAACCGTATCTGCAGTAGAAAAACCACTTGCCATAATCAATTCGAATATCTGCTGATCTGACAATAATTCGGATTGACTATCATTAACAACACCATTTGCGATAGCTTTCTTTAATACTTTTTCTTTATTTATACCAGCACCATCATCTTCAATTTCGATGAAAACGTGATTGCCACTGTGATAAGCTTCGAGTTTAATCGTTCCGTGTTCAGACTTTCCTTTTTTTAACCGTTCGTCTGGAGATTCAATACCATGATCAATTGCATTCCGTATTAAGTGAACGAGCGGATCACCTATTTCATCTATTACGGTTCGATCTAGTTCCGTTTCTGCCCCAATAATCTCAATTTCCACATTTTTATTTAGATCCCTTGCTAGTTGGCGAATCATACGAGGGAACCTATTAAACACTTGCTCTATTGGCACCATCCGCATCGTTAAAATGATGGATTGTAAATCACTAGACACGCGAGACATATGCTCTACGGTCTCCTGTAAATCTCCATGGTTTAAGTCTAGAGAAATTTGTTCTAATCTGCCTCGATCGACGACAAGCTCCTCGAATAAATTCATCAGGACATCAAGTCGGTCAATATTAACTCGTATCGTCTTGTTTGCTGAAGTTTTAGCAGAATTTTGCTGCTTTTTGTCCTTATTGGACTTCGTTTCTTGGGTCTGCTGTTCATCCCTTGCTTTATCATTGCTTTGTTGATCAGCTTTATACGTGCTTGCTGAGAAAGTATGAACTTCTACTTGTTCAATTTCTGAAACTTTTTCTATATTTGTTGAAATTTTTTCTTTAGAATGTTCTGATATGAATATTACTGTAAAACTAGTATCAAATTGTTCTTCTTCTAATTCATTTACAGATGGCTCAGATTTAACGATTTCTCCCAATTTCTCTAAAACCTCAAAGACCATAAATACTCTTGCACCTTTTAAGAGACAGTCTTCTCTTAAAGTCACGTTAATCTCATAATTGGAATATCCACGGTCTGATGATTCACTTAGTATCGTAAGTTCAAACTCATCTAAACCCTGAACATGTTGTAGCTGAGTCGCTTCTTGTTGCTGGGTTGTGCTATCTGCTTCTTTCATCTGTACAGCCGAAACAGAATTCCCGCTTTCGATAGCCTGCAATTGTTCAACAGCTTGAGAAACATCTCTCGTGCCATCGCCACCACTCGAAATGTCTTCTACCATTTCATTTAAATGGTCCACTGCTGCGAATAAAATATCCATCATTTCGACGTTAACAGTAACCTTCTCATACTTGATTGCATCAAATACATTTTCTAGTTTATGGGTTAAATTTGCTAAATCACTAAAACCCATTGTTGCTGACATTCCCTTTAATGTATGAGCAGCTCGAAAAATCTCTTCAATGATTTTCTTTTCATTAGGGTTTTTCTCTAAGGCTAAAAGCTGATTATACAAAACTTCTAAATGCTCATTACTTTCATCAATAAAAACTCCTAAATACTCTGTTGTATCCACATTAAAGCCCTCCACCTATAATAATTTTGTTATAAAGTCGCTTATGTCACTTAACACCACTTCTTTAGTAACGAGATTTGTTCGCACCGCTGCTTTGGGCATGCCATAAACAACAGCTGATTCTTCTGATTCAGCGATAACAACGGTATCCTTATCCCCTGCCTTTAGAGCTTTGATACCATTACTACCATCGCTCCCCATCCCAGTAAGCACGACTGCCAGCTTATTAACATGCTTTACATTGGCAAGTGAAGTAAATAACACATCCACCGATGGTCTATGTCCATTAACTGCTTTTTCCTTCGTTAGTTCTATTGCTACAGATGTGCCGATAGACTTTAGTTTCATATGTAAATCTCCTGGAGCAATATAAACAGTTCCGTTTTTCACTATTTCTCCATGTATCGCTTCTTTTACAGTAACCTGGGATTTTTGATTTAATCGTTCAGCAAGAGATTTCGTAAAACCTGCTGGCATATGTTGTACGATAAAAACTGGTGCTTTTATGTTTTTAGGTAATCGAGTAATAATCTGTTGAAGCGCTCTCGGTCCACCTGTTGATGTCCCGATTGCGACAATACTCTGTGCGAATTTAGTTAAAGCACGAGCATGACCAGTTGGTAAAGATGGGGGTTTTTCCTTCGCCCTCTCCTCCTGCTGCTGTAAAGGTAATCTAACCTTTGACGCCGTAATAACCTTCGATATAATTTCCTGCTTCATCGTTTCAATATCAATTGAGATGGGACCAGATGGCTTCGTAATAAAGTCTACTGCACCACTTGAAATTGCCTGTACTGTCTTGATTGTTGTATCCTCAGAGGCGGCACTTGAAAGCATAACTACTGGTATAGGATTGCTGTTCATTAATTCACGTAAAGCTGTTATCCCATCCATAATGGGCATATGAATATCTAAGGTAACAACATCTGGTTGTAATTTTTTAACTTTATTGATTCCATCTTCACCATTTCTAGCTGTTGCAATTACTTCCATACGATTATCACTTGTTAAAATGTCTGAAATCACTTTACGCATAAAAGCTGAATCGTCAATAATAATGACACGAATTTTACTCATGGCCATTTACCTTTCCGTTAAAAGCTGTTTTAGTTTACCTAAAAATGATGGCGTAGTATCTGATTGATTTACAGGCTGAACACTACAATAATTCTTTACTAACTGCTTCATTGCTCTGGCAACAGCAGAATTTTTTTTCAATAATACGTAAGGGGTTTGCCTAATGACAGCCGTGGTCACTGTTCTATCCTCAGGTAATGTACCTAATAACTTCGTTTCCACTTGTAAAAATTGAAAAATTACCTGATTGAATCGCCTTAGTGCTTCCCACCCTTCTTTTTCTGAATGACTTCGATTCATAATCACTTGCATTGGTAGCGTATCGTCATAAGAAACAATATGCTTTATCATGCTATAAGCATCTGTGATAGAGGTAGGCTCAGGTGTGGTGATCACAAAGCATTCATCAGATGCTAAGATAATTGATAAACTATCTTGTGTAATTCCTGCTCCCATATCAAAAATGATAAAATCGTAGTAATTAACTAGTTTCTTATATTGCTGAAAGAAGAAATTCCTTTTATGCTGATCGATGGAAAAAATATCACTTAATCCAGAACCAGCTGCGATATAATCCAAATCCCCTGGACCATGTTGAATAATTTCCTGAATAGATAGGTGCTCTTCAAACATATCGATAATCGTTCTTTCAACATGTAATCCTAATAAAATATCAATATTTCCCATACCTATGTCCATATCAATAACTAGCACTCTATTACGTTGTCTTACTAATTCCAATGAAAAATTTATCGTAATATTTGATTTTCCTACCCCACCCTTTCCACTAATTACAGCTATTGTCTTCGCCTGTGTAAAGTCCTGCATTGCTTTTAACTTTTTTCGAAGTCCATCTGCCTGATCATGCCTCATCCGATGACCTCATTACAAACGAAGCTAACTGTTTAGGTGATGGGTAGATTAAGTCTTCAGGCACATCTTGACCATTTGTTATATAACCAATTCCGATCTGTTTTCCAAGGGCAATATTTAGAATACTACCGAATTGACTCGTTTCATCTATCTTAGTCAAAATCACTTCTTTAATAGAAATTTCTTCAAATTGATCATATATTTCGCTGATATCTCTTGGTTTAGCCGTTAATGATAGAACTAAATACGTATCTGATTCCAGATTACTTTTTGTATCTTGTTTCATTTGTTTTACGTATTTTTCATCTCTAAAATTACGACCTGCGGTATCAACAAATATTAAATCAAATGTGTTAAATTTCTCGATTGCTTTTTGGAAATCTTCCTCCGTATAGGCTACTTCTACTGGCACATTCAATATTTTTGCATATGTTTTTAACTGCTCAACAGCTGCAATACGATACGTATCTGTAGTGATAAAAGCGATTTTTTTATGATCATTTAGCTTACTGTTTGCAGCAACTTTTGCAATTGTAGTTGTTTTTCCTACACCAGTTGGTCCAACAAAGTAAACTAATTTCTTATCATAGGATATCCCTTCGAAGGAGACCTGTTTGAGTCTATTCTCTATTTCCTGTTTGACTTCAGATATGATCGACTTGTAGCTACTACTATGTTGTTCTGCATCCTCCTGCCTATGCAAGACAGAATCAATAATGCTTGTAGCAATTTCGGTATCTACTTCTTGTTCAAGTAAATAATTATATGCTAATTGAAAATCAGCAGGGTACGTAAAATTCCCAATTGCAGAGTGATGTAGTAATTCTTTTACCTGTCTTAGCTCACGCAGTACATGTTGGTCATCTCTTTCATGATAAGCTTCATTCGATTCTACCTTTTTATTGGGCATTACTACCTTTTTCTTAGATAAATGTGGTTGCGGATCTCTTGCGGCTATTACTTCAATTTGCTGTTTTGTCAACAGACCGAGAAATCTTTTTTTCTTTACTTCCCTAGAATTTAAAATAACGGCTTCTGTACCAAGCTCTTTCCTAACTTGTTTCATCGCTTCAGGCATCGTATCAGCTACATATTTTTTTACCTTCATGCAATATTCACCACCCCGACACTTTGTACTTGTACGTTGGGCTCTAGCTCATTATAGGACAATACAACAACTTGCGGTAAATATCGATCTAGTAACTGTTTGACATACATTCTTACTGCTGGAGAACAAAGCAATATCGCTGTCTCTTCCTGTATGATCAGTTTTTCTACCTCTTCATGTAATTGGTTGATCACCCGTTGCTGAACATCAGGATCCATGGAAAGATAGCTTCCATGCTCTGTCTGTTGAATACTCTCAGCAATTGCTTTCTCTACTTTTCCAGAAAGAGTAACTACTTTTAATGCCATATCTTCGTCAGTATATTGCTTAGTTAATTGAGATGATAATGCTTGTCTTACATATTCAGCTAGTAAATCGGTATCGTTTGTTAATTTTGCAAAGTCTGCAAGTGTTTCAAATATAATAGGGAGATTACGGATTGACACTTTTTCTTTTAAAAGCTTACCTAGTACTTTTTGAATATCACCTACTGCAAGTGGCTCTGGTGTTACTTCTTCAACAAGTATTGGATAGGTTTCCTTTAAATGATCAATTAATTGCTTAGTCTCTTGTCTACCTAATAATTCATGAGCATGTTCTTTAATGATTTCCGTTAGATGTGTGGATACAACAGAAGGTGGATCTACTACCGTATAACCGGATAACTCTGCTTCATCCTTTAAATCTTCGTTGATCCACTTTGCAGGTAGGCCAAAAGCTGGCTCTTTTGTATCTATACCATCAATTTCGTCATCTTCCATATCTGGAGCCATTGCTAAATAATGATCAAGCAATAATTCACCAGAAGCTACTTCATTTCCTTTTACTTTTAAACGATATTCATTCGGGTTAAGCTGGATATTATCGCGAATTCGAACTACTGGAATAACAATTCCTAGCTCAATTGCAAGCTGCCTTCGAATCATAACAATTCGATCGAGTAAATCGCCACCTTGGTTCGCGTCAGCCAGCGGTATAAGAGAATAACCAAACTCAAATTCGATAGGATCCATATTTAATAAATGTACAACATTTTCAGGCGATTTCATTGCAGCACTTTCCGTTTCATCTTCCTCTTCCTCACTTGGTTCATAGACTACTTCTGTCTGCTTTAATAACAAATACCCACTTAAAGCTAGTAAACTAGCAATGATTGTAGTAAGAAAAAAGTTGATGGGTGTTAACCCTAATAAGAACACTGTTCCTGCTGCAATAAATAGCAGCTTCGGGTATTGGAGTAGCTGTCCAGTAACATCTGTACCTAAATTACCTGTTCCTGCTGTTCTTGTTACTACGATTCCTGTTGCGGTTGATATGAGTAAAGCTGGTATCTGACTAACTAATCCATCACCTACAGTCAATCGCATAAACGTATTGATCGCTTCTTGAAACGACATGTCCATCTGTACCATACCAATAACGAGACCAAAAATAATATTGATTAGTACAATGATAATACCCGCAATAGCATCGCCTTTTACGAATTTACTTGCACCATCCATGGAACCGTGAAAATCTGCTTCCTTTTCTATTTTTTCTCGTCTTTCTTTAGCTTGTTGTTCCGATATTAAACCTGCGTTCAAATCTGCATCTATGCTCATCTGTTTACCTGGCATCGCATCTAAAGTAAATCTAGCCGCCACCTCAGAAACACGCTCAGAACCTTTAGTGATTACAAGAAATTGGATAATAACTAAAATAACAAATACAACAAAACCTACTAGTGGATTCCCCCCAATTACAAAGGAACCAAATGTATCAACAACCCCACCAGCATCTGCTTCGGATAAGATCGACCTTGTTGTAGATACATTCAATCCTAGGCGAAATAAGGTTAATAACAAAAGAAGTGTAGGAAAGACTGAAAACTGTAATGCCTCTTGTGTATTCATCGAAACTAAGATTACAATTAGTGCTAATGAAATATTACCTAATATCAATACACTTAACAGCCATCCTGGTAACGGGACAATCAACATAATAATAATTAAAATAACGCCTAAAAGAACGGATAGATCTCTTGCTTTCATTGGGGTCTCTCCTTATTGCTTAAACTTTTTTCTCCAGCTTATATACATAAGCCAAAATTTCTGCTACCGCCTGAAAGAATTCTTCAGGAATTACATCCCCTATTTCAACTGCTCCATATAGAGATCGTGCTAAGGGACGATTCTCAACCGTCATTACTTCATTTGTACGAGCTATTTCTTTAATCTTCAACGCCACCTCATCAATCCCTTTAGCTAAAATATATGGCGCTTCAGCTTTTGCCTCATCATATTTAATAGCAATTGCAAAGTGGGTCGGGTTCGTAATGACTACATCTGCATTGGGCACCTCGCTCATCATTCTGCGTGTAGCCATTTGTCTTTGCTTTTCTTTAATTTTCGACTTTATAAGTGGGTCACCTTCAATGTTCTTATATTCATCCTTAACGTCTTGCTTTGACATTTTCATGTTTTTCTCATAGTCATAACGTTGATAAGCATAATCAAAAACGGCCAAAAATAATAATACGATTATTGCTGTTATTCCCATGACCATCGTAACCTGCCCAAAAAAACCAAGTGCATTGTCTACTGTTTTAAAGGACAGCATCATCATATCGTCCTTATATATCCATATCACTGTAAATGTCACAGCGCCAATACAGACAATTTTCAATAATGACTTAAGAAGTTCAACTAATGCACGTAATGAAAATATACGCTTCGCTCCTTGAATTGGATCGATTTTTTTTAAATCAAACTTTAATGGCTCTGTTGTAAACAAAAAGCCAATTTGTAAAAAGTTTGAAGCGAAGCCAGCTACAATAGCAATTATCATAAGTGGTGCGAGCATTTTTGATACTTCCATCGCTGCTCCTGAAAATACTTTATGTACTGTCTCTTCCGTTACATCCCAATGAATAAACTCTGTAAAAGTATGCTCATATAACCTCATCATACTATTCTTCATGGAATCGCCGAACACAAAGAGAATGATAAAAGCGAATAAAAGTAGAAAAGCTGTATTAACATCCTGACTTTTGGCTACCTTTCCTTTTTTTCGCTCATCCTGCCTTTTCTTCGGGGTAGCTTTTTCTGTCTTTTCACCAGCAAAGAATTGTAAATCGAGTTTCAATTGCAAGTTAAGCACCTCCGAACAATTGCATTAGGCTGCGGATTGTAGCAAATAAAATTTCAAACAAGTTCTTCACTAAAACAACATATAAACTCATAAAAAATAACAAGGCAACAAAGCTCACTAAAATTTTCAATGGTAATCCTACTACAAAAACATTTAACTGAGGCACAGTTCTAGCTATAATACCTAAGGCAACGTCAACAAGAAATAAACAACCTACAATTGGAATTGCAATTTGAAATGCAATAAGGAACATTTTATTAAATGTATCAATGACAAATGTAACTATATTTTCATTTTGAAATGGGATAAAAGCATCTATTGGTATAAATTGGTAGCTATTTACAATCCCATCTATTAAAATATGATGACCATTTACCGATAATAAAAAGAGTAAAGCAATAATATAGAAGTACTGTCCTGTTAATGGACTCTGAGCACCAGTTTGCGGATCAATAACATTGGCTATTGCGAACCCCATCTGAAAATCGATAAATCCGCCTGCAATTTGAACAGCAGATAAGATAATATAGGCTATTAATCCGATAAAAAGTCCTACCAAAGCTTCTTTTACGATTAATAACAGATACATTTCATCTACTGGTATGGAAGGTGCATTCACTGTGTAAAACATTAGAAAAGCCAAGAAGAAACTGAATCCTAGCTTAAACGGTCTCGGAATTGTTCGATAAGAGAACAACGGCATTGTAGCAAAAAAAGCTACTACTCTTACAAGAATTAACAAAAATACAGGGATACTATTAACATTAATTATTTCTAGCATACAATTACCCTACAAACTGATTTATATTTTTAAACAATTCGGATGTGAATTCTACCATTTCTGTAAGCATCCAAGGCCCAAAGAATACAAGACCAACCAGTACTGCCACAATCTTGGGAATAAACGCCAACGTTTGTTCCTGTATCTGTGTTGTAGCTTGAAAGATACTTACCAGTAATCCAACAGCCAAAGCTAATAATAGCAAAGGACCTGTAACTAATAGAATGGTATAAACACCTTTTTCTGCCAAAGTTAATACGAACTCACTGCTCATGGGAGCAAAGCCTCCTTAATGCTGAATACAACTCGCAGTATGACTTTAGTTGCAACATTCCAAAGTGGTTTCCAGCATGCTCTAATCTAATTATGAAACATTTCATGAATACCACCTACCAGTCCATCCTAAGATTAGAATCCATCCAACAGTGAGTGGGTAATTAAATACCAGCCATCTACAAGAACAAATAATAGAATTTTAAAAGGTAAAGAAATCATTACTGGGGGAAGCATCATCATCCCCATCGACATTAATACACTGGCAACAGCCATATCAATGATTAAAAATGGAACAAATATCATAAACCCCATTTGAAATGCTGTCTTCAATTCGCTTATTGCAAATGCAGGTACTAATGTTGTCAGTGGAATGTCCTGAACAGTTTCAGGACGTTCCAATTCTGCATAATTCATAAAAAGCGCTAAATCTTTCTGACGCGTATGCTCCGCCATAAAATCCTTTATGGGTATACTCGCTTGATCATACGCTTCATCTAACGTAATCTCTTCGGCAAATAATGGTTCTAATGCTTCGTCATACACCTCATTGAAAACTGGAGCCATAATGAAAAACGTTAAAAATAACGCAAGTCCAATTAGTACTTGATTTGGTGGCATTTGCTGTGTCGCCAATGACGTACGAACAAATGACAACACAATAATTATTCTAGTAAAGCTCGTCATCAAAATTAATATACTTGGTGCTAGTGACAATACAGTTAATAGAAGAATTAATTTAACTGATGTTGAGATATTTGCCGGATCGGAACTGGAAAACATATCGATAAATTCATTCATTCTGATCTTCCTTTTGTTTATACTGTTGGATCAATTGGGTTCTATTTTTTTTTAGTTTATCCAGCTCGTTCACAAAATGACCTTTAAAATTCTGTTTCGAATGTATAGAATCTGAATTGGTAGTTTCTTTTGTGGTTACCCGTTGGACGAGAGTTGATAATGGACTATTGGCATCGGTTGTATTTCTTTTCAACAAATCTTCCATTAATGCTTCATCGTCAATCTCTTGAAGCATTTCTACATTATCTCCAACCCCAATAAGATAGAACTTGCTACCAACACGAATAATTTGAATTGACTTGTTTTGCCCAACAGAAATACCGCCAAGGTTTTCTAGTGACTTCACTTGATTAAACAAGGCATTTTTCTTCTTTAAAAATTTTAACAGTAAATAGATCAGCCCCAATATGAGTGCTAAAGCAAAAAATAGCTTTATAAAATTAACCCAAAGTGGTTCTGTATCTTCTTCCGTCGATAAGAGTGTTGATTTCTCCGTGTCTCCATCTTCCGTCGATGACTCTGCTGGTTGCTCGCAATCAGCATTTTTCTCTAAACAATCAGTAACAGATTTGGTTGCTGCATCTACTTTTATGGAAACAGTAAATGAAAATAGAATAATAGTCAGTAGAATGCAAAACCGTAACGATTTATTCAATAGTATTCACTCACTTTTTAGTTCAATGCCTTTTGAATTGCTTCTAAAACACGATCCGCCTGAAATGGTTTAACGATAAAATCTTTAGCTCCTGCTTGGATCGCATCAATAACCATTGCTTGCTGCCCCATTGCAGAGCACATAATTATTTTCGCTTCAGGATGACTAGCTTGAATTTCCTTTAATGCTGAAATCCCATCTTTTTCAGGCATGGTTATATCCATCGTCACAAGATCTGGCATAAGCTCATTATATTTTTCTACCGCCTGTGCACCATCTTGTGCTTCACCTACTACCTCAAACCCATTTTTAGTTAAAATATCTTTAATCATCATTCGCATGAAAGCTGCATCATCAACAATTAGAATACGGTGTGCCATTCGTAAATCCTCCTATGTATAATAAGATATTATTTTAATTTCATTATTCTATCTGATTGACTAAGTATGTCCGTAACACGAACGCCAAAGTTTTCATCAATAACAACTACTTCTCCAGTAGCAATTAGTTTTTCATTTACTAATATATCGACAGGCTCTCCTGCTAACTTGTCTAATTCAATAATTGAACCAGAAGACAAATCCAAAATATCCTTAATTGTTCGTTTTGTCCTCCCAAGCTCTACAGTTACCTTAAGCGGGATATCCAAAAGCATATCTAGATTCCGTTGCTCGGTATTATTTAATGCAACCTGGTCAAAGTTGGAAAAATCAGCCTTTTGCACTGATTTATGTGCTGAAACAGCATTACCTAAGTATTGCGGTTCCTCTCTTACCTCCTCAGATGAGACGGATTGACTTTGCTTATTTGTAGACATAGGCACCTCCACCTGCTCAAGCGCTACAGCTGATTCTTGTTCCGCTGGTTCACTATTTAATAACTGATCAACCAAATTTTTTGCGAATTGAATTGGCATGAGCTGCATGATATTAGAATCTATTAAATTACCAACCTTTAATTGGAAGGAAACTTTAACAAAAGGATTCTCATCAAGTACTGCTTCTGACTGATTGTCTGGATTTTCTAGATGAATCGTTGGTGGTGATATATCTACCTTCTTATTAAAGACCGTTGACATACTAGTTGCTGCAGCACCCATCATCTGATTCATTGCCTCTTGTACTGCACTTAAGTGAATTTCATTTAATTCTTCTGATGGTTTTGTACCGTCTCCACCAAGCATGATATCGGAAATGATGGCAGCATCCTCGGCCTTGATCACAAACACATTTCTACCCGTAAACCCTTCTATATAGTTAACCTGAACGCTTACTGGTTCAAATGTAAAGGCCTCTAATTCCTTTTGTTCCATGACAGAAACTTTCGGTGTTGTTATTTCTACCTTTTGATTTAATAATGTCGATAAAGTCGTAGCAGAGCTTCCAAATGAAATATTGCCAATTTCTCCCAACGTATCCTCTTCAATTGTTGATAGATGATCATTGGTAGGGTTTTTCTCTACTTCTTCATCTTCATCAGAACTAACTTTTAATAATGCATCTATTTCATCTTGAGAAAGCATCCCGTCATTCGCCATGTTCGTTCCCCCCTTTAAATTCTTCCATTATTTGAACAGACATTTTATTTTTATATTTACCAGGCTGTACATAGAATTTTGGCGCATCATTTACCGCCAATATTAGCGGGCTTTCTATTGTATTATCCAACCCGATAACATCATCTTTATTTAAGTTCAGAAATTGCTCAATTGAAATTGTAGATTCTCCTAATAGTGCTTTTACTTCAATTTGTGCTTGTTGTAAGTTCTTTGTTAACTTTTCATATGCATCTACGTCTCTTTCTTTACTAGATGTTTGCATCCAGTAATGTACCGAAAGCTTTGAAATAATTGGTTCAAGCACAATATGAGGTATACAAATATTAATCATGCCACTTTCTTCACCAATTGTTGTATTCAGTGAAACAACCACAACCGTTTCATTAGGTGATACCATCTGCAAAAATTGTGGATTGACTTCAAAATCTTCTAATACTGGATCAATATCTACAATGGTAGCCCACGCCTCTTGAAGATTGGTAATTGCCTTTTCAAATAACTGTGTCATTAGAATTGTTTCGATTTCCGTTAAGTTTTCTACTTTATTAACTCCACTTCCCATACCGCCCAATGTTCGATCAAGCATGGCATAAGCAATATTTGGGTTAACTTCCATTACTAGTCTACCTTCTAAGGGTTCGACACTATATGTATTAAGAATAGTCATTTTTGGAACAGAACGAATAAATTCTTCATAAGGAATCTGATCCACTGACGCAACAGTAATATTGATGTACGTCCTTAATTGTGCTGAAAAAAAGGTAGTTAATAGTCGTGCATAATTTTCATGAATTCGCGATATACTGCGGATTTGATCCTTGGAAAATCGTAATGCTCGTTTAAAATCATATACTCGAACTTTCTTTTCTTTATCTTCTTTTTTTAATTCCTCCGCATCCATTTCACCTGAAGTAATTGCGGATAATAGGGCATCAATCTCATTTTGAGAAAGAACTTCATCTACCAAGTATATTCACCTCCATCGTGGAGTCCTAAATAAATTATTTATTGTAAGATTTTGCTTATCGTATATACATCTGTGATTTTTCCAGTTGTCATTACTTCATTTAACTTTGTTTTAACAACTTCTTCTAAATCACCTAAGCCACTCTTGAAATCTTCTTCCTGCATTGTAGCCAATTCTTTGATTAAAATGTTTTTTAATTGAAAATCCCGCTTACTAATTTCTTCTTTAGCTTCCTTCCTATTCGTAATCACTTGAAACTGAATACGAACAAAACTTCCATCCTCTAAATCTGTTGTTATTTCAGGTGTTTCATAAGAAAATTCTTCGATCTTATCAATAGATGCTGCAGATCCCTTTTGATCATCCGCGTTCATATTCCATACCACTACAAATGCAGCTATTCCCACAATCGCCAATACCGCCAATGAAGAGATCATTGTTTTCATTAAACTACTCATCGTCTTTCTTTACCTCCCTTTGTGCTCTTTGTATACCAATTTGTTGATAATAGGCCATTACTAATTGAAGTACTTCCGCATGAGAGTTTTTTACTACTAATTTCTTACCATTTGTTAAGGTGATCGTTGTATCTGGAAATTCTTGAACCTGTTCAATCAGGATCGCATTTAAAGTAAATGGTTCGCCATTTAATCGAGTTAAAGAAATCATTATTTAGGCGGGAGTGTGTTTATCACACTCCCTACCCCCTTACTATCGTTTTAGATTTACTAGTTCCTGGAGTATTTCATCTGATGTTGTTATTATTCGAGTATTCGCTTGGAAACCACGTTGTGCTGTAATCATTTCCGTGAATTCTTCCGATAAATCAACGTTTGACATTTCGAGTGCGCCACTTACAATCGACGCTGTACCATCTGTTTCAGGAGTAACAATTCCATTTAACCCGGCATTTTCCGTATTTAAGAAAAGATTACTTCCCGCTTTTTCTAAACCTGCTGGATTAGCAAAGCTTGCTAAACCGATTTGACCAGCGGTCTCTGTGTCCCCATCTTCATTTGTATAAGTTACGGTACCATCTGATTCAATACTAAAGCTTTTTGCATCGTCTGGAATATTTATCTTTTCGTTATTAACATCTTGTAAATACAATCCATCTGAATTAACAATGTCACCATTCGTATCCAAGTAAAAATTACCTGCCCGCGTGTAATACGTCGTTCCATTACCTTCTAAAACGAACATTCCATCTCCCTCTAAAGCAAGATCTAATGCTCTAGTAGTTGATTGCCTAAACCCTTGTGAATGGATGTTGTCAATTGAACCGAGTTGCGAACCTAAACCTACCTGAGCTGGGTTTACACCACCGCGACCAGCAGTTGGTCCTTGAGCACCAGAAGTAGTCTGACTCATCATGTCTTGGAAAGTTACTCTTCCTTTTTTAAATCCAGATGTATTTACATTAGCAATATTATTACCTATTACATCTAGCTTTGTTTGGAATCCTTTCATGCCTGATATTCCTGCATACATTGAACGTAACATAGTTCATTTCCCCTTTTTGGTTATCAATTTATTGGCTGCTTCTATCATTCAACAGCTGATGGCCTCCCTAAAAAGGGTCCAGCCTTATTTCTCAATCAAAATCGTTCCATTAATATTCGTAAATATCCGACTTGTGGCTTCTTTTCGATCCATCGCAGTAACAACTGTATTGTTTTTCGTACTTATAAGTAATGCTGCATTATCCAAAACAACAAGCGAGTCAGTAATTCCTTTTTGCTTTGCCTCCGCCATTTTGCTTTCAATGACTTGCCATTGGTGCTTATCGATATGAATATTTCGTTCCTGTAAACGCTCCGTAGCATGTTTACTAACTTTGAGCTCTTTTAAGCCCAATTCAGATGTTAATAAATCCTTAAAGCTCGCCCTGTTTACTTGGTTATTTGGATGTTTAGCACCAGGAATCTGTAAAGCCTGCTGGGGCAACTGATGAATCCGGTGATCTATATTATTCACTTTCTTCATCCTCCGGATTTTCTGGATCAGTTGGATCCTCTCCATTATTTTCACTACTATCTGGATTACTTACTTGAATAGCTGCATCTGCATAGATCTTTTCCCCATTTTCTAACTCTAAAATTGCCCAACCATCCTTTTGACTAACAGCTATTACTTTACTTGTTTCGATATCTAGCTTTTCACCAGTTTCTTCATCATAAGCTTGGTAGGTTACTTCTTTTCCAATCATATGGCTATATTTAATTACTGGTGAGACAAGCTGACTTTGTACGAGTGTATCGATGGAATTAGTCATATTCATCATTTGCTCTAATGAACTGAACTCCGCCATTTGCGAGATAAATTCTCGATCATCCATCGGATTTGTTGGATCCTGACTTTGTAATTGTGTCATTAATATTTTCAAAAATTCATCCTTACCTAATTCAGGGCTTGGCGATCTACTAGGTTGATTAGACAAGTATAATGATGGATCTATCTTTGTCATATAAACACCTCCTATACTTGTTCATTTAATAATAGTTCTTCAAACTGTGTAGCAAAGTCTTCATTCTGATTATTTTCACTCTCTTGAGAGTCATTTCCGTGCTGATCCTGTTCTCTAAATTGCTGTGAATCGGCTTCAGATCCTGTATCCTTAAGAACTTGCTGTCCCTGTTGAAACTGAATCTCTTGCTTCTCTACAACTACTTGCTGAGGTGAGAACATACTTCTTAGTTGATGCATATTTGACTCAAGCATATCTTTAGTAACCTGTGAGCTTACTAAGATCTTTACTGTCATCTGCCCATCCATTTGAGTTAAGCGAACAACCATATCCCCTAAATTTTGTGGACGCAAGGTAATTTGAAGTTGATTACTTCCATTCGCCATTGTCAAGAACTTACTAGACTTCATGATCTTCTGAAATTGCTGAATGAGTTCTTGTCCAGAATTATTCATGTTCTGCTGGCTAGGGTTTAAGTAGATCATGTGCTGCTCCATTTTTGCCATAGGTAATGTTGATACATTTGCTTGATTTACTACTTGAGAATAAGCTATACTATCTTTTTTCGATGAAAATGTCTCTAGTGCATGGTCTAACCATTTTGCAACATCTGCGCTCGTAACTTTAGCATCCGTATGATAAGGCAATTTTTGCGCTATTTGATTTCGTTTTTCAAATGCTTGTACGAGTTGTTGCCAAACTATTTTTTCTTTCGAATCTGCTGGTTTACTAGCTAAAAATTGCTCGACAGAGACCTTTTCTGTACCTTTCACCGAATCTGTCCACTGCTGTAATAATGGCAGGAGTTTAGTGGATGCCTTCATTAACTCTTGCTTGTTCGATATTTGCGAAACAACAGCTTCCACCTTTGCAAAAATACTCGCTAATTGCTGTTGTAAAGAAGGTTCTAACTGTTGTACTTCGATGTCGCCTGTTAAAAGCGCAGGTAGCATCCACGTCGCCGTCTCTTCATTGGATTCGACATGCCCTTCATTCTCTTGCTCGCTTCCTACTACCCTATTGTCTGTCAATTCTTTCCCATCTAATGTGGATAGCATGTTAAAGAAAGTCATATCTATCGTTTCAAAGGGTATACTTGGTGTATCTTGCTGGTTCTCTTGGGATTGCATTCCCATTTGAAGTAGCTTATTTGCTGCCTCTTGTAATTGCTGCTTACTAAGTAATAGGTCTTGAAACGGTTGAGCTTCCTCATTTGTATGGCCTAATTGACTATCTTGCTTCATCATTGGATTCGAAGTTTGTAATTGCTGAAAGAGCATCCCAATTGCGTTCATTATTTCACCTCCTTTCAATACAATTACATTAATTTCCACTGTTAATAAATTGTTGTGTTAGCTTTGCAGCTGTTTCTGCATTCATTGACTCTAGAATGCTGCCACGAGTATCATTTGACAATTCCTTCATTATTGCTAATGCCGTTTCTTGTTCAAGCTCTTGTAAAATATTAGCTGCTTGATCAGGATCCATATCTTTAAAAGAATTGGCGATTGTTTTGACAGTGGTTACCTCTTTTTTCACCTGTTCGTCATCAGACTGCTCTTCATTTTCATTAGCTTGATTATTTTCAAGCTTCATTATTTCTTGTTCGAGCTGTTCAACAGTAGCTTCCTTATCTGTAAGATCCACCTTTAGCTGCTCAATTTCAGCATCTTTATCAGACATCATCGCTTTCACGCTTTCATCTTCACGTTTCAACTGTTTTTCCTTATCTGTTTCAACGAATGAAGAAACAACCGGTATATTATTACCTTTATCCTTCAACCAGCCGGTAACATCAATACCAGCAATACTCAAAACGACCGTAGCTAGGGCAATTGTAATGATAATAGGAATTACAATTGCAAAGAGGAACCATAGGACAGGATTCATTTTTCTTTTATCTGTATTGTTTTTCTTTGCCATTCACTTCACCTATTTTTATGATTTAGAAATTGATAAATAGATACCTCATCCATTGTAGCCTTTTCCTTTTTGCGATTTGCTGCTGCTTCATCTTTCTTACGAGTTTCGATAATCTTTTCATATTTTTTCATCTCAACATGTGCATCTGTGAGCTTGGATTGCTTTGCTTCCATATCGAATCTTGCCTTTTGGACTTCTTCTTGTAAGTGCATAATATGATTATTTAAATGCTCGATATAAGTAAATTGTTCTTTTAACTTATCAAGAGTAGTTGATTCCGTAAGAGCAGTCTCGTATACTTCCTCTGCCATTTCTTTCTTTTTAAGAAGTTCATAGAGCTGTGTTGCTGTTTTTTCAAAAAGATCAATAGACTGTTGATATGCCTTCTGTGCGTGTTTTTTTTCGGTTTCACGTATATGTAAAATCTTGGATAAAACAACCGTCTCCGCCATTAGCTTACACCTCCATGAAGTAAGTTTTTCATCGAATTAATCGATTCTTGAAGTGTATGATATTCAAAAATATCTTGTGAAAGAAACGATTGGATTTTAGTGTGATAAGAAATAGCTCGATCAATTTCACTGTCTGTCCCTCGTTTATAGGCGCCAATTTGAATCAGTTCACTATTTTCTTCATAAGTAGCAACGAGCTTACGTATCTCCTGAGCTGTTTCCTTGTGCTCGTTATCTGCAACTTGGTTCATGACACGACTAATAGATTTCAACACATTGATCGCTGGATATTGTCCACGCTCAGCTAATTTCCTATCCATTACAAAATGACCATCTAATATTCCACGTACCGTATCAGCAATCGGCTCATTCATATCATCTCCATCTACCAAAACGGTATAGAAGGCTGTAACCGTACCATTTTCATTCGTACCGGTTCGTTCTAGCAATTTTGGCAAGGTAGCAAATACGGAGGGCGTATAGCCTTTGGTGGTTGGCGGCTCACCTGTAGCCAAGCCAACCTCACGCTGTGCCATAGCCACACGTGTAACAGAGTCCATCATTAGGTTCACACGGTAACCTTGATCACGAAAATATTCACTTATTGCTGTTGCTGTATATGCTCCCTTTATTCGCATTAATGCTGGTTGATCGGAAGTAGCAACAACGACAATCGATTTCTTTAGTCCGTCATCTCCTAAATCTTTTTCAATAAACTCCCTTACTTCTCGCCCGCGTTCTCCGATTAATGCAATGACATTAATATCTGCCCCACTATTTCGAGCAATCATTCCTAGTAATGTACTTTTTCCAACACCACTTCCTGCAAATATTCCAATTCGCTGTCCCTCTCCGACAGTCAGTAAAGAGTCAACTGCTTTGATCCCAACCTGCATTGGTTGTGCAATTGGTGGGCGAAGCATTGGATTTGGAGGAGATTGCTCCGTTAAATAATTTGCTAGACCTTTCGGCAAAGGACTTTGATTTAATGGGTTTCCCAATGAATCTATTACTTTGCCAATCAGTCCACGGCCAATTTTTACTGTTAATGCCTTGCCAGTAGATTCTACTAAGCACCCGGGTCCAATTTCTGCAACCTCTGAATATGGCATTAGAATAATTTTTTCATTATTAAAGCCAACTACTTCCGAGAGAATAGGATTCCCGCTTGAAGAAGAGGAATGAATGAGACAAACTTCTCCGACATTCGCTGCTGGACCTTTTGACTCAATCATAATTCCAACAACCCGTAATACTTTTCCATACCGCTTGTAGGTATCTGCTTGATCAATTGCTGTTAGATAATCCGCTACCTTCATTGTCTGTTCTCCTCAGAAACTTCAAATAGTATTTGCCGGATTTCTTGTAACTGTGTATCAACGCTTGCATCGATTTGCCCAAATGGATGCTTAATCATACAACCGTAATCCTCTACTTCATCCGTAACATACAAGGCAAGCTTTGCATCCTTTTCAATTATCGTGACGAGTTCTTCCTTATGCTGCACAACAGATTCATACTGATTAGGGTGTAGGTAAATGGAAATTACCGATTGGTCCTTTAATTCCTTTATTGCTGCATTAATAATTTCTAAGAAAGAGTTAGGTTCCTCATCAATTTTCTGTTTTGTAATCTTTTCAGCAGTATGAAGTGCGATTTCCAATATGGTGTCGACATTATCCTCAATCAGCGCTTGATAGTCTTTCCTTGCCGTATCAATAATTTGATTAGCTTTTTCTAAGTCACTTTTATATTTAGCAAGACTTTTTGATTCTCCATCTGTATAACCTTGAGAAAAACCTTGCTTGCTAGCAGCTTCGATATACGTCTGTTTTTCCGTTTCCCATGCCTGCTTTTTGCTTTCAATTTCTGCTTCCGTTTCTTCTAGAAGCTGCTGTGATTGATTCTTTAACTCTTCTAATTGAATTTGTGCCTGTTCAATTTCTTGAAGCAACGTTTCTTGTTTGGACGCTGCTTCTAATTCTGATTTTGGCTGACCACTAGGTTGCAGGCTAATCGGTTTAATTTTTATTTGCCTACTTTCATTACGAATAGATGAATTAGACAATGATGTCGTCACCTCCACCCCTTGCAATAACAATTTCACCTACATCCTCTAATCTTCGGATAATAGCAACAATTCTTGTTTGTGCTTCCTCTACATCTCTTAAACGAACTGGACCCATGTATTCCATTTCTTCTTTAAAGGTTTCTGCCATACGCTGTGACATATTCTTAAAGACGATATCTTTCACTTCATCACTAGCAACCTTCAATGACAAACGTAGATCCTCATTTTCTACTTCACGAATGATACGTTGAATTGCGCGATTATCTAAAATAACAATATCTTCAAATACAAACATCCGCTTCTTAATTTCATCAGCTAATTCTGGATCTTGGATTTCTAAAGCATCTAAAATCGTTCGTTCTGTACTTCTATCAACACCATTTAACACTTCAACAACAGCTTGAATTCCACCAGTTTGTGTGTAGTCTTCTGTAAATGAAGAAGATATATTTTTTTCCAATACCTGCTCGACCTGTGAAATAATTTCTGGTGAGGTCGAATTCATCGTTGCTATCCGTTTCGCGACATCTGCTTGCACCTCCTGTGGCAATGCAGAGAGAATTTGACCGGATTGCTCAGGATCTAGATAAGATAGCACAAGAGCAATTGTTTGTGGATGCTCTCCCTGTATAAAGTTCAGAACTTGTTGCGGATCTGCTTTTCTAGCAAAATCAAATGGTCTAACTTGTAAAGAAGAAGTCAAGCGGTTAATAATATTTGAAGCTTCTTGTTTTCCAAAGGCTTTTTCTAAAACGGTTTTTGCATATCCAATACCGCCTTGAGAAATATAATCCTGCGCTACCGCAATTTGATGAAATTGCTCCAGCACATCCTCTTTCAAACTACTATCTACCTTCTTAACGGAAGAGATTTCTAAACTTAACTTCTCGATCTCCTCTTCTGATAAATGCTTATACACTTGAGCCGAAACATCTGGACCTAAGGAGATTAAAAGAATTGCTGCTTTTTGTTTACCTGTGAGTACACCTTTTTGTCTTGCCAATTGTAATACCTCCTAATCTTCTCCGATCCAGCTTCTTAGTAATTTCGCAAAATCTTCTGGTTTCTCTTTTGCTATCTTTTCTAATTGTTTTTTACGAATCGTTGTTTCCGATTCCTCTTGATCTGGGATTTCTGGTACTTCTATCGGCTCTTGGATAGCTACCTCTTCCTCTTCAACATCCTCTTCTTTTCTTCTGCGAAGTAAGAATACTATCAAGACAATAATTGCGAGCAATAATCCCCCACCTACGATATATAGCCAAGTTGGTATAGTAGGAGTTGTGCTAGCTTTAGCGTTTTTCATACCTGAAAACTCTTGAAAGACAATCGATACTTTCTCTTCTGGGTTAATGTTCTCAGCATATTCCCCGTCAATAGATGTTGTAATAATAGAGTTCATAATCGAATTAATTCCCTCTTCAACCGCGTTTTCATCCTGCTGTGTTAAATACTCTACATCTTTTCCTTGTGATGTTTTAACATTATTAACAGCGACTTGAATTCCTAAATCTCGCACTTTATATGGACTCTCAACAATGTTTTTTCGAATCTTATTAAATTCATTGTTAATCGTTTCTTTCGCCATTTCATACTCACCATTGTCACCATCATCCGTCGCTTGATAGTTACCGATATCTTCATCCCCAGTACCTACGGTACCTCCTGCTGCAGCACCTTCACCAGTATACGTTTCTTTTATTGTTTCAATACTTACTGGCAGTCCTTCCATATTCTCTAGATCAACTGGTTCGACAATTTCTTCAGTACGATTCTCTTGCGTAAAATCAATATCAGAAGTGACGGAAACAATGACATTTCCTTGACCTACCATTGCTCCAAGCATCTGCTGTAATCGTTGCTGAATATCTTTTTCAATGTCCTTTTTAACATTTTGCTGATATGTATGTGTATCCTGTACGCCAGTTCCTGCAGTAGCATTTTGTTCAAAGCTTTCAAAATACTGATTGGTGATTGCTATATTTTCTGCTGGTAAGTTAGGGACGGCCTTTGATACTAAATGATACAATCCATCTATTTGTCCTTCTTGGAATTGATAGCCAGCCTCTGTATTTATAACAATTGATGCACTCGCTTCTTGTTTTGTATCATTGACAAATACAGGATCCTCCGGCATATTAATCATCACCTGTGCATCTTGTATCCCATCAATACCTTTGATCAGATTAGCTAACTCCGTCTGCATTGCATCTAGCTTCATAACGTTAAATTCATTTTCTGTTACACCCCAGGATGCATTCTCACTAAAAAAGGAATAATCTATATTTCCACTGTTTGGGATGCCTTGCCCTGCTAAATCGACGAGTAATGAATCTACTTGTTGTTCAGGAACCGTTATTGTCGTTCCCCCATCTTTTAATTCATAAGAAACTCCTCTGGCATCTAGTTCCGTTTTTATCTGCCCAACTTCCTGAATGGACAAATTATTGTATAGTGGAACAAATTTCGAATTCATGGAAAAGAATAGAATTCCTACTATCAAAAGGACAACTATCATGATTGATCCTATAAAAATCCGTTTTTGACTTTTCGTCCGATTCTTCCAGAAAGCCGTAGTAGTGTCTTTCCAGTTCTTTATTTTCTCGTTCATAAGTTCCCCCACTAACGTGCTGTAGTAAATTTTTCTATATATGATTGCAAATCATTATACTTGCATGCTCATTACTTCTTTATAGGCATCTACTACTTTTTTCTGGACTTGTACGGTAGTTTCCAATGTGATACTAGCTTTTTGTGCCGTAATCATTACATCGTGTAAGTCATCGATTTTCCCATTAGCTAGTGCTTCTGTTTTTTGATCAGATGCAATTTGTGCCTGATTGACATCATTAATGGCATTCTTTAAAGCTGCTGCAAACTTACCCTGTGCTTCCCCAGCAGAAATTGCTGGCTTAGAATCTAGTTGTGAGGATACTGGTGCTTGTGGTATTTGATTTCCTATTGACTGAATCATCGAAAAACTCCTTTACATTTATTTCCCAATCTCTAGTGCTTTCATTAACATGGATTTACTAGCATTTACTGAGGTAATGTTAGCTTCATATGATCTTGTTGCGCTCATTAAGTCCACCATTTCTTTAAGTGGATCAACATTCGGTAATTCCACATATCCATTCTCATTCGCATCGGGATGCGTTGGATTATATACCTGCTTGAATGGACTTTCATCTTCTGTTATTTCCGTAACCTTAACACCCGCGGTAGCTTCTGAACCGGTTGCTCTATGTAAGAATGATTTAAAACTATTGGTCTCTGGTTCTAGGGAAACCATTTTTCTTCGATACGCTTCAAATTCTCCTTCTTCATTCACTGTTGCTCGCGTCGTTTGAGCATTAGCAATATTAGAAGAAATGACATCCATACGAAGCCTTTGAGCAGTAAGAGCACTAGCACTCGAGTGAAGTGCATTGAATATCGACATATTACCTTCCTCCCCTTAAAGCTGTTTGTAAACTACCAAACTTACCATTTATGCGGTCGACTAATGCTTGATAATAGATCTGATTTTCTGCTAATTCTGCCATCTCTTTGTCAACATCCACATTATTGCCATTATGACCGTAAGAAGTGTTTTGCTTCGTAACTGTCTTATAGGAATTAGAATTATTTTGAAAGGAAAGATGTTTAGAATTAGTTCGTTTCGCCTCTATGTTTGAAGCCATTGCATCGGATAATACATTTTTAAACACGACGTCTTTTGCCTTATAATTTGGTGTGTCAATATTTGCAAGATTCGTTGAAATTGCCCGGTTTTTGGCAGAGGCATAATTTAACGAATTTTCTAGCGTATGGATAGTTCCACCAAATAGACTCACATTGATCCCTCCTAAAAAGTTACGTTTGCATTACGACAGACATAAAATATTGCTTGTCTACGAATAGTTTAAGTCATATGTTTGCCAAAGTCTATTACTTTTCGACATTTTCCTCAGAAAGAACAAAATATGGTTAATTTTGCATAGGTCAATTTTACCATATTATTACCTATTTTTGTTAATTAATTTTTTTTAACTTGAAAATCGTAAGTTAAAGTAGGATTTTTATGTCGAAATTGCAAGAATAACTAAATTTTAAATTATACCTAGTTCTTATGTAATAGAAAATCCTTGTATAAAAAGTCCTGAAATTGACCAAAGATTTACTTGACATTTCATGCATAATTACAAACAAAAAATCCGAAGCAAAATGCTTCGGATTTTCTATTATTTTGACTGTATTCTATAATACATATCGTTTTATCTTGAACGTAATTTTTCTAATTCAACTAAGAAATTATTGTTAAGTACTTTTATATACGTACCTTTCATACCTAAAGAACGAGACTCAATGACACCAGCACTTTCTAATTTTCTAAGCGCATTTACAATAACTGATCTTGTGATCCCAACTCTATCTGCAATTTTACTAGCTACGAGTAGACCTTCGTTGCCGTTTAATTCTTCAAAAATGTGATCAATAGCCTCTAGTTCACTGTATGATAGCGAGCTGATCGCCATTTGAACAACAGCTTTACTTCTAGCTTCCATTTCAATCTCTTCTGTTTTTTCATGAAGAATTTCCATACCAACAACAGTAGCACCGTATTCAGCTAATAGTAGATCATCCTCACTAAAGCTCTCTGTTAACCGTCCTAATACAAGCGTTCCTAATCGCTCTCCGCCACCAATAATAGGTACAATCGTAGTTAGGCCTGATTGGAATAATTCACGGTTTTCGACTGGGAAAACAGTTTGTGGACTGTCGATATCTAAGTTAGCTGTAGTCTCATGAATATTAAATAGTCCCTCCGTGTATGCTTCCGGAAATTGGCGATCCTCTAGCATTGATTTCATTCTCTCATTTTCAATCTCTTGATTGATTGCAAAGCCTAATAGCTTCCCTCGTCTGCTTAGGATGTAAACATTACCTTTGATAACATCCCTTAAAGAAGCAGACATGTCATTGAAATCAACTGACTTTCCTGTAGATTTTTGTAACATAGCATTAATTTTTCTTGCGCGATTTAATAGTTCCATAATGATCCTCCATTCAACCTTTTAAATTATAGTATATATTGACTTAAATCTTTATTTTTTGCAATAGTACTTAATTTTTCATCGACATATGCTGGAGTTATTTCAATCTTTTCCATCGTCACATCGGGTGCTTCAAAAGAAAGATCCTCCAGTAATTTTTCCAAAATAGTATGAAGTCGCCTTGCTCCAATATTATCCATTTCCTGATTTACTTGATAAGCTATTTCGGCTAATCTATCTACAGCTTCGTCTGTAAATACAACATTTATACCTTCTGTTTTCAATAAAGCCTTATATTGTTTTATGAGCGCATTTGATGGTTCCTTTAATATGCGCTTGAAATCTTCTGTTGATAGTTTATCTAGTTCAACCCGGATTGGAAATCTACCTTGCAATTCCGGAATCAGGTCAGATGGTTTGGACATGTGAAATGCACCAGCTGCTATAAATAGCATATGATCTGTTTTAACAGGTCCATGTTTTGTAACTACAGTGGAACCTTCAATAATCGGTAAAATGTCCCGTTGGACCCCTTCTCTAGATACATTTGCACTATGCTCCTGTTTACCAGCAACTTTATCTATTTCATCAATAAATAAGATACCTGATTGCTCCGCGAGCTGCACTGCCTCTTGAGCAGCCTCTTCCATATCTACAAGCTTGCTTGCTTCTTGCTGAGATAATACTTTTCTTGCTTCTGATACTGGCATTTTTCGTTTCTTCTTCTTTTTGGGCATGAACTGACTGAAAGCATCCTGCATATTCATCCCCATTTGCTCCATACCAGATCCTTGGAGCATGTCAAACATCGAAGGAGCTTGTTCTTCTATTTCTACCGATACCATATGGTCTTCTAATTCACCCAGGGCCAATTGATGTTCTACACGTTTCCGCTTATTGCTAATTTCATCATCTTTCGGATCATGATCTCCATCTTCATGATTGTCATCTGAATTAGAAGCGAATAACATTTCAAATGGATTTCTAGCATTGTTTTCCTTTTTAGCATGTGGTACTAGGAGATTTACTAGCTTTTTATTTGCTTCTTTCTCTGCCTTATCTGCAACTTGCTTCATTTTATCTTCTTTTACCATCCGCAAAGACATTTCTACTAAATCACGGACCATGGACTCTACATCTCGACCGACATAGCCCACCTCAGTAAATTTAGTTGCTTCTACTTTGACAAATGGAGCTCCAACTAACTTCGCTAATCGTCTAGCTATCTCCGTTTTCCCAACTCCAGTAGGACCAATCATTAATATGTTTTTAGGAACAATTTCATCCTTTAGCGATTCATCCAGCTTCATACGACGGTAACGATTGCGTAATGCCACTGCAACGGATCGCTTAGCGCTGTTTTGACCAATAATAAACTTATCTAACTGTCCCACTATCTGTCTCGGTGTGTAATCAATACCCATTCTTCCAAAAGGCCTCCTTTTAATCAAGTACCTCCAGTGTGATGTGATCATTTGTATATACACATATTTCTCCGGCAATTTCTAATGCAGATTGAGCGATCTCCCGTGCAGATAATTGACTCGAATACCTTGCTAGAGCTCTTCCAGCACTAAGTGCGTAATTGCCTCCAGAGCCAATAGCCAATATGCCATCATCAGGTTCAATGACCTCACCTGTACCAGAAACTAAAAACATACTTTCTTTATTCATTACGATAAGCATAGCTTCCAATTTCCGCAATACCTTATCGCTGCGCCACTCTTTTGCTAATTCTACAGCCGCTCTTGCAAGATTTCCATTATATGCTTCTAGCTTAGCTTCAAATTTTTCAAAAAGCGTAAATGCATCAGCAACAGATCCAGCAAAGCCAGCAAGTACTTGGCCTTTATATAAAGTACGAACTTTCTTTGCTTTATGTTTCATAACGACCGCATTTCCTAATGTTACTTGACCGTCACCGCTCATTGCACATTGATCATTATGCCTTATGGCGAAAATCGTAGTGGCATGCATTTCATTTGTCACGCCTTCTCACCTCTTTACTCAATTAATAATCATTTGCTCGTGGATGACTTTTCATATATACGCTGCGCAAATGATCTTTTGTAACATGGGTATAAATTTGTGTAGTTGACAAATTCTCATGACCAAGTAATTCCTGAACGCTACGTAAATCTGCACCTTCATTTAGTAAATGTGTGGCAAAGGTATGCCGTAACTTATGTGGGTGTACATGAACGGTTAACGCAGCTCTTTCAACCATCTTGTTCAATACTTCCCTAATTCCACGTGTAGTTATTGGATTTCCCCGATTGTTCAAGAAGACTGCATCCGAAGATTGCTTTGCTTTAGACAATAACGTATTCCTACCATCCTGTATGTAGGTTTCCAATGCTATTTCAGCAAATTTACCATAAGGAATGTAACGTTCTTTTCTGCCTTTCCCTCTAACAAATACGGTACCAATGAAGAAATCAATATGCTCCAATGATAGCTGTTGACATTCGCTAACACGCATGCCAGTTGCGTAAAGTAGTTCTAGAATTGCTTGATCTCTTTGGCCTAATGGGTTAGTAAGGTCATTTACCTCAAAAAGCTTCTCCAACTCTTCTTGATACAGAAAACCCGGAATCGTTGTATCCGTTTTTGGCAATTTCACCTGTACAAACGGATTTCCAGTGAGCACTTCTTCTCTTTCCAAGTATCGGAAAAAAGTTCGAAGACTAGATATTTTTCTAGATACAGATCTTCTGCTTAGCTGCCGATTATACAAAGTGTTTAGGAATAAACGGACAACCCTATGATCTACATCAACTAGACTAGATAAACCTTCTGCTGTTAAGAAATCGAAAAATATTTCCAGATCATTCAGATAATATTTAACAGTATATGGCGAAGCGTTTTTTTCTATTTGTAAATACTCCTTAAAGGATTGCCAATAATTCATATAATTATTCAAATTTTCACCCCGTTAAGCAGCGAATAAATCATAACATAGAAAATAGTGAGAAGCAATAAACTTAACTAAATTGTAACAAAATTCAGAATTGATGTCACTTTTAGTTGTTTTTTCCTTTTATAACCCTATAGAAATAAGGTCATATACTTAGCTCTTGACTGTCAAGTATATATCCTTACCAATGCGTTATTATATCTGTTTCGAAGTCCATAGTCAACAATTTCTATTCATATTTCACAATTAAATTTCTATAACAGCTCACATACCATTGATATCGGCTATTTGGATTACTTTATTACACCTAACTTTTTAATTTTCGCTTTTGTATCTTCTGTTCCAAACTTATATAGTTCATGATATATAGTTATTAAATGGTCACTATACGCAGATCGTTCAGCATCTGCTCCCCATTCATCAAATGGTTTCACTAAATACTCGATCGCAAGTTCTGCATAGTTGTTTTTTTTCATGAATAACTTCTTAAGCATTTCAATTTCTTTTGCATCAGCTATAATTTCATATTCTATACCACTATCAGGAATAGAGATTTCTCGAATATCCTGTGTATCTACAGTTACATAATAATGTTTTTTTGTCATCAGACTTTCCTCCTTATATGCTATTTAGCCTTTTTTTATACATCTCAAACTACTAGTCCTTCATTAACACATAACATAAAAGTAAAACTGTACTTGCAATCTACTATTCCGGCGAAAGCAAGTTGAACGAGCCATGAAAGAAAGGACAAGCTTAAACTCAGAAGGCTTGGACCCACTACGGAAAGCAGAAATTATCATACTACGATAGCAAAAAAGCGATGATAATAAGAGTACAAAAGCGTAAGCCCCCGATTAGAAACGTAGCGACTGGGGCTGGACACGGCTCAACACGCCCCTATTTATCAGACTACAAAAAAGAGCTTCCCACAAGTCCCTATTAGACTTATGGGAAAGCTCCTATGTTTGCGGCGCCTCTTTATATTCACATTGCGTACATTGAATTTGTGTTCCTTTTTTCGATTTCTTCTCAACCAGTAAGTTATCACATTTTGGACATGGTCGAGATATCGGTTTGTCCCAAGAAAGAAAATCACACTCTGGAAATCGGTCACAGCCATAAAACACTCGACGTTTTTTCGATTTCCTTTCAACAACATTTCCTTCTTTACATTTTGGACACTTCACTCCGATTTCCTTTAATATTGGTTTCGTGTTTCTACATTCAGGAAAATTAGAGCACGCTAAAAACTTCCCATAGCGTCCCATTTTATAAACCATTTCATGCCCACAATTTTCGCATTCAATACCGGCAGGCTCATCCTTGATTTCAATTTTTTCCATTTCTTGCTCTGCTTTTTCCAAGCGCTTTGCAAAATCTGTATAAAATTGATCAATAATCGTAATCCACTCTGTTTTTCCTTCTTCAATAGCATCCAAATCGCCTTCCATTTTAGCTGTGAAAGCAACATCAATAATCTTAGGGAAAAACTCTTCCATTATTTCTGAAACAATTGATCCCAATTCCGTAGGTATAAAGCGTTTGTTATCAATACTTACATAACCTCTACGTTGAATTGTGTCTAAAGTCGGAGCATATGTGGAAGGTCGTCCAATTCCTAACTCCTCCATTGTCTTAACTAGCCTTGCCTCTGTATATCTTGGAGGTGGCTGTGTAAAGTGTTGATTTGGCTTTATATCATTAGCTGTTACTTCCATACCTTCAGATAATTCTGGAAGAAACTTATTATCTTCTTTTTTATTATCGTCCGTTCCCTCAATATATACTTTCATAAATCCTTTGAATTTAATTTTAGAACCCGTTGCCCTGAACTCCACTAAATTATTTAAAAGATGTACGGTCATTGTATCCATTACAGCAGGTGCCATTTGACTTGCCAAAAACCGTTCCCATATTAATTTGTACAACCTAAACTGATCTCTAGAAAGTATTGGCTTTAAGGATTTAGGATCCCTGCCAACTGATGTAGGTCGAATTGCTTCATGGGCATCCTGTGCACCCTCTGACTTTTTCTGTTTTTTATTTATGCCTAGATACGTTTTCCCATATTGGTCAATAATATAATCCTTTGCTTCCCCTTTAGCTGTATCGGAGATACGCGTTGAATCAGTACGCATATACGTAATTAAACCTGTTATTCCCCCCGCTTTTTTCCCAAGGTCAATTCCCTCATATAACTGTTGGGCAATCATCATCGTTTTCTTGGCTTTGAAATTCAGTTTTCTCGCTGCTTCTTGTTGTAATGAAGATGTTGTAAAAGGTAACGCAGGATTACGTCTTCTTTCTTTTTTCTTTACTTTATCAACTTTGAATTTTTTCCCCTTGATTTCTTTTAGAATATCGTTTACGTCTTGTTTTGTCTTCAATTCTTTCTTTTTACCTTTAATTCCATAAAAAGATCCCTCAAAAACATCCTTATCCTTTTGAAATTGTCCTTCAATTGACCAATATTCTTCAGGTTTAAAGTTTTCAATTTCTTTTTCTCTGTCAATTACAAGTTTTACAGCTACAGATTGAACACGTCCAGCGCTCAAGCCTTTTTTCACTTTTTTCCATAGAAGTGGACTTATATTGTACCCCACAAGCCGATCCAGAATCCTTCTAGCCTGTTGAGCATCCACTAAATCCATATCAATAGATCTTGGATGTTTAAAAGAATCTTTAATAGCATCTTTTGTTATTTCATTAAATACAACACGACATTCGGAATGCTCATCAACATCTAATATATGTGCTAGATGCCATGCAATCGCCTCACCTTCTCTATCAGGGTCGGCTGCAAGATAAACCTTTTTAGCTTTTTTTGCTGCTGATTTTAAGTCTTTGACTACATCACCTTTACCGCGAATCGTAATATACTTTGGTTTATATTCATTTTCTGTATCGACAGCCATTTGACTTTTTGGTAAATCCCGAACATGCCCCATGGATGCTTTTACTTTGTATTTTTTCCCTAAATAGCGTTCAATTGTTTTTGCCTTTGCAGGTGATTCTACGATTACTAGATAATCTGACATTTCTTTTCCTCCCATAAATGAGGTTACCACTAGTACTGATAAGTCCCTCACAACAAGGTAGAATACCTTGAAAAGTAGTACATTGATAAAATACATTTCATTGTCTTGCATATATATACTTATTCATCACAAGCATTAAAGCGGATACTTTTTTCACTCAAAAAAATTTAGAAATCTTCACTAATATTAAATATATACGTTTCATTTGTCAAACATACTGAAATAAATGACCCAAGATTTGTAAAAGTTTTCCTTACAAAAATGTACCATGTCAAAGAATATTAGTAAAATATCAATGATATAACTTTATTTTTAATCGGCCTATTTCTGCTTTTTTATTAGATATCTACCCATACGTATTTTGCAATCTTTCCCATTCTTCACGAATATCCTCTTCATGAATAACTAATTTCGCACCATCTTGGATCATTTTATGACAACCTCTAGTTTGCTCCATTAGTGGTGAACCAGGAACAGCAAAAACGTCTCTCCCTTGTTCCAAGGCTTGATCAACTGTTATTAGTGTACCACTCTTTTCAGTTGCCTCAATAACTAATGTACCAAAGCTTAAACCGCTTATTATCCTATTCCTTTCTGGAAAATGGTGACGAGCAGGGGGAGTAGTTGGTGGATACTCAGATAAAACTAATCCTCGTTCAGTCAGTTCTTGATATAATCGGATATTTTCCTTGGGATAAATATATTGAAACCCTCCACCAAGTACGGCAATTGTATGTCCACTTAGACTTAGAGTAACTTCATGAGCAAAACGGTCAATACCAATTGCCATACCACTTACTATCACCCATCCCTGCCTAACTAACGGTGGGATAATTGTCCGTACCTTTCCCATAGCTTCCCTAGAGGGTTTCCTCGTTCCAATTACACTTAAGGCTGGTGCTTGTGTTAACAAAGATATGTTTCCTAAGGCGTATAAAACAAACGGAGGATCTTTTATCGTTTTTAATAAAGGTGAAAAGTTGTTATCTAGAAGGGTTATAACGTGATAGTTATGCAAGTCTGTTTCTATTTGCTCTATTAGGGGCTCCGAGTGGAGATCATTATATAACAGTGAAGCATTATTCAGAGGAAGGTGATACAAACGGTTCATTGCTGCAGAAGATAATTTGTAGATCTCTGTGAGGGTAGAATCAATAAGAAGTAGCTTTCTAATCCATCGCCTTGTAATACCTCGACATCGAGTAATATGAATTAATCGAAACCGAAAATCCGTCAATACGTACACATCCCTTCAAAAATTAGATAAGGAGCTGTCCCCAAAAAAGACAGCTCTCTCTTCCTACACAACTGAAATATACTCTTCTACGAAGTACAGCTTCCTTATGAACAAGCGCCATTCACTACAGGGTTTCACGGCGGCTCACTCTACTCGTTAGAATCTTACCTATTCCAGTTGCATCTACCCGAACCTTTACAGGAGAACCCTTTCTGGTTCGCATATTAATTAATGCGTTTTACATGTTTCTTTAATACCATTCTCCTCTAGGGCTTTAATCATTGTTTCACCCATTACCGCAGGAGTTTCTGCGACTTTAATACCACACTCATTCATAACACGAATTTTTTCGTCAGCAGTTCCTTTTCCACCAGAAATAATTGCACCTGCGTGACCCATGCGTTTCCCTGGAGGTGCAGTAGCCCCACCGATAAATCCTACCACAGGTTTCTTCATATTTGCTTTTACCCACTGTGCTGCTTCTTCTTCAGCTGTGCCACCGATTTCTCCAATCATTATAACAGCATACGTATCAGGGTCTTCATTAAAAGCAGATAGTACGTCGATAAAGTTCGTACCGTTTACTGGGTCACCACCGATACCAACTGCTGTGGACTGCCCATACCCTGCTTCAGACAACTGATGAACTGCTTCATAAGTTAATGTACCTGAACGGGAAACGACACCTATATGTCCTTTCTTATGAATGTAGCCTGGCATGATACCAATTTTACTTTCATCAGCAGTAATTACACCTGGACAGTTTGGACCAACCAATCGAGTTTTCTTGCCTTCCATATAACGTTTCACTTTAACCATGTCCATAACTGGAATATGTTCTGTGATACAAATAACTAAATCTAGTTCTGCATCCACTGCTTCGATAATCGCATCAGCAGCAAATGGAGCAGGTACATAAATAACAGATGCTGTAGCACCAGTTGTATCTACGGCATCCTTTACAGTATTAAATACAGGTACTCCTTCTACTTCAGTACCGCCTTTTTTAGGTG
Source organism: Virgibacillus sp. AGTR (assembly GCF_016919725.2). Lineage (GTDB taxonomy): Bacteria > Bacillota > Bacilli > Bacillales > Amphibacillaceae > Virgibacillus > Virgibacillus salarius. The sequence goes on from NZ_JAJERH010000006.1 coordinate 108,260, forward strand.
TAACCCCACCAACAATTTTTGTACCGTATTCAAGCATTTGTTTCGTGTGAAATTTTGCAGTTCCACCGGTAATACCTTGGACAATTACCTTTGTATCTTTATTAATATATACACTCATCTTCGTCCGTCCTTTCTGCAAGATCTGTACAATATAATATAGTTCACGATCCTTTTACTTCTTGCCTTAAACAAGAATTTACATATAAATATTGTGGTCTAAAAATTCCTTACTTTACCATTGAAACTATCTTTTCAGCACCATCAGCCATTGAACCAGCCGATGTAATATTTAGCCCAGATTCTTCAAGAATTTTCTTACCTAATGAAACATTTGTACCTTCTAAACGTACAACGAGTGGAATTTCAAGCCCAACCTGTTTCGTAGCTTCTACAACACCTTCAGCGATCACATCACACTTCATAATCCCACCAAAGATGTTGACAAAGATCCCTTTAACATTTGAATCAGATAAAATGATCTTAAATGCTTCCGTTACCTTCTCAGCAGTAGCACCACCACCAACATCAAGGAAGTTTGCCGGATCACCGCCATAATGTTTAATAATATCCATTGTAGACATAGCAAGTCCAGCTCCATTTACCATGCAGCCAATATTTCCATCCAATGAAATATAACTTAAATCATACTTAGAAGCTTCTATTTCCTTTTCATCTTCTTCATCTAAATCACGTAATTCCATAACATCTTTTTGACGGAATAAAGCGTTATCATCAAAATTTAACTTGGAATCTAATGCTAAAACATCTCCATCACCCGTAGTTACTAATGGATTGATTTCTGCAATAGAACAATCTTTCTCTACAAAAGCATTGTACAAACTTGTCATAAATTTAACAGCTTTACCTATTAGTTCATCCGGAATATTAATATTAAATGCAAGTCTACGAGCTTGATAGCCTGACAAACCTACAACAGGATCAATAACTTCCTTAAAGATTTTCTCAGGTGTTTCTGCTGCAACCTCTTCGATTTCTGTACCGCCTTCTTCTGAAGCCATCATTACTACACGAGAAGTAGCGCGATCAAGTACAACTCCAACATAATATTCCTTCTTAATGTCGCAGCCTTCTTCAATTAATAAACGTTTTACCTCTTTACCTTCTGGTCCAGTTTGATGTGTTACTAGTGTTTTTCCAAGTATTTCATCAGCGTATGTACGCACATCATCTAAATTTTTTGCGATTTTAACCCCACCGGCTTTACCACGTCCACCAGCATGGATCTGTGCTTTTACCACTGTGACGTCGCTTCCCAATTTTTTTGCAGCTTCCACAGCTTCATCAACCGTATATGCAACGTATCCATTAGGAACATTAACACCATATTTTCGCAAAATATCTTTGCCTTGATACTCATGAATGTTCATCCTTAATCCTCCCATCAAATTTCACTGCATTTCCATTGTATAAAAAAACAATAAATTTCACAAGAACTTCGGAAATTTATTGTCAATGACTTGTCGAATATTATCTATTTTTATTTATTTCTTGATCTGCTCGATAGATAAAGGCAAATACTTCAGCTACAGCTTCATACAATTCCTCTGGTATTGCTTCATTTATATTTAATTGTGCCAGCAGCGCTACTAATGATGGATCTTCCATAATAGGTATATTATTTTCTTTTGCTTTTGCAATGATATCCTCAGCAATCAAACCCCTTCCTGAAGCTGACACGATTGGGACAGATTGTCGAGTTTCATCGTAACGAAGAGCAACCGCTTTATTTCGCTTATCTTTCATATTTTATAATCCACCCCTTGGTACGTAGTGGTTACGGAAAGCTTTTCTTTTGGTTCTTTTTCCGCTTGCAACGGTTTATGTATAATCGTTGACAGCTGATAATCAAGTGAATCCAACCCGTTTTGCAATGACGGCTTTAACGAACCTAATAGCTCCTTTATTCTTTTATTATTATTAAAAACAGTTATAGCTACCGTACGATTTTGTATGTGCATATCAATTACCGTACGTTTTAAGTACATCAATTCTAAATCGAATAAAATTCGACAATGATCAGGATCGAATTCGCCATTAGTCGTTTTCTTCCCTTCAAACAACAATTCCGCATCACCTTTTAATCCCATCTTATTCCCAGGTACTTGCAAATAAGCTTGGATAAAGTTGTCTGATTCTTGAACTGATTGAAGTTGCAGTGCGTTTATATGGTGTAATAGTTGCTTTGCTCGTTCATGCAATATTCCTTCATTCTGTGTAAACATGTTTATGAGCATTCCCTTTAATGTAGGCTGTTGCACTTTCTCATTTGCTACTGTATGTTCATACGTTAAACCTAACCATTGAATGGTTTGTCGAATGGCGGACAAAAAGTGGTCTTTACTACCTAGATTCGTCTGATTTTTGCCATTTAGTAGTAACTGTTCTAATTGTGTATATGTCTCATTACGTTGCAATAATTTTAAATTAACTATAAATCGTTGCAGGTCTGATTTCGTATGCAGGCTGCTTAAATGAGATACATTTGGGAATGTATCCTTGATTAGCTGCTTTATTTGTTGTATGTCACTTGTTCCAAAATGCTGCTTTCCGGTAACAGGGTAAATTTTATCTTGTAATACACTTACTAAACTTTCCGTTCGTGCTATGTAGTCAGCTTTATTTGCAATTACTTCGGAAAGCCGATTTCCCTTTATACCTGTCCATAAACCTGTAACTGCCTGTTGCTGAGCAGAACCACTCCCATTGGTGGTAGCGGAAGCATTTGACATAATTCCATTCGTTTTATCAATGGTTGGTTGCGTTAATCCAAGTATGTGTAATAAAGGGATAACCTGTCGATTCGGCACCATGCTCTTTATTTGCATATTGGGGTATGCTTGGTCTGAGAATGGTTGAAGTAATAAAGCTATCTGCTGTTTTAGCTGTGAATGGTTAACCTGCCCTGGCAATTGCTGAAATACTTCTAGTAATTGTTTTGAGAGTGAATGCGAATCTTTTGTTACCAGTGCCTGAAATACAGCATTTGAAATTGGCCAACGATTTCTTATCATTTCTTTTATAATGGAGAGTTCTTGTTGATTCCCTTTTTTACCTACTAATAATTGAAAAGCTTGAGAAAGCTGCGATTTGTCAAAGGGGATCTGATCACGCATTAATTCTTGTAGGAATACCATATTTGTCTTTGTCTGCTTTAACCCTAGCTGTTCTAATAGTTGTAGGGCAGTTTTCCCCACCTGCGTGCTCGACCGTTCTCCTAGCACTTTTAATTCCAGTACTTGATCATTTTCTACTACTTGAAAATAATAGTTTCCACCAGCATGAAGAGAGGCCTGTAACTGTGCAATCATCTTATGCTGACCAATTTGTATTTGCGCTTTATTTCCTGGAAAAAGCTTTAACACTCTCCCCTGGATAATTTGCCCTTTCTTCAATGGGGCTATATGATTACTTGTATTTACTTGTTGGTCACCTGAAATTCGTAGACTCATCCCGATAGTACCTCCTCCTAGGAAACTATATTTTTAACAGGTGAAAATGATCGTCGATGATGAGGGCATACACCATATTGTTCTAAACTTTCCATGTGTTGCTTTGTTCCATACCCCATATTAGAAGCGAATTCATACATAGGAAACTTATTATGTAAATCCTTCATATAATTATCTCTGGTTACTTTTGCTAAAATACTTGCAGCAGCAATAGATACACTTTTTGCGTCCCCTTTAACAATAGCCTCCGATGTGCACGATAGCGAATCTAACTCCACCGCATCTATCAACACATGTTCTGGAGTTGGGCTTAGTTGGCCAATAGCATCATACATTGCAAGCTTTGTTGCCTCATAAATGTTGATTTCATCAATTTTATCGCTATTAATTATCGAAATTCCATAGCTTAAAGCTTTCTTTATAATGACTTGATAAAATTTATCTCTGTCAGCTTCTGTTAATTGCTTAGAATCATTCAAGCCTAGTAATTTAAAGTCTGCTGGTAATATCACACTTGCTGCTACCACAGGTCCGGCAAGCGGTCCTCTGCCGGCCTCATCAACCCCTGCAATATAATGTATATCTTTTGAATAACAGGCGTTCTCGTATGAAATCATTTCCCTATGCCGCTGCTCTAATTCTTGTTTTTTTAATTGACGCTTTTCATAGCTCGCAATTAATTGCTGAACACCTTTTCGCTCATCCATCCGTAAATGGGAAATCAATTCTTCATTTAATTCTCCGGCTTCAAATAATTTCTTTAGTACAGCTATTGATTTTTTATTCATTGTATTAACACCTATCTCTCTGTATCTAATATCGGCCAGTTTCATTAATTTGTTAGTGTTTCAAACCCTAAACCTTTCTATTGATGACGATTTATACGTATGACATGAAATAAGACACCCATCCGAAGATGCATGTCTTGGTAACCCTCTAATTTAGGGACATCATTTACTGATTAGAAGGAGATTCTAGTGAAACTCTACCTAGTTTTCCTGTACGTAAATCCCTAATAACAATATCGGATACCTTGGCCAAATTAACTTTACCACCACTCTCGAGTGCTCCACGTTGCTTACCTATTGCATTAAAGATTTCCCACATATCGTCCATATCACGGTCTACTTGATAGCGCTCCTCCAATTTTTGAGGATAGTGCTTTTGTAAATAAGTAATGACAAAAGCCACGATATCTTGCAAGGAAAGCAATTGATCTTTTATCGTACCGATAGCTGCTAAACGATAACCAACTAGCTCCTCCTCAAATTTTGGCCATAATATACCTGGTGTATCCAATAACTCAAAATCCCTTTTGACTTTTATCCATAATTGCTGTTTTGTCACTCCCGGTCTATCACCAGTTTTAGCAATCTTTTTATTCGCTAAACGATTGATTAGCGTTGATTTTCCAACATTAGGAATTCCTACGATCATTGCTCTTGCCGCTCTAGGCTGTATTCCTTTCTTTCTTAATTTGTCCATCTTCGCCTGCGCTTGTTCCTTCGCTAACTGAATGACTTGTTTTATATCATTCCTATCATTCACATTAATTGCTATTGCTGGTATATGTTTTTTCTCGAAATAGGCCAGCCATTGGTTTGTAACATACTGATCGGCTAAATCCTTTTTCATCATTACAATCATCTTTGGTTTATTCTGTAACACTTGTTGTAACATCGGATTTTGTGAAGAAAATGGAGCTCGAGCATCAACTAATTCCATTACAAAATCAACAAGCTTAAGTTTTTCTTCTACTTCCCGTCTAGCTTTTGCCATATGACCGGGAAACCATTGAATGGTCATTGTTTAAACCTACTTTCCTATCGTCTGCATTCGATTGAACGGCCAATATATGAGGTCTGTTTTTCCTACAATTTGATCAGTAGAAACGACCCCCAGTACACGGCTGTCCGTTGAATTCCCTCTGTTATCTCCTAATACTAATACATGGTCTTCTGGAATAACATCATATCCACCAGGAAGGTCTTCTAACGAAAAGTCATTCGTTAGGATTTGATATGATTTAAGACTATCCTTTTGATCTGTTAAGAATGGTTCATTCACTTCTTCTCCATTAATGTACAATACATTATCAATCACTTCAACATGTTCTCCTGGCAATCCAATTACACGCTTAATAAAATCCTTTTTTGATGACGCATGGAATACAACCACATCAAATCGTTCTGGTTCATGTAAATGATAAGCAAATTTGTTTACAATCATTTGATCGCCATCATGTAATGTTGGAAGCATAGACGGTCCATCAACTACAATTGGAGCGAAAAAGAACATCCGAACTATAAAAGCCAATCCAAAGGCGATTAATAAAGCCTTTAACCAATCTAACCATTCGTTCTTCTTTTCTTTCTTCCTTTTTCCCATATTTCCCCCTCCAACCTTTGTACATAAGACCCTCTTTATATATTACAATAATTATGTACTTAAACAAAACTGGGGCTTTCTTAGTTGGAAAATCTTAAGCAATATCAGTAACGAAATAAGCATTTAGTTTACTAGCTATACTGCTTAAAACTTCAATATTTTCCCCATAACCTCTAGTACAAAAAAGGAGCTTGTGCAGATTGCCAAGCTCCTTTCCAATGATTTTGTACTCGTATACTATTAGCGACGTTCTTTAATACGAGCTGCTTTACCACGAAGATTGCGTAAGTAGTAAAGTTTCGCACGGCGAACAATACCACGACGCGATACTTCGATTTTATCAATACGAGGTGAATGTACTGGGAATGTACGCTCAACACCTACTCCATAAGAAAGCTTTCTTACTGTGAATGTTTCGCTAATTCCACCGTTTTGACGTTTAATAACGACACCTTCGAATACCTGAATACGTTCACGGGAACCTTCCACAACCTTAACGTGGACTTTAACAGTGTCTCCCGGACGGAAATCAGGATGATCATTACGAAGTTGGTCTTTAGTAATGTCTTCAATTAATTTTTGCATCTGGCTTCTCTCCTTCCAAACCAATGCTCATATCTACTATGTGACAGCGGAACATCGTTTATAAAGCTTAAAGACGGAACTTTAAGCACATCATTTAATATACCATATCAAACTCTAGACTTCAACCACTTATTTATCATCCCATTCTTCTATCCATCGTTTCCACTCTTCTGGTATATTTTTATGTTCTAGTAAATCACGTCGACGCTGATATGTTCTTAGCAATGATTGTCGTTCTCTCCAAGCATTAATTTTCCCGTGATCTCCTGATAACAAAACCTCTGGAACTTTCAATCCTCGGAAATCTGCTGGCCTCGTATAATGTGGATGCTCCAATAAACCTGTCGAGAAAGAGTCCTGAGGTGCTGAATCTTTATTCCCCAGCACTTCAGGAAGTAAACGAACAACACTATCCATCACAACCATTGACCCTATTTCTCCTCCAGTAAGCACAAAGTCTCCAATAGAAATTTCGTCTGTTACTAAGTGTTCTCTAATTCTTTCATCATACCCTTCATAGTGACCACATATAAAGATAAGATGATCCTCCTGAGAAAGTTCTTCTGCCTTCTTCTGATTATAGGTTTCTCCCTGTGGGCACATGAGAATAATTCTGGAATTATCAGATTTTCTTTGCTTTTTTACAGCTTCCACCGTGTCAAAAATTGGTTGTGGTGTTAATACCATACCCGCACCACCACCATACGGATAATCATCTACTTTATAATGTTTGTTTTCCGTGTAATCTCGAAAGTTTACTAAATTGTAGCTAAACCTGTCATTTTCATACGCCTTTTTTAAGATAGATGACTGTAATACTCCATGAAACATCTCTGGAAAAAGGGTTAGTATATCGATGTGCATCAGTCTAACAATCCTTCCATCGGCTCAATAATTACTTTACTTGCCTGCGTATCTACTAAAGTGACAACAGATGCAATATAAGGAATAAGTACATCCTTTCCTTGTGATCGACGAACGACCCATACATCGTTGGCGCCAGGAGATAAAATTTCTTTAATTGTACCTATTTGTTCTCCATCATTTGTAAAAACGGCACATCCAATAATTTCGTGATAATAAAATTCATGTTCTGCCAGGTCTGTCAACTGATCTTCTTTTATTTTTAACTTACAACCTTTATAAACCTCTACATCATTTATATTCGTCAATCCTTTAAAACGTAGTAGGTCAAATCCTTTATGCATACGATGGCTTTCAATGGTTAATTCCTTCTGTATATTACCATCCTTAACAATATACAGTGTCTTTCCAATCGAAAAGCGTTCTTCGAAATCGGTAATTCGCAGTACCTTTACTTCACCGTGTATTCCATGTGTGTTAATTATCTTCCCTACAGTATACATTTTCTCTGTCATCATCTCACCTGCTATTCATCAATTCGAATGACTATATCGTCTTTGACAACGATAGCACTTTCACCCATAAGCTCATTCCAATGCGATCCTTCTGAGACCTCAACAAGAGCTTCAACCTCTTTTTCTATTATTTCACTACCCATCTCCAGCATTTCCAGTTGCTCTATTTTAAAATCAGCAAGCTTAATTTTTTCTTTACGATTATTAATTTCCTGTTGAAAACGATGACCAACCTCTTGCTTGGAGATTCCTGGTTTATTAGAGAGCTTTCTTTGTTCGAATAAAAGCTGTTGACACTCTTGTTCAAGCCGCATTTTATGATTGTAAAAGTTAGTTTTTAATTTTTCTTTGCTCTTCTCTGTGACAATTTGCTTGATTAGGACTTTTTTTATAATTTTCAACGTTCATTCCTCACTCTCACAAAGCGTCTTGTAACTTGTAAAAAAATGTGTAAAAAGGGAAAGGTTCCGCCCTTTCCCTCTACATAATATCTAAATAAACACGCTTATTGCTATTGGTTTTTGCTGCGTAAACAACTGTACGGATCGCCTTGGCAATTCGTCCATTTTTACCAATCACCTTACCAACATCATCAGGGTTCACGGAAAGATGATAAACAATCTTTGATTCTTCTTCCGTTTCCGTTACCACAATGTCTTCTGGGTGATCTACGAGTGACGTTACAATAGATTCAATAAGGGCTGTCATGATATCACACTACTTTGCAATTTGATTTTTTTGCTCGTGGAATTTCTTCATGATGCCTTCTTTTGAGAATAGATTGCGAACTGTATCACTAGGTTTAGCACCTTTAGTCATCCAGTCAAGTGCTTTTTCTTCATCTATTTTAACTTCAACTGGATTTACAACAGGATTATAAGTTCCGATTTGTTCGATAGAACGTCCATCACGTGGAGAACGTGAGTCAGCTACAACGATACGATAGAATGGATTTCTTTTAGATCCCATACGTTTTAAACGAATTTTAACTGCCATGCTTCTTGCACCTCCAAATATAAGTATTTAACACATTTTTAGATTTTAGCAGAAAACAGAAAGTCTGTAAAGTGTTTTTCCATTACAATGCTTAATCCTTTGATTTTCCTACTTGTAATTAGGCCCTTGAACCTTCGTTCTTCTCAAATCACATGAAGCAATTCATGCTTGCAAGTATGAGCTGAGAGCTTCCGAATTCTGAATTACATAAATGGAAATTTCATTCCTTTACCTTTCTTACCCTTTTGCATATTTGTCATTTGCTTCATCATTTTTTTCATCTCTTCAAATTGTTTTAATAGTCTGTTTACTTGAGAAACCGAAGTTCCCGACCCTTTTGCTATTCGCTTCTTTCTACTCGCATTCATCAAACTTGGGTCCTGGCGTTCATTCTTAGTCATGGATTGAATAATGGCTTCTACATGTGAAATTTGTTTTTCGTCAATTTGAGCATTTTTAAGCCCCTTCATTTTATTAGCGCCCGGAATCATTGACATTAGATCATCTAATGGCCCCATCTTCTTCACTTGTCCCATTTGCTCTAAGAAATCATCAAATGTAAAGGACATGTTCTTCATTTTTTCTTCAAGCTCTTTCGCCTGTTTTTCATCTACATTCGTTTGGGCTTTTTCAATTAACGATAATACATCACCCATACCAAGTATTCTAGAGGCCATTCGATCAGGATGAAACGCTTCTAACTGATCAAGCTTTTCCCCCATACCAGCAAATTTAATTGGTTTATCTGTCACAGCCTTAATGGATAAAGCAGCCCCACCACGAGTATCTCCATCTAATTTTGTTAGAACTACCCCTGTAATATCTAACTGTTCATTAAAGCTTTCAGCTACATTGACTGCATCTTGTCCCGTCATTGAATCCACAACTAGATAAATCTCATCAGGTTTAACAACCGATTTGATTTCTTCTAGTTCTTGCATTAGTTCACTATCAACATGTAATCTCCCTGCAGTATCAATGATTACATAATCATGATGCTCTTCTTTCGCTTTTTCAATCGCCTTTTGGGCAATATCAACCGGGTTTGCATCTGTTCCCATAGAGAATACCGGTAAATCAAGCTGTTTCCCTAACGTTTCGAGCTGTTGAATTGCTGCAGGGCGGTAAATGTCGCAAGCTACAAGTAATGGTGAACGATTATGTTTCTTCCGTAAAAGGTTAGCAAGTTTACCAGTTGTAGTTGTTTTTCCAGCACCTTGCAGACCAGTCATCATAATTACCGTTGGAGCTTTGTCTGCTACAGCGATCTTACTTTGTTCGCCACCCATGAGTGCTGTTAGCTCTTCTTTTACAACTTTAATAACCTGTTGCCCAGGCGTTAAGCTTTCCATAACTTCTTGACCAACAGCACGTTCTTTAATTCGTTTGATTAAATCTTTTACAACTTTATAGTTTACATCGGCTTCCAGTAATGCAAGCCGAACTTCTCTCGTCATTTCCTTTACATCCTGCTCAGAAACCTTACCTTTACCAGTAATTTTTTTAATTGTACTTTGCAGGCGGTCGGCCAATCCTTCAAACGCCATAGAAGGTGTCCCCCTAATCTAATTCTTTTAATTTATGAATGATTTGCTGAACAGCTTTTTGCTCAGACAATTCAGCTTCCAGACTTTCTATAAGCTCAGATCGCTGCTGAAACTTCTTGTATAAGGATAGCTTTTCCTCATACGTTTCCAACATATGTTCTGTTCGCTTAATATTATCATATACAGCCTGCCTTGATACATCGAATACTTCAGAAATCTCACCAAGAGAATAATCCTCAAGATAATACATTTCCATGTAATTTCGCTGTTTGGGTGTAAGTAATGCCTGATAAAAATCAAATAAATAATTCATTCGCGTTGTTTTTTCTAGCATGATATACACCCCTTGTTAAGTGATTTACCTTTACAAAATATAATAACGAATGTTCCGTTTGTATGTCAAGCCGCTACTAATTAATCTTCTTCTAGCATATCCGCAAATAACCCATAAACAAACGCATGCGCATCAAATTCTTGTAGATCTTCCATCTTCTCTCCCAATCCTACATACTTAACTGGAAGTTGTAATTCATGACGAATAGCTAAAACAATACCACCCTTAGCTGTACCATCTAATTTCGTTAAAACGATGCCAGAAACATCTGTCGCTTCTGAAAATGTTTTTGCTTGACTAAGAGCATTTTGCCCAGTAGTTGCATCCAATACAAGTAAAACTTCATGCGGAGCACCAGGGACCTCCCTCTCAATAACTCGCTTAACTTTTGCTAGTTCATTCATTAGATTAACTTTATTTTGTAATCTTCCTGCTGTATCACAAATAAGAACATCAGCATTGCGTGATTTCGCTGACTTTATTCCATCAAAAATAACAGCAGCTGGATCACTACCTTCGTTTTGTTTGATTACATCAACACCGGCTCGTTCTCCCCAAATATCTAACTGTTCAATCGCTCCAGCTCGAAACGTATCTCCTGCAGCTAAAACCACTTTTTTTCCTTGTTGTTTTAGCTGATAGGCCAATTTACCAATAGATGTCGTTTTTCCAGCTCCATTTACACCCACTACTAAAATAATGGATAGTTGTTCCTCTTGAAGATTTAGATGTTCTGTTTGTTCATCATCTTCTCCGTAATATATTTCAACGAGTTTTTCTGAAATAACATCCTTCACCGCTTTGGAGTCTTTGATATTTTGTCGTTTTACTTCCATTTTCAATTCATCAATTAAATCCATTACAGTCGATACACCAACATCAGCAGTGATTAACACTTCCTCTAATTCTTCGAAAAAGTCCTCGTCTACTTTCCGGTATCGAGCTATTAAATCATTAATCCTTCCAGAAAAAGATTGACGGGTCTTCTTCATCCCGTCTTTATATTTCGTTGAAACCTCTTTGGTTTCTTCTTCATTTTTTTGAAATTTCATTTTCCATTTATCCATAAATCCCATTTCCATTACCTCCTTATGACTTTATTAATTCCTTTGTATCTTCCAGTCGAACGGAAACTAATCGAGATACACCCGATTCCTGCATCGTTACACCATATAGAACATCTGCTTCTTCCATTGTACCTTTTCGGTGGGTGATTACAATGAATTGGGTATTTTCACTAAATATTTTTACATAGTTAGCAAAACGTGATACGTTTGCTTCATCTAACGCTGCCTCTACTTCATCTAATACACAGAATGGCACTGGACGCACTCGTAAAATAGCAAATAATAAAGCAATAGCAGTTAATGCCCGCTCTCCACCAGATAATAACCCTAAATGCTGAAGCTTCTTACCCGGCGGCTGTGCTACGATATCTACGCCTGTATCCAGTAAACTTTTTGGGTCCGTTAATTTTAATTCGGCCCGACCTCCACCAAAGAGTTGTTGAAATACGGTAGCAAACTCTTCCTTTATTTGCTGAAAAGTATTGCCAAATCGTTTTTTCATTTCTTCATCCATTTCCGCAATTACATCGTAAAGGGTTTTCTTGGCATCAACTAAATCAGTTTGTTGCTCTGTCAAAAATGTGTACCGCTCAGTGATTCGTTCATACTCATCGATTGCCCCTAAATTCACTGTCCCCAACTGATCAATTTGCTGCTTCAATTGCTGCACCGCTGATTGAGATGCTTCTTTATTTTCAGCCTTATCGTAGATTTGTTTTGCCTTCTCATACGTAATAATGTATTCATTCTGTAAATGAGACAGAAGATTTTCTAATTCTACATCCATTCGATTCGACTGTACTTCTTTTTTCTGAATATCTGCTCTGAGAGCTTCGTAATGTTTATTCTCTTCTTTCAATTCACGCTCTTTATCCTGCATGATTTGCGTGCGTTCTGATCTTTCTCCTCGCTTTTTTTGTATGGTTTCTGTGATTTTTTCCTTCTCAGTACGATGATTCGAAATAGATGCATCAATTTCCTCTTCCGTCTCATTCGACTGATGAAAAGCAAGCAAATCATCTAATTCCTCAGCATACAGATCGTATTGACGTTGTAGTTCAGCTAATTGGTTCTGAACACTATTTGTTTTCTCCCGCTGACTCTTCTCGCGCTCATCCTGTTCTGCTAGTAATACATGGTTGCGATGTAACTCCTCTTGTAACCTTTCCTTATTCTCTTGAACTTCCGATTGTTGCTTTGTTACTATTTCAATTTCTTCCTCTAGTTGTTGGGTCTTACTATTTAAGTCGGCTAATTCCTCTGTTAATCGCGCTTGTCGTTGAACGAGCTGTTCTTTATCTTCTGCAAATTGTTTTTTATCCTGATCGTATAATGTAAGATTATCGTTTAAGGTTTCTTTTTTCATTTCAATTTCTCGATGAAAAGCACGTAATTCCTGTAGTTTTTGCTGCTCTTGTTGAATACTCTGTTCTTCTTCAAGTAATTGTTTTTCTGTTTCACTAATATATTGCTTTTGCTTTTGTACATTTTTTTCAAAATCTAAGGTTTTTGATTCAAACTGCCTTAGCTTCTCCGTCATTTCCTGTAGATCTTTTTCTCTTGTAAATAGAGATTGATTTGTCTTTTTTTGCGCTCCACCTGACATGGAACCTCCTGGGTTAACAACATCTCCCTCCAGTGTGACAATACGAAATTTCCGCATCGCCGTAGTAGCCAGCTCGTTGGCATCTTTTAATGTTTTTGCAATAATAACGTGTCCCATTAGATGATTAATGGCCTTCCTGTACGTATTATCCACATTGACTAGATGCGATGCGATGCCGATAAATCCTTGATGCTGCTCTAACTTCTTCATTAGCTCGCTTGGAATAAAACGCTCTTGGATAGAAGCTAACGGTAAAAATGTTGCCCGGCCACTATTTGTTTTTTTCAACCATACGATGGATTGTCTTGCTGCCTTATCATCTTTTACAACAATGTGTTGTGCCTGTCCACCAAGTACCGTTTCTATCGCAGTGATATAGGATTTGGGTACATGTATTAATTCAATAACTGCTCCATTAATATCTGTCAAGGTTCCATCTTCTCTTGCCTTTAGCACAGCCTTTACACCATGAAAGAATCCCTGAAAGTCTTCTTTCATTTCTTCAAGCATTTCTTTTTTTGATTTAATTTTTTCGATGTACTGATACCCTTGATATAATTTTGCCTGCGCTTCTTGGAACTCACTTCTTCTTTGCTCCAATTCTTGCTTGATCGCTTTTATAGTGTCGTCTTTGTCTGCGTACTTATTTTCTTGGCTCTTTAGATCTTCTGCCAGTTGATTTGCTTGCTTTGTCAGTTTTTCTCTTTCACGCAGTAAGTCTTTAAATTTTTCCGTTTGTTTTTCTTTCTTGCCATCAAGCTGTTGAATTCGCTCGTCAATGGAGTGTAATTCATTTCGCCGAACAGCTTGCTTATTTAAATACTCGATGTACTCTGATTTTAAATCTTCAATTTTCTCCGCAAGGTTCTCTTTTCCTAAGCTTAGCTTCTGTTCGAGTTGTTTAATTTCACCTTTTGTTGCAGCTTTTATGGTTTGTAATTCAGATAGGCGTTTTTTTTCCTGAATAACTTCTTCATGCAATTTTCCAATTCGAATTGAAGTTTCCTTTTTTTGCTCCTCCAGTTTTTCTTTGTTGTCTTCAAAGTGCTTGAATCTCTCTAAAAATAATTGCTTCTTTCCTTCATATTTTTCCAACTGCTGTGTCATAGATAACAAATCAGCCTGTAGCTTTTCGATGGTGCCATCTAATTGATCAATTGCTTGTCTTTCACTTTCTTGTGACGCTTCTTTTTGTTGAATCGCTGTTTTCAACTCTACTTCTTTTAATTTCATTTGATCGAGCTCTTGAAGCGTTGATTGCCATTGATTATGTATAATCTCAATTTCAGCTAGAAGATAAGAAATTTCTTTTTCCTTTAATTCTTCTTTGAGTGCTACGTATTTTTCTGCTGTTTGTGCTTGCTTTTTCATTGGATCGAGTTGTTGCTCGATTTCATGAATAATATCTTCTACACGGTTTAGATTTTCTTGTGTTTCAGCTAGTTTATATTCGGCTTTCTTCTTCCTCTGCTTATATTTCAGAACCCCAGCTGCCTCTTCAAAAATAGTCCTTCTTTCCTCTGCTTTTGAGCTAAGAATTTCTTCCACTTTTCCTTGACTAATAATTGAAAAGGCCTCACGTCCAAGTCCTGAATCCATGAACAAATCAACAATATCTTTTAATCGACACGATTGATTATTTATATAGAACTCACTTTCACCAGAACGATATACCCTTCTAGTTACACTTACTTCTTCATATTCTAAAGGTAGGAGCTGGTCATGGTTATCCAATACTAACGTTACTTCTGCAACATTTAATGCTTTACGTGTATCACTCCCTTGGAAAATAATATCTTCCATTTTAGATCCACGTAAGGATTTTGCCGACTGCTCCCCTAGCACCCAACGAATAGCATCCGTTATATTACTTTTTCCACTTCCATTAGGTCCTACCACTGCAGTTACTCCTGGAACAAAATCAACATTAATCCGTTTTGCAAAAGATTTAAAGCCAACACTTTCCAACCTTTTTAAGTACATATTACATTCTCCTAATTCAATAAAGAACATTGACAAATTGCATCTATTTAAGTTCTCAATTATCATAAATTTATCAAGCACGATTCTTATTCATCGTATTTCTATAATTAGTTTTACGAAAAACAAATTTGGCTTTTTACCGCATTTATTTTATCATAAACATAGAAACAAAAGAAGAGTAGACCATACATACTCTATTAGTTTTAAATCGTAGGGGAGAGATATTATAGAATGAGCTTAGAAAAACCATCAGCAGAAAATTTAAAGATTTTACTTGATGAAATTGCTGAACAACTAGATGTTGTTAATCGCACGATAATGGATCCGGAAGATTATGATTTGAATAAATATGAAGAGATCAAATTTATGTATGATATGATTAAACAGAAAGGGCGACTCAGCGCTCAAGAAACACAAGCTTTTATTGAAGAGCTACGATCTGTTCGAAAGCATTAAGTGAATACGTAACGATTCCCATTATGAAGTTCGCGGGACAGAGGCCTGCCCACACGAATACAGAACCAAAAAAGATGCTCCTTCACTTAGCTAAGCTTAATGAGTGAAGGAAATCTTTTTTTGTAGTCTAGGAAATTATAAAATTTACCCATGTGGATAAATGGCGCGTGTTGAGTCGCTTGCAAGGGGAGCTCCCAAACTTTCATTCTATTTAACTGTAATAGTGGTTTCTCATAAGAATGAAAAGTGTGAGCTGTTGCTTCCTGCGAGAGTGCGTCAGTTTTTGTGTACAAAAACTGACGCACTACTGAAAAAACAACGGCTCATCCTAATCGTTCTATCTACTTTAAAACAACTGTAGTTGTTTTATGAATTATATTTATCTATCGCTGCTTTTGCAGCACGCTGCTCGGCTTCTTTTTTTGTGCGTCCAATGCCCGATCCATAAATTTCATTTTGAATGAGTACATTAGCAACAAATTCTTTATGATGAGATGGGCCTCTTTCTTCTATAATTCTATACTCGATTGATTGATTTTTAATCTGTTGAATTAATTCTTGTAACTGACTCTTGTAATCCATCGCATGCGAAAAAGCACCATCTGTAATCTTCGGAAATACATGGTCTTCTAAAAATTGTAACGCTGCATCAAACCCCTGATCCAAATATAATGCTCCTAAGAAGGCTTCAAAAACATCAGCAAGTAAAGCAGAGCGGTCTCGACCACCTGTTTGTTCCTCCCCTTTACCTAGTAATATAAATTGACCAAATTCAAGACCTCTGGCAAAGCTAGCTAGTGAAGGTTCACAAACAATAGAGGCTCTTAATTTAGTCATTTCTCCTTCTGGCATATGTTGATGCTTACGAAAAAGATATTGAGATACTCCTAATTCTAGTACAGCATCACCTAGAAATTCCAACCTTTCATTATCCGAAAATACTTCCTTACGATGCTCATTCACATAAGATGAATGTGTAAATGCCTGTCTAATCAATATATGGTTGTGAAACATAATATTTAAATGTTTCTCTAACTGGGCAATTTCCACGCTGGACACCTCAATTTCCATTAAATATACGGAAAGCCCCGCCAAAACTCGCGAGACTTTCTCTTCCTGTTATTCTTGTGTGCTGTTTATGTAGTTAACAGCATCACCAACTGTATTTATTTTTTCAGCCTCTTCATCAGCAATTGTCATATCAAATTCGTCTTCAAGCTCCATTACAAGCTCAACCACATCAAGAGAGTCAGCTTCTAAATCTTCTTTAAACGATGCTTCCATTGTTACTTTTGACTCTTCCACATCAAGACGATCAACGATAATATCTTTTACACGATCAAACACATCTGCCACGTTCCTTCACCTCCTTTCAAGGAAATCCGTAGTATTACATAACCATTCCACCATCAATATGAATCGTTTGGCCCGTAATGTAGTCTGCATCATCGCTTGCAAGGAAGCGTACAACCTTTGCAACATCCTCTGGCTCTCCAAGCTTGTTTAAAGGGATCATTGCTAGCATTTCCTTTTGCTGTTCATCAGTTAAGGCATCCGTCATATCTGTAGATATAAAACCTGGCGCTACGGCATTAACATGAATATTTCTTGAAGCAAGTTCCTTTGCTGTTGTTTTCGTTAAACCTATGACACCAGCTTTTGCTGCTACATAATTTGCTTGTCCAGGATTTCCGCTAACTCCAACAATGGAAGCTACGTTAACAATCTTTCCAGCTCTTTGCTTCATCATTTGTCTTGTAACTGCCTTTGTACAAACAAATACACCTTTTAAATTGGTATTAATTACTTGATCGAATTCTTCTTCTTTCATTCTCATTAATAAATTATCTCTCGTTATACCGGCATTATTAACAAGAATGTCCAATGAACCAAAATTACTTACTACTTCTTTAATCATTGATTTAACACTTGCCTCATCAGCTACATCAGCTTGCACGATAAAAGCATTAGAGCCCATCGCTTTAATTTCTTCGACAACAGCTTTCGCTTTATCTTCGCTCCCAGCATAATTCACGGTGACATTCGCACCTTGTTTTGCTAATTCTAATGCAATGGAACGGCCTATACCACGAGACGCTCCTGTAACCAATGCGTTTTTGCCTTTAAGCATTATTAATCCCCCTTAAACCATGATATAAAGTCATTTAATGAAGCAGTATCTTGAACAGCAAACGTAGTAGTATTTCGATTAACCTTCTTCACCAAACCACTTAACACTTTACCATTTCCTACTTCTACAAATGCATCTACTTCTTTCTCCATCATATTTCTAATTGATTCCTCAAATCGAACAGGAGAATACAGTTGTTTAATTAATAGTTCTTTGATCTCAGCATTCTCCCTTACTGGTGAAGCTGATACATTTGCGTAGATAGGAATCGCTGCATCATTAATCGTTACCTTGTTTAAGTACTCTGAAAATGCCTCATTAGCCGATTTCATAAGACGAGAATGAAATGGTCCACTGACATTTAACGGAAGAACGCGTTTAGCACCTTTCGCTTTTAAAATTTCTTTGGCCATCTCGATACCTTTAACTGACCCAGAAATAACAATTTGTCCTGGACAATTTAGATTAGCTAGATCTACAACTTCTTCATTTATTTCACTAAGCCCAGCTTGAATCGTCTCACTATCTAACCCAAGCACTGCCGCCATTGTACCTTGTCCTTTTGGAAAAGCCTGCTCCATTAATTTTCCACGTGTTGCTACAAGTGGCAAAGCTTCCTCTAACGAAATAGCTCCAGCAGCTACTAATGCGCTGTATTCTCCAAGACTATGACCAACCGTCATTACTGGCTGTACTTCCATATCTAATAACATGGTGTGAAGAGCGATGCTTGTTAATAATAAGGCCGGCTGTGCATTTTCTGTTTCTGTGAGTTCCTCTTTTGGCCCTTCAAACATAATTTTTGTTAGATTCTTTTGTAAAATTTGATCTGCATCATCAAAGAGTTTTTGGATCTTAGGTGATGCTTCATATAGTTCTCTTCCCATTCCTACTGTCTGGGACCCTTGCCCAGGAAACATGAAGGCAACCTGCTTCATTATTTGTCCCCCTCCAAATTCATTGTCTCAATCGTTTGTTTAATCGTTTCCGTAATTTGGTTATTAACCATGTGACACGTCTGTTTAACTGCATTATATATGGCGTTTGAATCAGATGAACCATGCGCCTTCACAACTGGTGCTGCTAATCCGAATAATCCTGCCCCGCCATATTCTGCATAATCTAGTTTTGCTTTTAATCCTTTCAAGTCGTTTTTAATCATACCAGCGGCAATTTTCGTTTTTACAGATGACATAAATGTCTCTTTAAGCATGGAAAACATAGCCCCGGCAGTTCCTTCAATTGTTTTTAATGCAATATTACCAGTGAATCCGTCAGTTACTACAACATCTGCAACGTTAGTTAACAAATCACGCGCTTCGACATTGCCGATAAAATTAATTGGCGTATCACTCAAAAGGTGAAACGCTTTTTTAGTAAGGTCATTCCCTTTCCCATCTTCGGTTCCAACATTTAATAACCCTACCCTAGGATTGGTAATAGAGCGCACTTGCTCGACATAAATAGAACCCATTAACGCGTATTGTAATAGGTGATTCGGCTTCGCATCAACATTTGCACCTACGTCCAATAGCAGGAATCCTTGCCCATCTAAAGTGGGTAATGTCGGACTTAGAGCAGGGCGCTCAATGCCTGTAATTCTACCAACGATAAAGAGACCTGCGCTCATTAATGCTCCCGTATTTCCAGCAGAAATACAAGCATCGGCTCTACCTTCTTTTACCTCTTGGGCCATTAAGACTAATGACGCCTTCTTTTTCCTGCGAACCGCACGTACAGGTTCATCTTCTGAAGTAATTACTTCTGTTGTATGTAAAATATCAATATTTTTAGTATCTGTTAAGTACTCATTTATCTTCGCTTCATCCCCAACTAGGGTAATATGTAGTTGGTCAATCTCAGAGACAGCTTTCATCGCTCCAAGTACTACAGCTTTTGGTGCATGATCGCCACCCATGGCATCTATTGCAAGTTTCATTTATTGTTCTCCTTTTTGTTCATTAGGTTGATACATATGGAAAATACCAGTAAACACTGTTTCATTTTCTACAATGCTGTTAACATGAACAATCGTAAGTCCTTTCTCTTTTCCTTCAACTACAGCCTTCGCAACCACGCGTTCGCCTTCTTTAACCTGTCGTGTAAATTTCAATTCTGATTTAGCAGTTAGAGCTAATTCATCATTAATCACAGCAACAGCAAGAGAATTTGCCTGAGCAAACAAATGATGACCACGGGCAATTTTATTACGCGAGAATACATGCTCCGCACCAATGTCTAAAATTGAGATTGCCCGATTATCTAATTCCAAGTCAACCACTTCTCCAATTACTTCTTCAAGTGGTAATGCTTTAACAGTTTCATTCCATTGGTTCGTAGCAACTGATTTAATCCGCTGCCTTAATTCAGGAATAGAAAGCTCCATCCGATCTAACCGGATCGTTTGGATACTGACAGAGAATTGTTTTGCCAATTCTTCATCTGTAATAAAAGGTGTCTTTTCAATTGTCTCTTTTAATAATCGTTGTCGATCAGATTTTGGTCGTTTCATGCTTGCACCGTCCATATTTTTTATGACTTGGTCCTAATAGTAATATATAATACCTTGCTTGTTTATGCAAATATTTCTTAGTCTAATTTCTCGTTAAAAACGGAATTTTCCTCTACATATTGCTGCAGTAAACGGAATTCCGGATCATCTTCTAACAGGTTTTCATCAATGATGTTCTGCGCATCCTTTCGTGCTGTTTCTAAAGCTCGATAATCATGAATCATATCAGCTACTTTAAATTCGGGTACACCACTCTGTTTCCTTCCAAAGAAATCCCCTGGTCCCCTCAATCGTAAATCCTCTTCAGACAAAGCAAATCCATCGGTTGTTTCAGACATAATCCGCATACGTTCTTTTCCTGTTTCTCCTTTTGGGTCGGCAATTAAAATGCAGTAGCTTTGTTTAGCACCTCGTCCAACCCTTCCCCGCAATTGATGGAGTTGTGATAGTCCAAACCGCTCAGCATCATAAATAACCATAACTGTTGCATTCGGTACATTAACACCAACTTCTACAACTGTTGTCGATACTAGAATCTGTACTTCATTATCAGCAAATTGTTTCATTACAGCATCTTTTTCTTCTGTTGGCAACCTACCATGCATGAGACCAATTTTTATTTCTTCTGGGTAGAACGCTTGTAGCTGTTGATATACATCTACGGCATTTTGAATATCTAATTTATCGGACTCCTCAATGAGAGGACAGATAATATATGCTTGTTCTCCGAGAGAAATTTGTTTATGGATAAAATGAAGCACACGATCCAGCGTATTTTCTTTTACCCAGTATGTCTCAATTTCCTTTCTGCCCATAGGCATCTCATCAATGACGGATACATCCATGTCGCCAAATGCTGTAATAGCTAAAGTCCTAGGGATTGGGGTTGCTGTCATAAATAATACGTCAGGCTGAAGACCTTTTTCACGTAAGATACGCCTTTGCTCTACACCAAAACGGTGCTGTTCATCTACTATCACAAATCCAAGGTCATCAAAAATGACATCCTCTTGAATCAGCGCATGCGTCCCTACGACAATATTTATCTCATGTTTCTCAATACCTTCAGTTATTGCTTTTCGTTTTTTACCTTTTACAGAGCCAGTTAATAACGTAACATTCACTTTATCATCAAACAATTCAACTAGTGATTGGAAATGCTGCTCTGCTAAAATTTCTGTAGGTACCATTAGCGCACCTTGTTTACCTGCCGTAAGTGAAGCATACAAACATATTGCAGCAACCGCTGTTTTTCCCGAGCCTACATCCCCTTGTAAAAGACGACTCATTCTGTAGGGAGACTTCATATCGGATAGAATTTGATTTAACGATTTTTCTTGTGCATTTGTTAAAGCAAATGGCAAACTTGCAATAAATGCCTGAACAAGATCTGAATTATAATGTTGCGCATTTCCTACAGTTGCCTCACGTTTCAACTTGCGAAGTAGCTGCATTTTTAGTTGAAATAGTAAAAATTCTTCATAGATAAATCTCCGTCTAGCATGCTTTAATGCTACTCTATGCTTAGGAAAATGCATCATCGTAAAAGCTTCACTACGAGTAGGTATTTTATAACTTGCTAGATATCTATTTGGTAACAATTCTTCTATTTCCGTGGAACAAGCCTTCAATGCTTGTTGAATTAATTTCTTCAGCTTAACATTAGTTATATTGCCTTTAACAGAGTAGATAGGCTGAATTTCTGCCTGTTGATTGGCATGGCCCTTCTTATAATTACTAACCGTAATTTGCAAACGATGGGCATCCCACTTCCCAGTTAATGTGACCGTGTCCCCCTGATGAATTTGTTTCTTAGCGAAAGCTCGATTAAACATAACTGCTTTAACAGCAACCTGTTCAACTTCGAGGGTAAAGGTAAGTCTTGATTTTTTTTTGCCATAAAAAGTAAGAGAAGGATCATGAATCACCCTTCCCTCAATCGTAACTTTATCATCATGAATTAACTCACTAAGAGGCCTAATTTCGAAAATATCATAGCGATAAGGAAAATGATTTAATAAATCTTCAATCGAATAGATATGCATCAGTGCAAGGTCTTCTGCCATTTTATCGCCGATGCCTTTTAAGTTTGTTACAGGCTCACGTAACATGTGAATCACTCTTTCTAACTTGTAATCCCAAATAGTTTATCTTTTAGAAAACGACCAGTTGGTGTATCGGCTAATCCACCTTCACCAGTCTCACGAAGACTTGAAGGCATTTGTTTCCCAATTCGATACATAGCGCCAATCACTTCATCGCATGGTATTCTACTCGTTACACCAGCCAACGCCATATCAGCAGATACAATTGCTAGTGAGGACCCCCCAGCATTTCGTTTTACACAGGGAACCTCTACTAAACCTGCAACAGGATCACAAACAAGGCCAAGCATATTTTTTAATGTCATAGCAAATGCCTCAGCAGACTGCTGAGGAGTGCCGCCCGCCATTTCAACGATCGCAGCTGAAGCCATTGCCCCCGCTGAACCAACCTCTGCTTGACATCCTCCTGCCGCACCGGAAATAAAGGCATTATTTGCAACGACAAACCCAAATGCGCCTGCAGTAAATAAATAACGAATCATTTGCTCACGTGTAGGATGCAGCTGATTTTTAACTGCAAATAATGTGCCAGGTACACATCCCGCGCTCCCAGCAGTTGGAGTAGCACATATTGTACCCATTGCAGCGTTAACCTCATTTGTACCCATTGCTTTACTAACTGCATCAAGTAGTAAATTTCCAGATAAAGGAGTTTTCTCTTTCATGTAATTTTGTATTAATACCGCATCGCCACCAGTTAACCCCGTAACTGATTCAACACCTTTCAAAGCGTCCTCGATGGCGTTTTCCATTACTTGTAGGTTTTTCTCCATCTCTCCATATATTTCTTCACGCGTTTTTTCTTTAACTTCCATTTCCTGCCGAATCATTACTTCTGAAATTAAGATATTTTCATTTTCAGCAATCTCTACTAATTCCTTCACTGTACGAAACATATAATTCCACCTCTCTTGTTAAAACACTAGCTGACAATTTTGGAAATTTGAATAATGTGTTCAGCGTTATCCAATTCATGTAGCACGTCGTCATCTACATTTTGGTCTACTTCAATGACCATTAACGCTTCCTTACCGACATCCTTCCGATTCACTTCCATATGTCCGATATTAATTTGATGTTTGGCAAGTATTGTTGTAACAGAAGCAATCGCTCCGAAGCGATCGTTATGCATAATTAAAATAGCAGGGTGATTTCCAGATAACCGCAATTCAAAGCCATTTAATTCAGTGATTTCCACTTTTCCTCCACCAATCGAAACACCGACCAGTTCAAGCGTATCAGTTTCATTGCCAAGAACTATTCTAGCTGTATTCGGGTGATCGACAGCTGCGCTATCTTCAATAAATTCAATATAAAAATCTCTTTCCTTTGCGATATTCAACGCATTACTCATACGGGTGTCATCCGTTTCAAATCCAAGTAGGCCACCAGCTAAAGCAAAATCAGTACCATGCCCCTTATACGTTTTTGCAAAAGATTCATATAAATATATCTTTGCCCACTTCGGACTTTTTCCGAATAACGTACGTGCTGCCTTACCTATTCTCGCTGCACCTGCTGTATGAGAACTAGAAGGGCCTATCATAACCGGCCCAATAATATCAAAAACAGAATTATATTTCATAGCTATCCACCGCCTAGTTTTAGGTTTCCACAGTTTTACAATCTTTTAAAGTAAGGGTATTCATTCCAATAACAAGTCAATTTTATACCCCTAAGCTTCCATAGTAAATTATAACAAAAAAGTCGATATTAATCATTTCCATTATTACCTTGTAAGTATGATAACATGTATATCGCTATTATTTATACATGTTATCCGAATAATTTTGAATCCACTACAAATGCTATTCTTATTCATTATCCATGTCCTGTAATACATTGACTTCCATGTTTATAAGATCTATAATTAAAATTTGTGGATTATACGTTTATAATCGGGTGGGAGAGGGACAGGAGATACGATGAGGAGTTCATATGCCTGATAAGAAACACCAGCATAATTTACAGCCGAACTCAAGTTTTAAAAATGAGTTTATTGCTGGTCTGATAGGCTATTTAACGACAATGTATATTGTTGTTGTGAATGGGTCTATCCTTAGTGAAGCAGGGTTGTCCATTGAAAGTGGTATGGTTGCAACCATTCTCGCAAGTTTTGTTGGAACAGTACTGATGGGAATCATCGGCAGACTTCCGCTCATCATCATTCCAGGTATGGGGATTAACGCATTGTTTGCATACTCTATCGTGGAAGGCACGGAATTGCATTTTCAAGAAGGCTTAGCTGTTGTGCTTGTAGCTGCTATTATTTTTTTAATAACAGCTTTTAGTAAGTTAGGTGTATTGTTAAGAGATGCTATTCCCAATTCACTGAAACATGCAATCACTGTTGGTTTGGGTTTTTTCTTAATCTTAATTGGGCTAGAAAAAAGTGGACTTGTTATTAGCGGGGAAAATACCATCATTGCGATTGGTGATTTTAGCTCTGCTACCGTTATTGTTAGTTTATTGACTTTGTTTCTAGCCATATTCTTATTCGTAAAAAATATCCCGGCTAATTTCCTGCTTACCATGTTTGCTGGTACTATTTTTGCTTTCATTGCTGGAACCATAGAAACTGGAAACGAAGCAATAAATATTACATGGAGTGAAATGCTATTTCTGCCTTCATTTTCAGCAATTGATGAGTTATCATTTTGGCTAGCGGTATTCCCTTTATCGATGATCCTTATTTTTGAGAACATGGGTTTATTACATGGTCAGCTGGAGATGTTAAAACGAGAAAATAGGTACTCAAAAGCCTATCAAGTGACTGCTTTTTCAACGTTAACCTGTGCTTTCTTAGGGACATCGCCAACCGTTTCTGCTGCAGAAAATGCTGCTGTTATTGCTTCCAAAGGAAGAACTGGAAAAACAGCTCTCGTTGCCGGAGTATTGTTTCTAGCAACACTTTTCCTTATTCCTTGGATAACAATGATTCCAAATACAGCTATAAGCCCTATCTTAATTATTGTAGGCTTTTTGATGACCCAAAACATTCGATATCTACCATTAGATAACCTATCAGAATGTATACCAGCTCTACTCATAGTTGTAATGATCCCATTCACCTACAGCATTGCTGATGGTATGGCTTTTGGGTTCATTGCATATCCAATTGTAAAAATCGCAATTGGAAAACATCGAGAGTTATCGGCTGCACTAATCGTAATATCTGGTTTGTTCCTGTTTGATTTCATCATGAAGATTATCGGAATATAAAAAAAGGGATATCCCAAAAGTCACGTAAAAATGACGAAAGGGGTACCCCTTTTTTTAA
>NZ_JAJERH010000060.1 GCF_016919725.2 Virgibacillus sp. AGTR
CCCACGGAAAGCGAAGTAATTCGTCGGAGCATTGCCAATATACATCAAACATTTCAAAATAACTAATTGGCTTAACGCAGTCATTGCACTGATTTTATACTTTCTTAACTTACCAAAAAAGCTGTCGAGAAGTTCTCGACAGCCTATAGGGCTAGGTGAAGCCAAACTGTTCATCAAAATGTTAATAGCCTTCGAAATCCGTGCGGCTTTGTTTAATTCTACATGCTTTGTTCTATTTACGGAAGTATGTTTCCACAGCGCTGTACAAACACTATCCTCTGTATAATTTCACATAGAACCTGCTATGCAAGCTTTTTTTCCAGTTCTTGTGCCATCTTCAAGGAGAGCATTTAACGGATTCTTTCATTATCCACAGCCCTTTGGCTTTGACCACTTATTTTTGGGTACCCAATTTAATCGTTGTTTCTTTGCGCTTCCCATCACGGTAATAAACGACGGAAACGTCATCGCCAACCTCTTTTTCTTGATATAAAATTTTACGTAAATCAATCATGTTCATAACCTGTTTACCATCTAATTCAGTTATTACATCTAATCGCTTCAATCCTGCCTGATCAGCTGGTGATAATGGTTCTACACTCCACACATACACACCGCCTTCGATCTCATTCGGCAGATTAAGCGTATTATTCCATTCAGATTGCGGCACCTCATCTAATGAGTAGATTTCAACACCTAAATAAGGTCTCGTTACTTCTCCTTTACTTTCTAGCTCAGTAATAATCGGCATTGCCGAATCAATCGGAATGGCAAATCCTAATCCTTCCACGGCTGTTTCATTAATCTTCATGGAATTAATACCAATTAACTGACCCTTAATGTTAATTAATGCACCACCACTATTACCAGGATTAATCGCAGCGTCTGTCTGAATAACTTCAGCTTGCCAATCTGCGCGTCCATCTTGGTTGAAATCCTGTGGTATTGTTCGCTCCGTTCCACTAATTACACCTTGAGTTACAGAACTAGAAAACATGAGTCCTAGTGGATTTCCAATGGCAATGGCTGGCTCTCCTACCTTCACACTACCAGATGAGCCTAATTCAATAACCTTATCTACCTGTTCTCCATCCATTCGTAACACGGCTAAGTCTGAAAACAAATCACTGCCGATTAACTCTGCCTCAATATGTGTTTCATCAAATAATACAACTTCTATGGTATCCGCACCCTCAACGACATGATGATTTGTCACCACATAAGCTGTGCCATCCTCATTTTTATAAATGACACCAGAGCCTTCTCCAGCTTGATTATCACTTTCCTGTTGCTGCCAAAAATCATTTTTCCGTTGAATATTAATTACACCAACAACTGCCGGGGTGACTTGATTCACCACATCGGTTATCTGTGTAGATACATCAACATTCAGCGTTTGCGTTGGTACATTGGAATCTGTACTACCAGATTCTGTATGTAGCTGACTTTCTTCCGTTATGGAGATAATTCCCGAATCAACTAATGCGGGTAATGCTATTGTCACTAGCAGTACTCCGATAATTACGCCTAATAATACAGGTACAAGCCAATTTTTCTTTCTCTTTCGATATGGATTTGGTGGATAGTGCTCATCATAATAACCCATTTACCTACCCCCTTACGATCAACAGTTTAAAACATTTCACACTTAGTTATTCCCATAATGATTAAAAAAATAAACAAAATGTTAAACAACCTCATAAAGTGGTGTTGGACTTTTATGATCTGTATCCAATAAATTTAAGGATATTCCTCTTTCTCGTAATACACTATCTACCGACATACGAGCAAGATCTCGCATATTATTGTCAAGGCTCAAATGAGCTAAGTAAATACGTTGTGTATTATTTCCTATAATATCAGCTAAGGCGAGTCCACAATCCTCATTAGAAATATGTCCTGAATCGCCTAAAATACGCCGTTTTACATTCCAGGGATACCTTCCCATTCGCAGCATACCTACGTCATGGTTTGCTTCAAAAATGTAGGCGTCCGCATTTTCGACCGTCTTTTTTATTCGTTCTGATACATATCCCAAATCCGTCACAAGCGCAACTTTCTTTCCATGATGATGAAAAGTATAAAACATCGGTTCAGCAGCATCGTGTGAAACGCCAAATGACTCTACATCTAAGTCACCAAACGTCTTCACCTCTTCCATCCCAAAAAGAAACTTCTGTTCCGTTGCGATTTTTCCTATCGATCCTTCCATCGCTTTCCAAGTGTTTTGATTCGCATAGATTGGTAGATTATATTTACGAGCTATAATGCCAAGTCCTTTTATATGGTCACTATGCTCATGTGTTACTAATATGGCTGATAATTCTGCTGGGTCGATATTAATCTCCTGAAACAATCGATCCATCTGTTTTCCGCTTAATCCTGCATCTACTAGCAATTTTTCCTTTTCTGTTTCTATAAAAAAAGCGTTACCTGTACTTCCGGATGCTAGTACACTAAAACGTAGGGTCATTCCTGTTCACTCCGATTTTTATTATCATCTACTAATTGATTTAAGTAGTCAATAAAGCCTGTCTTCCACTCGACCTCATCGTTTATTTGTTTATACAACGGTAGGCTGTCGGTTATTGTTGAAGTAATAAAGCTCGTGTCATCACTAGGATAAATATAACTTTCAACTGCATTAAAGAAATAATTTCTAATGTTATCCTCTGCGTCCTTAATACTGACTAGATAGGTTGGTGCAAACACATGAGCTCCTGTATCTCGTTTGATTCTCGTATAATAACCATTCTCTATATTAACAATTTCATCATTCGAATATAATTTGTTTTCCTTATATAATTCATTAAACATCGTATTAACCTTAATTAAGGTCAACTTTTCCCCTTGTGGCTCTGCTTCACCGAGTAACGTCTGTGTGTAATACATCATTTCATTTGCATCATTTAAATACACAAGTAATAAACCATATTGATTGTAGTAGATAGGTCGGTTATTTTTATTTTGGAAAAAGATTAATACATTCGTGTCTTTATTCCAACCCCAATAGCTAAATTCATCGGAAAAAGCAACATAGCTTTTGACAAGCTGACTAATACTCGTTACACTTGCTTGCTTGGGAATCGAAACAGGCTCTTTGAACCTTGAAACAACCGTATAATTATTAATAATTTGTGGGTCCTGATTACTTAATCCAGCTATTCTCTCCATTTCAGTATCTGTCAGCTTTTTGGGTGATACCTTAATAACCGAATCCTCTGTAATATCCACCTCTTTATCACTAATTTTAATGCTTTCTGCGGCGAGCTTATCTTCGAGCGTCTGCTCCTGATAATTAAATTGCTCGGGATTCGCTCGATCTTGCTTATCGATAAATTGATATAGCAAATAAACATCGAGGATTAAGAAGCAAAGAATAAATAATGTTTTGATTTGATTCCACTGCATGCCTAATCCTCCTTCTTTTGAGGATTTAGTCGTTCCTCAAAATTAATTCTCTGCCAAGATCCATTTAACTTCATAAACCAGCTCGGCTCCAATTCAACGTAATCGTTTGGATCATTTTCCTTATAATTATATTGATAGCCTAATTGAATACCTTGAAGGTTTTTTATACCCTCACCAAGGCGATCTTCCAAATGAGAAATAACCGCTTCACCAGAGGGGATATCCCATTGCTCTTTTTCCAATTCATTTCTTATGCGCAGTAATGAGCGTTTATAGCTAAAAATTTCCTGTTCACGGAACTGCATTTCCATTAATGATAGGCCAAACTGGTTGTAAACAGGATAGCCATTATAATGCATTTGATAGGTGATACTATTTGTTGCTAGATCCGCGCTCATCAATTTGTAATCGCCTGTCCAGCCATTATGTTCATTGATTTCATCTACACTTTTCTCCAATAAATTCATAAACCCAAAATTCGATAGCACCTTAGGAATCGGATTGTAGTAATCCATTCTTCTACCGTTTTGCTCCACTCTTAACTCACTAATCCCATTTGAATAATTAGCTGAACTAAGCTCTGTATTCGATCTACTGACCGTATCCGGATTTTTAAATAATGTCTCTACTAATAAATTTGGTGATATTTTTTGAATGGTAAACAGATATTTATACTGATTTGTCGGTTTACTTGGAATATAAAAAGCTTGCTGTCCTTCACCAACTTGTAAGAACTCGGTTAACCCTTCCCGTGAAGCAATTAATTGCCTGAGATTCTCATAAATTACTGAGTCCGTGATCACTGCCTGTGCTGTTTTACTACCATTTAACGCCGGAATTTGTAATGTTATCGTAGATGCATCAGCATTCAATGTCATATACATACGCTGAAAAGACCAGGTTGGTAGCTTTTCCATACTTTCTGAATCTGTAAACGAGAAGAGTCTGTTGGCCAATTCAATCGGCAGCTCCTCTGGGAAAATCAATTCTATATCATAATCGGATAACTTCTGCTTCGCATTATAGATAGAAAAATCCGTTAAAATCCATGATTGCATTTCTTCAAAAAACCGTTGGTTTTCCTTGGGATCTTTATAGCCAAGATGCTGATTAGTCGCGTGAAAAATAACAGATTGAGGTGAAATCAAGCTGTTTGTTTTCACAGCTGACCCACCAATATCTATTCCTCCTACCGCAGGATTCTTATCTAACGGACTATACTCTTTCTGGTAGCTCCAAAGTCCAAATGTTAGTAATAAGCTTACGCCTATCAACAGGACTAATGCAAATGATTTAAATGTTTCTAGCTTCACGATGCACCCCTCCGCTTCTGATTCATAAGCGGCAGTGTAAAGAAGATCGTTGTCCCTTTACCTTCTTTGCTCTTTGCCCAAATTTGTCCATGATGCGCCTCCACAAGCTCTTTCGCAATTGCTAAGCCGAGTCCTGTACCACCAAGCTTCCTCGTCCTCGCTTTATCTGCACGGTAAAAGCGTTCGAATATTTTATCTAGTTTATCATAAGCAATACCTAGTCCCTGGTCATGGATGCTAATCAATAAATAATGACGTTTTTGTTCAGCTTTTAGCTTAATCGTACCACCTTCAGGAGAATATTTAATCGCATTTGAAATAATATTATCCAATACCTGTGTCATCTTATCCTTATCAATCCATACATGATAGCTTCCGTTTGGAATTTCTCGTTGTAATGCAATATGCTTCGGAATATGCATTTCAAATCGATCAATAATATGGTGGTAATAGCTAATAAAATCTGTTCGTTCCTTCTGCAATGGATACTCCTCTGCATCCATTTTTGAAAGCTGTAATAAATCATTAACCATACGAATCATTCGTTCCGTTTCATTTTGTGCCACACTTAGGAACTTAGGGGCTATTTCTTTATCCTGCCAAGCACCGTCCGTTAACGCCTCGATATAACTTTTCATCGTCGTTAAAGGTGTGCGCAGCTCATGTGATACATTGGAAACAAATTCTCTACGTTCCTGATCAATCTTTTCTTGCTCCGTAACATCACTAATCACCGTTATAAAGCCAGTTACTTCATCTTCATCATCAAACACTGTGGAAAAATTAGCGCGCACAATAAACGCTTGTTCCTCATCACTAAAATCAATAATCATCGAGCCACTATCCTGTAATTCTGTAACATCGACCATTTTTTCGTCCAGCTGCAGTACATCCAATAAATATTCTCCGATCATATCATCAGGGTTATACCCAATTAATCTTCCTGCAGCTTCATTTATAAGCGTAACGGAACCAGAATTGTCCGTAGCAATTACACCATCTGACATATTTGACAAAACCGAGCTAAGCTTTCTACGCTCCTCCTCAATGGTTGCATACGAATGCTTTAACCGGTTATTTAAATCATTAAATGTCTCTGAAAGATGACCAATTTCATCTCTTCCATATACATTTACTTTCTGTGTAAAGTCACCTGTTGCCATGTTTTGCGCCTGCCTACGCATTTCAATAATCGGTTTCGTAATGGTACGAGCCACTAATATCCCTATGAAGGCAGAAACCGTAATTGCTAATATCGAGCCACGAAGGAATATTTTACTAATATTGCTTAATTGATCATAGACGGATTCTAAAGACGCCTCTAAATAAATAACACCGACAACAATATCACTATCATCTTTATCTAAAATAGGCTGTGCTAGGATATAAAACCGATCATTTGCCTTTGCTCGTATATCAGGTTGAGGGGCATTACTTGTAAGTGCACCTTGCACATAACTATTGGTTGTCTTCTTTCCAATATCATCCTGTGTTGTATAGTCACTTGTAGCAATCACTCTACTTTGATTACTAATCACCTGTAGACTTGTAATATCATCTGCTTGAACCTCTGAAACAATACTTTGAATTTCCTCATTTAATGTTGGTTCATCAGGATTGTCCTCATCACGCTCACGTGCAAAAGCCTGAGCTAAATTATGACTTAACAGCTCCACTCGATCCATAATCGATCCTTTAAAGCTCTCTACTAAGCTCTCCTCTAATTTCACTGTAAAAAATGAGCCGATAACCTGAATAGCTACCAGCAATAAAAGAATATAAATAATAATAAATTTTAATTGAATAGAACGGAAAAAGCCGACTTTTCTCATGAATAACTACTCCTGATCAGGATTTCGTAAATAATACCCTACACCTCTTCGGGTTACTATCCACATTGGATTACTAGGATTCTCCTCTATTTTCTCACGTAGTCTTCTCACCGTAACGTCAACGGTACGAACATCACCAAAGTAGTCATAACCCCATACGGTCTCCAATAAATGTTCCCGCGTCATAACTTGTCCCATATGACGAGCAAGGTAATGAAGTAATTCAAATTCGCGATGGGTGAGTTCTATTTGTACACCATCACGGGAAACAACATACGCATCTGGATGGATGACTAGCGATCCAATTACAATATCCTTTGTTGCCTTCACAGTATCGTCTGGAACTACCTGCTGTCTACGTAGATTTGCCTTCACTCGAGCAATCAGTTCGCGGTTACTAAATGGCTTCGTTACATAATCATCAGCACCTAGCTCTAGCCCTAGCACCTTGTCTATCTCTGAATCCTTTGCTGTCAGCATAATAATCGGCATTGTTTGCGTTTTTCTAATCTCTCTACATACTTCATTGCCATCTTTATTTGGTAGCATAATATCCAAGAGGACTAAGTCAGGCTTTTCAGCTTCTGCAGCCTCAATCGCTTCGTCACCATCATTCGCTACAATAACTTCATAGCCCTCTTTTTCTAAATTAAATTTTACTATATCTGCAATTGGCTGTTCATCATCTACTACAAGTATTTTTTGACTCATATCTGCCACATCCTTCTCTTTCACAATCCTAAGTTTATTTTATCTTACTTTTGTTCAAAAGTCTTTTCTAGTATACGGGTTCATTATCAGGTAAGTTGCTTTTACTATAACCTTATATATGTTCGAAAGCAATGAGAGGTTTTTAACGTAGATAAGAGAGGAATTTTAAATTTTTTTACATTTATTCTCTTTGGAGTTCATTATTATCTTAATTCTATATCATAAAAAAGACTGATTCAAGAGCAGCTCCTGAATCAGTCCTTTATAATTACTTTAAATAATCGGTAGGATCCTTACGTACCCCATCTTTATACAACTCAAAATGTAAATGAATACCAGTTGATCTACCTGTCGTCCCCATTACACCAATTTTACTACCTTTTTCTACGGTTTCACCAGCTTCTACATCCATCGAGGCTAGGTGGGCATAAATGGTTTTCATCCCGTTGTTATGATTGATAACAATTTTATTACCATACCCTCCATTATCGTAGCCTGCTGATACAATGGTTCCATTATCAGCTGCTTTAATGGTGCGACTGCTCGGCCCAGCGATATCAATACCTTTATGAACGCTTCCCCAGCGTTTTCCCATCGGACTGGATATATGACCGCCAACAGCTGGCCATGTCAATTTGCCTGTTCCACGAGAAGGGATTACTTTCGTACCTTTGATAATGATCTCTTTTTGTGGTTTTTTTATGATTTTTTCATCAATGACTGTTTGATTTATTTCTTCACCATTACGTTTCTCCATAGCATACAAGACTTCTTTTTTACCATGTTTACCTTGCTGCTTTACTTTCTCTTCTCCCTTGTAAAGCTCATCCGATTTAATCACTTTCGTTTCATGCTTTACGTTTTCTTCTGCTACATGTGCTTCCTTTACAACAACCTCGGCAAACGGACGATAAGCAGTCACATGAATCGCTTGATTAACATGGAGCACGCTATCCTCAGCTAACGACTTGTTTAACTCAAGCAATTCTTCCATAGATAAATTATATTTGCTAGCAATCTCACCTAGCACTTCTCCTTCATCCACCTTATGCACCTGTTCTTCCAATGTTCCTTTTTTCATCATAGTAAGACCTTGCTCTACTGTTAATAGCTTCTCCGGATCAATAACACCATCTGTATATGTAACATGGTTTGAAAGCTCAATACTTGTTACAATACGATCGCCAACTTCTAAATCATCCGCAGTAATTTTTGTTCGGCGTTGATTATCTGGATTTACCGCCATTTTTTCCTCTAATGTCTGCCATTCTTGTTTCTCGACATATTCTGCTTTATAGCTTGCTATGACTTGCTCCGCTGTCTCATAATCTTTAAAAAAGCCTACGCTTTTATCGCCAATTTTTAGCTCGATAGCTTCTGCCTCTATCGTTATATTTTCCTGCACAGCAGCTAACACCTTTTCATTATCAAATGTTGGATTAAAGACCTTTTCGGAGATAAGCGAAATATCTTGTTTGGGACGTAACGTCAAATTGCCATCATTATGCTCCACTGTAGCTATCTTCTTATCTATCATTTGTTGAATCGCTTGCTCATTATCAACCTTACCAATGTGCTCACCGTCTATATACACATGGTAAACCGTTTTTAGATCGTCTGCTGCATAGACGGTTGAAACAGTAAAGAATGTGGCTATTAGTAGGAAAACACCTAATTTTATGTATAAGCTTGATGAAGCTTTATTTCCTTTTGTAAACACTTACAGTTGCTCCTTCTTGCATTTCTCTCTATCTACATTTTTATCCTCTTTTAAACTAACATAGGATAATAGTCTCAGAAAGAGCTATAACAGAACTGTAAAGAAAATGTATAATAGCATACAATTTTTTACTATTCTATCGAAATAGCAAAACAGTGTGCTTCATTATTGCTTGGTAGTCAGTTTTAATACATTTATTTCTGGAGAGTTGAACAAACGAAAATTTAAAAAAGATACGGCATCGCTACTCCCTAAGCCGGCACTCACATATTGCTTCGTTCCTTGATACTCCCACAACCCCTTAATTCGATCAGCAGGAGGAAAAAATCGATTTGGTTCATACCAGGGTTCAGGAACAAAGATAGGTCCTAGAATAGGTAACCTGATTTGTCCACCGTGATAATGTCCAGCAATAATTAGATCATACTTCCTCCATATTAAATCAGGGCTTGCCTTAATCGTTTCTATTCGCTTGTCGACAATAGGATAATGATTTACGGCAATAAGCAGATCTGATGTATCCATATCTTCTAACACTTTTAGATCTTTAATCAGCTGCTGTTGATAACTTAAATAAGCAGGATTTTGAGCATATGGAGGCTGAACTACCCCTTGTACATTACCCAGAGCACGTTCATTTTTGATAATAGATAGTTCAAAATTAACAAAATGGATGGCTGATTCCCCTTTATCAATGGTATAAAGTGATTCTAAGAACGTAACATTTCTTTTTTTCAATCCGTTTATAAATTCACTTGTTTCTACTGTTGAATCAACCTGATAGCTAAGCGGATCAGTATTACCTGGAACATAGAGGATATTTTCCTTATTATCCAACCCATCAATAATCGTATAAAACGCCGAATCATTTTTGCTTCTAATGCTATCGAGCATATCACCTGTAAAAACAAGCACATCATAGTCAATACCATTAATAGCTTGGATTAATTGCTGTTGATTTTCCCCAAATAGTTGTTCATGTAAATCTGTTATTTGTAGGATCGTAAAATCTTTAAAGGAATCTTGAATACCATTAACCTTAATTTCTTGCTCCACAACAACAAATCGATGATTATCCCATATTGTATAGGTAACGAATCCAAGTAAACTACACAATATGAGCATGGCTATCTTTTTTCTCCCTATAGTAATCATTCAGGAAATCTCCTTTAACCTGCATATAACCGGAAGTAAGAACCCTCTTCAAGCAAACAAAATATGGATAAATGGAGGATCTACTGCCAGTAAATGTCCAATTGGTTCGGACCTACATGGAAGTAGGTCACAAAGGTGTTGCCACAGGACGTGGCGATTTAAGCCTTTGTACGTATTTGTTTCACTAAAAGCCGGATGAAAGTTTCACTGTATATAAGGTACTTCATGTATTTTCCTTCTACTTCAAACCGTAATAAATGGATTAGCGAATGGCTTGTGTCTGTTTCTGTAATAACTGACATAGGATACCTTGATCGTCCGATTCTAACTGTCTAAAAGTCCCCATTTGCTTGACCGCCCCTTTATCTAACACAATGACTTGATCAGCGTGATGAACCGTAGACAACCGATGGGCAATTACTATCAGTGTCATCCTACCCTTCAATTTGTTTAACGATGATAAAATCTCTCCTTCATTTTCGCTATCCAGCGCACTAGTTGCCTCATCCAA
This sequence comes from Virgibacillus sp. AGTR, assembly GCF_016919725.2. GTDB lineage: Bacteria > Bacillota > Bacilli > Bacillales > Amphibacillaceae > Virgibacillus > Virgibacillus salarius. Next base: position 10,654 of record NZ_JAJERH010000060.1, read on the forward strand.
CACAAGAATTCCTGGACTTCTTAAGATCGCACGTGCCAATACTAGCCGTTGCTTTTCACCACCAGATAGCTTCATACCCCTATCGCCAATAACCGTATCTAGTCCATTCACTAAATTCCTCACAAACTTAGCAGCAGATGCAAAATCTAATGCTTCCCATAGTTCCTGTTCTGTAGCTCCTGGCTTAATTAACAACAGATTTTCTCTTATGCTTGTATTAAATAAGAATGGATCTTGGGCAACATAACTTACTGTTTGCCTTAGCTCGATCAAATTTTCCTTTGTAAGTGGAATCCCATCTACAAAGACCTCGCCCTTTTCTGGTTTATTTAAACCCATTAAAATATCTATTAACGTGCTTTTACCTGCCCCAGATTTCCCTACAAATGCGGTCATTTTATTTGCTGGAATAAATAGAGATATGTTACGTAGCGTATAACCAGCTTTGTTACTTTCATAGCGAAAATAGACATTTTTGCATTTGATACCCTCATTTACAGTTATTGGCTTTATTTCTTCATGAGATCGAGACGTAAATTCTATCGCTTGATTACATTCATGTTGCAAATGCTTTACCGCTTGAAAGGATGGAATAGTCGTGGCAATTCGTTCCATGGAGGCTTGAATATCTACAACCCTCGGCCATAGTCTGGAAAAGATGATAATAATTAACATGAGCTGGCTGCCTTCGGCCTGTAAAAGCTGAATGGCCACAAATATAAAAAAAGCGATTAAAACAGCAGAAGCTATTTTATAGTAAAGCTGTGATGTCATTTTTAATGTTGTAAAATGAACTTGTTCTGCTTGCATACGCTCTGTTATAGATTGATACCACCTTATTCGAGATCCTTCCAGTGTGTTGCTTTTAATATCCTTGATTCCATTTATATGATCCGTAATTCCTGCAAGATAATCTCTTCCTAACTCATAGTTTTTACGACCTAATTGTAGGGATTGCTTTAAGAACTTTCGATTAAAGTAAATGAGTAGCAACCCACAGATTAATACCATTATGGTAAGAGTTGGTGATAATATAAAGGCAAAACCAATTTGCACGAGCGTAAACACAAGTGACGTACAAAACATAAGAATCGAATTTATTCCTGAACTGGTACGAGAAATTTCTTTCTTTAATAGATTAATCAGGTCAGACTTTCGATGCTTTAGATAAAAGCCCCAATTCGCCTGCATTAAACGACTGTATGTTTGTATACGTAAATGCCTTAGGAAGCCCTGCTGTACGATAGCATTTTTAATGGCAACGCGCCGTTGGAGAAGGTTCTGTACGATTGCTAGCAAAATAAAAATGCCTAATATAATAGGCAACCCCATTGAGCTCGGAATGGTAGATAAGAAATCAAACTGTTGTATTATTGCTAGCTCTTCTGTATTTATGTCAACAATCCCCATCAAGCTTATCATTGGGACGAGTAGTAATATGCCTGCTCCCTCCAAAAAACTCATGCATATCATAGCAAGCAAATTTACGTAAAGTGTTTTCCCAGCAAATTCATGAATTTGTCTTAGGAAGTAATAAATATCTTTCATCTCGTGCTCCCCCTAATTGCATACCTCACTGTCTTTCTCCAAAGCCATAAAAAAGGGCGTAGCGGGAAATATAAAACATGTAGTTTTTTCGGCAGTGGTAATGTTTCTCCATCCTCTGGATACGGATATAAAAAGCTTAATATAAAAACTAGCTTTTGCTTCGGTGCCATGAGTGAAAACAAATGCCATTTATGATAGCGAGAAACCTCTTCAGGAACTGGGGAAGCATGGAGATTCACCTTTCTTTCCAGATAAAATAATGCATCTTGCGCTAACGCTCGGGAGCGTTCTGTACAAAGCGTTTTCCATTCCTTGGGAAGTGTCGTGTTTACTAGATCACGGGCTAACGTAATACTCTGCCCGCCTATGTGATGATAACCGTACTTTTTTAAATGCTTATTTAAGCTCATCCAGTCCATTTTCTGCAATTTCAGCATTTGCTGTATATCTATAATCCATCGTAACCTTGACCAGCCATGACGTGCTCCATGTGAAACAAGAAACAAAAACAAGTCCTCGTATCCAAGTAAGTAAACAGGTGACTTATGAAGCGAGCTTTTCCTCCTTCTATCCCATAATTGAGTGAAAGACGGTTCTTTGGCAGGGCCTGGATGTAATCGCCAATGTAATTCCAATTTAATTTGTTTTTGTGGATGAATATATGTAACATGATGATGTCTCCATTTCCAATCATTTAAAATAGTTTGGATATAATCATCTTTTTCATATCCAAAGCGTTTAAGTAATGCCTCTGCTGTCTTCAAACGATCGAGCGGGATAAGTACATCAATATCACTTGAAGTCCGTAGAGAAATATCCCCGTATAACTCGTGTGCAAGCACTGGCCCTTTTAAAACAATAAGCGGAATAGCTTGTTTGGCAAAAACATTACTTACCTCATCGATTTCTGCTGAAAGATGAAGCATTTCCATTGTATTGCGTCTATATTCCTTACTTAAAAACTGTATGACATCAGAAGGTAACGATATTGCTTTGTTCACTTTAAGCCTCGAATAAAGTAATGGATAAATACGATGATGCTTCATAAGATCTATACATTTATCCCAATCAATAGCTGCAAAAATAGCTTGTTCATTGTTTTCATTTATAAGGTCAAGAAGTAGCTTTACTTCATTAGGTAGGCGAGAAAGGTTTAAATACTTATCCATGATAATCACCAACGGACTTACCTGAATTTGTGCGCATCGCGAATGTTGCTACCACCGTGAATTTTCTCATTCCTGCTTTACCTGTAACATAATAAGAACCACTACGTAGCCAGGAATGAGCGATCAATTCATCATTCGCATCTTTTGCCGTTCCTAAATACAATGTGCTTTCCATATGGCGTCGACGTAGCATTTTTTGTCCAGCAATCGCTTTTACTAGACACTGACTATCCCATGGTGTGTATCGACTCATTATTTCAATAGATTCTGAGATGTGCTTCAACACGTGGATATTCGTTTCTGTGATCTGACTTGATGTTTCTTCCGATTGATTGCCTAACAAAGGAGAAACCATTGCGAAGGGTAATGCTTTAAGAATCCTTCCCCATCCTAAATAAAAGAAAGCTTCTAATAAACGTATTTTTGCTTCAGAATTCAATAAAATAAATAATTTTACGTTATGCATCATACATGTCTAATTCCTTTCCAACGTCATTTAAAAAGGAAATAAAGATTAGGCTCTTATCTGCTTGCATCGCTACATTGAAGCATATTCTATGATAGCGATTCCGGATTAACTTGAATTAATCCCTCGTTTAATAAATGCCTCAAAAAAGTCAGAACCTGTTCCTCACAAGCGTGCTCCTCTACATCATATTGACTAGTTAGTAATGAGATTAAAGCCTTGATGGATATTGGCTTTTCGATATGTTCCCAAATATCCCCTCCCACTGTTCCCAAATTATAATACGAGCTATTTTCCATACATAGCATGACTTTTTCACCATCCATGTCACTTACAATTGCATTGGTATCTTGGCTAACTAATTGATGGATGGTAAGCTTTTGCTGCTTGATCATTTGTATTCCTCCTTGCTATCCATTCTGATTCGATAACGTCTGCAAGCTGTTCCGCCGTAAAATAGGATGTTGGGCGTTGTAATTGATAGATATCTAGTTTATTTACCATTTTAGCTATCGTATGAAAATGCCATTCCAATAACCCTGATTTTTTCAGTAATGACTTGCGAAACGTATGTTTATACAGCGTTTGCAACCGTTCAAGATTGTGAATTGGCTTTACCTGAATATCCTGCTTATCACTTTTTACTAATTCATATACACCAATCAAAGGTAACCATTCGGAGACAAATTGGTTCAAGACCGGAATAGCAAATTTTGATGCTCTATCGATAAGTGGACGATACTTCGTTTCCTCCATTCCAAAATGATGTAAACTTTCTAACCATAATTTTTGTTGGGGATACGCTGGCTTAATATATGGAATGCCACTCTTCTGGAAGGTTACTGGAATAAGGTCATCACTTACTAAATGATATCCTCTTTGTAAAAATTCAGATGCTAGCGTAGACTTTCCAGCTCCTGAGGAACCTACAATGGCAATGGCAGCTCCATCAACAGCTATCGCACTCCCGTGTAAAGGAAGCGTTTTCCGCTGCATTAATAGTATTCCCATACTTGTACCTAGGATAAATAAACGAACTTGATCTTCCTGTGCACCATCACATGGCGAAACAGTTATGTTAGTTCCTCCTTGGATTGCATAGATAGCCACCCCATCAACCTTAAACATACAAAAATTCTCTTTAATTATAAAAAATTCATCCTCTTGAAATAGCCTTGCCCATTGTTCCGTTAAATCCGCTCTCGTTATGATCACGTCACGTCCTTGTCCCTCATTTTCAAAAGACATAGGCAGTAGCTCTGGTAACGCGATATCACTAGATATCGTTAATCCGAATGCCCGATAATCCACGCCTCTCATTCCCCCTCTTTATCCCGCATATAACTGGCAGTAAGACACCACTTCAAGCAATAAATGTCCGATTCGTTTCAGGGCCTTTAGGTCATACCCTTGTGGTACTAACCATCCGTGGGGATAAACAAAACCCCTACGGATTAAAGTTAAATTTGTTCGGGCTGTCTCAAATTTAGCTCTCTACTTTTACAACTACTGGATGAGACAAGCCCTAATGTAAGTAATGTGATATGGCTGTTTTAATTCTTATTCAAGAAGTGTTCAGCCGCTAACAAAACGATGTTTTCTTTAGCTACCAAGATTATCGTCTCCTGAATCATCACTATCATCCCACCATTTGCCACCATGGCCTTTGCCCTTGGTAAGGCTTACACTAAGCTGATCTAATACAGGCTTTTCCCATTCTTTTTTCATGAAGTTCCCCCCTTTCATCATCATTCGTTCATTATAAAGAACATTAAATGGATAAAAAAGCGCGAATTTCTTCGCAATTTCGTTCTTTATAAAGAATATAGTGCTAATTTACCATGGCTCTCTGCTATTGTCAATGCTAAAAGCGATGAAGCCAAGCTAATTTCCTAGATACTTTATCGTATTACCTTCTTGCTTAACATGTGGTGCTGTATTTTCATTAATGTATATCCATTCTTTGATTGAAGTGGAATCAATCTCTGTATATATCACATTATCTAAGATGGCTACCTCCTTCGCTTTATTAATACGGATAATGGGGATCTTTGTTGCTGACTCAAATTGTGATGATTGAATAACAGCTTCTGCACCAGTATTATCTACATGTAAATCGCCAATTTGCTTAAATACACAATCGTTAAATTCATAGTTACCTGAACTATTCAGATCAATCCTTCCCTTTCCTAGCTCTGATGATGCAAATTCACAGCCATTATATGTTCCTCTAGGTAAATCAAGTCCATACGTTGCGTTATAGTCAATAACTTTCAAGCGATTAAAGATACTACCATCAGCTGCTTCACCGACTATATTACGTTCGACCGTTTCACCTGTGATCGTTACATCACTTAATTTTATGGGTTGATCCTTGATTTGTAGCGAATTGATTTGTTTTCTATCATTTGCTAAGGTAATATTTGAAACTTCTACGCCATATGGCTCTTTACTTTGAATACTTAATTGTGAATTTGTGAATTCCATATCTGTAAGTAGTGTATCTGGACCGAAAATCGTTGCTAACGAGTCCGACATACGGTTACCGCGAAAGACTGCTTCGCCTTCTGCCACAATTTTACTAGCATCAAACGTATTATTTTTAATAACAGCACCAGACCGAAACGATGTAGCTATCGCGAGACCAATTGAGGAATTCGCTTTATTCGGCCCAAGATAATTTTCATCAACCGTGACATCTTGACCATCATAAAGAATAATATTATACCTTTCATTATTATATATCCGATTCTCTTTTATAAGGATATTGTAATTAGGATAAAAACCTGCTTCAATATCAATTCCTGATTGAGGGGCGATTCCCTTGATGTTATGTATCTTATTTTGCGTGATCTCCATGTTAGAGACGCCAGCAACGGTTATTCCTTGCCTACGATTATTTGCTGATTCACTATGCTTTATTTCAACGTGATTGGATATATCCTTATTCCAATACTCCAGTTCTACGCCAGCTATCTCTTCTGTATCAAACACAGCATGAAAGTACGCTGCCTGCTCTGGCACATTGACCATACTCCAATCAAGCTCCTGATTCTCTACCTTTTGAATAAATGTACCATCTGAACGATAAAAAAAGATATCATAAGGGGTGTTGGCATTCATATTTTTTGGGCGCGAGAGCTGAATAACTCTGTTTACATCAAAAACGGGATGCTGGAAATTTGTCTTTACATTTCCTTTGGTTCGAATCTTCGTAGAATCAGCTATCAATTCTCCCTTCTTACCAATTGCACCCAATTCAAAATCACTTTCTTTTAATCTATTTATTTGTTTCGAACTCCCGCCAACCATAATGCCATCTCCAGTGAAATTAATCGTCTTTACATCTTCTATCTTTAAATTATCGGTACCAAGAGCTAATATTCCCATACCAAACTCATGGGTGCCATGGCTATGAGACGTATCCTTTCCAGTATAATCGTGTGTGTCGCGATCCCCTTGAAATGTCCCACCTTTAATGGATACATTCTTCGTCTCTGGACCGACATATACAATTTCATAGCTCTCATATGAATTGGTTTCCTTTTTTAGAATTGCTTCATCAGCTAGTTCTAGTGTTAGATCGCTTACCATATTTAGGCGAGCATTCGGATCAGACGGCTCCTGTCCCTTATCTATTAGATACGTTCCAGCCGGTATATAAAACGTGTTGTAATCATTTCTACTTGCCCACAGTAACGCTTTGTTTAAGCCTTCTGTCGTTTCCTTTGGATGTGTACCATCATTATAGATCCCCCATCGTTCCAAATCCACAGTATAACGCGACGTAGAATCATTATCACCACCGCCTTGTTCATCTGTAAATTTCATTATCAAAAAAACAGCACCTAAGACAACAAGACCTAAAAATAGCAAATACTTCTTCTTCAATTCTTTCACCTCGCTCGACAGCTGGATTCTAGCAAGCACCCACATTATGTTAAACTTCTATTGCATTGCCTTATATATATACACATTTTTTCCCTTTAATGGGATCGTTTTCTGTAGTGAAAAGTAAGATGTTCCTTCCAACTTCTCGGTTCTTAAAATGATATCAACCTGGTATTTTTTCATTAAAGACCGTAATTCTGTTTGCGTCAATTCATTGATATGACCAACATTATCATACTTTCCATCATATATATCCATGAACCGTTCCGCCCATTCCTTATAATATTTTTCATTAAATGGAAAGTCTTTGCTAACCGGTACACTTCGATTTGCAATTAAGCGTAGTTTTTGATTTACTAAATGATCCACATCAATATCTGCTAATATTTGTGCATCCTGAGCGGTATTTTCCTTCACCCATGCATAAAGCTCATTCCGTGGTTCTGAAATATCAGGAATATTAAAAGCTAGTTTTCGATCCAACACAAAAAAGCTACCTGCAAAAGCCAATAGTACGAGTATCAAATAGAAATAATGTAAACCTATTCGTTTCATTAAATAGCGATCTAAATAAATATGAAGCTTCAATCCTTTTTTAGCGAACAACCAATCACTCCATACTGCATAAACGAATACAGCCCCCATCATTAATGTAGAGAGCTTTATATCCTGTGTAAGTACAGGAATAAACGGAAGATGCAGCAATAGGAATGAAAGATAATCTTTATTTCGTAATTTGTAATACATGTAATAGGCAAAGATAAATAAATAGAATACGGGGACAAATACAAACGTGCGATAGGGAATTATGGTTACGATCGATTTGATAGGAACCACTTCAACAAAAAGATAACCAATAGCCATCATGAACGTAATATAAAGCCCATACAGCTTGAGAAACCTTAGAATAGAAGCTGGCAGCCTCTTTCTTATTACATAGATCATATAGATGATGATAACGGCGTACATGATAGCAATGAACCAATTTTCGATACCAAACTTCGATGGAATATAATGATGGGGATGTCTAAGATCACCAATGATTGTTGTGTATTCCTTACTCGATAAGAGTGCTACTCCCTTTTCCGACAGCTTTAATGGTATATAGCTAACGAAAAATGCTCCGATTATCGAAAGCAAACCTAAAATGGACCAACGATTTATCATCGATTTGATTTCACTGAAATTATACGTAGCAACGAAAAGCAGTCCAGCTATCGCTAATCCATGTAATGTTAATACAGGGTGAAGCAGCATAGCAATAGCAAATAACATACATGATGAAAAGATGTTAGCTCGATAAATTAGAACGAAGCCAAACAGAATAAACACTAAGGAAAATTCCGCTGCACTGAATACAGGTGTACTGAAAAACCAGGCAATCGTTCTCGGAATACTATAAAAAGAAATGGCTCCTAAGAACATTCCAATAAGAGCGATATACGTTTGCTTGTTGCTAAGAACATATAATAAAGTGAAAACTGCAATGTTTAGCAGAAAGATCCGTAAAAGATTTACAAATGCAATGAACACTGTATAATCTACATGAAACACGTTTGCTCCAAAAATATAAAAATAGGAAACGTACAATCTAGGGGAAAATTCTTCAAATGTATTTGTATAAAAGTCAGCTGGCAGAAACTGCTTATTTAATAGCTTCTCAATTTGTGGAAAGCTATCTACTACAGGCCACCCCCAAGCAACCTGATAAAAGTAAACGGAAAATAAACTAATGAGAATAATTATAAGGCAGAAGATCAATGATCCATATTTCTTTGTCCTATTATCATTCACCCTAAACTCCCCCTAGATCCATTACGCTTCCCATAGATGGACATACTCACGTTTTGTACATATTGCATCCACATGTATAGCATTCGCTAGTAAATCATCCTGATAATTAGTAATATCCTCTGGTCTGCCTTGCAACTCAGGAGACACCAAGCATAATTTAAATCCTGCTTGCTTTAATTTCGTAAAACGTTTCCTATCAATTGGTAGTCTGGTAAAGCAATCTATCCAAACCCAATTCACTCGCCCCTGCATCGCAAGAATCGTATCTATCCCTTCGAACTCGGAAAATCGGATAGCAATATTCCGTTCTCCATGACGTGTCAGTTCATAAATCATCGGAAAGGAAGAATCTAGAAAGAAGTAGTTCGTAATATGATAGTTTTTTAATAGTGTTTGAACCTTATGCTCAATTCGTTCACTCTTAATATTTAAGATCATACAACCATGTTGATAATGCTGCAGAAACTCCTCCAAATCCTCTCCATCCTCAAAAGGATCATGTTGCAAAATAATGCGTCCTCCTGCATCTCGCAAATCAATCTCAACCCCATAATGCTTAGGTAGCTTATTTAATTGAGCAACGGTATTTATTCGATGAGCAATATAGTCCATTATCTAGCTAACTCCTTTTTTAAGGTCGTACTAAAATCTAGGGTACGTTTTATAAATTTTACCTTGGCAGCTAACCCATTATTCCAGCTTGATTCCCCATGTAATCGGTCTGGGAATACGACAGCAAACCGATGAATTTCCAAATCGGCCTTCCTAGCCATATAGAACGCATATAGATCCAGCGAAAAGTCATCTGGCGGATTAGACCAGCTTAAATAAAAGCTACGATGGAATACATTTGGCTGCGCATTTATATCACGGAGCTTTTGCTTTAAATATAAGCTTTCAAACAAGCTCATTCCGCCTGTAAACAGCTGATCGAACAACGGCCTATTTTTTCGATTTCCCTTCACAAATATATGTTGAGGTGAGGGACTATTGTCTATTACCTCCATCGCTTTGATAACATCTAATGGATCTGTTTGTAAATCTGCATGGGTCCACCCTAAAAATTCACCTCTGGCATGACTTAAACCGTATAAAATACCATATCCATATCCGCGATTCACTTCAATTTCTAAGCGTTGAGCAAATGAATATTGAGGAACCCATTGCTGCAACGTTTCGCTGCTTTCATCCTTGGAACCATTATTGACTAAGAGAATTTCGACATCCTTTCGTTCCATTACCTGCTCCCATCTAGCTAATAAAGCTGGGATATTTTTCGCCTCATTATAGCAAGGAATCACAATGGAATACTTGATCATTTTTTAAACACCCACCATTTCTGAACCGTAAAATTTATAATTGTACTTGCTGCCGTCGCAATCGTAAAGCCAACTAACGTTATCGAGCTTATATACGTCAGGATGAAGAAATTTACACCAACATTAACTCCAAGTGTACTTACATACAGAAGTGTAAACTTATAAAATTGGATGATAGCATGTTGTTTTTTTTCAAACGTCCAATACTTATTGAGAAGAAAGGCAATGATCATTCCGCAAATATATGAAATCAGTTTGGCAATATTGGGATCTAAATTTGGAATCAGGATAAAATATAGCAAGCAATCCACAGCAACAGCAGACATTCCTACTACGATGAAACGCAATATCTGTCTAACATGGCTATTCATTAAAGGGAAACTGGCTTTTTCCATTGATACAATGCATCCAACTCAGATATTTTGTCTTTATTTATAAATGTATCCAAATGTAAACGGTAGGGATGCCAAGCACATTTATGGAAGAAGCTCTGCCAGTATTGGAATGTTTTTAAATCCGTAGGTGTACCCCAACCAATATAATGATCCACCTCAAGCACTTTTACATGTAATCCCATCTCGATTAGTTCATTGAAACAGCTATCTATATAAAATTCACCATTCACTCGTATATTTTTTGCAAATAACCGGTTGATAGCCTGTTGAAAATAGCTCGCTTTTCTAAAATAAAACGTCCCAACAATCGCATGATCATCATAAGGATGATCACTGATTGGCTGCTTTACGGATACCTCTGTTACACGATTCTGTGTGTCCACCTTCACCCATCCATACATTTCTGGATTTACTTTACTAGAAGGATGTCTTCGAAACGTCCATATAATGGCATCAATATCATCATCATGCATTAATTGTTGATATACGGCCTCATTCCATAAGGCTCCGTGGTCACAGGCTGAAATAAGTAAGGATTCATCCAGATTTATTCTATCCAAGGCTAATGCACAGGTTTTCGCCTGCCCTTCCATTAGCTCTTCTACCACTAAAATTTCACCCGACTCCCCATACATTCTTAGGTCTTGTTCTATATCATAGCGCTGCATATGTTCTTCCAAGCACATTAAAAATTGTTTGTTAGCCTTTGGTAAATATGCGTTTGCTTGTATAAACATCGGTTTCCCAGAAACCTCTATAAAAGGCTTCGGCAGCGAATAACCATTTCTAGCAAAGCGACTCCCCGCACCAGCTAATGGTAGTATGGTTGTCATTGGATATATTTCCTCGGCTTTGTTTCCTTCCATAACCCTATGAAAATAGCTCGACCAACGTTGGTATGCTTCCATATCCTCTGGCGTCCCCCATTGAAGCATATGTTGTATTTCGTAAATGAATGTATGCAATCCGTCCCTTTGTAATAGGTTATAAACGAGACTGACATAGTATTCTCCGTTCACATGGATATTCTTTTCCATAAGTTCTGTAAAATATTTTTTTACAAAAAAGCCTTTTTTAAAGTAATAGGTTCCGCTTGAAGCAAATTCCTCCATTCTATTCGAAGTGAACGGCTGTTTTTCTTTTATTTCTAGCATCCAGTTATGCTGATGACGCATAAATGCATAATTGGTTGTTCCTAACATATGGGGATGAAAACCTCTATACGCCGGTATGGCACCGTCAGCATTTCTTTCTCGAGTACGTGCTAGAAAATCATCATAGCTCCAGTAGCAAGAGAAGTCACAATAATTAATAATGACCTCTTCCTCATCGTTTATTTCCTGCATAGCTCTTGTAACTGCATATACTGGTCCCTGCTTATGTGGTGATATACTAATAATTTTTCCCTCTGGAGCAATCCGCCTAAGTATACTTTCCATATTTGTGGCTTGCAGGTGATCCTCTCTACAAATAAATATAAAGCCCGTTTCTTTGGGAAATAAATTCACTACATGCTCAATCATTGGCATGCCATCCACTTCAATTAATGGCTTTGGTTGCTGGTAACCTGCTCGAACAAATCGACTGCCTTGTCCTGACATAGGTATAATAATTTTCACTTTCATCCTCCTAATCCCTTATTAACGCGCAGGAAAACCTCTACTGTTAAACGTTTACTTTATACGCTCTGTCTAAATTTCTCTGCTTCCCAATCGCTTAAGTACCGTAACTCGTTATTATCTAATGGTTGTTCTTCACCATATAACGATGCAAGTGTCATAATATGTGCTTTGAATACTTCCTCCGTTTCTTTTGCTTTTTTGCGATTTACAGACACAAAAAATAAGTAGCCTTTATAAATAACTACTTTCGGTAGAGTTTGATACATATCCATATACTCTTTTAATGCTGCTACGTCCTGTTTACTAGTTACATTTACAGCGTAGTAACCACAAAACACAAATGTATCTGGACATAAAGGCGGTTTGTAAAATAATGTTCGCACATGCTGGAGCATCTGTGTCAAGTAAGGATCCTCCGATAAATAAGCAGTGATTGGGGAGCTGTCAACCGTGTACATTAGTTGTGAAAGTTCATTGCTAAGTCGATAGTGATCGAAATAAACACCTAGAAGCTTTTCAATGGTCATAACAACATGATTGGTTAATCGCTTCACTTCATTTGCGTCATCCGCGCTAACAATTAATCCGTGATTTTGTAAAAAGATAATCTGAGGTAATTGCTGCCATTGATCTAGATAGTTCACACACCTCTCGTTTAATTTGATAGCAAGATCGATCCCGGGTGTTTCGTATGGAATAAATAGAGCTTCAGGAAATAGCAACTGTAGTTGGTCTCTCCCATTTTGTTTACATGTAAACATATTTACGACGATTGGGTGCGTATGAAGCGTATATTTATAAAGCAGAGCATGTAGGAATGTTTCGATAGATGGTCTATGGTCAACCGAATATACCGTTTCTTTCATTAAATTCCCGGCAAGCTGCTCTCGCTTTTTTTTATCTGTTTCATGTAAGACTTGTTCATTTTCTAGGATTTCCTGTATCTTATTAAGGCTAACTTCTACAAAGGCATCCGTCTCATTTACATCCGACAGCAGTTGTCCCGAGGCTTTAATGAGCATCTTTCCATTCGCTAACTTAACAGAGGAATTGCCACCTCCAGCTTGAATTAAATCGAACCGTTCCCCAGCGAAGCGTGAAAGCCCAACAAATAGCTTCTTCTCCTCAACCATGTTTCTATCCACTCCCTTCCATAAACTGGTTTTATAACAGCAGGCGAGGTGCTGTTAAATTTTTTCGTATACATGCAAAAAGTTCCCTATAGCTAGTGGGTTTTTATGAGCAGCCTTTTGATTCAACCAAAAAGATGTTATTCCTAATGTCGATGCTGCTACGACATCTTTTTCATAATGATCACCAATCATAATGACTTCTCCTGCTTCCATTCCCAATTTGTTTAACGCAAGCTGAAAAATATGCGGATGTGGTTTTTCTACACCTGCTTCTTCACTCGTCACCATGTAGTTGATACGTTCTTGAATACCGAGATAGACTAGCTTCCGATGCTGAATATGAGTCGTCAAATCCGTTACGATACAAATTGGTATTTCTTTCGTTTTATTTAGAAAAGCATGAACACCTTTTTTCAGCCGCATCGCTGGTAAAAATGTATCCCAATATAACCGATACGCTTCTAATGTATGTACTTGCGCATTTACGTGTAAATATTCAAACATCCGTTGAAAATAAAGCATTCGATTATGGGAAGCTGCAGTAGCACCTAGATCTGCCTTTACAGAATTCTTTGCTAGTTGAAACACTTGCTCCAGCTCCGCATAACTCCTAGATGTATGAGAGGCTATATAAGCAAATACGGCATCCATCCCCTGCTGATGCGCATATTCATAATCATATAGTGTATCATCAAGGTCCAATAGGATTGCTTTAAAATCCATTGCAATTACCTACCTTTCATTTTCTCACTAATAAATACGAGGATAATTAATTGTATAAATGCCTCATAGCCATCCCGCCACTCAATCATATGGCCTCGAGTAACTTCATTTAAATTTTCAATACAGAGATTAGCTAATTCATGGACTGTTTGCCGATCAATTGGCGCATGTAATTTTATCATCTGATGCTTTAAATTAGCGTGATAATCATGTGTATATGAAATATTTGCATTATCCATTTCCTCCAATACATGCTCGAGAAAAACATCCGCATTACAGGTGATTGTTAATTGAATTGCAGGATTCTCATCTGGGTTCCCGATCGCAAATGGCTTATCTGTATAATATTTGATAATAATATCGGCATATTCTTTTTGCGGATAGATATATTTCTTTGCATCTTCCACCCTAGCGTCAATTTGCTTCATTAGCTTCTCTATCGAGTAACCACGTTCGTTACAGTCTCGTATAATCTTCCAATGTCTTCGCAATTGTTCATCTGTATCCAGATAAATTTTTAGATCTAATACCTTTCTCGTTCTGGCTAATAAAAGTGGATGTAGTCCACACATGACAATAAAATCATTCGGGTCTATCTTCTGGGGATTTGTAAAGCTCCCCTTTTGATGGTCGTATTCAACGCGTTTTGCCGAGTTACCATTCTTCAACCTTTCTAACGTAGACGCCTGTTCATGCAGAAAATTGGCCTTCGGGTTTAAATGGGTATACTCTTTCCACTTCTCATGACCTCGCTCCCATTTATGATCACCGTCTCCTTCAACTATAAGTAACCTCTCGGCACCAAATAAATTCATTAACCCTTTTGTTAGTGTTGTTTTTCCAACACCACTATCGCCGCCTATGCCAATTACGGTTGGCCTTAACCGCACTTTGTATAAGGAATTACTAATAATGCCATACCTATAAAAAATCCAAATTAAACATAGCAAAATCCCTTCAAATAACGTAAATATCAAATTAGGTACAAAGCTATCATTCTGATCGATATGAAAGAATTCAGAAATAGCAAGTAATGTTGGATTTGTATTGGGATAAAAAAAGATAAAATAACCTAAATAAGCGGTAGTTAATAGTAAATATTGATACATATTATGTTTATTCTCATACGTCTTAATAAAAAAGAATGACGCAAACACAAAGGACCAGGCATACCAATGAGGCATTGGTGGAATAAATAGCACAAATGCAAAATAAAGCATGCCTAAATAGGTATACAATAAATCAGCATTAATTTTATCGAATCGAAAAAAGTGAATATAAATTAATGCAATAACAAGCGGTGCTACATAAATCTTGAGATAGTCAATTTCCAAATATATATCGAGCATTTTAAATTGATCTTCATAGTAAAAAACCGATAGTTGATACCCCTTTGAAAATAGAAAAGGGCTTGATAAAAGAAACCAAGTCCCAAGTGTGATTATACTGAATCTCATTACATCAATCGTTCGATGCATTTTCAAAAAATAGATAAGAAGTAATGGCAAAGCAAAAATTGCTGGCATTTTTAACGACAATCCAACCGCAAAGAAAACCGCAGCAACGACATGCTGTTTGCGTAGTAAATAAAATACCGATAGCAATAAAGCAGCTATCGGTAATAAATCATGATGTGGATATAGATAACTCGCTATAAAAATAAGGGGGGAACCATAATAGATAAACATGACCCGCTTTTGCTTTGTCGGAAACGTTCGCAGTAGTACATAATAAATAAGTATATCTGCTAGTAATGTTGGTAGCTGTATAAAAAACGTTTGAAGATGCTGCCCATCCAATCCGAACAGTACAACTGGCCAGAAAAAAAGCGCTAATATAAATAGCATTCCTGATGGATAAGGAAACGTCTCAAGAAATTCTTTTCCCTCATAAAACCTAGTCCATGCATCACTAAATGTCCTGATAAAATGGTCTACACTTGGTATTGTTACATCAAACATATCCTTCGGTATCCAAGCATACATCGTGATCACTTTAAGACATGTTATACCAATAAACCACTTACTCTGAAAGGTGTCACTTCGATCCATCTTCATATCATCCCCCCTTATGGAATTTTC
>NZ_JAJERH010000061.1 GCF_016919725.2 Virgibacillus sp. AGTR
TTAGTGATAAGGACTGAGCGAATTTTGCTCCGTTTTCCTTATGTAAAAAATTGTGAATGAAACCCATTGTTAGGCGCTTTACACGTTGCTTATTCATTGGGAATCGTTCTGTTCTTTGGTAAAATATATAGGAAGGTAAAGGAGGAAAACGTGTGGCAAAAGAAATAAACCAAGATCTAAGCAAATGGGTAGCTAACGAAGCAAAAGTCAATATACAAGTTGTTAATAAAGTAATTGCCTTATTAGAGGAAGGGAATACGGTTCCTTTTATTGCTCGTTATCGTAAAGAAGTGACTGGTGGCTTAGATGAGGTACAGATTAAAGCGGTTCAAGATAAATGGCATTACGCTGTCAATCTTTCGGAGCGGAAGCAAGAGGTATTACGAAGCATTGAAGAACAGGGAAAACTAACAGATGAATTAAAACAAGCTATTACAGAAGCAAAACAGCTACAGCGAGTGGAAGATTTATATCGACCGTATAAGCAAAAGCGACGTACTAGGGCAACGATTGCTAAAGAAAAAGGTTTAGAACCATTAGCATTACTTGTATGGAAGCAGGATATAGAATTAGTAGAAAGTGAAGCGAAGAAATATATTTCAGAAGATCATGAATTACTAACGATAGAAGAAGTACTAGCTGGGGTAAATGATATTATTGCGGAGTGGATTTCCGAAGAGCCAGCTTATCGTGAATTTATGCGACAAGTTACGTATAACCGAGGAAGCATTGAATCTGAGCAGAAAAATGCAGAAAAGGACGAGAAGCACGTTTATGAAATGTACTATGATTTTCATGAACCTGTGCGTTCCTTAGTATCACATCGAATTCTAGCTTTAAATCGTGGAGAGAAAGAGGATGTTATCAAAGTCTCTATAAAGCCACCTACAGAGCGAATTCATGAGTTCTTGCGACAGCATGTAATTAAAAGTTCTGCATCTAAGCAAGTAGTAGATATTTTAGTGCATGCAATTGAAGATAGTTATAAGCGATTAATTCAACCATCTGTAGAGCGGGAAATTCGCAGTAGTTTAACCGAAAAGGCTGAGCAGCAAGCAATAGATATCTTTTCCAAAAATTTAAAGAATTTATTATTACAGCCACCTTTAAAAGGAAAGACTGTTCTTGGCGTTGATCCGGCTTTCCGTACAGGCTGTAAACTAGCTGTCATCGATGAAACGGGGAAAGTACATAGTATTGGCGTGATCTATCCAACAGCACCAAAGAATGATAAATTAGGTGCGGAAGCAAAGGTACTAGAACTAATGAAGAAATACGATGTTGAATTAATAGCAATTGGTAATGGAACAGCATCACGAGAAACAGAGCAATTTATTTCCGATGTAATTGGAAAAAATAGTCTAAATGTGCCGTATATCATCGTTAATGAGGCTGGTGCAAGTGTGTATTCTGCTTCCAAACTAGCAAGAGAGGAATTTCCTGATCTTCAAGTCGAGGAGAGAAGTGCGGTGTCGATTGCCCGACGGGTACAAGATCCGCTTGCTGAACTTGTCAAAATTGACCCGAAATCTATTGGGGTTGGACAATACCAGCATGATGTAAGTCAGAAGTCATTAAATGAATCATTATCATTTGTTGTAGAAACTGCAGTTAATCAGGTAGGCGTAAATGTAAATACAGCCTCCTCGTCATTGCTACAATATGTATCGGGACTAAGTAAAACGGTGGCAAACAACATTGTTAAGCAACGTGAGGAAGATGGGAAATTTACGAATCGGAAGCAACTAAAGAAAATTCCTCGTTTAGGAGCAAAAACGTATGAACAGGGGATTGGTTTTCTACGCATCGTTGATGGGGATAACCCACTCGATAGAACCCCTATACATCCTGAAAGCTACGCTCATACAGAAAAGCTGTTAACAATGCTGGACTGTGATCTAAGCGATATAGGCTCAGAAAAACTTCGCCAGGCCATTAGCACAATTAAAAACAGGGAGGTTGCAGAAGAGCTGGGCATAGGAGTACCAACCTTAAGTGATATTTTACAAGCACTAAGTAAACCAGAGCGCGATCCTCGTGATGATTTTCCGCAACCATTGTTAAAACAAAACGTAATGACAATGGAAGATATCAAGCCTGGAATGGAGATGCAGGGTACGGTTAGAAATGTAGTTGATTTTGGTGTGTTCGTAGATATCGGTGTGAAGCAAGATGGACTTGTCCATATTTCTAAGATGTCAAATTCATTCGTGAAGCATCCAATGGACATTGCTTCTGTTGGCGATGTAATAACTGTCTGGGTCGAGGATATTGATATGAATAAAGGAAGAATCGCCTTATCAATGGTGAACAAAGAATATTAATTGAAAAGACATGGTTCTAATAGGAACCATGTCTTTGTTTTAGTCTAGGAAATGATAAATTAGCCAGCTGGATAAATATGGGCGTGTTAAGCGCGTCCTGCTCCGGCGCCCAGAAGCGACCTCACAAATCGCCCTAAGCTAAGTCATCATCGGCTCGCAAACTCACCGTGCTTCCTTTATCTAAGTTGAATCTTTCCAGTCGCTACGTTTCTATTCGGGAGCTTGCGCCATAGTTGTTTATTTTACGCTTTCTGGAACTTTAAGGCCAAGTCCTTCAGCGATACGCTCGCCCCATTCAGGATCTGCTTTATAGAAGTGTTCGATTTGACGTAGCTTAATTTCTTCTTTTGTAACAGGCTTCATGTGATCAACAAATGCTTTAATTAAGCGATCTTTTTCATCTGCAGTCATTAAACGATATAAATCACCGGCCTGTGTATAATGATCATCACTGTCATAGGAAACGCTATTAGCTTCGCCATAAACCTCAAACGGATTAATTTTGGTTGCCTGATCCTCAGTTGGTCCATCTACACTGTTTGGTTCGTAGTTTGGCTTGCTACCACCATTACCACTTACATTCATGAAACCATCACGTTGATAATTATTTACTTCATTTTTTGGACGGTTTACAGGAATTTGATGATGGTTTGCTCCTAAGCGATAACGATGTGCATCTGAATAACCAAATAGACGACCTTGAAGCATTTTATCTGGAGAAGCTTCAATACCAGGTACGAATTGACCAGGTGAGAAGGCAGCTTGCTCAACCTCAGCAAAGTAGTTCTCAGGATTACGGTTTAGTACCATTCGACCTACTTCAATACGTGGATAGTCTTTTTTCGACCAGATTTTTGTAACATCAAATGGATCCCATTTGTAAGTCTTGGCGTCTTCGTAAGGCATAATTTGTACGTAAAGCTTCCAAGCAGGGAAGTCACCTTGATCAATAGCATTAAAGAGATCTTCTGTGTGATAATCAGGATTTTCACCAGCGATCTTGTCAGCAAGCTCTGGATCTAAGTTTTTGACCCCTTGTTCACTTATAAAGTGATATTTAACCCAGAATGCTTCGTCTTTTGCATTTACCCATTTAAAGGTATGGCTTCCATATCCATTCATGTGACGGAACGTAGCCGGGATGCCACGATCACTATGAAGGTACGTAATTTGATGAAGTGATTCTGGTGATAATGACCAGAAGTCCCAAACCATATCTTTATCCTTTAAGTGCGTCTGCGGGTTACGTTTTTGCGTATGAATGAAGTCTGGGAACTTAATTGCATCACGAATGAAGAAAATTGGCGTGTTATTTCCAACTAAGTCATAGTTCCCTTCTTCCGTATAAAATTTAACTGCAAAACCACGTGGGTCACGTACTGTGTCTGCAGAGCCTAGTTCACCAGCAACGGTTGAGAAGCGGATAAACATGTCAGTACGCTTTCCGGCTTCGCTAAGGAAATCAGCTTTTGTGTATTTTGAAATTTCATCATTTGTTACTTCAAAGTATCCGTGTGCACCAGCACCTTTTGCATGTACGACGCGTTCAGGGATACGTTCTCTATTAAAATGAGCAAGTTTTTCTAGTAAATGAAAATCTTGAAGTAATGTAGGTCCATTATGTCCAGCTGTAATGGAGTTTTGATTGTCTCCAACTGGAGCTCCAGCGGCAGTAGTTAAGGTATTTCTTTTATTACTCAATATTAAATCTCCTCTCTTAAACTAAGTATTTATCTATCTACATCTATATTATAATATAATCCAAGTAAAAATCAATATTTATTTACAATAATTTTAAATAACGAGTAAGTTTAATTTATTTATATAATATAGGAAGTAACCCATTTCTGTACAAAGTTAATATTTATATATTAGAATATTAACATCGCTTATTGATAAGGAGATAGGTATAATGGAGCTGCTGGATGATCAGGATTTATTTAATTTGGTCAATAAATTATCTTTAACATATTTTCATAAACCCTTTTTACATGACGTAGCTTTTAATTTTCGTTTACGAACAACAGGTGGAAGATATATTCCTAATAAGAAGTTAATTGAATTGAATCCGAAGTACATGCAGGAAAGTGACATGGAAGAATTTATCGGGATTATTAAACATGAGTTATGTCATTATCATTTACATATAGAAGGAAGAGGATATAGGCATCGTGATCAGGCGTTTAAGCAACTTTTGAAAATCACCGGATCTCCAAGGCATTGTAAGCCACTTCCTTCACAAAAAAAGTATAAATATGTCTATAAGTGTACTAGTTGTAATGATGAGTTTAAACGTATGAGGAGGGTAAACACAGCTAAATTTAGATGTGGAAAATGCAAAGGGAGAATTTATTTACTATAAAAGCAAAAAAATATCGCTATAACCCATTGACGAAATATGTCATCCATGATAAATTAAATAGGCTGTCTCATACAGCACTTCAACTTACATATTTTTCGAATAGATTTTAACGAAAAAATGTTGACAATTACACTGAAATATTGTATTATATTTTTCGTTGCGATTGATTCACACTTTATTCCACAGTAGCTCAGTGGTAGAGCTATCGGCTGTTAACCGATCGGTCGTAGGTTCGAATCCTACCTGTGGAGCCATATGGAGAAGTACTCAAGTGGCTGAAGAGGCGCCCCTGCTAAGGGTGTAGGCCGTGTAAGCGGCGCGAGGGTTCAAATCCCTCCTTCTCCGCCATTTTTTAATGGCCCGTTGGTCAAGTGGTTAAGACACCGCCCTTTCACGGCGGTAACACGGGTTCGAATCCCGTACGGGTCATCTTTTTTTAAAAATAAATAGGCTGGGTCCGGTAGTTCAGTTGGTTAGAATGCCTGCCTGTCACGCAGGAGGTCGCGGGTTCGAGTCCCGTCCGGACCGCCAGATGTTGGGCTATAGCCAAGCGGTAAGGCATCGGGTTTTGATCCCGTGTACCCCAGGTTCGAATCCTGGTAGCCCAGCCATTTTTTTATTTTTCGTTTTTTTACATGAGCCATTAGCTCAGTCGGTAGAGCATCTGACTTTTAATCAGAGGGTCGGAGGTTCGAATCCTCCATGGCTCATCATTTGTATTTTTGCGGGTGTGGCGGAACTGGCAGACGCGCTAGACTTAGGATCTAGTGTCTTCGGACGTGGGGGTTCGACTCCCTCCACCCGCATTGAATTGCTGTGTTAATCCACAGCCTTTTATTTTCTGTCATTTATTGCAAAATGTGCGGTCGTGGCGGAATGGCAGACGCGCTAGGTTGAGGGCCTAGTGGGTGAATAACCCGTGGAGGTTCAAGTCCTCTCGACCGCATCGTATCCATAGAACAAGTCATACCAACACTTTTAGAGGGTTGGTATTTTTTTTATTCGGTAAAATAAATTGAGTTTTGTTGTGTTTTTTAGAGAGTTAGAGACCATAAAAATACCATTTTCTAAAAGAAGTCATTTAGCCGGTCGGCGGTTTCACGTTGTTTGTTCGGAAATAGATGACCATAGACATCGATTGTCGTTTTAATAGAGCCATGTCCTAACCGTTCTTTTATGGTTGTATAGTCTTCCCTTTGATGAATAAGTAAAGCAACGTGAGAGTGCCTTAAATCGTGTAAACGGATGGGTTCTATTTTGTCGCTACGTTTGCATATGGTTCTGATCTTTCTGCTAAAAATATCTTTTGTTGGTGGTTTATCTCTGTATTGGAAAATATGAACTTCATCTGAATGTTGCATGTTGTATTTAGAGAATAAAAATTCTTGTTTTCTTTTCCATTCATGTAGTAATTCTAAAAGTTTAGAGTTAATACTGATTCTTCTAATTGAATTCTTTGTTTTGGGTTTTGTTATAATAATTTCTTTGTTTATATAAGTGAGTGACTTGTATACATTTACTTCTTTTTGAAAGTCGTCAATATCAATCCATGTTAACGCTAATATTTCTCCGCATCTCATTCCAGTAAAGTATGCAAATGTGTAAAATACTTTAAATATAAATTCATCTTTATTAATAAGGTCAGTAAATTTTTTAAATTTATCTGGTGTCCAAAACTTCATTTGTTTTTTTTCAAGGCTAAGGTTTTTAACTGAGATGCATGGATTGGCTTGTATAACATGCTCCTCTATGGCTTTATCAAAAATGCGTTTAAGAATAATCATGATATTGTTTATCGACTTGTAACTTAATCCAGATTTAATTAATTTTGATTGATATTCTCTAATATCTGATGGAGTAACCTTGTTAAAAATACAATTTTTAAATGGTTCTAAAATATGTTTGTTAATGGTGTATTCTTGTATTTTAAAATAATTTGGTTTGTGGTGGAGTCTACACTCTTCTAAGTAAAGTTCTTTGATAGTTTGAAAATCCAATTTACGTTCGGATAATGTATTTCTTGATTTATAAAATTGTTTTATCTTACTAATCCACTCCTCAGCATCTTTCTTATGAGTGAAGATTTTCTTTTTACGTCTTCTTTTTTTAGTTAACGGGTCTGTTTCCAAACTTACATCAGCTTGGAATCGCCCATCTTTTAAGCGTCTTATAGCCATGTAAAGAAACCTCCTAGAATGTATGTTCGGTTTAAGCGTTGAAAAAAATAAACTGATTGCCATAGAATCCGTTTAATTTTACTTGAACTACTGGTATAGGTAAATTAAAAAGTTTTGCAATTTCTTCAATAGCACCTTTCTTAAATTTCTTTTCATAAGCAAGAATCATTTCATCTGTTAAAAGTAATTCTGAAGCAAATATAATTGCTTCTTTGTTTTCTATTTTATTGAATATAATGGAAGTATTGGGTTTTGCATGTAAAAAAAAGTATCCTAACATGTAGGCGATGAAGTATTCTTTGTTTTTAATGTTTGGATTAATATGGATTACTCTGGTGTTTTTATAATATTGAAGAATACCTTCCGTGTTTCCAAGGTCATTGAAGAATATTTTTAATTTTAGTTGATTGCATAATTCATGAATATCGTTTGTTTGATAATGAACTATGATCTCTTGTACCTCTTTTTTAATGGATTGATTGCACAGAATAATATCACTCCTATAGTCTTTTTATTATTGGAAAATTCTAACTCCTTAATATATTGTACGAATTACTCGTCGTTACGTTTCATCTCGTCGACAAATTTCATTCCATTTTTTAATGCTTTCTTTATAAGTCGGAGGGTTTCCTCGTCTAAATTAGCTTCATCAAGATAAATGTTAGGTTCATCATCATTAGTAACCTCAAATATAACTTCACCAAATAAATGTTCTAATTTTGATTTTTTGTCATGTGAATCGTTTGTTTCGTAATCGGTTAAACCGAGTAAATAATCAGTGGAGACGTTGTATAATTCGCTCATTTTTTTTAAAAGTTGTGTGTCGGGGTCTCTTTTGTCTCTTTCATATGCTGAAAGAGATATGTTGGATATGTTTAATTTTTTGGATGCTTCAATTTGTGTGAGTTTTTTTCGCATGCGCGTAATTCTTAATCTTTCGCCTAGTGTCATTTTTTTACTCTCCATTCCACTCGTTGGTATCCATTTTATATTATATCAATTTTTTTAAATAAAATGTATATAATTGTCTCTTATGTATATATCACATCATTTGTTGTTATTTTGTATTATTTTTTAAATAAATTGTTAAAATTAATATTGACATTTACTTTAAGTAGAATTATAATTAAATCATAGTTAAACAATAGTTAAAAAGTAATATGCTTTCAAAGGAGGGATAGTATTGTATGAATTTTTAACGGTGAAAGATGTTCAAGAAATTTTAAAAGTTAAAGAGTCGAAAGCATATAACATCATAAGAACTTTAAATAAAGAAATGAAAGCTGACGGCTATTATGTCGTTCCCGGTAAGGTTAATAAAAGAAAATTTGAAGAACGCTTTGTTTATGACAATGTAGGTATATATTAATTAATTGTTATCACTTTTGGAGGTGGTTCATGTAAGAGTCATATGAGGTTGAATGTTCTGAAAAAAATAAAAGGATGATGTACTTTGAAAATAGTATATAGAAAGAAAGCGCATCTGGCAATTTCACCAGACACGCCACAACAAACTTAGGAACTTTATTGTAGCATGTTTTTGTGAAATTGTCGATAGCGTGAGTATTAAGTGTAGACAGTTAGACACTTTTAAAAAAGCTGTAGCAGGCTAGAATAAGCGTGCTAATGGATATAAATATATCCTACTAGGTTGCCATGATCTCATAATAGGGAGCGACTGATAAGCGCCGTAATGGAATCAGAACCTAGCGATACTTATATATTAAATGTAAATGAAAATTGAAATTAAATTGAATCGATAATAAAAATATTAAAAATTGAGGAGAATGTATATATGAAATTTAGTACAGGAATTATTCCAGATGAGTTAACTTTTGGAGATATGATTTTTATGGGATTAAATCGTGAAAAAATGTTTTTTGACCGTGATAAAAATGAACGTACTGATAAACTTGAGGCAAGGATTTATAATCTTGCTTCGTCTACACAGAAGGAACAAATAGAGGTAACTATTCCGGATTATGTTGATTTAAAAGAAATTGATTTTCAGCAACAAGTTAAGTTAAAGAATCCTATCATTAAGGCAAGAGCACAAGCAAATGGAAGTTTCGCTAATGTAGTTTGGACAGTTGAGGCAGAAGATATTGTAGAGGTTGGTAAAGGTTCATCGGTTGGGAAAAAGGCAGAACCTGTAAAAGATGCTGTTGGTGTAGGAACTGATAAAAAGTAGTTTGATAGCGTACTAGTATAAATTTGTACTGGTACGCTTTTTTATATTCTACAT
Source organism: Virgibacillus sp. AGTR (assembly GCF_016919725.2). Classification (GTDB taxonomy): domain Bacteria; phylum Bacillota; class Bacilli; order Bacillales; family Amphibacillaceae; genus Virgibacillus; species Virgibacillus salarius. The sequence continues at coordinate 9,109 of NZ_JAJERH010000061.1, forward strand.
GAAGGGAATCGAGTAAAAATGGAAAGACGGATAGCTTACTATACACGTAAAGTTATTGAATATGATTCAATACATCCATCTAAAAAGCGTAATCCTTACCGTTTTAGAAGGTTGATGCTTTATAAAAATGCAATACTAAGACGTATTTTAAATGAAAGAAAGTAGGTGCAATATATCAAATTTATAAAACGTCGTTTGTGGAAATATAGAGGGCATAGAATAACGCCAGCTATGGAACATGGTGTATTACGAGCAGGGCTAATGATTTTTATTCCTGTTTTTCTTTATATTATGTACTTTTATTTTAATGATCAATTATCAAAATGGCGTGATTGGTTAACGTTTGAAACTATGACGGACTTTAAAGTTTGGAATTGGTCATTACTGGGTACAGGATTAGCTATATCTTTAGGAATTGGTGCTATTACTGTAGTAACAGCCTATTTTTTTCTTTATGAAGAGTATAAGAAAATATTACACAGGCAAAAAATAGCTAGAATGTTTATATCTAACCGTTTCATGGAAAAGGAAAGTGTGACATCTGATTCTGTGTGGGGTATATCTGATAAAAAGGTGATAAAAAAGAAAATTACGTACTTTCCAAGAGCCTATTATCAAGTGAAGAAGGGTTATATCTATGTGAGAATTGCATTAGATTTAAGTCGATTTCAAAATAGATTTCTTGAATTAGGTGAAGATATGGAGAATGGTTTATATTGTGATTTGGTTGAAAGAGAGATTGAAGAGAATTTTGTATGCTTTAAGTTCTTGTATGATGTAAGGAAAAATCGAATACCTATTAAGGATGTGGAAGTTAAAAATGGTTCAATAAACCTTATGAAGCATATAGAATGGAAGTTTGATGAACTACCACATATGTTAATAGCGGGTGGTACTGGTGGAGGAAAAACCTATTTTATTTTGACCATGATAGATGCTTTATTGAAATCTGGTGCTGATATTCGTATTTTAGACCCTAAAAACTCTGATTTGTCAGATTTAGGAGAGGTTATGCCAAAGGGGACAGTCTTTTCTAAAGATACAGGTATTATGATGACGTTAAGAAAAGCAGTTGAAGGTATGTTACAACGTTCGGAGGACATGAAAAAGATGCCGAATTATAAAACAGGGGGGAATTATGCAGATGTAGGATTACAGCCTGTTTTTATCGTATTTGACGAGTATGTTGCGTTTATGGAAATGTTGAAGCGTGAAGATCAAATGAAGGCATTAGAATATATGAAACAACTTGTTATGCTCGGTCGTCAGATGGGGTATTTTCTTATTCTTGCTGCACAACGTCCAGATGCAAAATATTTAGCGGATGGAATACGAGATCAATTTAATTTTCGTGTTGCTTTAGGGAAAATGTCTGAATCGGGATATGGAATGATGTTCGGTGATACGGATAAGAATTTTATATTTAAAAAGATTAAAGGTAGAGGATATGTCGATGCAGGAACATCCGTTATTTCTGAGTTTTATACTCCTCTAGTACCTAAAGATTATAACTTTTTGGAGGAAATTAGACACACCATAAATACGAAGGGAGCGTTGGCGACGGCAGTCGCCAGTGGCAACGTAGCGACCGTAGGAGGAGTGAGCGAAGCGAATGACGACTGAAAACCCCCCCCACTCTAACAGGGGGGTAGTAATTAAAAAAGAAGAAATAAACCCTTTACTATCAATGGTTGACTATATAAGAGTTAGTTTTAAAAGTCATGATATTGATTATGTGCTTGAAAATGTATTGCATTTGAAAAAGGAATACATGCAGGAATTACAAACAGGCTTTTATGGCTACGTTGGTACATATCAACTAGATAACATAAAAGTCTTTTATTCTGTTGAGGGAGATAATAGAGGCATATTAATTGAAATGTCTGGGAAAGGCTGTCGGCAGTTTGAAAGCTTTTTAAATTGGCGAAAAAAGACATGGTTTGATTTTTTTAATGATTGTTTAGAGCATAAAGGCACATTTACTAGATTTGACTTAGCTATAGATGATTATAAAACGTATTTTAAAATTCCTAAGTTATTAGAGAAAGTTAAAAATGGCGAAGCCATATCAAAGTTTAGGAAGTCAGATTATAACGGTTCCTATTCAATTGAAGATGGTTCAACAGGCGGTACAACAATTTATTTTGGTTCAAAAAAATCGGAAGTATATTTGTGCTTTTACGAAAAAAATTACGAACAAGCTGAAAAGTACAATAAGCCTTTGGAAGATTTCCCAGAATGGAATAGATACGAATTACGATTAAAAAATGATCGGGCGCAGGTTGCGATTAGAGAAATGATAAGGACAAAAGATTTATTGAATGTTGCAAAGCAGATCATAAACAATTATTTACGGTTCGTGGAAAAAAGAGATACTAACCGTAATACTTGGAAAACGAGTGAGTTTTGGGAACGATTTATAGGCGATGTTGGGAAACTCAAATTATATATGGAGCCAAAGAGAGAATTTTATGAGAAATCTCGTAACTGGTTGAAAAATTCTTGTTCTCCAACTATGAAAATGATTCTTGAAGCTGATGAGGCTTTGGGGAATAATGATTTGTCCGACATGATTATGAATGCCGAACTATCGGATAAACAAGAAAAAATGTTGAATGTATTCTTAGCTGAACTTGGAGATATGGTTTGTTAATACCCTTGTTTTGGGGTGGAGGTGAAGGCTAGTCGTGTGGGGTCTAAACCCCACGAATTAAACGTCACTAATCCATTCTAAAGGCAGTTGTGATGATCGAAAGTAAAGGCGCTTTTGGCGGTACAATAGCAAGGGCAAGCCGAATGTGTTAAATCCTCGTTTTGGGTATGTTCGGCTTGGCGACATGCCTACACCGCCAAAATTTTGTAATACAAGGGGGAAAGGGTGGAGAATTTTTAAGTGGTTTTCTTAAAAAATACTACCCGAACCTTGTATGAATAAAAGCCATACATAACAAAAGGAGAGTGTTTCAATGCTTTATGTAGAATTGGTAAATCGCTCTTATTTAGAAAGTGAATTAGAACGGTATGGTGTAATTGAGATTGTTGAAGTGGTTATTGAGAGGTTAAGAGATGAAGTTATTCATTTAGCTTCTAATGTATATGAGCAATTTATAATTGATACAAAAGTATTTGTTGGAAATGTGTTTAAGACGTTTACTGCAACGTTTGCTATGTTAGAAAGTGAAGACCCGCCAGAAGTTGGAAGTTCTGAAGATGAGTTTTTTAAGTATGTAGAATTTATTTCACTCTATGAGTTAGAAAAGGAATAGTATATATATGCTTACTATAGATCAACGGTTTAAAAGGCTAGGTTTTAATGTAGGCATTTCTTATCAAGTTTTTATAAAAGATTTATCTAAAAATACGTCTTTGATTGTAGAGGGAACAAGAAAGACAGGTTATTCAACATATAGATATTCGTTTTACAAAGTAACATATGTAAAAGGTGGAAAGAAAATAAAGGAAAAAGTATACTCGGAAAATGTTTCAGTATTAAGGGTGTTACGCCAAGTAACATCCTTTTTAAATTTTATCGAAAGGAGTGACTCGGTTGTCTAATGAAAAAAGAGAGAAAAAATTAAAAAGTAGATTGAGAGAACGAATAAAACGAGTTAAAGTACCGAAAAAGGAAAAAAGCTTTATTAAGAAAGATCATTCGAAATTAGTAGCTTTAGCAGTATGGTCTCTTTTGGTTGGTATACTCTTTATTTGTATATTAACGATTTTCTTATCAATTAATACACGTTCAGTGTTGAATGATACTAAGAAGGTTGTTCATTCTAGAGATGAAACGGAGGAAAGAGAAGAAATATCAATACCAAGTGCTGAACAGTTTTTGACTGGTTTTATTTCTCAGTTTATTAATGTGAAAAAAACTAGTGAAGACTTAGAAAAAAGAAAAAATGAACTGCAAAGTTACATGGTTCAATCAGAGGAATTTGCAAATGAAAGTCATTCTTTATATCAGATGCCAGATATACAAGGTGAACGTATTTTAAATAGCTATTCTCTTTTTAATGTAAAAGAGAAGGGTGATTATACGCTCTTTCAATATAGGGTTACTTTTAAAAATGTAGTTGAAAAGCAAAAAGAGGTTCCAGTAAAGAAAAAAGGAGATAAAGACAAGAAAGGAAAGAACAAAACTAAAATTGTAACTGAAACAGATGAGAGCTCTCAAACACTATTGTTAAATATTCCTGTAGTATCTAGTGATGAGGTATTTTCTGTATCGGGAGTACCGTATTTTACTAAAGAATATTCTTTGAAAGGGAAAATTGAAAAGGAAGGCGTTAAAAAGCACCTTAATGCTTATACAGGAGAGGAAAAAGAAGATATTGAGACTTTCTTAGTTAATTTTTTCGAGAAATATGCGTCGGAGGATAAAGAGGAATTAGCGTATATGATGAAAGAACCCCATAGTTTAGGCGGTTCTTTTCTATTTGATGAATTGTTAAATGTAGAGATTTACGAAGATAAATCTTATTTTATCGCATATGCGAAAGTTCGTTTTCGTGAAGAGATGACAAATATTCCTTACGTGATTTCTGTAGAAATGAAAATTGTAAATAAAGAAGGCAATTATTTTGTTGAAAAAATGGATTATCAATAAAAGGAGAGGTTAACATGGCTTTGTTAGATAAAATGATTTTAGGAAGTTCAAAGTTGCCTACACTTGATGGGGTGGAAAATTGGGGAACAACAATTGTCGTTCAAGCTGTAACATTAATTGTAGTATTTATGGTAGCTAAAAATCTGGCACGATTTAAGATTGGTGGTATTATCGCAACGTGTGTTATAGGTGGAATTGTTGCTTATGTTGTTCAAAATTGGGATCAAGTAAGTTCATGGGTAAAAGCGCTTATTGATACTTTGTAAGGAGTGAAGATAGATTGAGGACTGTATTTAACTATCGAAAAGCACTTCGGGAGCCTAAGAAAATACAGCAATTGACAGAAAACTATAGTTTACCTTTTGCGGTCGAGTTAATCCCAGTGATTAACTTTTTTATATTCTTAGGAATCACGTTTATTGTTGGGTACAATATTCGAAAGGCTTTTCCTCATGCGTTTGATAATAGTTGGTTTATATTTTTGATTGGCATTCCATTACTATTAGCGTATTTAGTCACTAAAATTAAAATTGAGGGAAAGAATATTTATTTATACTTTGTTGATGTAGTAAAGTATTTTCTTTCCATTAAAATACCCAAAAAAAGGTTCTGTAATGATAAACAAGTCGAATGGATGAATGATACAAAAATTCTATTTAAAAAATGTGTGAAGGTGGTGGGTAAATCAAATGGTGAGATTAAGAACGCCAATGAAAACAATGAGAGGGAATTTATTGTTAACGAGAATGGGCGACGTGTGGGCGTATTATCGTATAAGGAGCCAGTCCATACCAATGCAAAACAAAAAAGTAGTTGAATCATATAAACGGAATTGGGTATCTTTTTTTCAAGAATTGACGGATTATAAAGACATTCATTTAATGATGTATCCGCAAGAATATAGATTAGCGGAACGCTTTGAAGATTTAGGCAATGATGTTGCGATGGATAGCAAACAAGTATCCGATTATTATTTAGATGAAACTGTTCGTATTTTGGAAGGTCGCTTAGGTAAGGTAACCAAAAATGATTTTGTTTTAGGTGTAAAATTAAAAACGGAGAGTGTAAAAGTGGATGCAGATTTAAAGGAAAATATACTCTCTATGTTTTCAACAGCAACAGACACAATTATTAATTTATTGGGGTGGGAACAAGATGTTTCCACTTCTTTTTTTAAACAATATGAAGAAGCCGAGGATTCAATAGCAAGTATTGTCTCTAGTGTTAACGGTGTAAGATTAATGGAAGATGAGTTAATTTATATAAATCGCTATAATTTCCTTCGAGGTTTAGAACATCAAGTAGGAGAAGAAATAGAAAATAGTTCCGTAGATTCGATAACTAATACTTTAATTGACCCTACATTACCGTCTGTTTTAAAAATAAATAGTGATCAAGATGAGGGTTATATATCTTTTGTAGTAGTAGATGAATTTCCAAACAATATGGCAGAAAGTGAATTATTTTATGAAGCACAATCTTTACCCTTTCCTGTAGAAGTAGAAATGAAGGTACAAGCGGAAAATAAATCAAAAACAAAAATGGATTTAAACTTAAAGCATCAACAATTAAAAGAGTCATCGAATGAGCAACATAAAGTGGGAGATCGAGCAGATTCATCTGTTAGTGCAAGTCAATATATGATTCGACATTTACAAGACGACATAAAAAAAGATGATGTAAATATGATGAATTGGCTTTCTGTTATTATCGTGAATGGTAAAAGTAAAAAAGAATGTATGTATCGTGCAAAACTTGTTACACGACATATGAAACAGATAGGCGTTACTTGTCGAATACCTTTAGCAGATCAATTACAACTATTTTATAAATTTTTACCCGGTGAAAAGTTAGATGTGACGAATCGAAATTGGCTACAGAAGACTACACAAGATGGCTTAGCTGAAGGGCTTTTTGGAGTAAATGCGGATGTAGGTTCACGAGTCGGCTTTTTTATCGGTTGGATAGATCGCTTTAACAAACATCAAGATTTAGAATCAGCTATTGCATCAAGCCGATATCCTGTTTTATTTCATCCTTTTTTAGCAAATCAACAGGTAAGGGGTTCAAAAACAAGATCACCACATGTATTAATTAGTGGTGATACTGGAAATGGAAAATCCTATCTAGCTAAACTTTTGTTTATTTATATTAGCATGTTGAATGTAAAATGTTTGTACATTGACCCTAAAAAAGAATTAAGGAAATGGGTAGAAAAAGTAATGAATGATCGAATCATTAATAGAGATTATCCACTTTATATTGAACATCTTAAAAAATTCCACTTCATTACGTTAGATGCTGAAGATAAAAATAATTGGGGTGCACTTGACCCAATAGTTTTTTTGCCACCAATGCAAGCTAAGGAAATGGTACAGGTTGTTTTCTCTCAAGTGTATGACTTTCGAGGAAAAGACGATATTCATACAGCTTTTTTAAGAGCAGTAACAACGGTGCTTGAACAAAGAGAGAAAGGGCAACAAGTTGGCTCTATGAACATAATAGAGATATTACAAGATCATGAAGAGTCATCCGTTAAGAAGGCGGGTGATTTCTTATATGAAGTCGTATCAGATAGCATATTAAAATTGTGTGTGCATGATGGTTCCCAAAAATCATTATCTCTCGATGAACGAATTAGTATTATTGAAATAGAGAATTTAGACTTGCCAGAAGTAAAAGATTCAATAGAAAGCTATACAAATTCGCAATTAAAATCGAGTGCAGTTATGTTTGCGTTAGGTAAATTCTGTGAACTTTTTGGAAGCCTTGATAAAACAGAGCGAACAGCGGAATTTCTTGATGAAGCTTGGGTAATTACTTCTAGTCAACAAGGTCGAAAGGTAGAAAAGCAAATGCGCCGAGTTGGTAGAAGCTATAATAATGCATTATTTTTCATTTCTCAGAGTACGAAAGATGCGATAAGAGAAGAAGAATCGGGCAACTTTGGAGTAGCCTTCGCTTTTGATGAACCAACAGAAAGAAAAGATGTATTAAAGTGGATGAACTTGGAACCAAGCCAAGAGAATGAAGAAATGTTAGAAGGCATGTTTCAAGGTCAATGTTTGATGAAAGATTATTATGGAAGAACATCAAAAATTAGTATTGATTGTCTTTTTGATGAATGGTACGGGGCATTAGAGACGATAGAAAGATCGAATGTAGCATATGCAGAAGAAAAATATTTATAAGGAGCTATCTAATTAAAGATGGCTTCTTTTATTTTTTGAATGGAAGAAGGGAGGGACACTATGAGGTGGAAGAAACTAATAATTTCACTATGTGCGGTTTTTATTCTCGGTTTAATGATAATAAGTGGGAGTGTTTCCGCACTTTCATGGTTTGATTCGGATTCAGAACCAGAGGATTATATGACAAAACCTAATATACAAGAAAAAGGGGGAGTAGAGTTACTAATAGAAAGGTATCCAGTTTCACGTTATAGAGCGAATAATGAGGATGCAGAAAAAACCATTAAAGGCGCTTTTGTTGGATTGAATAATGTTATTTTTTCTGTTTCTGGATATGTTGTTTTACTTGTTGATACAGCTATGGATAAATTGTATTCTCTTCAACCTGTAGATGAGTTTGCGAATGGATTAACTAGCGTATCAAAAACAGTTTATAGCACATTAAAAGATCATTTCGGAAAGATGCTGTTTATTTTTGCGTGTGGTTATATTCTCTACCTTACATTAGTAAGAGGAACGGTTAAGGAGGCTATGAGGCGTTCTGTTCTCTTTCTAATGGTACTCGTTATAGGTGGGTATTGGATGTTAAATGCAGGATTTTTTATGAAAACTTTTAACTCTCTATCTGTAGAGGCACAAGGATATTTATTAGATGCAGGCAATGGATTAATTAATATTGCTGAGGGAGAAGGTGTATATGCTGATACTGAATCAATAGATAAAGATAACCCACTTGAAGGAACAATATCAATTATGCGTAACATCTATTTTCAGTTGGCTTTAAAAAGACCCTATTTATTTGTGAATTATGGAGAAACGAACGAAAATGCCATTAATGATAATGACCCAGAAGTACCGGAAAAATTGCCGGGTGGAGATGAATTTAATCGAGTAGATCGTTTACTTGCTTTCGATCTTTCTAATGATGCAGAGAAGCATCGGCAAGCGTTAATAAAAGGTGAAGTGAAGGAATACAAGAATGAAAGCATGGGTGGAGGAAACGTATTTAATCAGTTTGGTCAGTCTTTAATATCTTTAATAGGCTCCTTCTTTTTAGGGATACCGTTTCTCATTTTGGCGCTTTTAAATTTTTTATTACAATTAATAGCACTGGCATTAACCTTTTTTATACCTTTTGCGTTTATACTATCTTATATTCCGCAATTTGCGTATAGCGGTTTTGTTGCTATAGGTAGAGTATTAAGTGTATTTCTAATAAAGGCAATGCTTGGTATACTGGTACTTTTTATTTATGTATTAACCTTCATTATAGATAAACTGATACCTCCAGATTCAATAGCAATGTATTTATTGAATTTATTTGTTCTGTTTGCTGTTTTGATTTTAATGATTTGGAAAAAAGATTCTATCATTAAGTTAATGACAGCAGGTAAAGTCCAATCATTAGATGGAAACATGTTTAATAATGTGAAACAAGAAATGGTAAACCCAGCTTTGAAAGCAATAGATAAACGAACTCGAAAACGTGAAGCACCAGAAGAAGCATTAAATGAAAGTCCAAATTGGAGAAATAAAGTATTTGGCCCAGAGCGTGGTGAGTCTACTGATGTAAATGGGGCAAAGGTAGCTGAAAAAGAAAGAACGCCTCAAGGGAACCATGAATCTGTGAAAGGCACAAGTTTAAATAGTAAATCTGTTGAAAGAACTCCGCAAGAAAAAAATCAAAATCAAGAGGAAAGGGTCAGAGAAAATAAACAACCACAAAATAATTCAACTAACTTAAATGAAGATTTAAAACCAATAAATAAAAACGAAGAAAGTCCAATTTCAAAGGGGGAAAGAGTTACTTACGTGAGTAGGAATAATCAAATTGATGAAACTACTGCGCAGAATAAACATTTAGATCAAGTTAATAAAGATTCTTCCTATAAAACGGAAAATAGTAGAAGGAATCAATATATGGAGCGAACTCCTCAAAGTGAATATAATAATGAAAATCTTTATATGTCAAAAAAGCTAGATAGTAACGTTACACAATTAGATAGTCCTAATAAAGTTGCATATGGGTCTTATGATGTTAGAAGAAATTCTAATCAGAACTTAAAAAATAAAAAAACAGGGGATAGAAAGGAACTACGTTCTAGTCAGACGGTTAAAGATGCAGAAAACAGAATAGAGAAAGAGTTACGTTCTGCGAAAAAAGATGAAAATCATGTGTAGGAATGTCTATTGTTTAGGCATTCCTTTTTTGTATATAGAGGAGGGAAAAATAATTGAAAAAGTTGGGGTGTTTAGTACCTTTGGTGATTCCGGTTGTGATTCTTTTTATGTTAGTGGTAGGTGTCATTATAGCTGTTACGGGTAGTAATGGTACAACGGGAAGCGGTTCTAGTGGCGAAGTTGAAGGCGAATATACGTTTAATGCTATGAATCAAGCTGTTGAACGTTACCGCATCTATTTTGAAAAGTATGCAAATGAAAATGGTATTGGTGAATATGTAGATATCTTAATGGCAATGACGATGCAAGAAACAGGTGGGCGTTTAGCAGATGTCATGCAGTCTTCTGAAAGTTTGGGTTTACCTGTTAATACAATAACTGACCCCGAGGAGTCCATAAAACAAGGGGTTTCTTATTTTGCTAATGTTTTAGAACAAGCCGATGGAAAAATAAAATTAGCCTTACAAGCTTATAACATGGGAAATGGTTTTATTGATTATGCAAAAAAACATAATAACGGAGAATATAGTCGTGCTCTAGCCTTTGAATTTGGCGAAGTAATGGCATCACGTTTAGGGTGGAGTAATTATGGTGATGAAAATTATGTTGATCATGTTATGCGATTTTTGGATAAGAAGGAGGCTGTCGTTTCTGGAAATGGTCAATGGTCATTACCTCTAAAAAACATTCGAATAAATAGTGAGTTTGGACCGAGAAGACATCCTGTGACGGGTGAATTAAATAAATTTCATGGCGGTTTAGATTTTGGATGTACTCCTGCTGATAGTATTATGAGCGTTGCTAATGGTGAAGTAGTAGAAGCTGTCCATAGTAATATCGGATATGGTAATTATGTGACTGTAAAACATGGAAGCAATGAATATAGTCGTTATGCCCATATGTCATCAATTAGTGTTTCGAATGGGGATGTTGTAAATCAAGGTGAAACATTAGGGAAATGTGGAACGACTGGAACCAGTACCGGTACACATCTTCATTTAGAACATATTACCCAACTGGGGCAACCACATAATGAAAAAAGTAATCCAAGAAATATATTAGGTTTGGAGGCAAAGTAAGATGAAAAAGCTTTATATTATTTTAGGTGTAGCAATTGTAGTAATTATTTTCTTGTTAATAGAAAACTCTCATTTGAAAAATGAATCTATTGCATTTGAAAAAAAGTTAGAAGCGGTTAAAAAATCGCATGAGACACTTCATATAGATTCGGGGAGAATTGCTAAGAATTTTATTAATAACTATTTCAATTATAAAAAGAAGCCAAACAGAAAAGAAGTAGAACCATTTGCAACGAATCAAGCGTTAAGTAAATTGCAATTTAAAGAGTCGGAAGGCATAGAAGAAGGAAATGGCGAACCAGATTCTGTAAAGTCTGAGGTTTCAAACCTCAATATATTTTATGGAAAATCTGTAGATGATCGCCAAGAAATAATAGCTACTTTTGAAAATAAAATAAAATTGAATGGTGCTGAAAGTACTGCAAATACAGTTGTGCAATTAGACATGAAGCAAACAGATAAAGTGTGGAAAGTAACAGATGTGAATTTTATTCAATATTAAGACTTTGATTTTATTAATGGTATATTAAGAATTCCATTTAAAGAAAAAGAATAGGTTGATTAAAATTTTTGTAGTTAAAATCTATAAAATTTACAAATTCTTTAGTATTATATAAATGAAATCAATTCATTTACAAGAAGGTAGTGGAACGAAAAAATGACTAAAATGTCTAATAAAATGAAAGAAGAGATTGCTGTCCATGCTATTAAAAATGCGAGATTCGCTGAGGGGTCTAATCTAGATATTGATATACCAACAGGAGATAAAAAGCCATCATTTGATGGGCAAATAACAGTTTTTGAAGATAATTCTGAGCAGAAAGATAGTTATATCAATGACGTTCCTACACAGGTTAAGGGGACAGAAGTAAAAGAGTTTACAGTCAACAACCGTACTTTCTCCTTAGATTTATCACACTATAATAATTTTTACAAAAGGGGTGGTTGTTTATTTCTTGTTGTTGAAATTTTAAATCCAACTACTACAAAAATATTCTATAAACAGTTACTACCAACAGAATTAAAACATATTATTGAAACTCGGAAGCATCAAAAGTCTTACAGTGTATCATTAAGACCACTTGACGAAACTACTTTGTATATTGTATGTAGGAAATTTCTAAATGAAGTGAAGAAGCAACCACATGTATTACTTGAAAATAAGACATTTAATGAGGAGGACTTTGATAAATTATTATTTACAAGTCTAACTTTTAATCCGCAAAAAGAATCTATCCAAGATATAGTTAATCATGATTTCTTTCTTTATGGTATTAAAGACAATATTCAATATCCAATTAGAAATATGAAGCCAGACGCTATAGCAATAGCAGATTATGAAGAAGTTAAAATAGGTGAAAGGGAATTTAGGTTTAAAGTAGAGTCTAGATATATTAAACCAACAAGGATAAAGATTATTGAAGATTGTTTAGAATTTATTTTTAATGATAGTGATAAAAAATTTAATTTCAATATAAAAAGTATAGATAATCTTTCTAAACAATTAAAAATATTGCCTTTTCTCATTGAGTTTTTAAAAGCTGGGAAAATTGAGTTCAATGATCGTTCTTATAGAGAAATAAAAAATGATGATGAAAATACTCAACAACACTTAGAAAAAATAGAAAATACTTACTCATTGTTTCTAGGATTAAAAGAGGTATTTAATCTACTAAATGTAGATGAAGATACACCTTTTGGTAAAAGCGAAAACATCATTACACAAATTCAAAGTTTAGTTAATACTATGCAAAATAACGATTATAGTGCTTTTAAAGAACATAAGCCAGAAATGCCTACTTTCTTTAATTATATGATAGGAGATATTTATTTACTATTATTTTATAACCCGAAATCTGAAAATAAAGTCATTAATGCTTTTTCTCAAGAATTAATTGATATGCCATTTACTGTATCAAATGTAGAAGATGGTGAGGGGAAGCGTGCACGATTAAGTCCTTACTTAATGTTACAGGAAGAAGTACTAATTAAGGCTGATAATTTAAATATTGATATGATTATTAAGTCTTTAGACTATATTGATTATGATAAACCTAAAATTACTTTTCCTCAAATTAATCAATTTTCTCTTGCCTGTGTGAATGCTTATGATATCACAAAAAATAAAGATTTATTAAGGATACCTATTTATTTATATAATAAATTAAATGAAGAAGTGCCTTTAGAATCTTCTACAAAGGAAATTATAAATGTGAATTTACTTCAGGCGATTTATAGAAAGGAAAATAAATTGAATGATGAGGATTATAAACAACTTTTGACACTTAAGAAGACTGCATCTGTTAATCAAAATGAAGAATTACTATTTTGTGTAAATGTTCTGCTCGAAAGCAAAAGAGAAGCATCTTTTATATTTAACGAATTTGATGAAAAGAATAAAGAGTTATATATGTCACTCCCTATTTATTATCTATATAAAAAAATGTAATTAATAGTATGCAAAAACAAAATAAAATGGGGGCAGAATAGTGTGCTTTGATTCTATTCAAAAAGAAAATAGTCATTTAATCCCTTTAAAATTACCACATGCCAAAATATATTATCAAGATTTATTTGAGCTTGAAAACAGCTTTGTAAGTAAAATTGATTTAATGCAAATATCTACTACTTTTCTGACGGAATCTGTGCAATTGGTTAAAAATGCTATCTTTTTATTTGAAAATGGGTATTTTGATAATGCTTATTATTCTTTAAGACAATCATTGGAAACTGCTCTTACAATGGTCTATTTATCTGATCTTGAAAAACATAAAAGAGAAAAAGAATTAGTGAAATGGAAAGAAAAAAGTAAATTTCCAATGTATAAGCAAATGATTGACACATTAGAAAAGCAAATGGCAATATTTTCAGATGTCAAAGAAAAAATGTCTTGTTATTTTGAAGAAATAAGAAGAACTAGGAAATATCTTAATAAATATGTTCATAAACAGGGATTTAATACTTTTTATGTTTCTAGAAATCATTTTTTTAATAAAGAAAAAGACCAAACTTCAGAAATACAAGAGTTTGAGTTTTTATTAAAATCATGTATTAGTGCAATAGCGGTATTCAGATTGTGTATAGACCCTTTCCCTGTATTATTAATGGATGAAGAAATTTATTCTCGAACAAATGTATATATGTCAGATGCATTTTCAAATGAATTTATTGAAAAATATGTTGGATCTAAAAATATTAATAATTATAAAAGAACAAGAATATATAAAGATGGTTATAACTATTTTATAAAATCAGAAAAAAGACTACCTGCTGTTTTGGATATTACTAAAAATCGATATATTGATAAAAGCAAAATAGCAGAAATTTTATCACAGATTCATTTACTTAGAAAAATAGAGATTCAAGCAGTAGTAATAGCCATGATGTCGGAAAAAATTACAAAAATTATACTTTCTGATCTGGGTATTGAGATTTTTTTTACAAATATAAAACCTTTTAGAATAGATTGGAACTTTACGGTTGATGAATATTTGGAGTTACGAAATAAGGAAGTATTAAATCTTATCATGGAAAATGTATTTATAAGTACTATAAATTTAAGAGGAGATAAGTTTTTCATAGAACATAATAAAAAGTTTGATCTTGAAGAATTTCAGGAATTTCAAACTAAAGTGAAAAATAAGTTTAAAGAGGTGGAATTCAAAATTAATAAATAATTTAAAAATAAGGGGGATACTAATGAAGGGATTTTTAAAATTAATTTTAGCATCTGTATTTTTTGTGATGCTCATTGGTTGTAGTGATGATACAAGTAAAGCGAAACAAGAATATGATGAACTTCTTACTGCTGTATCTGAATATCATAGTGATTTTGTTTATTTTACTGATCTTGGAGACAATCCAAGAGAGTTGGCTGATTTGACAGTATGGGAAAATGGTCGATATGTTCGAATTGGTTTTTTGGATGAAGAGGATGGCGAACTCGTAGGTGAAACTTATTATGAGATTGTTGAAGATAATATAGAGGTATTAGATGAATATGGGGAAAATGCTGTAAAGGCTAAAACTCCTGATTATCAAGAACGGAGAGGGAGAGCATTATAAAAAAATACTTTATACAATGTAATACTTTTTAAGTGATGTGAAAAAAGTGGGGGGTATTCCAAGATATATATAATATCTAGAGAATATCCTTTTACCTAAAAGAATATTACATTAATTTGAATGAAACAAATCTAAAAGAATTAGCTTATACTGTGTAAAATATGTGATATTATGCTTTAGGGTTTTGTTATTTGGTACAGACTATAACACTATAGATATGAATCTATGAGGTATGAAAGTGAATAATTATAAGGATTAAATCCGAATAATGTTAGTGCATTATCTGTTATTGTTCGTGTGATTAAGTCACCACGAAATAACCAAAAAGCATAAAAAATAATATAAAAATATAGTAATCAAAGTACAAAATGCGGTCATATGGAGGATATGTAATGTATAATACAAATCCTCTATATTGAGGGCCTAGTGGGTGAATAACCCGTGGAGGTTCAAGTCCTCTCGACCGCATCGTATCCATAGAACAAGTCATACCAACACTTTTAGAGGGTTGGTATTTTTTTATACGTTCATTTCCATTAAGGATTTGAGCGTTTTTTTTATGATTTATTCACCATAAATTCACCATTTCTTAAAAGAAGTCGTCTAGCCGATCTGCTGTTTCTCGTTGTTTGTTCGGAAATAGGTGACCATACACATCAATTGTAGTTTTAAAAAGAGGTAACTCACAATTTTTCTTCTTTCTAGAATTGTTTCTCTCCTGTAATCCGTCAATTTGTCCTTCAAAGCTCTATGTGTCCCTTCTACGGAATTTACACTGTTGTAGTAGTCGTTTGCTCTTATACTTACAGTAATATATGAAGGGGGCTATCAAAATGAAAAGATATAGTGTGTTCTTTTATTCGTATTAGGAGGATTATTTATGATCCTGAGTAATAGGATCTTTTTAATGGCGTCAGCAGCTTGGATATTTCCAATTTTATTCTTATTGCGATTGAGAAGATGTCGCTGAAAAAAGCATGTCAAAGTGCTGACAAACAATCGATATTCTTTCATTACAAAATATATTATATCGTCGTCACTTATTTTAGTGATTTATTTGATTGGTAACATATATTTTGTTGGAGTAGATGTTTTGTTCTAATTGGACTATGGCTATGCTCTTGTTGTTATGCTCCTAACTCTTCCATTAATATACTGCTTTAACAAGCGAATAATGCGATTCAATGATTTTTTGCAATTAAAAAATGTATCATGCAGGAAAGATAAATACGAAACTAACATATTGACGGTTACATATAATTGTGCCTATAAATAATTAAGAAGCACTCAAAGAGTAAAGTCACAGATTCAAAATTGCGTCCTGCAATTTAACTATAATATAGAAGTAATAGATGATAAAAATCGTCTTCTGGCTTTCGGTTTAATTGGTTTTATCCATAACATTACAGATATGACCTATGAGCTATGAAGGTAAATAATTATAAGAATTAAAAGAATTTAATTTAGGTATTGAAATAAGAACCATATTAGTGTATTATCTATAATTGTTCGCGTGATTCAGTCATCGTGAATTGAAACAAATGATAAAAATGAACATTCTTTTAAGAAGCGCCCGTAGCTCAATTGGATAGAGCGTTTGACTACGGATCAAGAGGTTAGGGGTTCGACTCCTCTCGGGCGCGCCATAATTTCCGGGAAGTAGCTCAGCTTGGTAGAGCACATGGTTTGGGACCATGGGGTCGCAGGTTCAAATCCTGTCTTCCCGACCATCGACACGAAATATTAAAATATTAATAAACGCGGGTGTAGTTTAATGGTAAAACCTCAGCCTTCCAAGCTGATGACGAGGGTTCGATTCCCTTCACCCGCTCCAATCATTACCTTTAGGGGCCTGTAGCTCAGCTGGTTAGAGCGCACGCCTGATAAGCGTGAGGTCGGTGGTTCGAGTCCACTCAGGCCCATCACTTAAAAAAGTGTTGACAAACAAATTGTCGGTATGATATATTAATAAAGTCGCCAATTTGAACAGCGAAAAAGTTAAGTGAAAAAAGTTATTGACTTGAGTTGATCAAACTGGTATAATG
>NZ_JAJERH010000062.1 GCF_016919725.2 Virgibacillus sp. AGTR
TTAGGTTTGCCCATTATGGCGTGGTGGGCTCCAATGGGGTGAAAGTCTCTCAGTACGACCTAGTAGTGATAAGTACATAGCCAAAAGCAAGGGTGTCCATGCTGCTGAAGGATCCAGTACTAGATAAGGGTGTAGGGAATATGACGTTATATTTGAGTATGCATATATATACAATCTAATGTCGAGTTGAGTCATCTTGTTTTTTCTGTCTACAATAGAGTAAAGGGGGCGCTTACATGAAGAACAAAATATCAATTATTGGTGTACCAATGGATTTAGGTCAAAGCCGCCGTGGAGTGGATATGGGGCCTAGTGCTATGCGCTACGCAGGCGCTATTGAAAAATTAGAAGAATTAAATTATCAAATCCATGATCTCGGTGATATCCCGATTAATCGTCCGGATAAACCTACGACGGATAATAGTAGTAATTTAAAAAATTTAGCTCAAGTGGTTGAGGCAAATCAAAAGCTAGCAGAAATGGTAGATAAAGAAATAGAAAAGAGACATTTTCCTTTAATATTCGGCGGAGATCATAGTATTGCAATTGGTAGTTTAGCCGGGATATCCAAGCATTATGAAAATCTTGGTGTGATATGGTATGATGCACATGGTGATTTAAACTCTGGAGAAACTTCACCATCAGGTAATATCCATGGTATGCCGCTAGCTGTTAGTTTAGGAATTGGTCATGAAAAGCTAACAAATATTTTAGGGTTTGCGCCAAAGATTAAACCAGAGAATATTGTGATTATTGGTGCACGCTCACTCGATCCTGGCGAAAGAGAGTTGATTCGCGACAGGGGGATCAAGGTCTATACGATGCATGAACTAGATCGAATGGGAATGCCAAAGGTTATGGAAGAAACGGTTTCTTATTTGAAAGAACGTACGGATGGAGTGCATTTAAGCTTGGACCTTGACGGGCTTGATCCATCAGAAGCTCCAGGAGTAGGAACACCAGTTATAGGTGGTATTACTTATAGAGAAAGTCATCTGGCAATGGAAATGGTTGAAGAATCAAAACTACTGACGTCTGCAGAGTTTGTCGAAGTCAATCCAATTTTGGATGAAAAAAATAAAACTGCTACTGTTGCTGTCGGATTAATGGGATCACTTTTTGGAGAAAAATTGAAATAATAAAATGAATAGCAGTGGTGAAATTTTCGATCAATAAAAAAGACATTAAATTTCAAACTGGAAATTTGATGTCTTTTTTTACCCTAATTTCTCTATTTTTATTGTGTTGTAACGTGATGTTTTGTGAATACATACATATTATTTACTGTTATGAAGATATTCATTAATGAGCTGGTCTAGCTTCATACTAGAAGAGATGACAGCTTCGGAAGTTAATGCATGTGAGTTACTCAGAGATATCATTTCTTCTCGACATTTTTCGATTTTTTCCAATAAAACATAATTACTCACAAAACTATCCTCCTATCTAGTATACTATAATAGGAGAGTAGCCAAATTTTTGCAATCATAAACATAGATAATTTTTCTGTTATTTTTTGAAACCTTTTCGAGGAGTTATTCGTAACATGAATACCGCATAGTTGGCGGAGGTACCAATATGGATGAAATGATAAGAGAGAGAATAAAACAAGTGAAAAAAGGAGATCAATCAGCTTTTGAGGATGTGGTCTCATTCTTTCAAAACAAGATTTATCAGCATTGCTATCGAATGCTTGGTAATGCACACGAGGCGGAAGATATAGCGCAGGAAGCTTTTATTCGTGCATATGTAAATATCCATTCGTTTGATGACCGCAGGAAGTTTTCAACATGGTTATATCGTATTGCTACAAACCTAACGATTGACCGTATTCGAAAACGGAAGCCGGATCATTACCTTGATGCAGAAGTAAAGGGGACAGAAGGATTAAATATGTACTCTCAATTGGCTGATAACGGCCGTCTGCCAGAGGAAGAGGTGGAAGGGTTAGAGCTGCAACGCTATATTCAACAGGAGATCATACAGCTTCCTCCGAAATATCGAAGTATCATTATGCTTCGATATATTGAAGAATTTTCCCTTCAGGAGATAAGTGAAATCCTAGACATCCCTTTAGGAACGGTAAAAACCCGAATCCACCGAGGAAGGGAAGCTTTACGGAAAAAGCTTCGTCACGTGTAAAGGAGTGTGACTCACTTGAAATGTAATAATGAAGCTGTAGAATTAATGCATAAATATTTAGACGGTGATATTACCAAAGAGCAAGAGCAAACACTTAGTCAGCATTTAGAGAGCTGCGATGCATGCCAAAGGCATTTTCATGAGTTAAAACGAACCATTACATTTATTCAAAGTGCAGAACAAATAAAAGCACCAGCGAATTTTACAGCTACTGTTATGGAAAAGCTTCCTACAGAGAAGAAACGAATAAAATATACAAGGTGGTTTAAGGCTCATCCAATGCTTACAGCAGCAGCCATCTTTTTCGTATTTATGTTAAGTGGAATGTTTTCCGTTTGGAATCAGGATAGTGAGCTAGTTGTTTCCAAACAGGAGGACTTGGTCATTAATGGGGATACAGTTATTGTGCCGCAGGATGTGACCGTAGATGGAGACTTACTAGTAAAAAATGGAAATCTCATTATAAATGGTACCATTGATGGAAATGTGACACTCATCAACGGTAAGCTGATAGAAGAACCAATTGAAGGTGAAGGACTGATGGCTTCAGTTGGAGAGGTAAACGGAGAATTAAAGCACGTTGATCAAGTTTTTGAATGGATATGGTACTCAATTAAACAACTGTTTCAAAGTGTTTTTGCGTTATGAGGCTACGATAGATTAGCCTGAATATCGGCATTCCGATTTCAGGCTTTTTCTTATACCGTCAAAGTAGTTGATTACTTGCTTACTTTAGAGTGATATCATACATGTTACTGGTAAAATTATGTTATAATAATAACGTTATGGTCACAATGAAACCAGTGTTTAGAAATTTTTCGTAGAAGGATGTGTAATCATGCTTGATGGGGGATTCGACCTGATACAGCTCCTAAGGATAGGCGTAGATATTGCTCTCGTCTGGTATGTTATATATAAATTAATCATGCTAATCAGAGGAACGAAGGCAATCCAGCTTTTAAAAGGAATTGCTGTAGTATTGGCTGTATGGCTTATTAGTATTGTTTTAAATTTACAAACCGTTCAATATTTTACCAATCAGATAATTGAATGGGGACTTATTGTCATCATTATTCTGTTCCAGCCTGAACTGAGAAGAGCTCTAGAACAACTGGGTAGGGGTAATATATTTGGACGAAGCTCACGCTCAGAAGAAGAAATAATTGAACAAAATATTGAAGCGATTATTCAGTCTTGTAATTATATGGCAAAACGACGGATTGGTGCTCTCATCTCGATTGAACGTGAGACAGGCATTGGCGATTATGCGGAGACAGGTATCCCAATTGATGGCAAGCTGACACATCAGCTTCTTACAAATATATTCACTCCAAACACACCATTACATGATGGTGCGGTGATCTTAAAAGGAGATATTATCACTGCCGCAGCATGTTATCTACCATTATCGGAAAGTCCTTTTATTTCTAAAGAACTTGGTACTAGACACCGTGCTGCAATGGGAATTAGTGAAGTTACTGACGCTTTAACTATAGTTGTATCGGAGGAAACAGGTAATATTTCATGTACAAAAAATGGTGAGCTACATAGAGAGCTTGACCAAGAAGGTCTTCGCACATTATTACGAGAGAATTTGTCATTAAGCTTAAAAGCCCCTAGTAAAAAGTCAAAAAAAAGGAGGGGAAACAAAAATGGATAATTGGTTTAGAAGTAAATGGTTTGTCCGTGTCGTTTCCTTGGCCTTTGCGGTGTTGTTTTATGTCTTTGTGTCTGTAGAAGTACAAAATATACCAAATAATGATGGCTTAACGTTTCCATCGGGGGACAGCTCTCAAGAATTACAGACTTTAGATGATGTGCCAGTAAACATTAAAATTGATAACGAAAAATATGTGGTTAGTGGTGTTCCTGAATACGTATCTGTTTCCATGGAAGGGTCTGCTGGCTTCCTCACTCCTACAATTAAAAATAGGAACTTCAACGTATATGTTGATTTACAAGGATTAAAAGCTGGAGAACATACCGTGGAATTACAACATGATATTTCTAGCGAATTAGATGTTTATATTGAACCAAAGCGGATTGATGTAACCATTGAAGAGAAAGCAACGAAAGAATTCAATGTCATGGTTGACTTCTTAAATGAAAGTCAAATTGCTGAAGGTTATGAGCTAGGTGATTACGAAGTTAATCCTAAAACCGTAACGATTACCAGTGCCAAAAGCGTAATTGATAAGATTGGTATTGTAAAAGCATATGTCGATTTATCTAATTTGGATAAACCAATTAATAATCGGGAAGTACCTGTTAATGTTTATGATAATCAAGGTAGTGAATTAAACGTGAATGTTGAACCAGGGAATGTTATCATCTCTGCGGATATAGATAATCCGAGCAAGAAAGTACCACTAAGTTTAAAGACGAGTGGGAAGTTGCCGGAGGGCTATGCATTATCATCGATTTCTGCTAATGTAGAGGAAGTGGAAGTGTTTGCAAGCAATAGCTTGCTCCAAAATATTGACGAGATTACAACGGAAGACATCGATTTGTCGAAGATTGAACAATCAGGTACAATCGAGGCGAAGTTAGCCTTACCAGAGGGAGCAAGCGCACCTGGAGTAGAGAATATTAAAGTGGATGTAGAAATAGAACAAACGAAAACCATTAAAGCTTTACCAATTAATGTAGAATCTCTGGGAGATGGACAAGAAGTATCCTTTATCGATCCATCCAATGCAGAGTTAGACATCACAGTTACTGGAAATCAAGCAGACATTGCAAAGCTAAAAGCTGATGATTTCCAAGCATCAATAAATGTGGAAGGTCTGGACGTTGGGGAGCATGATGTCCCAATAACGATTGAAGGACCCGATGGAGTAACCGTTGAAGCTGAATTCGAACAAGCTACGATTGAAATAAGTGAATCTTAATATAGGATTGCTCTCGCTTGATAAACGGTGAAAAGGATATAAAGGAGAGAAACTCACATGGGAAATTATTTTGGAACAGATGGTGTACGCGGAGTAGCAAATAAGGATCTTACTCCAGAATTAGCCTTTAAGTTAGGGCGTATTGGTGGTTACGTATTAACAAAAGAAACGCAGCGACCTAAGATCATCATTGGTCGTGATACGCGGATATCTGGCCATATGCTTGAGGGAGCACTGGTAGCCGGATTACTTTCTATCGGTGCAGAAGTAATGAGACTAGGTGTTATTTCCACTCCAGGTGTTGCGTATTTAACCAAAGCAACTAGTTCACAAGCTGGTGTAATGATCTCAGCCTCTCACAATCCTGTTGAAGATAATGGAATTAAATTCTTTGGTCCAGACGGCTTTAAACTAACAGATGATCAAGAAAATGAAATTGAAGCGCTTATGGACGGAGAAGACGAGTTACCACGTCCGATTGGTGCCGATGTTGGGAGCGTCAACGACTATTTTGAAGGCGGTCAAAAGTATCTATCCTTCTTAAAAGATACGGTTGATAATGATTTTGGCGGATTAAAAATAGCTTTTGACTGTGCACATGGTGCTACATCAAGTTTGGCTACACATTTATTTGCTGACTTAGAAGCGGATATCTATTCTATCGGCTCATCTCCAGACGGATTGAATATTAATGATGGTGTTGGGTCTACACATCCGGAGAAGCTTCAAGCTTTTGTGAAAGAGAAAGATGCTGATATTGGTCTAGCATTTGATGGCGATGGTGACCGATTAATTGCTGTTGATGAAAAAGGAAATCTTGTAGATGGCGATCAAATCATGTTTATATGTGCTAAATATATGAATGAAAAAGGAGCCCTTCGTCATAATACGGTCGTTTCTACGGTAATGAGTAATATCGGTTTTTATAAAGCATTGGAAGAGAATGGCATGCGTAGTGATAAAACAGCAGTAGGGGATCGCTATGTGATGGAGGAAATGCGAAAAGGTGGATACAATCTTGGTGGTGAACAATCTGGACATATTATCTTTCTAGATTATAACACTACGGGAGATGGAATGCTGTCAGCGTTACAATTAGTAAATGTAATGACGGAAACTGGTAAGCCGCTGTCAGAGTTAGCAGAAGAAATGACCATTTATCCGCAAATACTTAAAAATGTAAGAGTCTCTGACAAGAAAGAAGCATTAAATCATCCAGAAATAAAGAAAGAGATTGCAGCAGTAGAAGAGGAACTTGGAGAACAAGGACGTGTCTTAGTAAGACCATCTGGTACCGAACCACTGGTGCGGGTAATGGTTGAATCACCAACGAAAGAAGAATGTGAGAAATATGTTAATCAAGTCGTAGCTGTAATTGAAAGACTGCTTGGAACAAATCATTAATTTTAAATAGTAACTACTAAAAGCCGCCGCTTAATGGGCGGCTTTTAGTATGTATGGATAGTAACTTTTCAATGTTCTTGACAACCATTTTTGTTCCTACTATAATTTGGTTGCTCAATCAAAAAAATGATCAATTGATCAGGAGTTGTGATATATGAATGATAGACAATCCTTTATTGCTGAAGCTAGAAGAGAACAAATTATAAAGGCAGCAATTGAAGTTCTTGAAGAGATTGGTTATGTAAGTGCCAGTTTATCTAAAATAGCTAAAAAAGCAAAAATTAGTACTGGCCTTATTTCGTATCATTTCTCGGGAAAAGAAGATTTGATGAATAGTACGCTTGGTTATCTGATTCAGAACGAATTTTTATTCATTCGTAAAAGGGTAGAGCAAAATAGTAAAGCGGAGGAAAGATTAGCAGCTTATATAGATGCAAGTTTAGATTATCAGTTGAAGCATCTTTCAAATAATATTGCTCTAATAGAAATTGTTTTTCATGCACGCACAGATGAATATGTACCTTATTATCTGTTAGAGGAAGAAGAGGGAGATCCAATAACGATATTATTAAAGGATATCTTACAAATGGGACAGACGAATAATGATTTTGCTAAATTTTCCGTTAAAACAGTAGTAACTATTATACGAGGAGCTATTTCAGAGTTTATGCTATCCAATGATTCTAAACAAAGTACGGAACAATATGGAGAAGAATTAAAAAACATGGTATTTAAAATGGTGAAGTAGTGGAGGGAGGAAACAACATGCTAAATGAAGAGACAGTCTTAGGCTTAAAGCGATTCGATAAGTTGTTTATCATTGTCATTTCTATTACCGTTGGTGGGCTGCTTGGCTGGTTTATTCCTGTCATCATTGATTGGGTATTAAAGCTGCCATTTGTACCGATGGAAGGTATTATTTCTATAATTGATTCATTAAATCATTTTTGGGTTTCGGTTGTTGCTACAATTGTAGGCGTTATTGCAGGTATCGCTTTTATAGTTTATGTCTTTCATGTAACGCTGAAGGTGAAGGTATCCGATAAACAGATTACTTTAATTCTTGGAGAGATGAGAAGGGATATTAATAAGCAAGCTATTTCCGCAATTTTTATGGAAAATAAAACCTTGATTATTCTTGGAGAAAATAGTAAAGAAATTTTCCGAGAAGACTTGGAGGTTAAAAAGGAAGAGGCAAAGGGAGCCTTTTTATATTATGGTTACCCTTGGAAGAACGAAGACCCTTTTATAAAGGATTATCAACGCTGGGAATTGGGTAATAATCAATATCCTTCCGATATTAATTCTATTCTATACGCTAGAGAACGAGCATTAAAGGAGGATAATGAGGAGGAAGCAAAGCAATTACGTGAAGATTTGGCCAAGCTAGGTGTAGTAATCCAAGATAAACAAAAAGCACAGTATATTCGTTTAATAAAACAGGGGTGAATAAATTCGTGCACCCCACAATGCATTCCAATTTGAGATAGAATCTACATGCTATTTAGCCCCACAATCTGTTCATCTTTCTATAATAGAGAAGAACAAAATGAAGACAGGAGGTAGTAAGCATTGATAACAATCTTAACCGTCGATGATGATGCACATATCCGTGAACTGCTTCGATTCTATTTACAAAAGGAAGGATATCAAATTATTGAGGCCGAAGATGGTCAAGCAGCATTGAAGCAATTAGCGAAGCGACAAGTTCATTTGGCAATTGTAGATATCATGATGCCGCAAATCGATGGATATCAGCTTTGTAAAGAAATTCGTACCGATTATGATATCCCTGTTCTGATGCTTACCGCAAAAGGTGAACTGACAGATAAGGAGAAAGCATATATGGCTGGTACAGATGATTATATTGTAAAGCCGTTTGAACCAAAGGAAGTTTTGTTTCGAATTAAAGCATTGCTCCGCAGGTTCCAAATGCAACATAATGAAAAAATACAACTTGGCAATACAGTGATTGATCGAAAAAGCTATGAGGTTCATACACAAGGGAAGACAATCATACTCCCATTAAAGGAATTTGAACTGTTGGCACAATTGGCGAGTTATCCGAATCGAATATTTTCTAGAGAACAGTTGATTGAATTGGTATGGGGATCAGATTATCCAGGTAATGACCGAACAGTAGATGTACATATTAAGCGACTTCGCGAGAGATTTACCTCAGTGCAGAACGACTTTTCCATTCAAACCATTCGAGGGCTTGGTTATAAATTAGAATTCATTCGCGATGCAGGTGTTCACTAATGCGGACACTTTATGTACGAATTATTGTTACAACGATGGCTATCATGATTACTAGCTCCATTATCGCATTTATTGCTAGTAACGTTTACTACCAGCATGTATTAAAACCAGAAAATGATAAAAAGGTTACTCATATGGCTAACAATATTGTTGATCTTTACAATGGTAGTGATCAATCGATTGGTCATTTTTTAAGGGATATGGCAGATTTAGGATACTCCTTTTATTTAATTGATAATGATGGCCAGAGCAAGACATTTGGCAAACCATTTGATACAACAGAATTGCAATCATCGGTTGTACAGGATGTCTTAAGCGGTAACATATACCACGGCATTGCAAATTATCCTTGGCAGCCCTTTGTAACCGGATTTTTTGATCATGCACTTTCAAATACCATTGGCTTGCCGATAAATGCTAATGACGATAGCTTTGCCTTATTTGTTCGACCAAATTCCGTGCAGCAATTTGGTGAAATGCGTATCTTTTTTGCAGTTATTATTGGACTTGCCTTGTTTTTTAGCTTCTTGTTTGTGCTTTTTAGTACACGCTGGATTGTAAACCCAATTCAGTCATTAACAGTGGCTACGAAAAAAATTGCAGCAGGTAATTATCATATAAAATTAGCTGTTAACCGTAAGGATGAGATTGGACGCTTGGCAAGAAATTTTTCAACCATGAGTGAGAGTTTACAAAAAACAGAAGAAAAAAGACAGGAATTTGTTGCAAGCGTCTCCCATGAAATTCAATCTCCACTTACATCAATTCAAGGGTTTTCACAAGCCCTTCAGGAGGAGAACCTTTCCAACGAAGAACGCATTCATTATCTATCCATTATTGAAAAAGAGAGCAAACGATTATCTGTACTTAGCAGGCAACTGCTTACCTTATCTCAGCTGGATCAAGGCAATAATGAGCTGGAGCGTATTCCATTTGATCTATCGGAGCAGATGAAGGAAATATTATTTACACTTGAATGGCAGTGGCGCCAAAAAAATCTATCGATAGAATGGGATGCTAAGCCAACGGTTATTAACGGCGATCCTAAATTATTACATCAAGTATGGATGAATGTTATAACAAATGCCATTCGTTATACATTGAAAGAAGGAAAGATATCAATAACTGTAAAAAAAGGGAAAGCGAATGTTGAAGTTATTATTACGGACACAGGTATTGGAATTTCTCAAGAAGATATCCCTCAAATCTTTGATCGGTTTTATAAAGCTGATAAAGCTAGAACGCGAAAAGCAGGTGGAACAGGTCTGGGATTAGCCATTACAAAGAAAATTGTAGAATTACATGCTGGAACAATCATGGTTAAGAGTGAAGAAGGGCAAGGAACAGCGATTATTATAACGCTACCGCAATAGTAACGAATCGTTCATCTTCTGTTCATACAAAAGGTCTATATTAGAAGCAGAAGAGGAGGGAAGTGCAATGTTTCTTGCAATTCGAGAGTTACTATTTGCGAAAACTAGATATATATTAATTGGTCTCATTATGGTTTTAACGGCTAGTCTAATCTTTATTATTTCGGGGTTAGCTCAAGGTCTATCTGCTGATAATGCGTCCTCGATTCAAGAGCTGCAAGCGGATTTGTTAATCTTAACAAAGGATGCAGAGGGAGAACTTACAAAATCCTTTATTCCAATGGGCGAGGCGCAAGAGATTGTAGACAATCAAGGTGATGAGCATGCTAGTACTTTAGCCATTCGGATGATGAATGCCACCAGAAATAACAGTCAACAGCAACTAGATATTGCAATGTTTGCAACAGAACCTGATAGTATGCTGATGCCAAAAATAACGGAAGGAGTTTCTCCAACAAATCAAAAACAAGTAGTAGCCGACACTACATTAAAGCAGGAGGGTGTAAAGCTCGGCGATAAATTGACAATTGGGGAAGCCTCTTACACTGTGTCAGCTTTTACATCAGGTCAACGATACAGTCATACTCCCGTTGTGTTTATTCATAATCAAGGCTTAGATCAAGTGAATGCAATTGCTGTACAAGGCGACGCCCATGTAGAAGGGTCATTTGATGTAATGACAAAAGAAGATGCACTTCAGGGGATTCCTAGCTATTCGCAGGAACAGGCATCGCTAAATATGATGATCATTTTCTTATATGTCATTGCTGCATTTGTGCTGGCTGTGTTTTTCTATGTCATCACACTACAAAAAAGGGAACAGTTTGGGGTGTTAAAAGCATTAGGTGCTAATAACAGCTACTTGATTCAGGGGTTAATGGGGCAAGTAGTATTACTTGCTGTTGTATGTATCGCATTAGGAGCAGCGATTACGGTTGGAATAGGTGCGTTATTCCCTAGTGATATGCCATTTCACCTCGAATTAGTTACAATGCTTAAGCCAGCCATTATTATGATGATTGTCTCCTTTATTGGAGCACTGTTATCCCTTTATCAAGTAACGCGAATTGATCCAATTGAAGCAATTGAGGGGGCTGCTGCATAATGACACTTATTTTAGATCATGTTACGAAAACTTATACAGATGGTCCAAATCGCTTTAACGCTTTGGATGAAGTATCCTTAGAAGTAAAATCAGGTGAATTTATTGCGATAGTTGGTCCTTCTGGATCAGGAAAAAGTACGATGTTATCAATTGCCGGGGCACTACTTTCTCCAACAAGTGGGAACGTGCTGTTGGCTGGAGAGAATATTACTGGATTATCATCGAAAGAAATAACGAAAAGACGGCTTGAAAAGATTGGGTTTGTGTTTCAAGCTGCTCATTTAGTTCCATATCTCAAGGTAAAAGATCAGTTGAATATTATTCAAGTGCTTGCCAAGAAACGAGTTAAACATGGGAGTGATTTACTTACTCATTTTGGCTTGCAGCATCGGTTGAATAATTATCCCAATGAGCTGTCAGGAGGTCAGCGTCAGCGAGTAGCAATTGCTCGTGCACTAATGAACGATCCGCAAATAATTCTTGCTGATGAACCTACTGCAAGCCTTGACTCCAAGCGAGGTCAGGATGTTGTAAAACTTTTGGCAGGCGAAATTAAAGATCGAAACAAGGCCGGAATTATGGTAACGCATGATGAGCGCGTACTTAGCTATGCAGATCGAATTGTAACGATTCGCGACGGAAAAATAGTAAAGGATTAAATAGTAAGAACTGCTCAGCAATAAAAACAACCACTCATATAATAAAAGAACGACCACAGTTCCAGCTATGGTCGATAGATACCCATCCTTATGATAGGGATTGGCGTTATCTAATTTAGAAAGAAAAAATAGCCCATACCCCTTTGTGGAACAGGTGGCTATTTTTTTGCGTTAAGAATAGCTACAACAACTGAATTAGCGTTACGATCATGCGTTTTATCAATACTATAATGAGTAAGTGTTAATGTATTTAACGTTACTATCTACTCTACTTTTGTCCCGTATATAACTGGCAGTAATCCCCCCACTGATTGAAGTTTCACTTTACATCTAACTGTTCTTTTAAAGCAGTAATTGATTGGATGTTCAAGAAATGGTTGAAGAACTTACAAAGGTGATGGCATATTTGGCTTAGATAAAAAGAGATGAGTATATGTAGAAAAAGAACGTGAAGAAAGTAGTTTACTTCTCTTTTGGATTGGTATCAACTACAAATTCTCCACGCTTTAGTTGATTTTGCAATAGATCCTCAAATAATATTTACAAGATCCTTTTTTGCTTTCTCTTTAACATTTAATCCATTAATCATTTCCAGAACCTGTAACGCACATCCCCATGAAAAAGTGATTCCAGAGCCACCATGTCCATAGTTATGTATAATGGATGAGTTAGGTACTCTTTCTAAACGAACACTTTTTTCACGGAAAGGCCTTAAACCAGTACGCACAGGTTCATAGGAATCAATAATTGCTTTTTCAAGCGGAGGGAAGAACGATTTACAACGATTATACATCTCTTCAATTGGTTGATAATTTTCTAAATTAACTTCTAAATCCCATTTATTAAGTTCAGCTAAACCTCCTAAAAGTAACATGTTTTCCCCTCTAGGAAGGATAAAAATAAAGCCAGGATCTTCACTAATTCCATCATGAGAAATACAATAAGCTTCATCTAATTTAGAGAATTGTTGCCCATCATTCACAACTCTAACTAATGCACCACGTAACGGGGTCATGTCATCATCAGTCAATTCAATAGCACCTAAACCTGTACAGTTTACAATTACATCCACTTGGTATTCCGCTTTTAAATTTTCTTCTTGTTGTTCTAAATTTCCTACAATTTTTTTCATTATAATATCACAATTTGATTTTTCAACCTTTTCTTGTAGCCACTTCATGTAGATATCCGTATCAATCATAGGAGCTAACAGCGTATATGCGTCTTTAATACCCATTTCTGGATTAACTCCTTTTTCTTCAATCAGTGATACACTATGGCGGAAACTACGAACATGTCTTTTTAATTCGTTCATTTTTTTTAAATCTTTAGAGTTATCCTTTATTAAATTTTTAAAAAAGAAAGTAACATCACGCATGTATACTCCACTTTCTTTGTTTTTAGATAAATCCGAGAATATATTATAAGAGAGTAATGACCATTCTTTTGATATCTTAATTGAAGCTTCATCTTGGTGGTTTCCACAAACAGCCGGAGGCCACTCCCACAATGCACCTGCGACTACGGAAGTAACTTCAGGAGCGAGCTTTTCTGTAACTATTTTGACTTGATGTCCTTCATTTTGTAAAATCAATGCTGTAGTTAGCCCTACTACCCCACCACCTATAACTAAAACTTTACTTTTTTCACTATGATTTATATTCACAACATCACTTCCTTATAATTTGTTTAACTATTAGAACAATTTTTCACAAAATTATATAACATAGCCCTTTCTAAAATATTGAAGTCTACCAATGGGTTTTCTGATAATAGTTCTGCATATTCTGATTTTTGTTGTTATTTTGATTCAAAACGATCGTCCACTACAGAATTGATGTATGAATCAAAATCTCCTTCTCTCAAAGAATTCAATGAGTCTTTTAGTGATTCTTCAGCCGACTTTAAAGAAGCGCTTACATAGTACATAAATGCCATCAGTAAAGCTAACGCAGTGATAGAAACTAAAAACAATTTGCGTGATAACACTCATTTCTTCTAACCGTTGAATAATATTGAGGATATCCACCGTTCTAAACGGGAGATGCTCTCCACTACAACTGTATCGCCTTGCCTGATGACATTAAAAAGTTGATGAAGTCCTTTTCGATCTTTAATCGTACCTGTAAACTTCTTCTTAACTATTTTTTACAATCATATTGATTAAACATACCAATTTGCCGATCTAAGTTTTGATCAATAGTAGACACCCGAGCCGAGCATAATCAATTATCATTTGTAACCTTCAGTAAACCTATATATTTTTATTTTACTAGAAGGACTCTTATTGTAAAGGTATTTTTTGGTAATTAATAAATCTTAATAAAATCAAAGTTTAGTAGGATGAAAGAAAGCGTTACAAAAATACTGGTTTATGGTAATGGCATGTATTAACATGGAGATAAGTTCTAAATCAATCTGGCCAGATTGTTGTATAACATTTTCAAGTACAATACATAAATTAGGATATTAGTGAGATTAAATTCTGGTATTAGTCCTAACCTATGTGGTCAAACAATAGGTTTTACAATTTTGACAATAGTAACATTACGAGGTGGTTTATTAATGAAAAAGAATGAAAAAACATATCTAAGTATAGAAGAAATTATTTCATTACCAACCTTATCAGGTACAAACATAAGTGATAATGGCAAAAACGTAGCATTTGTCAAAAAGCCAGCTAACTGGAAAGACAATAAATATCGGAACCATGTATGGATATATGAAAAAGAAAAGGGGCAGTGTTACCCATTAACAACTGGTGAAATAGATAGTACATACCCATTATGGTCTCCAGATTCTAGGAATATTGCATACCTTTAGCCCAGTTGGTGATGGGGAGAATAAGACAAATCAAATCTTTGTTAAGTCGATAGATGGTTATGACGGGGTTCAAATTACTAATGAGAAAGAAGGAGTCAGTAAATTCCAATGGGAGCCTAATGGCAAGGGTTTTTATTATGTTGCGCAGTTAAAAGAATGCGAGGAGATAAGGAAACGTAAGGAACTGTATGGAGATTTCCGTCATGTAGGTAATGAATATCAGAATAATTGTTTATGTTACATTGAAATAGATAAAGTGATACAAAATGATAAATATGAACACAAAAATAGCGTTGTTTATCAACTAACTGATGGTAAGGATTTTCATATCCATGAATTTGATTTGATATTTCAGATGATGGGAAAAAGGTTGTATTTATAGCTACACCAAGCCCAAATATGGAAGAGTATCTGAATGGAGATCTATACATATTAGATATTAAAGCGGAAGAGCTACAAAAGATGCATATAGATAAGTTGTTGGGAGGGAGTGTTTGCTTTTCTCCTGAAGGCAACAAAATATGTTACGCAGCAAGCATAAGGGAGAAGGATTACTATAAGACCCATATACAAGATATTAATTTAGAAATATATGATATTAATAATGGAGAGCTCATTCAACCTTTTAGCAAATTTTGATAGTACGGTAGTTCCATTACGCTGGACAACTAAAGGAATTTTAATTAGATGGCAGAATAAAACTAATTATCTTATTGGGTTACTAGCTGAGGATGGCACTGTGGAAATGTTAAGCGAAAAAGTAGATAGTTTTATAATGGATGCTTCTATAACAAGGGATGAAAATCATATATCCTATAATAAGGCTATAACAAATGAAATCTTTGAAATCTATTTAGACGATACAAAAATAACGAATGAAAATAGCTTTTTCAAAGGAAGGCTTAAATGTAACAGGGAAATAATTTCATGGATAAATAGTGATGGTCTTGAAATAGAGGGAGTTTTATCAACCCCAGTAGAGTTTGACACAAATGAAAAGTATCCCTTATTAGTGGTAATCCATGGTGGTCCAGCTTGGGCATCCTCTCCAATATTTTCAGATTGTTTTAATGAGAAATATCCTATTGAACAGTTTATTGGAAAAGGCTTTATCGTTTTAGAACCAAACTACAGGGGAAGTTCTGGTTATGGTAATGAATTCTTGAAAGCTAACTATAGAAAGCTGGGAATTGTTAACTACGATGATGTCATATCTGGAGTA
The DNA here is from genome assembly GCF_016919725.2 of Virgibacillus sp. AGTR. Classification (GTDB taxonomy): domain Bacteria; phylum Bacillota; class Bacilli; order Bacillales; family Amphibacillaceae; genus Virgibacillus; species Virgibacillus salarius. Next base: position 15,882 of record NZ_JAJERH010000062.1, read on the forward strand.
GATAATCTAGTTGACAAAGGGATTGCAGATAAAGATAGAGTAGGGGTTATGGGATGGAGCAACGGAGGATATATATCAGCCTTCTGTTCAACATTTAGTAGTAGATTTGTGGCTATTTCAGTTGGAGGTGGAATTACTAATTGGAGTACCCATTATGTAAATACAGATATACCTTACTTTATTAGTATGTATTTAGGAAATAATCCATGGAATGATCCAGGGATATATACGAAAACATCACCAATGACATATATTAAAACTGCCTGTACTCCCACTTTAATCCAACATGGCGAAAAGGATGTAAGAGTTCCAACTCCAAATGCATATGAGCTATATCAAGGGTTAAGGGATATGGAAGTTGATACAGAATTAATTATATTTAAAGGAATGGGATATAGTTCAGACCAACCAGGAATTAATGTGGCTATTATGAAGCAGAATTTGATGTGGTTTTCACACTATATTCTTGGAGAAAGTATGAAAGATTTTAGGGTTCTATAATGGATATCCTCAAAGGATACATAAGGATGAATTTCTAATTTAAGTCGACTTTTAGTCTTTATTGTTTTCGTATCAATCACAGGATTTTTTATACAAATAGATAAGATTTGGAACTATTGATGCAGTTTCTATATTATATAGAAGCTATATCTTTCGGGCGAAATCCTTTGCATCGAATCAGATGCACGATGGCTAATTTCTTCGATTACAAAATCCTTTGCAGTCGAATCGATGGGTTGCTGCATGAGTTTCTTGCTCCCTTCTTTAATATGATTTAAATTATATGTTACTTGGGCAACCCTCTATTCATCTTCACTTCTTGATATGTTGGATTAACATCTCACTGCTCCTTCTCCTTCTAAAGGCTGAGAAGATTCTACTTCTCCTGACTGTGTTACAACAAACTGCTACGTGCTACTATTGGTATAGAAATACTATCGACCCTCATACAGATAGGTTATACTACATATAAGTATTAATTTTCTAATAACTTAGAATGTAGGTGAAAAAAGATAGGAGGAGAGTAATGTTAAATTTTCCAAAGCCAACGGTGGAGCAGTTTTTTCGTACCTATACGATCACAAATTTTACAGTTAGCGGTGATGAGAAGCGGTTAATATTTACCTCGAATTTAAATGGTAAGATGAATTTATGGGCAATGGATCTACCAGACACATTTCCTTATTTATTTGCCTATCATGATGAAGCTTGTAGCTTTATCAAGGTTGATCCGAACAATCGATTTGTACTAGCAGGATTTGATAAAGATGGTGATGAAAACCACCATATATATGCATTGCCTGCTGAGGGAGGTCTGCCACAACCTTTAGTAACAGGAGAGGCATCGGAAAAATATTTCTTTTCGCATGTAAGTGAAGATGGGGAGCGATTATACTATATGACGTCTGAAGATAATCCCTCTTTTTTGAATGCGAGAGTCCGAGATCTTCGAACAGATACGGATCAACTTATACATGAAGGGGAGGAATCGCTTACAGAGTTAGCCGCTGTTTCCAAGGATGAAGAAGCATACGTGTATTTATGTTCGTTCGCAAACACCTATGTAACAGGGTATGTAAAATCTGGAGAGAATAAAAATTACCTCACACCAAATCCTGATAAAGTCCATGTTGTATTTGATCCGATATTTACAGATAATCAAACCATCTATTTTTTAACAGATTATGAGAGTGAATATAGTTATCTTGCAAAATTTGATTTGGGTTCGAAACAGTTTTCAAAAGTTTTAACGATTGAGAACGAGAGTATACAACTTTTAAAATGGCATAAAGAGAATCAATGCTTTTATTTGATAACGGAAAAAGGCGTTACGGATGTGATGTATCGCTATGAAGTAGCAAGCGGTAAGCTCCATACGTTAAAGTCTCCAGTAGATGTAATTGATCAATGTCATGTTACAACATCTGGTTCCATCTTTTTATTAGGACGAAGCGCTACAGTGCCTAGTAATATTTTTCAATCCGTGGATGGTGAGGATTGGCAGCAACTTACGAATAATGGAGTACTTGGTGTAAAAAATGAAGATATGGTTGAACCGGAAATTGTAAACTATTCCTCCTATGATGGAATGGAAATAGAAGCCTTGCTGTTTAAAGCCCATCCAGAATATGATAACGGTCATACAATTTTCTGGCCACATGGTGGACCACAGGCTTCCGAACGAAAAATGTTTCGTTCAATGTTCCAATGCTTCTTAAATCGTGGTTATTCAATATTTGCTCCTAATTTCCGAGGCAGCACAGGATACGGAGCCTCTTTTGTGAAAATGGTGGAGCAGGATTGGGGTGAAGGACCACGATTGGATTGTGTAGCAGGAGTAGAGTGGCTATTTAACAACAAAATTAGCACTCGAGAGAAGCTCTTTTTAGTAGGAGGCAGCTATGGGGGATACATGGCGCTATTATTACATGGACGTCATTCTGAATATTTTAAAGCAGTTGTTGACATATTTGGTCCTTCTGATTTATTTACTTTTGTTAATTCAGTTCCTCCACATTGGAAGCCGCTTATGGAACGTTGGTTAGGTGATCCAATTAGGGATGAAGAACGATTTACTAAAGATTCTCCAGTGACTTATTTGGACGGAATGACGAAGCCCATGCTAGTCATTCAAGGAGCAAAGGATCCCCGCGTTGTAAAAGAAGAATCGGATCAAATTGTTGCCAAGCTTAAGAAACAAGGGCGTGATGTGGAATATTTAGTATTAGAGGACGAAGGGCATGGCTTCGCAAAAAAAGAAAATGAAATAAACGTATATAAGCGGATGCTTGATTTTCTAGATCAGCATCAATCCTAAGAAAACACAGCTTGTAGTGAGCTAGGAGACTCGCTACAAGCTTTTTTCGTAATCGAATAAAACTTACTCGCTTTTCACAGACATACACCCGACTCCAATCATCAAAAGCCATCGTATCGTTTTTTACGTTGAAGATCTGTATTATACATCCTCTTTATCCCGCATATAACTGGCAGTAAGCCCCCAACATCAAGCAATAAAGTGAAGTAAGTGTGGGAACAACTGCCAGTAAATGTCCGATTGGTTCAACTATCAATCCGAAACCCCGTGGATTGAAGTTTCACTTTATCCCGCATATAACTGGCAGTAAGCCCCCAACCAAGCAATAAAGTGAAGTCAATATGGAGAAGTGTGGGAACAACTGCCAGTAAATGTCCGATTGGTTCAACTATCAATCCGAAGCCCCGCGGATTGAAGTTTCACTTTATCCCGCATATAACTGGCAGTAAGCCCCCAACCAAGCAATAAAGTGAAGTCAATATGGAGAAGAGTGGGAACAACTGCCAGTAAATGTCCGATTGGTTCAACTATCAATCCGAAGCCCCGCGGATTGAAGTTTCACTTTATTCATAGTAGAAGAACATGGTGCATCCTTTATATCATCGTTGACCGATATGTCACGATGCGATATAGTCGAGTTGTGACATATCAAGTAGATAGTAGGTGGATGTGATGAAGCGTGAGAAACTGCTGAAAAGTTACATACCAATGACAGAGACAGCTTTTTATATTCTTATTTCTTTAATTGAACCAAGACATGGCTATGGAATCATTAAGCATGTCGAAGAAATAACCAATTATCGAATTCGTCTCGGGTCTGGAACAGTTTACGGTACGTTGACTAAGATGCACCGAGATGGGTTGATTAGTGTTTATTCAGACAGTAAACGCAAGAAGATCTATGAAATTACCCAGAAAGGTCAGAATTTATTACAGATAGAAATACAACGGTTAAAAGAATTGCATGCTAACGCAATAAAGTATGGGGAGGAGCTATTATGATTAGCGTATTCCGTCCATTTTGGAGTTATGATGTAAATGCGACAGAGAATTGGTTAACATATATGGCACAGCAGGGTTATCACTTTGTGAAGTTCAATCGGTTAACAAGACGGTTTTATTTTGAAAAAGCAGGTACAATCATGCAAACACCAACATATTGGATAGAACACGAGAAAAGGGGTAAAGCTGATCTATCGAAAGCATTACAGGAGGATGGCTGGAGACAAATTTATGCAGAGCGAAATTGGCATGTACTGCGTAACGAAAAAACATTACATGATATTACAACACTTCCAGCTAGGGAAGGAATGATACGGAGAAACGATACCCTTAGAAAGTTATTTTTCATACTATTACTCGCCTTGATATTCACTGCCCTTCCACCCGTTTTGTTACTGGGAGTTTCGTTAGTAATGGCTGGTGTGCCACCATCTGTAGAGGGAGGGCCAGGATGGCTATTCACAGCATTAATCGGCTTATCGCTATGGATGTATATTCCATATTCTTTTTTCAAATTAAATCAATCGGTAAAGCAATTAGAAGCGTGCGACGTGTTAGAAAACAAACAGAGGTTGTCGCAAGAAAAGTATACGTCAGACTTTGTAAAATGGAGGTTAGGATGGATATATGCACCTGATAAGTTAGAGAAATGGTTAGAAGCGATGGCTAAGCAGGGGAAGCAGTTCGTAGCAGTTCGTACATTTGGAATAAGATTTTATTTCAAAGATAGTAGGCCGCAGCATATTCGATATTGTGTGGACTACCAGAAAGAGTTAAATCGCGCTTACTTTGATATGCACCTTGGTGCTGGATGGAGGCTAATGCATGCATCAAAAGGATTTATGAATAAATGGTCGATTTGGTCTATGGCCTATGAAGAGGGTGAAGAGTTGCCGCAATTATATAACGATACAGTCCATATGTTAGATCATGCTAAGCGAATTGCATTTTCTCATCTTTTCATGATGCTTCCGATGACTAGCATGTACGTGGTGCTTTTTTCAATGCAGTGGTCAGCGGATATGGGCAAAATGGATTGGTTTATGCTAATTGTTTTTGGTATAGCGGTTATTGAGTTTGCTACCTTTTCGCTTCAATCAGGTCTTTATTATCAACGGATTAGAAAAAGAGTTTCAAAGTTTTTCCCGTGAAGTCTTTACGTATAAAGGACTAACATCTAATCTTCGTGAAATGGAATTACGCATTTAGGGAAGTGGTTATCATCAGGGTTAGTAGAAGAAGCTTACAGTTAACGATTATCGTGTTATCAGGTTATCAACTTTTAACAGGAGATTTGCGTTTCATGCCATTACCTATTTTATTATTAGGATTGTTATTCATCGTAATGGGAATAAACGAAGTGAGAAAAGATAAATTGAATATATGGGGTTATGTTAGCTTCATTACAGCAGCATTTTTGTTTTTTGTGACATTACAGCTGCTACTGTTAACGTGAATACTTTAAATAAGTAGAGCAAGTACCTATACTTGTTGATAGAATACTTGCTCTGGTATCAAGCTATTTTGCGGTAACAGGGCTGTAATTTCCAGGTACATTATTAACGGAAATAGACAAACGATTCCAGCAATTGATGGTAATAATAAGGGCTACAAGATCAATATATTGCTTTTCATCAAAGTACATGCGTGTCTGTTTATATAATTCATCAGGCACACCATTTATTGAGATAGCAGTTACAGCTTCTGCTAATGCTAAAGCTGCACGCTCGGTTTCTGTATAAAATGGTGCCTCACGCCAAGCTTGTAAACAATATATCCTTTTCTCGGTTTCTCCTATTGCCCGCGCATCCTTCGTATGCATGTCGATACAAAAAGCACAGCCATTCATCTGTGATACACGAATTTTAATTAATTCGATTAATTTCAGATCAAACGCTGTTTTTTTCTTGTATTCCTCAAGCTGCACTAGTAATTTGACAACTTCGGGTGACGTCTTCTGATAATTGATTCGTTGTTCCATTCAAAATCACTCCTTTTAAATATTGGTCCTTCACTATATAGACAAAATAGCTAGCTGTTTTGTGACAAAAAAAGAGAGAGCTGTGTGTGTGCTCTCTCATTATCAGTGTCTAGGTATTGAAATCCGGTTTAATTTATCCGGATTAGAAACAATATAAATGCGACTTATATTCTTTTGACTTCTATCTAAAGCAAAGGTAATGATTTTTACTGGACGACCATCTTTAACTTGTAAAATACCTTGTTGACCATTGACGATGACAACGTAAAGTTTCCCGCTAAAACTCCCCTTAGAGAAAATTCCTTTAAGGAAAGCTGATACACGGCGCTTATTTAGAATTGGATAGATGGCAGCAAGTACTTTCCCGCCCCCATCTGTAACTAGAACAACATCTTCTGTAAGCACATGAATAAATTCATCAAAATCACCTGTAGTTGTAGCATCAAGGAATGATTTTGTAAGGTTCTCGGCACGATCAGCGTGGTTTGTGTGAGCGAAAAATAAGTCGTTTTGTAATTTTTTCTTAGCACGACTATATATTTTCCTAGTGTTTACTTCTGTTTTATTTATGATATTAGCAATTTCAACATAATGATAGGCCATTGCTTCCTTTAAAACGAACACAGCTCTTTCTGTCGGAGTTAATTGCTCCATTAAAACTAAAAATGCAAATGAGATTGCCTCATCTGTAATTACCTTGTCTAATGGCTGCTTGATAAAATGAACTTGTGGTTCAGGTAACCAGGTGCCAGTGTAGGTTTCCCTTTGTGTACGTGCAGATTTTAAAAAGTTAATACAATGATTGGTCGTTGTTTTCGCAAGGTACGATTTGAGATCTTTTATATGAGCCGTTTTTTGGTTCATTTGTAATAAGGAATCATGAACAATATCCTCTGCGTCTGTAACGGAGCCCAGCATTCGATACGCTATGGAAAATAGATAGGGCTGATATTCTTTATACATCTTCTCGAATTCCATTGGAACCTCCCCTTTTTTGTTGGATATAACAGGCAGTAGGATTTCACTTCAAGCGATATAAGTGGGGGAATGACTGTCAGTAAATATCCAATTGGTTTAAAGGTCTTTAGGTCATACTGTTGTAGTATTTAGAGGATAAACAAAACTCCCAACTGATTGAAGTTCACTTTAATGATTTTCTATAGTTTACCGCAGGTTTTTGAGTAGTAAAACCCCAATATTTATTTTACGTTAAGAAGAACATCGTAAAAAAATGTAATAAATGGTCAATGGTAGCGTAATTATGAAATAAGGGGGTTCAAATAATTTCATGAAATAGGCTCAGAGGGAGGGTTAGTCCAATGAGAAAAAAATGGAAGCCATTTTGGAGTTATGATATAAGAAAAATGGAGAACTGGTTGCATGATATGGCATTAGCGGGTTATCGACTGACGAAGATCAGAACGAATAAGCGATTATTTATCTTTGAGGAAGCGCAACATCCTCAGAGGGTTCACTATCATATTGTATATGATAAAGCAATGGATTACCACCTGCCTGAAGCTATACAGAGTGAGGGCTGGGAGGAAGTGTGTCACCAAGGAAATTGGTATGTGCTTGCTAATGAAAAACCAGCAGAAGAACTAAGATGTTATCCAGTGCGTGATGGTATTATTAAGCGAAATCGTAATATTTTATATTTTTATGGTGGAATATTTATTTACCTGCTTCTCACCTCCTTATTATTTTTAGTATTAAGCTGTATTACCATATTTTATTTTGGCGGTGTATTAACATTTGAGGAGAAGCCATTTTGGATAGCCACCCTTACCATCGGAGGTATTCTATGGTTACTCGCTCCGTTTTCAACGATTCGGTTATATAAAACAAATAAACAGTTTTGGTAAAAGAGGTACTTCATACATGGTGCCTCTTTTCTTCTGCTAAGGACATGTAAATGGGAAGATTTTTAGAAGCATATTAGTCACATTGTATGAACAATGCCAATTTGTAATCATATAGTAATATAGCATCACAAAAAAATGATTGACGCAAATCAGAGAATAAGGTTAAAATGTGGTGTATCCTATTAGTAGGAAATTACGTTTTATTCTAGAAAAGAAAGGAGCATTAAAGAACGCTTTTATATGTTTTACAAAGCGCCAGGACTATTCTTTCCGAGCGATGGAAGATAGTTGACGAGGTTGGAGGTTATCGAATTGTTCGGCGGGTGCCTCCCGATTGCTCACCTCCATTGTAACGCTTTTTCTCAAAACAACAAGGTAACTTGTTGGCCAAAGGAAAAAAGCAAGGTGACATACAACAATCACGAGAAAGGGGCAGCACAACGCCCCTGTAACAATAAATTATTGGTTCGTTTGTCTGCCCCTTTATATAAGGAGGCCACAAACATGTGTGGAATTGTAGGTTATATTGGACAAAATGACACGAAGGAAATTTTATTAAACGGACTTGAAAAACTGGAATATCGAGGGTACGACTCTGCTGGTATTGCAATGCTTAATGATAATGGAATTAATCTTTTTAAAGTAAAAGGACGTATTGCCGCGTTAAGACAACGTGTAGATAGCTCTGTTCATGCAACGATGGGAATCGGCCATACCCGCTGGGCAACACATGGTGTGCCAAGTGAAGAGAATGCACACCCACACCAAAGCGCGTCTGGAAGGTTTACACTAGTTCATAATGGGGTTATTGAGAATTATCAGGATATAAAAAGAGAATACCTACAAGCTGTTGATTTTGTTAGTGAAACGGATACGGAAGTCATTGTTCAGCTTGTTGAACAATTTTTTGCAGAAACAAACGATACAGCAAAAAGTTTTCGTAAAGCAATGAGTCTATTAAAGGGGTCATATGCGATTGGCCTGATTGATAATGAAGACCATGATACGCTATACGTTGCAAAAAATAAAAGTCCTTTATTAGTTGGTTTGGGCGATGGTTTTAATGTTGTTGCAAGTGATGCAATGGCAACGTTAAAAGAAACAAATCAATACTTGGAGATTCATGATCAGGAAATCGTACTGGTTAATCGGAATTTTGTAGAGGTACAGAACCTGAACGGTAAGGTCCTTGAGCGTCAACCATTTACAACAAAAATTGATGCAAGTGACATCGAAAAGGGAACTTATTCTCATTTCATGTTGAAGGAAATAGATGAACAGCCATTTGTCATGCGCAAAATTATTCATGAATATCAAACAGAGAACAATGAATTAAAGCTTGATGCAAATGTACGTCAGGCTATGAAGGTTTGCGATCGTATTTATATCATTGCAGCCGGTACCAGCTATCATGCCGGACTAGTCGGCAAAGAGTTTATTGAAAAATTAGCGCATATTCCAGTAGAAGTCCATATTGCTAGTGAATTTTCCTATAACATGCCATTACTATCTGAAAAGCCATTGTTTATTTTCATTTCCCAAAGTGGTGAAACAGCAGATAGTCGTGCTGTGTTAGTAAAGATAAAAGAATTGGGACATCCAGCATTGACGATAACCAATGTACCAGGATCCACCCTTTCTCGTGAAGCAGACTATACGTTAAATCTATATGCAGGTCCGGAAATTGCCGTAGCATCCACAAAAGCGTATACGGCACAGCTAGCAGTCTTAGCTATTTTAGCTGTAGATACTGCAAAGGCAAAAGGATTGGATTTAGACTTTGATCCATTACAAGAACTTGCCATTGTTGCAAATGCGATGGAAGTATTAACAGATCAAAAAGAGGCAATTGAAGATTTAGTCCGTGAATATCTAGGAACAACACGGAATGCCTTCTTCATTGGCCGTAGTACCGATTATCATGTATGTATGGAAGGTGCATTAAAACTGAAGGAAATCTCTTATATTCAGGCAGAAGGCTTTGCTGGAGGAGAATTAAAACATGGCACCATTGCTTTAATCGAAGAGGGTACACCAGTTATTGCCCTTGCTTCACAAGATAATGTGAACTATTCCATCCGTGGAAACGTGCAAGAAGTAGTTGCTCGCGGAGCCAATGCATTAGTGATTAGCATGAAGGGACTTGAGCAGGATACGGATGCTTTTGTTATCCCACATGTACATGAATTATTGACACCACTTGTTAGTGTCGTACCTTTGCAGCTATTAGCATACTATGCTGCACTTCATCGTGACTGTGACGTAGATAAACCACGTAACTTAGCGAAGAGTGTTACAGTTGAATAAGTGAAGGTAAGATATCTAATATAAGGTTTCCCTGTAATTCTTTTTTACAATTTTTGACTTCGCTTTACAACGAAGGGGAAGAAGATAGGGACTATGTATTAAATCTTTCTATGCTATCAATTAGGATCGAGAACGTACCAAAGGTACGCTTTCTCGGTTCTTTTTTTTAAGT
>NZ_JAJERH010000063.1 GCF_016919725.2 Virgibacillus sp. AGTR
GCAGTACCCCCTTACTATTCTTTCTACAATTTTATTTATAATACCCTCCTACTAACAATACAGCCAGAAGCAATTGGAAGATATGAAGGTGTTAGTCCACCAACCATCACGATTCCTCCAAGTGCAGATCCCATGGAACCACCTAAGTAATTAGCTGAGCTGTTTAAAACAACTACAGCTGGTCCGTGTTCTGGCTGTAGCTGAAGTAATACATGCTGCTGTGGGGCCAATGAAGCCCAACCCATTGCTCCCCATACCATGAAGGGGAGAAATGCTAGAAAAGTAATTCCAAGCACCAATGGTAAACTAAACATTGCTAATGCTAATAGAGCAAGTATTCCACCTATAATCCAGCTTGGACGTCCTATTCGATCAATAAGCGTCCCAATAGATAAGTTTCCGATAACACCACCAATTCCCCATGCCCATAAATATGGTGTTACTTTTGGTACACTTGCAGTTGTTTTGAAGAAAAATAACGAAGCAGCTTGGACCATTTCTTTGAACGAGAATTTTGAAGTTGATTCTGCTGCCTCCCAATCAAATGTTGGCAATATTCGTTTATATAAAGCAACCTTAGAAGAAAATCAGCCAATTACGCTCCACTATAAATCGTCAAACTAAAATTAATTGTACTATTAGTGATCCCTACATTACTTTTTAGATGTAAGTATGCTACGTAATACGTAAGATTATATATAAATATTTGTTGCACCTTGTTAGGATGAATTATAAAATAACCAGAACGATTAACGGTCTAAGCTCTATGACAAACAGGGCAAAGGCCAATTAATCGTTATTTTTTCTTCACTGTCTATTCATAGTTTCTTATTATCTACTTCAAAAGGTCTTACGGCATGTTACTTCTTTCGTTGTTTATTTATTATAAGTATGATCAATTGCCCTAGAAAAGCCACTAGTACAAGGCAGCCAGAAGCAATTGGAAGATATGAAGGAGTTAGTCCACCAACCATCACGATTCCTCCAAGTGCAGATCCCATGGAACCACCTAAGTAATTAGCTGAGCTATTTAAAGCAACTACAGCTGGTCCGTGTTCTGGCTGTAGCTGAAGTAATACATGCTGCTGTGGGGCCAATGAAGCCCAACCCATTGCTCCCCATACCATGAAGGGGAGCAATGCTAGAAAAGGAATTCCAAGCACCAATGGTAAACTAAACATTGCTAATGCTAATAGAGCAAGTATTCCACCCATAATCCAGCTTGGATGCCCTATTCGATCAATAAGCGTCCCAATAGATAAGCTTCCGATAACGCCACCAATCCCCCATGCCCATAAATATGGTGTAACTTGATGAATTTCCTGTAAATCTTGCAAGATTGGAGCAATATACGTGTAAAGACCTAAACTAGCGAGGGCAGCAACAAACGTTATGCCCACTGTTGCTGTGACACATCCATTAGTCATCATTGCAAAACGTTGGCGCAATGAAGCTGGTTGTGAAGCAGGAATGTCCGGGAACCAGAGTATAATCCCGATCATAGCAATAATGCCGAGTGTAGTAATTAACCACAACGTACCGTGCCAACCTATCTCTGTGGCCATAATTAATCCAAGAGGAACCCCTATGACTGTGCCCAAACTCATACCACCTAATACCGTACCTAAGGCACGTCCACGTTTTTGAGGAGGAACTAGTGCGGCTGCTGCGGCTGTTGCAAGCGGTGAATAGAGACCAGCTCCAATACCTGCAATTGCCCGAGCCAATAGTAGCAGGGGGAAATTCGAGGCAAGTGCACTCAATGCATTACCTAATGAGAAAATAACTAGTGCGATAACTAATATTCTTCGAGCTGGTTTGCCCGCTAATAATGTTGCGAAAACGGGGGCTGCAAGTGCAAAGCAGAGGGTAAAGACAGTGACTGCCTGTCCTGTCTGTGAGTCGCTAGTCTTAAAGGTTGCTCCGATATCAGGTAACAAACCAGCTACTACATAAGCATCAAATCCAAGCGTAAACATTCCTATAGTGAGAAGAAAAACCATTCTCATTTTACCCCTCCTTAAATGTCTCAGTATAATTTGTCAATGCTAATCAGAGTAGGATATAATTTTTTTGTTATATCGATATGTTATAATGATGGAGCGATTGACATTTGAAATAATATCATATCGATAGCCTCAATAGAATAATCAATATCTTAGAAGGGTATAACAAATAGTTATAACAGATGTGGGGTAAAAGAAATGAATACAGTGTGGATGCAAAGCTTTATAGAAGCTGCAAAGCAAAAAAGCTTGTCTAAAGCAGCTAAGGAAAATAATATATCTCAACCGGCATTGAGCAAACATATACGAAATTTAGAAAATGAACTAGATGTTGCGTTGTTTTACAGGACCTCTACGGGTATTGAGCTTACAGAAGCTGGAGAACGTTTTCGCTCTCGAATTTTACCTGTTATTACTGAGCTAAACGCGATCCGTCAAGATTTACGGCAGTTTTCACGAACTTCACCTATAGCGATAGGAAGCCTGCCTAGTCTAGCAACCTATTATTTGCCACCAATGATTAAGAAGCTTCAGTCTTTAGCCCAACCAGCAACGCTAATGATTCAAAATACTTCAAATGAGCTTGTACAATCATTAGAGGAAGGGAGACTTGATGCAATCTTTATGGATACAGTAAGTACAAGGGAATCCCTGTGGAGTTGCGAATTATTTAAGGAACCTTATTATGCGGTGTTTCCATTAGATCATCCGTATCGTTCTAGAAAAGCGGTCAAACTTGCTGAGTTATGCGAGGAGCAGCTTATTGTTCATCAATCTCCTTGTGATACAAGGAGTCGTATTATGGAGCACATGGAATTGATAGGGCAAAAACCTACTATTATTAGCGAGGTGGCTTTTGGTGATTTTATTTACGGAGCTGTAATAGCTGGAATGGGGATAACGATTGTTCCCGAAATAAGTGCAGAGCATATTGATCGTCATCAGCTTTTTGCTTTACCGATTATAGATTTCGGAAACGAGCGGTCGATTTCATTGGCCACCCGAAATGCTAAACTTGGATCACAACTTTATCAATATTTTTGTTGACATTGATTTCTTATATGTTTCCGTTAGGAGTGTAGCAGGCATTCTTACGTGTTTGGATACAAGTAGATAAGTAGTTTTAATTAGAAAGGTGAAAAATTCAGCACATTATAAGATATAATGGTTGAATACAAGTTAGATAAGTAAAATGATATATTCAAGATTAGAGATGGATGAATGAAATGAGAAGCGAGCAGGAGATAATGAATTTGATTATAAGGATTGCTAAGAATGATGAGCGTATTAGGGCTGTTTATATGAATGGCTCGAGAACGAATCCAAATGTTCCAAAGGATATTTTCCAAGATTACGATATCGTTTTTGTTGTGAGAGAAACATCCTCATTCATCAATGATGACAATTGGATCTCCAAATTAGGTAATCTATTAATGATTCAAGAACCTGATAAACTTGACAAAGGGATTGGTCAGGATAAGAATTTTGACGATACTTATGCCTATCTAATGCTATTTACAGATGTGACCTACGCCTTCAAACAGTTGATGTGATGAATCATACTTATACGAATGATAAGCTTACTCATCCAGTGTTGGATAAGGATAATATTCTGCCATCGATTCCCTCGCCATCTGATATCGACTATCATGTAAAGAAACCTACACATGGCCAGTTTGAAAGCTGTACAAATAATTTTTGGTGGTGCTTGCAAAATGTTGCCAAAGGAATATGGCGTGATGAACTGCCTTATGCAAAATTAATGTTTGAATATACCACAAGAGATTGTTTGGATAAAATGATTAATTGGTGGATTGGTATGGAACATGATTTTGGAGTGTCGACAGGGAAACTAGGAAAATATTTCAAGTACTATCTCCCTTCAACCTATTGGAAGATGTATGAAGCTACATATTCTAATTCGGACTATCAACAGATGTGGCATTCCATGTTTACTGCTTGTGAATTATTCCGGGAATTATCGTTAGATGTAGCTACATACTTTGGGTTCATCTATCCAAAGACGGACGATAACAACATAACCAAATTTCTAAAACATATTAAAGAATTACCAGCAGATGCAAAAGATATATATTAAATTACGAATAAATAAGAAAATTATTTGAATAATGGTATAACTGCATAAGTGTAAAGAAAGGAATGATTACTATGATCAATAAGCTAAATGGTATTAAAAAGGAAGCATTTGTATTTAGAAGAAAAACGATGCAGAGGAGATATTGTATTGAAGTCGGAGAACATAAACCATGATTTTGTTTCAGAAACAGAAAGATTAATAATTAGATTGTTAGATGAACAGGATTATAAACGGTGGCTGGAAGGGTTTAATAATAATTATCCTCCCCAGTACAAATATGATGATGACCACCTAGATATAAGCGAGTGGACGGAGGATGCATTTCAAAATGTTGTAAAAAAACATCGGGAATTAGCAGCTGATGATAGGGCGTATGTATTTGGGATTTTTCGAAAAATGGATGGTCAACATATTGGTAAAGTGGAATTTAGTACAATAATGAGGGGGGAATTTCAATGGGGGATGATTGGTTATCGTTTGCATAATCAATTTTGGAGATATGGCTATGGCAAGGAGGCAGTAAAAGAAGGATTGAATATCGCCTTTAGTCATCTTCATTTCCATCGGATTGAGGCCCATATAAATGTGGATAATATTCCCTCGATTAATTTAGCAGAGAGTGTAGGAATGGAGTTCGAATGTACACGTAAAGGATTTATATTTGAATTTGGAGAGTGGACGGATAATCTCGTTTATTATAAAAACGCAAAATAGCTAATTTCAAAATAGGTGCAGCTCATGTATCATATACTGACTGCACCTTTCCTATAGTCTAGGAAATTAAAGGAAATTATAAAATTTGCCCATATGGATAAAGATGGGCGTGTTGAGCCACGTTCAGCTCCAACGCCCAGAAACGTAGCGACTTCACGAATCGCCCTAAGTTGTTATAAGTTTGTAGTTGAATTTTCAAAACGTGAACAATAGATAATCTTAAAAAAAAGGGGAGCTTACATGAGCCAATCAATGGGGACCGAAGAGGCAATCAAAAGATGGGATAACTTCGCTGAAAATTATTCAGAAAACCATACGGAACAAGGTGATCTTCATAAAGAAATCTTTTTAAACCCAGCTTTATTCTCACTTATGGGGAATGTGAAGAATAAAAAAGTGCTTGATGCTGGATGTGGAGAAGGATATTTGAGCAGAATTTTATCTAAGCGTGGTGCCGCTGTAACAGCGGTGGATTATTCTCCGACCATGATAGAAATCGCTAAGGAAAGAACGCCAAAAGAATTGAACGTTCATTATAGTCATGGAAATTGTGAGGATTTACATCAACTAGAGGATAAAAGTTTCGACTTCATCGTGTCCAATATGGTCATCCAAGATCTTGCGGATCATGAAAAAGCATTTCGAACGATGTATCGGCTGTTAGCAGATAAAGGTATCTTTATCTTTTCTATATTGCATCCATGTTTTGTTACTCCAGAAAGTGGTTGGGAAAGAACAGAAAACGGAGAAAAGCTGCATTGGAATGTGGACAAGTATTTTTATGAAGGAGTCTATGAACAGCCCTTAGGTGATAAAGAAAACATGCTGCTTTTCCATCGAACGTTAACAACCTATATAAATACATTAATACATACAGGGTTTGTTTTGGAGAGCATTATCGAACCACAGCCATCAAAAGACATGCTAAAAAAATACCCTTCATTTGGAGAAGATTTTAGGTGTCCTGACTTTATTGTTTTTAAATTAAGGAAATAGTCGAGCTTGTGTTATTTGTTACAGGGTGCTTATTTCTCCATACAATAAGCACCTTTTTTTGTGTGCTACATGAAGTAATATGTATAAATATTATGAAATACTTATTATTAACCTAGCATTGTAAGCAAACATACTGTCAGCCTAGAGCACAAAGTGACAGGATACATGGTGAAATACTTGTTAAGATCTGATTAGGGAGTGGGCGATATGACGTGGGTCGAATCATTACAGAAGGCCATCAATTATATGGAGGAGCATTTATTGGATGAAATATCGATAGATAGCATCGCAAAGCAGGCGAATTTTTCAGCATTTCACTTTCAGCGTACCTTTTCGATATTGACGGATATATCTGTTGGTGAATATCTCAGACGTAGACGCTTAACATTGGCTGCGCATGAGCTTAATCGTGAAAATACGAAAATTATTGATATTGCCTACAAGTATGGCTACGACACTCCAGAAGCTTTTTCCAAAGCATTTCGCAGACAGCATGGTATAACACCGAGTGAAGCGCGAAAATATGCAGGAAGGCTTAAATCTTATAACCGCCTGGTGATTCAGGTTAGTGTGAAGGGAGCAGAACCAATGCAATACAAAATTGTTGAACGGGAAGCATTTCAGATTGTAGGGATTAAAGGAGAATTTTCGTGTATCAATCAGCAGAATCAAATTGATATTCCAAAAATGTGGGATAAAGTAAATGGGGATGGAACGGATGATTTATTATTCCGATTAAACGATGGTTTGATCGAAGGGGTGTTGGGGGTTTGTGTCGACAAAAGCTCGGAAGTAATTGATTATTGGATAGGTACAACCTATGAGGGGGACGTACCTGATGGGCTAGTGGCTTTGACTATTCCTGAATCAAAATGGGCTGTTTTTGAGGTGCATGGCTCGATGCCCGATGCCATGCCAAAAGTATGGAAACAGATTTTCTCTGAATGGTTTCCTTCGAGTGGTTATAAACATGCTGGTATACCGGAGTTAGAGGTTTATTCAGAAGAGGATCCTTCGAGCCCAGATTTGTATTCAGAAATTTGGATACCAGTGAAATAGAAACAGAGATGAATAGGTAGTTATTCATTCATTAATAATAATTGGGATTTCTTATTAAAATTCATGTTAATTTATAAGAGGTTGAGACAAAAGTCGTCAAAAAACAATCAAGAAACGAACGATAATTAGTTTAGATTCCACATATAACTGGCAATTAAACCCCCACTTCAAGCAATAAAGTGAAGCCAATATTGGTAAGTGGGGGTTCTCTGCCAGTAAATATCCAATTGGTTCAAAGGCCTTTAGGTCATACGTTTCTGGCACTTACAATTAGTGGGAATAAACAAACCCCCCATCATTTTAGGTTCACACCAACTTATTGAAGATAGTCAGTGTCTAGACTTAGATGCTTTACCAATAATTAATTTGTTTCCTTTTCACTAAAAGTCAATAGACGGAACAAATATTCACTAAAGCTTTTATTATGCTATAATAAGAATGTATGTTCTGGATAGGGGGAATATTCTTGTTAAAGAATAAAGAAGATGTCAGAAAGTTAATTCAAGCTGATGATGAGATGATGGAAATTTTGCAAGCTGCCAATACATTGAACCTGCCTGATTGGTGGATATGTGCCGGATTTATTCGTGCGAAAATTTGGGATACATTGCACGGCTTTACTAAACGAACTACTATACCAGATGTGGATGTAATCTATTTTGATATAGAAACGATAGATGAACAGGAGGAAAAAATTTTAGAAGCTAAATTAAAAAATAAAATGCCCAATGTTCCCTGGTCTGTTAAAAATGAAGCAAGAATGCATATTGTTAATAATATTCCACCATACACTTCATCAGTTGATGTGATATCTAAATTCCCAGAAACAGCAACTGCACTTGGGGTAAAGCTAGATAAAGAAGGTAAGGTAATTGTTACTGCACCTTGTGGTATAGCCGATGTCATCAATTTACAGCTGAAGCCAACGCCTTATTTCACAGAAACAAGAGAACGTGAAGCAATTTATGAGGAGAGAATAAGGAAAAAGAAGTGGAAATCTACTTGGAACAAGCTTAACATTTATCATACATAACTTTTTCATACAATCGGTAGATCTGTCCTATCAGTTTCCATTAAGAGCATGTAGTCGAACAAGAATAGTGGAGGAGGAGCCTAATTTGTCTTGGGAATATAAGTTATTATTAGCAAAAATTTATACCCCCACTAATTGAAGCTTCACTTTATATATTTCTTGTGAGATTAATAGATATATGTGCTATAGTCTGATAAAAAACTAATAAATTAAGAATTTTTAAAATAAAAATAGAAAGGTGCTTATAGATGAAAAAATGGCTTGGTGCTGCGGGAGTATGTGTTTATGACAGAAAGGTTCTAATGGTATTACAGGGAACCCCAGAAGAACCAAAACGTTGGTCTGTTCCTTCTGGCGGTTTAGAAGCAGGTGAAACCTTTGAGGAATGTTGTGTTAGGGAATAAAAGAAGAAACAGGCTTAAACGTAGAGATAAGACAATCTATATGGAAAAAAGAAAGACCATATGGGGAAATTATTTATTTTGCAGTTAAGGTGGTTGGTGGAGAGGAAACCATTAATGATCCTGATAAATTAATTTATCGTATAGATTGGAAATCACCAGATGAACTAACAAATTTAGCTTTATCCTATCCTGAAGATAAAACATTTTTAATCGAATACATACAAAATTATAAGCACGATGATTTGTCTATTAAAAATGACAGAGAGTTAATAGGTGAGCATCTCAATAATGACATCGATGAAAAGTAAGCTTCTACTTAGGCATTTTCCTTTGAGAGAATTCATTTTCCATAGCATGTAGTAGGTTCAAGAACTCCCTCTTATACCTGTGATGATGGATCGATAGTTGCATTCAAACAGTAAATTCACAGAGAGCTTCTAAAAAGTTTGCAGCTATGATAGATAATAAAAAGGAATACCTTATCATGGGGAAGGGGCAGAGGACTTTAAAGTAATACTGGAAAAGAATCTGATCATATACATAGTATACTATAGACATTGATAAATCCTTAATTACTCAAGGTATAGAGTGTTTAATTATTGCTTCTATAAAAGGAAATAATTGGTTGAATTGCAGGATAAGTAAATGATATGATTAACTCAAATATATTGTTATTTATTAAGTAAAAAGCATCAATTGAGTATTAAGTTGGATTGGATGGTGGTCTTAAGTTCCTGTATTTATATTTTTTGGCTAAAAAGTCTTAATATTCTTATTGTTAGAGGGGATAAGAGGTGTTAGATTACATAGCACTTGTAACAAAGGGGAAGATTAGATGGGAAAAAAGAACAAGCGAAGGAAGTTGAAAAGGGAGAGACTTCCTTTTCGATTAAACATTTTATTTTTTGTCATGTTTATTATGTTTTCTGCATTGGTGTTGCAGCTAGGTGTAGTTCAAATTCTGAAAGGAGAGTCATTTCAAGAAGAAATCGATCGAACGATTAGAGACACAACTAAGGTACCAGTGCCGCGGGGGGAAGTTTATGATAGTAATCATCGATTAGTAGTCACGAATAAACCATTGTACGCTATTACATATACACCCGCTAAGAGAGTGCAAGCGAAGAATCGATTAACGGTTGCTAAGAAATTAGCGCAATTAATTTCTTTTGATAGCAAAGGAATTTCGGAGCGGAATAAAAAGGAATATTGGTATTTAGAGAATAAAAAAGAAGCTGTTAAGCTGCTAAGCACAGAAGAGAAAAAGGAATTAGATGATACAGAGGAATATAATCTTATTTTAGAGAGAATCCCGAAAGATAAAATAAGTGA
Source organism: Virgibacillus sp. AGTR (assembly GCF_016919725.2). Classification (GTDB taxonomy): domain Bacteria; phylum Bacillota; class Bacilli; order Bacillales; family Amphibacillaceae; genus Virgibacillus; species Virgibacillus salarius. Next base: position 9,643 of record NZ_JAJERH010000063.1, read on the forward strand.
TTTCACGAAGAATGAGCAGAAGATCATAGCCATTAAGCGGGAGTTGGATAAGGCATATGCTTTAACTCCCCAAATTGTTAAAAATGAGGGGGTAACGTCAGAGGAATATGCAATGGTTTCTGAACATCTTAGCGAACTTCCAGGCATTAATGCAACAGCTGATTGGGAAAGGGAGTACCCATTTGGTGACACATTTCAAAATTTAATCGGAAATATTACAACGCAAAAGAAAGGAATTCCAGCAGAAAAGGAGGAATATTTTCTAACTAGAGGATACAGTCGGAATGATCGTGTTGGGATAAGTGGTTTGGAAGAATACTATGAAAATGTATTACGAGGTAGGAAAGAGCAGATTCAATACACAACTAAAAAGGACGGTACGATTGTAGGTTCTGAAACGGTTGTTGAAGGTGAGGCAGGGAAGGATCTCGTCTTAACCATAGATATGGAGTTTCAGAAGAAGGTTGATAAAGTTGTGAAGGATGAATTAAAAAATATTATTCAAGCGAATCCTTATCAGCATCCATACTTAACAGATGCAATTGCAGTTGTGATGAATCCGAAGACAGGTGAGTTATTAGCTGTTAGTGCTGCGAGTCGGGATAAGGAAAAAAATGAATATGTAAATGAGTCGTATAGAGCATTGTACGATTCCCACTTGCCAGGTTCTGCAGTTAAGGGAGCTACGGTTTTAGCTGGGTATGAATCGGGGGTTATTTCCCCGGGACAATCATTTTATGATCGCAAACTGAAGATTAAAGGCGATCCTAAAAGAAGGGGTTCCTATAGGAATTTAGGTGCTGTGAACGATTATGATGCATTAAGACTGTCTTCAAATGTGTATATGTTTTATATCGCTTTAAAGATGGGGGGAGAACAACGGAATCCATTACCAGATGAGGCCAAAATTACGTTTAATCCGGATGCTTGGGAAGAAATGAGAAATTATTTTCAGCAATTTGGTCTAGGTGCGAGTACAGGCATTGATTATCCATATGAATCGACAGGATTAACGGGTGAAAATTCAACGATGGGTGGCTTGTTTATGAACCTTGCCATCGGTCAGTATGATACATATACTGCGCTACAAATGGCTCAATATGTGTCAACAATTGCCAATGATGGCTACCGCATTCGCCCGCATTTTGTAAAGGAAATTAGAAATCCAAGTAACTCGTCTGAGGAATTAGGTTCCGTTTATCGAAATATTGATACAAAGATTTTAAATCGAGTAGATATGGATCAATCATATATTACTCGGATTCAGGAGGGGTTCCATCGAGTTTTTCACGCAGCTGGCGGAACAGGTGTAAAATATTTTGGTAATAACGAGTATAGTAAATATAATGCGGCAGGAAAGACAGGAACTGCTGAAAATGCATATTATATAGATGGAAAGAAGCTAGCTGATACGGAGAACCTTTCATTAGTTGGTTACGCACCATATGATGATCCGGAAATGGCTTTTGCGATCATTGTTCCACATACAGGAAAAATAAAGGGGCGGTATCCAATTAATCATAGGATTGGTCAAGGAATATTAGACGCTTATTTTGAAACATATAAACCATAGAGCTTTCTTAAGAAAAAACGTAATTGTTGAGTGGCGTTTTAGTAAAACAGTAACAGCTATTTTAAACCAGAAAGTCGAACGAATTCGAATGCCACGTACATTTCGAAAGGTCGTTCGGCTTTTAGCTTTAACGTATACTTTTGTCTCAGTCACTTTCAGTTATAGAATAGGTACCATTATGAATGGAGGATGAGAGGTGAAGCTTCGTAGCGTTTTAGTAATGGCGATCTTAAGTATTATGTTGTTTGCAACTGGGTATATAACTGCGTTATTTACAAATAGTCAGACCTCAAGAGAAATATGGTTAACGGATCATGATGAAACGGTGATAATTACAAATATAGCAGATCAATCTGTCGTCGATAATATAATAATGATTTATCTTAGAAAAAAACAGCTAACAGCTAATATTAATGAACTTGGTAAACCTGATATGTCCATTCGTGTTGTAAGTCCGAGGGAACATACAAGTCTGATTGATTCTAAATTGTAGTTTGTAAAAGACGGAGCTATTATTAGTGAACGAGCAGGAGAATCTTCGAGTCAAGTGATCTACTATAGCATTGATGAAGCGAGTAAAAATTTTATTGTAGAGGAATTTAAAGCGAAAAAGTAAGCTGTGGAAACCGTCATGCGAGAAGTAATTGTAATACTTTAAGGGGAGGAGTGGGGAAATATGTTTATCAAGGAAGTTGAGAAACTAAAGAAAATTCTTAATGGGGAGTTAATTGCTATTTATCATATCAAGTATGGCAGTTAAAGGGGGAAATGCAAAACCTATCATGGATATAATGCCTATAGTAAAATCAATCACAAAGTTAGATTTCTATAATCAAGCAATGCGTAAGCATGGTATAAATCATGTGGTGAAAACGGTATTTTAGGAAAGGTATTTTCAAAAAAGTGGAGAACAGCGTAGAGATTATGTTCCTATGTATGAAATAGCAGTTTTGCTTTTAGGATTTATTACAAATCCTTCCATATGAAGCAAAACGGTATGGGAATGTAAAAGAGAGGCTGGCAAAACGATCTCCATTGATATAGCTATGTATATTCAAAATAAAGACGCAATTGTTAAGGAAATAGAACAAAAAGCATTGACTTGGTACAAGGGTTTGCGGTAGTTTATTCCTATTAGTATATGAAAGTTCACCTGTTAGAACAGATATAGAAAGAATGGAGAACTATAATGGGAATTAATGATGTCATTATAATTATTGTTGTCTGTTTTCTTTGTTTGGGTGCCATTGATAAATGTTTTGGTAATAGGCTTGGATTTGGTCAACATTTTACAGAAGGGTTTATGACCATGGGATCGCTTATGCTAGCCATGGTCGGAATTATTTCCTTAGCTCCAGTATTAGCTAGGATATTAACACCAATTATTGCTCCGATATACGGCTTTATCGGAGCTGATCCAGCAGTGTTTGCAAATACTATATTAGCCATTGATATGGGGGGGTATGCGCTAGCACAGGAAATGGCGCAAAATAAGGAGGCAGGATTATTTGCTTGGGTATTTTTAGGGACGATGATGGGCCCAACCATTGTATTTACAATTCCCGTAGCATTGGGGATTATTAGAAAAGAGGATCATACATATTTTGCAAAGGGTATCCTGTTAGGTTTGATTACAATTCCAATCGGCTGTTTAGTAGGCGGAATACTCGCTGGTTTTAGCATCCAGCTAATTATTATTAATCTTATACCGACATTGCTTTTTTCTGCTCTCATTTCCATGGGGCTGTGGAAGAAGCCGGGACAAATGATTATTGGTTTCTCTATATTCGGTAAATGTGTTGAAATTATAGCTATTATTGGGCTTACCGCGATTATTATTGAGACATTAACTGGTTTTATCGTCATTCCTTATCTAACACCGTTAGAAGAGGGGATTCAAATTGTTGGCCAGATTGCAATATTTTTAGCAGGGGCTTTCCCCATGGTCCATTTTATATCCAAGGTATTTAAGAAACCATTATATACGTTGGGTTCGAAGCTTGGTATTAGTGATACGTCTACAGCAGGTCTAGTAGCATCACTTGCCCATAGTATTCCGATGTTAACGCTGTTAAAACATATGGATGCCAGAGGGAAAGTCATCAATGTTGCCTTTGCCGTAAGTGGTGCGTTTGTTTTGGGTGGTCACTTAGGATTTGTAGCAGGAATTAATAAGGAAATTGTATTTCCTATGATTGTAGGGAAACTTATCGCTGGTTTTAGTGCAATTATTTTAGCAATGATTGTATTAAAAAAATCAAATGGGTCTGGACGCCATTCGTATAAATAGAACCTACGTCACCTGGCGAGATAAATATATATGATGAAAGAGAGAAGGGATAAAATGATAGTTGCCATCCGCTGGGGTATGTTTTTTGTAGGGTTAGCCCTTTTTAGTTTAGGAATAAGTATATCGATTAATGTTCAGCATTTAGGAATTCATCCATGGGATGTCTTAAATGTTGCATTATATGAAAAAGTAGGTCTTTCGATTGGGTCATGGACGATTATCATCTCTGCGCTCTTAATTATCATATCCTGGTTTTTGGATAAAAGCTATATAAAACTAGGAACTTTTCTAAATGGGGTACTGGTAGGTGTATTTGTAGACATCTATCTCTATCTTGACTTTTTACCCGTTGCAACGTATACATGGATCGATTATCTTATTATTATAGTTGGTATCGTTATTATGGGAATCGGTGGAGGAGTATACAATGCGGCAGGTGTTGGTTCTGGACCTCGTGATGGATTTATGCTTTCCATATCTGATAAGCTTGACGCATCTGTAGGCAAGGTGCGAATCATAACAGAGTGCCTTGTTCTCATAATTGGCCTGATATTAGGAGGCCCAGTGTTTTTATTTACCTTTATCTTTACATTTATTCAAAGTCCAATATTCCAATATATCTACGGAAGGCTAAGAGAGGAGATTACTCGTTTAGAACATAATAATCAGAACAAGCATCTCCCTAAGACACGTGCTTAACTGACAAGCTGCTCGAAATCATAGTTGTGAATGACGCTCGTTATTAGATCACCCTAAGTGAAGCTAAATATCGGGCGTCTTTTGCCAATTTTAGAGAACTACAAGACTCTCCATGAAATCAGAACAAGCCGGATTTAACGCATAGGAGTGACTAGAAAATGTTCGTTTTTAGGGATGGTAAGATTATTGTAATGAGAGGTTGTCTTCCAAGACATCATTGGTATAGGCATATAACAAAGTTTTATATTGTTAATGATTTTGAGTACAATTTGTAATTTTGTTGACAGAAAAAATCGATACTCATCTAAGTCCACTGTTATAAAATACGCTTTTAAAAACTAGACGTCTGATTTTACCATGCTAGAATGTAAGAAACTTAGCATGGGGGAGATAAAATGGATAAACGTGATATTGCTCCAAACATACTGATGGATGATCCGATAATGGGAGAGATTCACAGTATGGTCGACGAGATAATGATCTATGCTATCGAAGAGTTCCACTCTGTCCTTACAAACATCATGGAGAATATGAGGGTGGAGCTGAACGTTTCTGATGAATGGATGAATAGACTTTATGATTCGTGGTTATGCTGGACTATTTTTTGTTTTCATGAAAAACATACTAGCAAGACTATTTATCAGCAATTTCTTCAGTATAATAGGGAAAAATGGATAGATAAGTCTATAGCCATTCAGAAGCTATTATATCAATGGAACCATCTTAAACCAGGAATTTACGTGGTGGGAAGTGACTATTCTATTGGTGAAAATTATACATTTATCGATATAGTCGAAGGAAAGGTGAATTCAGTTATATTGCGTCAGCGAAAAACTAGGATAAATCAAGGGGATATGGTTATAGGATTTCTACTTCCATATAGACAAGGTCACTATCTTAGTATAGGTAAAACATGCTTAATACCAAATATATTAACCAATCAAGTTTCCTTAGCAGTTCTTTCCTATTTTAGTAAGCACGCAGCGTCCTCTAGGTTTACTGAAAGTTTGTATCCGGCTTTGTCGGCAATAGCAATACATACGGTGGAGCAGCATCTATGAAATGGAGCAGACTGACTTCAAAAGAAGCAGAGATTACTAAGATTATAGAGCGGCTATCAGCTAGAAAAATACGCATTATCTTTGTAAGCGTAAATAGAAGTCAATATAAGGTCACAAAAAAGTGGACTAAAGAGAAAGGGTCTCACTAGTCCATATTAGTTGCATGGCTCGTTCTAAATCGTAATCCACAATAACATCCTGTAACCAATACCAGCACAAGACAAGTGCAATTAACGTTATAATAATTAATAAAAAGACAATCATTCTTCCCTTCATTGTACTTCCTCCTTATATCTAAACTAAGCGTACCAAACAGGGTAATGTATGTAAATATAATCCATAGGTAAATGGAAAATATTTTTGAGTAAAAAGCTCTCATTCTAATAACTTGTTATGAAAATGGTAGAAAATAATAGTAAATAGAAGTTTTCTTGTTATGTACACGCTTTCTTTAGGTTTTTCCTCTTTTTTTATTTATGGTATGATGCATAGGTTATCTACGGCTAAGTCTCTGGAGGGCTTAAATAATCTAAACAATAGAAAGAGGTTGAACATTTGAAAACTGCACAATGGAAACATGAATGGTTTGGTAACGTCAAGGGTGATATTCTAGCTGGAATTGTAGTTGCTCTAGCGCTAATCCCTGAGGCGATTGCCTTCTCAATAATTGCTGGTGTGGATCCGATGATTGGCTTGTATGCATCGTTTTGCATCGCAGTTGTAATTGCTTTTGTCGGAGGTCGTCCGGGAATGATTTCTGCGGCAACTGGAGCAATGGCGTTACTTATGGTTAATCTAGTTGCGGACCACGGGTTGCAATATTTATTAGCAGCAACAATTCTTACAGGTATTATTCAAATAATCTTTGGTATCTTTAAGCTAGCAAGAGTGATGAAATTTGTACCACGTTCGGTGATGGTTGGATTTGTTAACGCGTTAGCTATTTTAATTTTTACTGCTCAGCTTCCTCATTTTAAAGGGGAAGGTTGGATCATGTACGGTTTAGTTGGGTTGACCTTAGCAATTATATATATTCTCCCACGTATTACAACCGCAGTACCCTCAGCGCTTGTAGCAATTATTGTCGTAACAGCAATTGTCATTTTAGGAGATATTCACGTAGGAACCGTAGGTGATATGGGAGCTTTAACACAACAGCTGCCCATGTTTTTAATTCCGTCTATTCCATTTACATGGGAGACGTTAACGATTATATTTCCTTATTCCTTAGCACTTGCAATCGTAGGGTTATTAGAATCGCTATTAACATCTAATATTGTAGATGATATGACAGACATGGAGAGTAATAAAAATAGAGAAAGTCGTGGACAGGGGATTGCAAATATAGTAGCTGGCTTTTTTGGAGGTATGGCTGGTTGTGCCATGATTGGCCAATCGGTGATTAATGTAAAATCAGGAGGCAGAGGAAGATTATCTACACTAGTAGCAGGTATATTCCTTATGTTTCTCATTATTGTATTAGGTGGATTAGTTGTACAAATACCGATGGCAGCTCTTGTAGGTGTTATGATTATGGTGTCGATTGGTACATTTGATTGGTCATCGATTAAAAATTTAAATAAACTGCCAAGAACGGATGCAGCTGTGATGCTAACAACAGTAGGTGTTGTGGTGTATACGCATGACTTGTCAAAAGGTGTATTAGCTGGTGTGTTATTAAGTGCCATTTTCTTTGCTGCAAAAATTTCTAGGATAAAGGTTACTAGTGAGCTTGTTCATCAAGGGCAAAAGCGCATTTACCGAATGGAGGGTCAACTGTTCTTTGCATCAGTCAGTGAGTTACCGAATAAATTTGATTTCACAGAACGTGTGAGTGAAGTGGAAATTGATTTATCAGAAGCCCATCTATGGGATGACTCTGCTATAGGAGCATTGGATAAGATCGAAATGAAGTTTGAGCAAAAACAAGTTCCCGTTCACTATACAGGTTTAAATGAAGATAGTCGGAGGCTTAAACAGCAGATCAGTGGCCTTTCCAAAGCTTCTGGACATTAATATTTGTTTTACCAAAGGCATCCATGTTTTTAATCGAAAGCACAAGGTTGTATTTTAATGAATTTCTAAGAGATGAGCCGTTTGTTCCAAAAAATATTATTAGCTGCTGATGGTTCTGAGCATTCTGTTCGATCCGCAAAACAAGCGATTGAACTTGCAGAAAAATTTTCTAGTTTAGTAGAAGTTGTTTATGTGATAGATGGTCAAACAGCAAAAGCAGATGTATTACATGCAACAGACAAATTAGAAATTGAGAAAAAACGTAAAGAAAAGTTGAAGGTTGTTGAAAATTTATTAATAGCCGCAGAAATAGAATATGACATAGCGATTTTACATGGAGAACCTGGTCCAACGATTGTATCTTATGCCAATGACAATGCATTTGATTGTGTTGTCATCGGAAGCCGTGGATTAAATAATTTACAAACGTTTATCTTAGGTAGCGTGAGTCACAAGGTGGCAAAACGAGTGAATTGTCCTGTAATGATTGTAAAATAGTAGGAAGAACATGATGTATTGTCAGATTGTAATAGTTCTACAATCTTCTTAAGCTGTCAAGTAATTTTTCTCATTAAAGAGCCTTACTACACACAAATTGTAGTAAGGCTCTAACTATTTAAGATAAAAATTAAACAACTTTATTATCTCTATAACCCTTTCATTGTAATAAAAGGAAATAAAATACAGAATTATGATATCTAATTGGTCTTTTTGTGTTTCCTCTACCAGTTGAGACAGGGGATAAAGATGAGTGAGTAAAGAAATAAAAAAAATAGCTAACAAACTACCGAATTTTTAATTTTAAATCTTCATCTGAATGTAGGAGGATTTAAGGATGCCCAACGAAGTAATTTTGCTATTCTCCAGTCAAGCTACAGAAAATCTGCCCCTGCAGCAATCCATTATTACTTAGGGGTTCTGGAAAAGAGTAAACCTGGAGAAGTGTACTTTAGAATCAAGAAAAAGCCGAGCTATTTGAGCCAGCTCAGCTTTTCTATAGATTATAATAAACTCCATTTAGTACGTTTTTCCCCTAGCACTGTAAAAGCTTTTTCCACTAATATTTAGCATAGGAGCATGCTTTGAAAAAATTTCTTTCTTTGTTTGTTAGGTTGTGTTTATCTTTAACGTTAAGTGTTTTGTTATGTCCCAGACTATGTGTGAGTAGTGCTAGGATGTTCGAATAGAGGTACTTACGTTTAGTTTTTAGTGATCGCTTTTTCTACAGGATAATCACATAGATGGATATCAACTTCTTCTTTCATTACAAGCTTGGATAGCTGTAAACCGATGAATGGTCCCATCGTTAAGCCAGTTGATCCAAGTCCATTCGCAAGTAATAATCCATGAAAGCCAGGGAGTGGTCCAATAACTGGTAGAAATCCTGGTGTGACTGGTCGGAAACCAACGCGAGCTTCAAGAATAGTAGTTGCTTCTAATCCAGGAGCGACTTCCATTGCCTTCGTAAGGATTTCATGCATTCCACCTGCTGTTACTCGGTGATCAAACCCTACATTATCTTCATGGGTTGCACCTAATACAATTCGATTATCAGGGAAAGTCAACATATATTGATTATTAGGTGGTTTTACGACGGGCCAATTAGATGCATCTCCTGTTGGCAGCTGAACATGGAGAATTTGTGCACGTTGCTCGTCCACTTGAAAATGAACACCCAACGGACTTAAAAGTTCCGTCATCCAAGCTCCAGTAGCAGCAATAACGGTATCTGCAGGGATTGTTTGGCTGTTTACATGTACACCATTAATTGTATTGTCTTTGTACGTTAACGCTGCGTTTCCCTTTATCAATATTGCTCCGTGTTTTTCCGCTGCACGCAAAAGTGCATCTCGTAGTTTTCTTCCATCAACTCGAGCGGCACCACTTACGTAGACCGATTTATAGTTACCGTTTAATAATGGGAACAATTCTGTTGTGGCTTGCTGATCTAATAGCTTTATTTCTCCTATTTCTGGAGCAGCAAGCTTCCGTTTTTCGGCGCGTTCTTTCATAGCAATTAACTTTTTATCATCATCATGCAAATGAATAGCTCCAACCTGTTCGTATCCTACATCCTCTTCGCCATCTTGATATAAGGAATGAATAAGGTTAGGATAGCTTCGTGCTCCTGCTTTTACGAGTTGATACCAAGCTTTATTTCGTCGTTGGGAGAGCCATGGGCATACGATACCAGCTGCAGCATCAGTTGCTTGACCATCATCAAAGCGATCGATGATCGTAACATGGTATTTATTTCTTGCGAGGTAATATGCGGTTGAAGCACCTAAAATTCCCCCACCGATAATAATTATTCGATTACTCATCTATCTATTTTCAACTATCTTCTTCATTGCTTTTATTTGTCCCAAGTGCTCTGCTTCATGAGAAAGAATCATTGCAAAAACGTCACCATATGTTTTGAAATTACCAAACGGTAATGTGTACGGTAAGTCTGTAGCAAAGAACTCATCTGTAAGTGCTTCAATTCGTGGAGCTTGATTCTCTAAATCAACGATAAGCGTAGCTAATTTTGGAGCATTCTCTGACCATTCAGATGGTTTTGTTCCCGTAGCAAATAACCCTTGATATGATACAGGAATATTCGTTGACTGTTTAGGATATCCAAATAATAGGCTCTCAGCAGTTACAAGGATATGCCCGATATGCCAACGTATCGTATTATTAAATCCCTTCGGTTGGATATCCATTATTTCCTTATCTAGCTGTTTCACAAAAGTTAATAAACTCCCACGTGTTAATGAAAATTGATTTGTCATTTCCGATTCCTCCATTCTTGATTCCTCTATTTATTATGATAAAAATAATCATGGAAAAAGTAAAATATTTGAAGGGTTTACCATACGAATAAAGAATTAATAAACAGGGGGGGATACAAGTTGCAACGAAATATTCTAGGAATTGCTATTTTAATTTTAGGTATTGGATTAATGCTTATTGGACCAATGTTCGCTTATTATGTCACGTTTAATGAAAGTTCTCTATATGAAATGGGAGAGCAGGAAAACAGGTTTATGTGGCAGTCCTTTTTTACGATTGCTGGTCGGTGGTTTTTAGGTGGGGTACTACTAATTGGCGTATCTGAAGTGATTCGCTTGCTCGTCTCTATTAATAATCATATCTATAATGATCGAAAACAAACTAGAGAAAAGGGGAAGCGAATGACCGACGATGAGTCTGGCTATAGTCAAACTACTGAACGAGAACAAACTGATATGCAGGAGGAATGGAACTTACGGCCAGCAGATGAAGAGAAGATTTATCACATATTTAATAATGAGGCAATTTTAGAAATGAGGCCAGCTCCCATCAAGGGGTATTGCGTTGTTAAACTCCAGGATAAAGATAGTCCTATAAATCCATATGTAAAAGTAGTTGAGGTAACAGAAACAGTTGCAAAAGAGGTTCGTAATGCTGAAATTAGGAAAAGGGTTTTAGAATGGTATAACGCACAATAACAGTAAAAACAGGAGAAAAATTTTCTTGAAGGAGTTTTTATAGTGAAAAAAACGAATTCAAAACGTACATGGGGTTGGTTTGGCTGGACATTTTTCATCGTACTATTCGTATCATTTATTGGATCTACGGTATTTTTCTTTGCGCTATTTGACATTGATTTAAAAGCCGTATTTCAAGATGAAAGAGCTAGTGGTTCTACAGAAATAGTTGATGCGAAAAATAATGAAAAGAAAGAGCAAACCAAAAAGATTGCTGAACAAGAAAATGAATCAGTATCACAAAATAAAGCGGATATAGGGGATTTTATCGCTCAGGCACATGATTTTTATAATGATACGACTGGATATGGTGCTATTAATGATATTGATTGGGATGAACAGGTAACACAGGCCCAAACGATTCGAGAAACCATAAATAACCAATTAGGCGAAATTGCTAATGAGTCGTTAATAAGAGATTTAGATGCGATCAAAAAACTGACGAATCAATTAGAACAAGAAAAAAATATGAATACGGTTCGTCAATTACATCGATATTTTCATGATTTAGATATTGTTTGGAATAATTACAGTAGATCAAAAAAATTATGGGGGGTAACGGAAACGGAAGAATAAACGCTATTCAATTTTAATTAATTTTGGTAAGCTAATAATGGTAGAAGCTTAATAGAAGGAGAATGATTCATGGATAAGACGTTAATTTTTGGACATAAGAATCCAGACACAGATACAATTTGTTCAGCTTTAGCCTATGCTGACTTGAAAAATAAACTTGGTATACGTGCAGAACCAGCAAGATTAGGGTCTGTTAGTAAAGAAACACAATTTGCGTTGGACTACTTTAATTTGGAAGCTCCGAAACTAATTGAAAAAGTGGAAGATGATGTGAAATCGGTTATTCTTGTTGATCATAATGAATTTCAACAAAGTGTAGAAAATATAAAAGATGTCCGTATTGCCGAAGTAATTGATCATCATCGTATTTCTAATTTTGAAACAAGTGAGCCCTTATATTTTCGTGCTGAGCCGGTAGGTTGTACAGCTACGATTCTGAACAAAATGTACAAGGAAAACAATATCCCTGTTTCCAAAGAAATTGCTGGTCTATTACTATCTGCAATCGTATCAGACTCGTTGCTATTAAAATCTCCAACTTGTACAAAAGAAGACGTGGATGCTGCATATGAATTAGCAAAAATTGCTGGAGTAAATCTAGAAACGTATGGAATGGAAATGTTACAGGCTGGTGCTGATTTAAGTGATAAATCTGTTTACGAGTTGCTTACCATGGATGCAAAAGAATTCTCCATGGCTGATGCAAAGGTAGAAATCGCACAGGTAAATGCAGTGGATACTGCAAAAATATACGAATTGCAGCATGAAATCGATCAGGAAATTGCAAAAATAGTGAATGAGAAAGACCTTAATCTTTTCTTGTTTGTAGTAACAGATATATTAAATAATGATTCCGAGGTATTAGCACTTGGAAGTGGAAAAGAAAAAGTAGAAGCAGCATTTGATGTCAAACTTGACGATAATAGTCGTGCGCTTCTAAAAGGTGTTGTATCACGTAAGAAACAAATTGTCACAGCACTTACAGACGCTTTTACGAAATAATCTATATGACAGAGGACCCAGAAAAGCAGTATGCGCTTTTCCGGGTCCTTTTTGAATTACCATGCCCATGTATAAATGGATATGCTCCCTCAAAAACTAAATGGAAGTTGAAAGGAGGAAGCTGACATGGCGGGTAAACCAAAAGGACCAAAGCAACAGGAACATCCAAATTTGCCGCAAAGTCCAAAACAACCCTATGGCGAACCGTTAGATGGTTCAAAGAAAGTTAAAAACGCCAATCATTCTAGACAAAAGCATAATCCCCATCACGGACTTTAGCTTGAAGGTATCCTTTTACTGGGTACCTTTTTGTAAGTTAAGAAAGTATAAAATCAGTGCAATGACTGCGTTAAGCCAAGTAGTTATTTTGAAATGTTTGATGTATATTGGCAATGCTCCGACTAATTACTTCGCTTTCTGCGGGCACGGCCTCAACTAACTTTGCAAAGAAGAACACGTTGCAAAGTGGATTTTCGGCTCGCACAATTCCCGCAGGAGTCTACGTAATTAGTCTCCGCTATGAGAAGGTGCAACAATTCTTGTCATAAGTAATAGGTTGACTTTTTTTACAATGGGTAAAGTGAAAATCGCTATCCGTGAGTATAAAAGTAGCTGTGTTACTTCATGCTAGCGTTGTAGAGCCTGATAATAGCGAAGGGCGGCCACTTCAACTCCTGTGGGAAATGTTTGACCTGAAGATCCACTTTTTTGAGCGGGTTTTGCTAAAAAAGTTAGCTGAAGGACAAACCCCACGGAAAGGGAAGTGGGCAGCCGGAGTGGTGGTCAAGCAGTAGCTATTATTCCATAATAGCTACTAGAGGAAACGTAAATCTGAGCATTTAGTGATAAGGACTGAGCGAATTTTGCTCAGTTTTTCTTACAAACAATGTCACGATAACAAGACTTTCTCCACTCGAGATTTTAAGTAATACTTCCAGCTATTCCGAGTTTGCACCATATAGGGGAAATTCGATAATGATAAAGGTCATATTGTCTCAAGTTCGTATTTTTTGTTCATTCACATTCTTAGAAGTATTTGCTATTATTTAGGATATATCCTGAAAGGAGTTGTTGCATATGTGGAAAGACTTTAAAGAATTTGCTTTTAAAGGAAATGTTATCGATTTGGCAGTTGCTGTTGTTATTGGAGCCGCTTTTAGTGCGATCGTTTCCTCACTTGTAGATAATATTATTACGCCATTAATAGGGGTTCTAATGAATGGGGTGGATTTGACCAACTGGAAGTATACTGTAGGAGATGCAGAGATACTATATGGAACATTTATACAATCGATAATCGATTTCTTCATCGTTTCACTATCTATTTTCTTTATTATTCGATTACTTATGAAATTTAAGCGTAAAAAAGAAGAAAAGGTGGTTGAAGAAGCACCTAAAGTAGATCCGCAAGAAGAATTATTGAAGGAAATAAGGGATTTATTGAAGGAACAGAATAAGGGGAAGTAGTGAAGTTAATGCATAAGCCTATAAGCAGAAGTAAACATTCCTTAGACCGTTTGAAATTTGGAGATTGGACGCAGAAATGCGCCTTCAAAGCCATAGAAAATATAAATATAATGGAGGATTTACAACAGTATACGCCATTTCTTTGTGGCACTTTTCCATTAGGGATACATACTGAAGCATCGGATTTAGATATAATCGTAGAAGCGCAAGACTTATCTGCATTTGCGGAAAAAATAAGATCATTATACGGTGGGTTTGACGCATTTTCTATAAAAAGGAAGAAAATTAGAAACCACGCTGTTGTGAAGGCGAATTTTTTATATCAAGATTTTGAATTTGAATTGTTCGGTCAAGCGCAGCCTGTTCATCAGCAATATGCATATCTACACCTGATTATCGAGGATTATTTGTTACAGTCCTTCCCTAGCTTAAAGCCATTAGTTAAAGTATTGAAAGAGAACGGTTTTAATACGGAGGAAGCATTTTGTGAGTTACTAGGTTTAGACGGAAATCCATTTGAGCAATTAATTCATTATGGAAAAAGGATACGGATAATTTAATGAAGCAAGGGAACCTTTCTCTCGTTTTCTCGTATTTACAAGTAAAATATACTGGAAGGAGAAGACTATGAATCCAAAAGCATGGATGCATCTTGAAGGGGCTGCTGTTTTAATGATTAGTATCTTTTTCTATGCAATGTACGATTTCAGTTGGTTTGTTTTTGCCATTTTTTTATTGGTACCTGATATTTCGATGGTTGGATATATGAAAAATACGAAATCGGGTGCTACGCTGTATAATATTTTTCATTCTTATATATTACCAGTGCTCTTAGTCGTTATTGGTTTTCTCTTTTTGTATTCATTCCTTATCATGATAGCTCTTATTTGGATCGCACATATTGGAATGGATCGAATGATCGGTTACGGTCTTAAATATCCAACAGCATTTAAAGACACTCATTTGCAGCGAGTTTGACACGCCATCATTGCAGGAACTTGTTCTTTTTGCTAAAGGGCTTTTTCGAATGGTATTTACTGACATATGTATAGAGGTCGTTAGTTTATAATTAGACAGAGGAACGAATAATTTTGTGTGATTATAGGTGATTGTCTTATACAAACTCTGGTTACTTGCCATAGGTTATTAGTGAACCTATTACAGGAAAGGGGAGTTCTCATGAGGCATCATCATCACGGGTGTGGTTGCCCGCCGAAACAAGTTGTTCATCCAACGAAGTATAACTGTGTAAAACAATGTAGTGAAAATGTAGTAGAACACATTCATCCGTCCCATACAACCGTAAAGAATCATCATACAACCATTAATAAACATGTATTTCCACATTCAACATCTGTACAAAATACACAAGGCAGTGTAGATGTTTATGGTGGTTCATTTAATGTTCCTGCTCCAGGAGACCAAGTAGCAGGAGCGATGGATCCAGGGTACGGCAATGGATATGGAAATGGAAATCAAGTAGCAGGTGCAATGGCACCAGGTATGGGCATGGGGCATGGTTGCCACAAGCCAAAACAGTGGCAAAAACCACATAAATGGTGTTAACTTAGATAAAAGGCTGGCATAATAAGTGTCAGCTTTTTATTATAGTCTAGGAAAATACATTAGCGTTGCACAAAAAATTTTAAAAATAGTCAAGTGCGCAAAACTGGAATATTTATCAAAAATATACCAATTAATAACTGTTA
>NZ_JAJERH010000064.1 GCF_016919725.2 Virgibacillus sp. AGTR
TGGTTGTTTTGTTCAGTTTTCAAAGAGCAAATTAGTTTGCTGCTTTTTCGACAGCAACTCTTTCATTATACCAGTTTGATCAACTCAAGTCAAGAACTTTTTTTACTTAACTTTTTCGCTGTTCAAATTGGCGACTTTATTAATATACCATGCAAAGCATTGAGTGTCAACACTTTTTTTATTCATTTTATGAATTGCATTGGCAGTTGCCTTGTGAAGCAACGTTATTAAATTTACCACGTTTGTAATATGAAATCAAGGGGTTTTGTAAAGAAAATAAGACAAAATATTAATTTGTACTCTTTATTAAATTCTAATATTTAAATAAGCCTATTTTAATTCGTTATCTATTATAAATAATGTACCCAATTCCAACTAAATAAAACGTGAATATCGTTTGAATTATGCTTTGTACAATGTAACCATTAAACGTTAATCTTCTATATATAGGGAGAAAAAACGCAAGCGACCGAATAGAAACGTAGCGACTGGTGCGAGTCAACGAAGATAAAGGAAGCACGGTGAGCTTGCGAGCCGATGATGATTTATCGTAAGGCGATTCGTAAAGTCACTTCGTTTCTGGGTGCGACAAATTATATACCTTCCTAAATCGAGTAGAGGGAGAAGCTAAGAGCTTATCGCCCCTCTCGCACCACCAGTACATACGGTTCCGTATACGGCGGTTCAATTTATATCTCCGTGTGTACTTTTAGATAACGGTCTAAGACAAAAGGAATACCTCTTTGCCCCACACTCGTTTCTCCTTTCCTTTCACGTGACGAAGAACACTTCTATTTTGACTATCCTCCTGAGATACGCTCATACTTTCATCATTAACACATTCAGAAGTCTATCCTTCGTGCATTTCATGGCGTCACTATAAATGGTTCAGCCCTTCATGATTTTTTTCATCACTACTATGGCGTCGACTGACTTCTCACGATAAACACCTTGCGCTTCTCTAGTGGTTGGTTGATGTGTACCTCCACAGTGGACTTTCACCACCTAGATAGTCGCCATGCCTGGCGCACTTATAAAAAAGCAGAGAAAGGGAATAATCCACTTTCTCTGCTAACCATCTATTTATTCCGCATTTGCGGGAACAATAACACATCCCGAATAGACGGGGAATTCGTTAATAACATTACTAAACGATCAATACCTATACCCAGACCACCCGTTGGTGGCATTCCGTATTCTAACGCTTCTAAGAAATCACTATCCATAAGATGGGCTTCGTCATTTCCTTCTGCACGTTCTTTCACCTGTGCTTCAAAACGTTCACGTTGATCAATTGGGTCATTTAGCTCACTAAATGCATTAGCATGTTCACGGCCAACAATAAACAACTCAAATCGATCGGTAAAACGATCATCCTCTTTATTTTTCTTAGCTAAAGGAGAAATGGCTACAGGGTGACCGTAAATAAACGTAGGCTGTATTAGTCCTTCTTCAACTTTTTGTTCAAAGAATTCATTAACTACATGCCCAAAAGTCATAGTATCCGTTATTTCAACTCCATGCTCCTTCGCTAATGCCCGAGCCTCTTCATCAGTCATATGCTTCCAGAAATCTACACCCGTCTTCTTCTTAACCGCGTCAACCATGTGTAGCCTTGTCCATTCTGGTTCTAGATTAATTTCATAATCTCCATACGCTACCGTTGTAGAACCAAGTACTTCTTTCGCAATATGAGCAACTAAATTTTCGGTAAGGGACATGATATCATGATAATCGGCATATGCTTCATAGAGCTCGATCATTGTAAATTCAGGGTTATGTCTAGTTGAAACACCCTCATTTCGGAAAACACGTCCAATTTCATAGACTTTTTCCAATCCACCCACAATTAGCCTTTTCAAATGAAGCTCAATAGCAATTCGCATATACAAAGGGATGTCTAATGCATTATGATGCGTTTCAAACGGACGAGCAGAAGCACCACCAGGAATACCATGTAACATCGGGGTCTCTACCTCTAAGAAACCTTGTCCATCTAAATATCTGCGCATCGCTTGAATTATTTTACTTCTTAACACAAACGTTTCTTTACTTTCCATATTC
Source organism: Virgibacillus sp. AGTR (assembly GCF_016919725.2). Lineage (GTDB taxonomy): Bacteria > Bacillota > Bacilli > Bacillales > Amphibacillaceae > Virgibacillus > Virgibacillus salarius. The sequence goes on from NZ_JAJERH010000064.1 coordinate 2,065, forward strand.
GTAATCAAGTCTAAATAACGTTGTCGATAACGCTGTTCAATATCTTTTAAGCCATGGTACTTCTCAGGTAATGGTCGTAATGATTTTGTTAATAGGTGAAACTCAGTTACTTTAACAGACAGTTCACCAACCTTAGTTTTGAACATTATCCCAGTAACCCCGATTATATCTCCCATATCACTTGACTTAAAAATCTCATAAGCTTCTTCGCCTATCTTATCTTTACGAACATATAACTGAATTTGACCACTAATGTCTTGAATGTGAGCAAAGCCTGCTTTTCCTTTTCCGCGTTTGGTCATCATTCTTCCGGCAATGGTCACCTTTTCTTCCTTTTCTTCCAACTCTTCCTTTGAATAACGATCATATAATTCTTTTAATTCGTTTGCTACATGAGTTCGTGTGAATTTCCCACCGAAAGGATCTATTCCTTGGTCTATAAACTGCTCGAGCTTTTCACGCCGAACTCGCATATGTTCATTTAATTCCTCTGTCACCTTTATCACTCCAGTCCTTATCTATTATGTAAGTATAGCTGATTTAGATAAATCTTTCATGCCTCAAGCTTTCGCAATTAATGGTAAAAACCTACCAGAGGTTACTGACAGATTTTGAAATCCTTTGAATTTAGGAAGCTCTATTTACTTCCTCTTATTCATTCGCATTAGCATATAAAATACTAGTAGATCTGCATGCGTTTCAGCTTTATTAACGTCGCCTTTCCTTACCATTTTCACGTAGACCCGATACTAGGCAGAATGCTTACGAATTACCTCCATAGCTACTTTTAACAATTAGTGCCAATGAGGCGTCCATTTTGGATCGCTCATCCCCCTACCTAATTTCTTCATTTTTTTCGTTTGGTAAGCCATCCAAGAATTTATTATCCTCTTGTGGTACTTCTTGTAATGTCAGCTCCTCCTTAGAAACGGATAATGTCTCAGCAACTTTATCTAGTAATTCCTCTGATAATTCCTTCGAGCCACGTTCTACACCACCAATTGCGGAAAGAGGAACGCCTAATGCTTTTGCAAAATCTATTTGAGTATATCCTTTTAATTTACGAAATGCTTTTATTCGTCTGCCGATTCGTTTTTTGTCCATATAGCTACACCCTTTATGTCATTTCCCGGAAGCTCTTCTATTAAATCAGCAACACGCTTTTCCTTTACTGGTATTACTATATCTGGTGCTATTTCATTTAATGGAATAAGCACGAATGCACGCTCATGCATTCGCGGGTGCGGAATAATTAATCGCTCCGTTTTATTATTTTCTTGATTATACAGCAAAATGTCAAGGTCTATTGTTCGCGGACCAAAACGAATCGTCCGTTCCCTTCCCAATTCACGCTCTAGTTGCTGACAATAATCCAGTAACTCTAATGATGCAAGTGTCGTTTTTATCTCAATTACCATGTTAAGAAAATCGGCTTGATCCGTATACCCTACTGGAACTGTTTGATAAATGGATGATTGATTTATTATTGATATGTCTGGATGTTTACTTAGTTCATATAAACAGCTTTCTAAATATTGAATTCTTGGTTCAATATTGGTTCCTAATGCAAGATATGCCTTATTCATTTCGTCGTTTTCTCCCTATGTATTTCCACCGCAACAGAGTGATAGTGACCCGCTATTGGTGGATCTGGTTTAATAACTTTAATCGTACAAGCCTCCAGTAAATCGAAGGAGGTTAAGAGCTTATTGGCTATGCTTTCGGCAACTGCTTCGATTAGATTCTTGGCTTCGCCTTCGACTACTTCCTTTATATACGCATAGGCTTGTCCATAATGTATGGACTGATACATATTATCACTACTTCCGGCTTTAGATAAATCTAAAAACAAAGTAGCATCTACGTGAAAACGCTGGCCAAGTTTGTTTTCCTCAGGAAGTAAACCATGGAAACCGTAAAATTGTAAGTTATTTAAATATATTTTATCCATGTGTCAACCTCTTTTCACGCGCAGCATTGCATCCATCATCTGCGCAAGCTCTATATTTGTTTTCACATCATGAACACGCACCATATTGGCACCCTTCATAATTCCTAAGCAAGTAGTTGCACCTGTTCCTACGTCTCTTTCTTCAGGTGGTACGTTTAGGATATTCCCAATAAACCTTTTTCTTGAAGTTGCCAATAGTAGCGGATAGCCTAATTCTTGGAATACCTCCAACTGATTCAGCACGAGCAAATTGTCTTCAGCTGTTTTAGCAAATCCAATACCTGGATCAATGATAATATTATGGTCCAACACGCCAGCTTGTAATGCTATATCTATACTTTCTTGTATATCATTCAACATGTCCTCAATGATATTGTTATAATCTAAATCCGTTCGATTATGCATGAGAATGATAGGTACTTGATACTCACTTGCAACTTGAGCAATCGCCGGTTCTTTTTTTGCACCCCATACATCATTAATAATATCTGCACCAGCTTCAATTGCAGCTTTTGCTGTCTCAGCTTTATATGTATCAATGGATATCGGTATTTTTATTTTCTCTTTCACAGCCTTAATAATGGGAACTACGCGTTTAATTTCCTCCTCTTGAGAAACTGGTTCATGATTTGGCCGAGTAGATTCTCCACCAATATCAATAATATCCGCTCCTTGCTCCTCCATTTTCACAGCGTGTTCTACTGCTTTGTTAATTGTGTTGAAGCTTCCTCCATCAGAAAAGGAATCTGGAGTAACATTTAATATCCCCATTATATGTGTACGTTCATTTAGATCGTAGGTTTTCACTTTTGTAATTAGTTTCATACTGCCCCGTACCTTCTTTCCTGACATTTTCTCCCTTAATCGTATCACAGAACAAGCAAGCAGGCGACCCACTATAAACAAGAACAAAAGCACCCGATTAGAAATGTAGCGACTGGAGCGAGTCAACGAAGATAAAGGAATCACGGTGTGCTTGCGAGCTGATGTTGAATTATCGTAGGTTCATTCATGAACTCGCCTCGTTTCTAGGCGTTGGAGCTGGACGCAGCTCAACACTCTTTTATAATTTCCTAAACAATGAAAAAGCCAGTATCAAATATTAGATACTGGCGAAGGACAATCGCATTAATTATTCTTCTTCAAATTGATAAAGCGGAGTCGATAAATACCTTTCTCCATTATCTGGGAAAATAGCAAGAACCTTTTTCCCTTTCCCTAGTTTCTTCGCCACCTGCTTCGCAGCTGCAACAGCAGCTCCTGCAGAAATGCCACCAAGAATTCCGTTGGTAGTAGCTACTTCTCTAGAAGTTGCAAAGGCTTCTTCATTCTCGATGCGTAAAATTTCATCGTAGATGTCTGTATCTAATATTTTTGGTACGAAACCAGCACCAATTCCTTGAATTTTATGAGGTCCAGGAGTAGCCCCCGATAGCACAGCAGAAGCAGAAGGTTCTACCGCATAAATCTTTATTCCCTCAAAGTTTTCTTTCAAAAATTTTCCAGCTCCTGTTATGGTTCCTCCTGTACCAATCCCTGAGACGAATGCATCTAGGCCATCACCCATTTGCTCTACAATTTCTCTACCTGTCGTCCTTGCATGGACTTCCGGATTTGCTTCATTATTGAATTGCTGTGGCATAAAATAACCATTCTCTTTTTGTAATGCTTCCGCTTTATTAATAGCGCCTTTCATCCCCTCAGCTCCAGGAGTTAACACAAGTTTTGCACCATAGGCGCGTAAAAGATTGCGGCGCTCTTGACTCATCGTGTCAGGCATTACAAGCACAGCCTTATACCCCTTTGCTGCAGCTACCATCGCTAAACCGATACCTGTATTACCGCTAGTCGGTTCAATAATGGTATCTCCTGCTTCCAATTCTCCAGACTTTTCAGCCGCCTCGATCATTGCTAAGGCAATACGATCCTTAACAGAGCTACCTGGGTTCATAAATTCAAGCTTCACATAGATGTCAGCACTGTCAGCGTCTGTCACATTATTTAATTTTACTATTGGTGTTCCACCAATAAGTTCAGCTATATTATTAGCTACCTTCACTACATTCCCTCCTAATTCCTAGTTATTTTGTATGATTAATTATAATGTACGTTTTACCCAGCTAAATGTCAACTAATACGGAATATTTAGGCATTCGTCTACTTATTTTGTCCATCGACTATTGTTACGTGCTATTCTTCTCCATATAACCAATCAATCTCCATCTCTTCCCATAGTGGAGTGGCATCTAACGACTGGTTTTGTTTATGTAATGCTAATTCACTCTTTATATACGGTTTCATCTCTTCATACGTAAATGTAATAGATGGTAGCTTGCGATGAAGATAAAGAATTACCACACCATCATCAGCTACAAATGGTTTACTATAAGAATGCTCTTCTATATTCTCAGCAACTTCTGCATAGCCATTAGGAAAGAATTGACTAGTTGTATAAATAAAGCCAAGATATCCACCTTCTGCTTTAGAGGATTCATCAATTGAATATTCTCGAGCTAATAGCTTGAATGAGGCACCTGATTCCAATTCTTGATAAACTTTATTTGCTGTTTCCATATTATCTACTACGATATGTGAAATTTGCATAGAAGATGTAAAGTTATATTGATCACCATATGTATTATAATGATTCCTTATTTCTTGCTCTGGAATAGGTGTCCCCTCTGTTAAAAGCATTTCCAATTGATACCTGTATGTAATATCTTCTTCCCATTGCTTCTCTAACTTTTCATAAGTTGACGCTGAAGTCACACCCTGCATCGTAGTTAACATAGCTATTTCTCTAGCTATAACCTTATCACTAATTTTTAGTCCTTTGTCCGCTGCTAATTGTTGTACAACTGCTTGATCTATCATTGATCGTAAATGCTTTTTTCCATAGTTGTTTCGAAGCGAGTCACTCCATTGAGCGAAGCTGATGTCATCATTTCCAATGATTGCCACCTCATCATTACTACTCAACTTCCTTCCATCGCCAACATTAACCCCTTCATTACGCCAAATTAATAAAGTAGCAATATTCGTTATTAAAAGTATTATAATGACACCTAGCAATAGTTTTTTCGACATGGATACTAGCTCCCCCTGTACGCTGAACAAGGTATTATTCAACACTTGTTAACTTAACGAACTACTTTCTCAGTTTTACAAATCTACAAATGAGCTGTCTCCAACATCAATCAAAAGGATTTTAGCACATTCAATTCGACACAATGAGACAGCCTCTTCAAAATACTACCCTTTTAAAGCTTCTAACTCTTCCTCCGTAAACTGATATGTTTGATTACAGAAATGGCAACTTGCCTCTGCCCCATGATCTTCATCAATCATATTTTGAATTTCTTTATCACCCAACCCTTTTATTGCTCGCTCAAGTCGTTCTTTTGAACATTTGCAGCGAAATTCCATAGGAACGGTTTCATGAATTTTTACTTGATTCTCTCCAAATAACCGATGCAGAATTTGTTCAGGTGTATTTCCTTCACGAATCAATGTAGAAATCGGTGGCAATTCTTGAATTTTCTCCTCTAACTGACTAATCACTTCTTCACTAGCACCAGGCATAACCTGTACTATGAACCCCCCTGCAGCTAGAATACTATGATCTGGATTCACCAATACACCAGCACCAACAGCTGAAGGAACTTGCTCAGAATTAGCAAAATAATACGTAAAATCTTCGCTAATTTCCCCGGAAATAATCGGAACCTCTCCCGTGAAAAAATCTTTTAATCCTAAATCTTTAATCACGCTTATATTACCTTCAGTACCAACAGCTCTTGCCACATCTAATTTTCCATTTGCATTTAATTCAAAATCAACATGTGGATTTACCACATATCCTCGAACCTCACCCTTTGCATTCGCATCTGCAATAATACCTCCTAAGGGGCCATCTCCCATTACCTTTGTCGTAATGGAGTCCTCTCCTTTCAACATAGCTCCCATCATACCTGCAATCGTTATCGTTCTACCAAGAGCAGCAGATGCTGTTGCCCATGAATCGTGTCTTCTTCTTGCCTCTTCTACCGTATCTGTAGAAGTTGTCGCGTAAGCACGAACCATTCCATTATATGCTGTAGCTTTAATTATAAAGTCCTTCATGTTGTAAAACTCCTTTCTAATTAACCTTATTCTTATAATTGCTTATTTTTATGATAAATGAGATAAAGCCCCTTTAACGTTAGATATGGATCTACATGCTGTATAGTCTGGGATTCATGAGCAATTAACGAAGCCAAGCCGCCAGTAGCAACTACTTTTGCATTCACACCCATTTCCGCTTCAATTCGTCTGACAATGCCATCAACTTGTCCAACATAGCCGTAGAATACACCCGATTGCATTGCCTCAACCGTGGACGAACCAACAACATGATCAGGGGCTTGAATTTCAATTTTCGGTAACTTAGAAGCCTTACTATACAGTGCTTCCATCGATATATTTATACCAGGAGATATGACACCACCATGATATTCTTGTTGATCATTGATATAGCAAAACGTAGTTGCCGTCCCAAAATCAATTATTATTAATGGTGCACCATATGTTTCGATTGCGCCTACTGCATTTACTATACGATCTGCTCCAATTTCTCTAGGGTTAGGATAACGCATCTTTAGAAAGGAATGAACCGACTCCTTCCCAATTATCATAGGCTCCAGATGAAAATAGTCTTTACACATTTTCTCCAAAGCAAACATAATGGGTGGAACAACAGATGAAATGATAATACCCTTCATATCCGAAAGTGTAATTCCTTTATGATCAAACAACGATTTGACAAGCATGCCGAACTCATCCTCTGTTTTATAACGATCCGTTTTTATCCGCCATTGGTGCTTTAATTGATCTCCTTCAAATACACCTAATACTGTGTTAGTGTTACCCACATCAAGTACAAACAACATGCTTTCCCATACCTTTCTCTACGACAAAATTTACAATTAGTCTGCAACATAATTTCATTTTTTAATATACCATACATAGTTATGAATATATAACAAACAGACTATAAACTTTATGGCAATAAGCTCTTAGGAAGGAATGAGCTTGGAAATATACGAATACTTATAGGAGTATAATTACCGCAACACGCATGAAATATGTTCGCATTCCGTGGAACGGTCTCAGCTACCTTGGCAAAGAAATACACGTGGCCAAGTGAAGCTTTGGAATCATGCTGTTCCCGCAAAATAAGAGAGGATTCGTCTGTTATAAATCGCTCGCAGGAAAAGCGCTCTTCTTTTTCAAGGAGTCTCGCATATTTCAGCTACTAGTTTAATCAAAAAACGAACTATAATTAATTTCAACTAATTATAGTTCGTTTCTATTGTTTATTATTTACTTTTATCTCAAACTCTAGATATTCATTTCTATTTATAGTTATTTGTAATGACGTTATTTTTTGTTATCCGTTTCATCATTTGATGATGGCTTATTATCGGTAGTAATTTCATCTGTTGAAGTAGGCTTGTTATCTGTTGTAATTCCATCTTTGTCTAAGTTCTTGTCTACTTTTGCTTTTGCCTCTTCAAACGTTTCTGGAGTATCTTCTTTATCATTAGATTGGATATTTACTTTAACCGATTCATCATCTTTTTCTGTGTCTTCAATCGGATCAGGTTCAGGTAGTTTTCCATCTTCAAACAGTGATTTTATTTGTTTAGCATCTAGCGTTTCTACTTCAAGCAATGTTTGGGCAATAAGCTCTAGCTTATCCTTATGCTCAGTAAGAATCTTCTTCGCACGATCATAACAATAATTTATAAAGTTCTGCATCTCTTGATCAATTTCATGAGCAATCGCATCACTGTAGTTTTGTTCATTGTTCAGATCACGACCAAGGAATACTTCACCACCACCATTTGTAAACTGCAATGGCCCAATTTTATCACTCATTCCATACTCCGTAATCATTTTACGTGCAATTCCTGTAGCACGTTGAAAGTCATTGTGTGCTCCAGTACTTACCTCTCCGAACATAATTTCTTCCGCAACTCGACCACCTAATAACCCAGTAATTTTATCAAATAATTCCGGTTTGGTCATAAAGTATCGGTCTTCTCTCGGTAACATTACAGCATATCCACCAGCTTGACCACGTGGTACAATGGTAACCTTATGAACCATATCTGCATCATCTAGAACCATACCAATCACCGTGTGTCCACTTTCATGGTGAGCTACAATATTGCGTTCTTTCTTAGAAATAACTCTACTTTTCTTAGCCGGACCAGCAATGACACGATCAATAGCTTCATCAACATCCAGCATATTTATCGTTTTTCGATCCTGTCTAGCAGCTACTAGTGCTGCTTCATTTAGTAAATTCTCTAAGTCTGCACCAGAGAAGCCTGGTGTACGCATAGCTATCGTTTGCAGATCTACATTATCAGCCAATGGTTTATTTCTTGCATGAACCTGTAATACCTCTTCACGTCCTTTAACGTCTGGACGATCAACTGTAATTTGACGGTCAAAACGTCCCGGACGAAGCAGAGCAGGGTCTAGAATATCTGCACGGTTTGTTGCTGCAATGATAATAATTCCTTCATTGACACCAAAACCATCCATTTCAACTAAAAGCTGGTTCAACGTTTGTTCACGTTCATCATGTCCACCGCCAAGTCCAGCTCCACGTTGTCTACCTACTGCATCAATTTCATCTATAAATATAATACAAGGCGCATTCTTTTTCGCATTTTCAAATAAATCACGTACACGGGACGCACCAACACCAACAAACATCTCCACAAAGTCAGAACCACTAATAGAGAAGAATGGTGTACCTGCTTCACCCGCTACAGCACGAGCAAGTAGCGTTTTACCAGTTCCCGGAGGTCCTACTAAAAGTACCCCTTTAGGGATTCTTGCACCAACGGCTGAGAACTTACGTGGATCTTTCAAAAATTCCACTACCTCAACAAGCTCTTGCTTTTCCTCATCTGCTCCTGCTACATCTTTAAAACGGACTTTTTTCTTGTCTTCACTGTACATTTTCGCCTTACTTTTACCAAAGTTCATGACTCGGCCACCGCCGCCGCCACCTTGGGCTTGACTAAGTATAAACAGGAAGAACAGTCCGATGATCAAGAACGGAATCATTGTTGTTAAGAATGTTACCCACGCGCTTGGTTGTTCTTCTTCTTCTACGTTAAGCACACTTTGATCGTTTGCTTGCTCTGTAATTGACGCTATAATGTCCGTATTATCAGGAACTTGAGCAATAAATTTTTTATCCTCATCATTTAAAGTCCCTTCAAAACGAATAATACCATTTGCTGGTTGCATCGTCATTTCTTGTATTTCGCCATTATTTAAAGCATCCATAAACTGCTTTACATTATATTGTTTTGCTTCTTCATTTTGTCCATTGAATACCCCAATGACTCCTATAATAACGAAGAATATAAGTATCCAAAAGAACACATTCCGAAATATCCGGTTCATTACTTACCTCCTCCCAAGCGGGGAAAAACTATATAACATCGTATCATATAAAAAAGTTGAAATACAACTAATTTCACTTGAAAAATCAGCATTTTATTTCCAAGGTTTATTTCATTCTTCCACTTGATTATTTTTATTATTCGCCACCATAAATCTCTGGTTTCAAAACACCTATATATGGCAAATTTCTATATTTTTCTTGATAATCTAATCCATAGCCAACAACAAATTCATTAGGTACTTCGAACCCAACTATATCCGCTTTAATTGCAGCTGTTCTTCCAGATGGCTTATCTAGTAATGTGACAATTTTAATTGATTTTGCCTTCCTATACTTAAACAGGTCTACCAAGTAGCTTAGAGTTAATCCACTATCAATGATATCTTCTATTATGAGCAAATCGCGACCTTCAACTTTAGTATCTAGATCTTTTACGATTTTCACTTCCCCAGAAGAGCGCATCTCTCCTCCATAGCTAGAAACATCCATGAAGTCCATTTCCAAATGGGTATGCATATGTCGTAGAATATCAGACATGAATGGCATTGCACCCTTTAGAACTCCAATTGCAAGCGGAAATCTCCCATCATATTCCTCGGTTAATTGTTGTCCTAGCTCTTTACACTTGCTTGCGATTTCCTCCTCCGATATTAGTACCTCTTGAATATCATTATGCATATTCTGCTCCTCCTACATGTTGCCTTTTTCATAATTTAATTGTATAAATGCGGCATTATCTGCCTGTTTCTCAAGTAGTCCCTTTTTTAAACCAACCAACCATAGGATTTCTCCATTATTATCTGTGATAATTGGCCAAGTGCCCCGTTCAGATCGAGGTATTTTTGCATCAATAAAAATATCCTTCACCTTTTTACTTCCCTGTAGCCCTTTCCAGCGCATTTTATCTCCGTGCTTTCTGGTACGTATATGTAACGGAAGAGCCGCCTGCCCGCTTTGTAAAATAAAGGTCTGTTCTGACTGCTCTTGATATTCATCCACGTATTCAGTAGTGAATACTGATCCATCAGGTAAAACAGTTTTGCCTGGGATCTTTAATAACATATGATATGAATCTGTATGGAGGTCATCCTGGAAGTGACACTTTAGCTGGTTATATGCCTTCTCTACTTTTAAGCCAGAGGGAAAATCTAGTTGCGCATTACCTGTTTTTCGATGCAATAATGCAAAAAATTGCTCCTCGTGGACATAGGATAAGTCCTTAGGTAAATCAGTATACAGATAGTTTAATATTAGATGAAAGGCCCGTCTTTGTAAAGCAAATGCGTACGTTTTAAACAGCTTAATTTCAAATGAAACCTGGCATCTTTCCTTATCAAACATCACAATTGTATCGACCATTTCTTGTGCTTGTCTATTTAAATACGCTTGATCGGCCTCTAACGTTTCACTAAGATGCTGTATGGTAGTATGTATATTACTATTTTTCTCTTTTATTAATGGAAGTACGTGTTTTCGGAAATAATTCCTTGTATAGGTTGTCTCATGATTCGAAGGGTCAAGCCTCGGTTTAATATGATGCACTTCACAATAATTCCATATTTGTTCTTTCGTTACGCAGAGAAAAGGTCGAACAATAGCACCCGTAGCAAAATCCCGCTTAACAGGAATACCTGCTAATGCTTGTGAATCTGCTGAACGTACCATACGCATGAGCATCGTTTCTGCCTGATCGTCACCATGATGGCCGAGCATTAGCAAATCGGCATTATATAATTCCATTTGCTCTTCAAAGAACTTATATCGTAATTTTCTTGCCGCTAGTTGTGTTCCTAGTTTGTGCTTCTTTTTATAGGACGGTACATCAACAGAGGTTCCTACAAATTCGATATCCCACGTTTTACAAAATCGCTTAACATATCGAAGATCCTCAAGGGATGCTTCCCCTCTCAGTTGGTGATCGACAGTTACGGCGATTATACGTATTTCCCATTCCTGCCTTATCGAATGGAGGTAATGGAGAAGTGCTAACGAATCTGGTCCCCCTGATACACCTACTAGGACTGTTGCCTGCTTTGTTAACAAGTGATGTTTTTTTATAAAATGAGTAATCATCGTTTTCATTATGTCCATCTCCAACACAACATTTCTACTTTTATCCTATCACAACTAGGATCACTGAAAAAGCAAAGAAATTAAATAGTAGGCTCCCGCTAGAATAGAAATACCTCCGGCCTCTAGCAAAAAGGGAGCTTCTTTTTCTTGTTGGATTTGCTTCCTAGTTTTTTGCTTTTTTTTCTGCGTATCATGAATTACCTGTAACATCTCTCTTTTCATTTGTGAACTAGAAGCATATTTACCTGCTAGTGCCTTCTTTAAGACATTCCGATATGGGCGTAGTCCTCTTGCTTCATCCAGCTTGCGAAATAGAAGCTTCTCCGGTTGAGAACCTTTGACAAAACGTTTTGGATAATAGACATGAATGAATGCCATCGTAAAAGCAAATAAATCATAACTTGGTTCTGCTCTTCTTGATCCCATTTCCCAATAACCACGATCATAAAACTCGGTATACTCTTTGATCGCTCTTCCTGTTTGTGTTGTTCCTCCAACATCTACCCAACGCACACGTGGCGGAGAGGAGACGATTAATAGGTTATCTAATTTTAAATCGCCGAAAACCCATCCTTGTTGATGAAGCTGTTCGAGATCCTCCAACAGCTGTACCATGAAAACCCCGGCCCATTCCTTACCATGGCGATGGATATAGGAGGCCATCGATTCACCTTGCAAATATTCCATTACATAGAATGAATATTTAGTACCTATTGGAGCCGTCCAATCGTCTACATCCAATAAAGAAGGTCCAAGACGATTTCCTTGGACCTTACCGAGTGACCGGAGCACATTAACCTCAACCGTCATGGAAGAACGTTTATCACTAATTTTCAATGCAGCTAATTTGCCGTTTGCTTCACACAGGTATACAGAACCAATGGCTCCAGCGCCAAGCTTTCTTTTGATAACATACGTTTGTTTATGCCACTTCCCCTGGATATGCATTCCAGAGTGGATATCACTATTAAGCTTCTTCCATTCCTGGTTCATCTTCATCTCTAAAGCTCCTTAGTAAGCTTTTCTTACCAAACTGATACATTGCTTCTCGAATAGCAGGACCTGTAGGAGTAATGCCACCACTTGTTAGTTTTGGAAAAATGGTAGAGATAGAATCTAAAGCAGGTGACCAATCAAATACCTTTTGTATATCTTTTCGTTTTCCAGGAAAACTAAAAATTGCAAAGCGATTACGACCAATACGTGCGTTTAAACTAATAGATAGATCAATTAATGCTTCTTTAACGGTTGGAAGCTTATCATGCATACTTGCACTCGTATCAACTAATACTAATACTTCCAGATCACACGTCTCCCCCATATCTTCTACTACTTCCATTATTTCTCCGCGCTTTTCCGGCTCAAGATCCTCTAGTGACTGATCCTGTCCTAAAATCTGCTGTAATTCTTTATTTACAAAACCCTGCAGTGTTTGGGTCATCGCTTGTTTAGTCACCGTTTGTACTGTCTGAGATAATGCTTGTTTATAGACAAGCTGGCTAACACCACCACCTGATAATGCAATGTCTTCAACTTCTTTTAAACCTTCGGGTTGTTCGCTCTGTTCATCCTCTAATATTCCAATTACATTTACAGTGATTCCTTGTTGATAAGCCAAAGAAGCTGTAGCCGAAGGATCTTCTCCTTTGTTTGAGCATCCATCTGTAATTAACAAGATTTGCTTCAGTGTACCTTTTCTCAACGTCATCTACCTCCCAACTATTAATACCATCTTCACCACTTTTTATGTGATCTATACATGGTATAGTTAGGATGGAAGGTAAATACGTACTATATCCTTCACTGAGCTTGATCATGATAAATTGGTACAGAAGTCCATTTAGGTATATTCTTCATTACTTTAGCAACTACCACGGTCATATCATCCTCAATTTCTCCCGACCTAGTGCGAATAACTTCTTCTAAAACTAAATCAGCAATTTCCTGAGGATCGTCGGTCTTCATTTCTCTTATTTTTCGTTTTAACCATACATCCGTATTTTCCACGTGCTTTGGCCCATCAAAAATACCATCACTCATCATAATCAATAAATCTTCCGACATTAACTGTTCACTAACAATATCTACATCAAACTCCTGAATAATCCCCATAGGGAGATTACTAGCTTCCACTTTAATTAATTGATCTCCCCGTTTAATAAAGCTAGGTGTTGAGCCTATTTTTAAAAAGCGAACGAAAGCATTGTGTAAGTCAATTACCGCCAAATCGAGTGTAGCAAACATCTCATCTGTAGATCGTAGCGATAAAATTGAGTTGATCGATTTAATCGCTACTTTTTCTGGTATTCCAGTCTGTAAAATTTGTTGAAGCAACCTTAATGTCTCAACGCTCTCCTCCTGAGCCCTTAAACCATTGCCCATACCATCACTAATAGCCATAGCGTATTTCCCTGCACCAAGCTCTATGGTTGTATAACTATCTCCAGATACAAGCCCTCCACCTTTCGCAGCATTAGCAGCACCTGTCTCAACGACAAATTCTCTTGCTGAACCAAACGCTAAATAACTATACCCATTTGGAAATGGGGCAATTTCTTCCTGTTTCACAACAACAATCTCTTTCAAAATATCAGACAATACAGGTGCAATCAGTTTAGAACCTTCACCATGATATTCATAAAAGGTTAATGTCATTTCAATATCTACGTTTCCTTTATCTAAGCGATAAATTTCTAGCTTTTCCAGTTCAATCCCCATTTGCTTCAACGCATGTACAATCTGCATTTCTTGTTGTTCATGATGCTGCCGTTCCTTTAATATTTCCTTTGCGAAATCCTCCATCACCTCCGAAACTCCTTGCAATTGATCAGCTACAAGTTTTTTACTTTCTAATACTTGTTGTTTTAATTTTTGATTGGCTTCAAAGTAAGACATCTCCTCCTTCATTACATCAACAACTTTTTGAGGCTTCACACAATAATTTTCAAACTCACGTGCTGTTTTCCTGCTTGGTTTTCCGTTTTCCCCCATATCTTCTTTCATTTGTTCCATTAATGTATATGTTTTATCAAATTGTTTTTGCCAACACCTTTCCTTCATAAAGCAATTTTGACAGGTTTTCTCCGTTACTTGACTTAAAAAGTAATCGGTTTCTCTTCTTGACTCTTGATCATCTTCGCTCGGACCATCTGTGATGGTAAAGCTCTTAGACAAAGCTTGAAAAACATCTGAAAATTGTTCAACACGTTTAGCGGTTACATTTCGCACCTTTTGTAAATATTGTTCCTGTTCATTCGTATATTCTTCTGTTCCAGGTATGAACCTTGAAAGTTTTCTAAACCAGCTAGCAGGTGTAAGCAAGAAGATTAAAATAGCAATGGATGACTCGATGATCGATGGGACTAACTGGTTCGCATCGCCGTAGATTCCAATTAAAAACGTTCCAACAAATAGGCCAACAGCAACGCCTGGTTTCCTACCTTCTTTTAATAGTCCTCCTAAGAGACCTGAAAAAGCGAGTAAGCTCATTTGATAAAGGTTTGCTACATTTGCTAGAGACAAGATGAGTCCAGCAACCACGCCGACTGTTGAGCCAATCGCGGCCCCACCGACATATGCTAAAATGAGCACAAAATAGCGAGAGAATATCTGCTCGAAGGAAGCCCCATAAAACTCCCAGCCAATCGTACCAGTAAGTATAGAGGCAATGAGTATGATCATACATACGATCTCTTCATTCTTTAATGCGGGGTTATATCTTTTTGGTGATAATAATGGAATGCTCTGCATAAAAATTAATACTAATACGGTTCCTAATACTCCTTCTACGAAAACCAGCATCCAGTCATAAGCAGATAGCTGTTGACTAATGGAATACTGAAATAACCTTGTTGCTATCGTAGATAAAAATACAAATAACGGGATAAGCATCTGTTGATTCTTCGCCTGCTTAAATAAACCACCCATAAAGACAAAAACCAGTATGGCCAGAGCGATAAAGATACTATGATTTACAGAATAGCTTAAAGCACCCAATAGCACAGCAAGTATGGTTTTTAATGTTTTTTCCTTATGGACAAGCCAAATTGTAGCTAAAAAAGCAACTGCAAAAGGAGAGACAACGGATAGAATCACAGCTCGTCCCAATAAAAAACCGATCATATAAAAAAGCCATCCTCTTTCCAGCAATACCCCTTTCATCTTTGCATATAGCCGGTTTCGGAGCTTGTCCATTTGTTTTGATCTTTCTGCTCCCAATACTTTCGGTTCCATTCTTGAAATTGAATCCATCATAACTACCACTCCCTCTTTGTGCATATCATTAAATCACAATATGCCTTCTATTTTTGTCAAAACAAGAGAGCGTTTCATAAGAATCGTTCGACGACTTTCTATTCTTCAAACAGGTTTCAACACGAACACGCGTGTGGAAGGATTAAAACAGCACAAAAACGAATGCCAGTAGGTATTGAATCGTCCATTACTTTATCCAGCAAGTGAAGGCATTTTCACCTATTGCCTTATGTAAAAAGTTTTGGCGAATTCTGAACCTTTCTAACTAAACATCCTCTATTTATCGAAAAATAAAGCAGTTTTCGAGTTTTATTACATAGTTGGTGATCGTTACGATATAGATTACGTAGGAAAATCGTGGTCAGACTGGAATTTAATTAAAGCATTGAGAAATGAATGGCCTATTATTTCTGGGTGGACCATAATACGCTTTAGCACCTAGAATACAATATGCTTGTAAACGATGGAATATAGAGAGTTATTGCATTTCATACAGTTAGACTCTATTTTCATTTAACCGAACTGCAACTTGAAATAAAGTCTAACTGAATTTACTTGATAGATTAACGCACTTAATAATTATAGAAAAACGATATTGCTTTAGTTACATATTACTTAATGAACCAAATAAAATCATTATAGCTAGAATAAAAACTACCGATATAGAGCTGATAAATAAACGTCTTTCCCTTACGATCTTGAATACACCTTTATAAAAAGAATCTATCATTAAAATTAAAACAAAGACAACAGGATAAGCCATTATAAATGTTAATCCCTTATTCATCGTTGGACTGAAATCTAAATTATTTACACTCAACACAGCTACTAGGATAAAAACAAATAAAATAAGGGTTCCTATCATTAAAGTATGGAAGGGGTTGTTCCATATTCCTTTTTCAAATAGGGAAGGATACTTTTTAATAATTAAGCTTAAAATGACATATATTGTCATTGTTACAATCAAAGTTGCTATAACAAAAAACAAACTATTTATATAGTTATTTTCTACATCTAGCTTATAATCAATAGTTAGAAATAAGATAGGAAGAAAAGCAAGTACAATTAAAATTATTAGTCTATTCCTTATTTCTTTCTTCAACGTAGTGTTACCTCATTTCTCCGTTCAGTTTAATAATGGAAAAAGGCTGGGGCAAAACACAACTTCTTTACTCAAAACACGAATAATCATGTTATCAATAGGAGTATCATCGCCGCACCGTGAAGATATACGCTCTTTCCGTGGGCACGGCCTAAGCTAACTTGGTAAAGAAAAACACGTTACCAAGTGGATCTTCGGACTCGTGTTGTTCCCGCCGGAGTCTCGCTTATTTCAGGTGCTAAATGAATGATTCTAACCAAAAAACGAAAAGATAATTGACTTCGACTAAACATTGTTCGTTTTTTATTGTTTCTTCATTAGTTTTGTCTCAGCCTCATCCTTTCCTATATCGTACAATGCTTTTTCATTTTATCATAACGGAGATAGTTATTTGTAAAAAAACAAGCTTATTAAATATTAAAGTACCGTATTCTTTACTATTTGTATTCTCTATTGTGTAAGTCGATTTGGGCAGGGCTCTTAATTAAATTACTTATATTGCCTGTGATTCTTTCAATTTTCTTATAAGAAAGCTATTGACAGAGTCTTAAACCTGCTGTATTATATTTTCTGTTGGCTTATTTGGCGGTGTAGCTCAGCTGGCGAGAGCGTACGGTTCATACCCGTGAGGTCGGGGGTTCGATCCCCTCCGCCGCCATTATTTAGTAAAACCTGTTGCATAAGCAAAGCAGCAGGTTTTTTTGTTATATCGGTCTACCTTATAAAATCAGAACAAAAGCGTAAGCGTCCGATTAGAAACGTAGCGACTGGAGCGAGTCAACAAAGATAAAGGAATCACGGTGAGCTTGCGAGCCGATGACGACTTAGATTAGGGCAATTCGTGAAGTCGCCCTCGTTTCTGGGCGCTGGAGCTGCTGCAACTCAACACGCCCATATGGATCCACATGGGCAAATTTTATATTTTCCGGTATTTTCCTAAACAATTAAAAAGAGAGGTTGGAACATAAAAGTTCCAACCTCTCTTTTTGTCGTATTTATATATAGAGCATTATTGTATAGACAGCAACTGCTATCCTCTCTTAGCACCTCGACCCCCGCGTTTGGATTCCGTGTGCTTCTTCAAAGAGGCAAGACGGTCCTCAGAATCCTTAAGGAAGCGATTCATTTTTGACTCAAAAGACTCCGTCCGTTCACGGTTATCTCGCTGACGTTTTGGTTTATCTATTGCTTTTTTTATAGACAAGCCAATCTTCCCGTCCTTCTCGACATTAATAACTTTCACCTTCACTTCATCTCCAACAGAAAGGTGATCGTTAATGTCTTTCACATAGTTGTCAGCAACCTCACTAATGTGAACAAGCCCAGTAGTACCTTGTTCAAGCTCTACAAAGGCCCCGAAATTAGTGATACCAGTTACCTTTCCTTGCAGCTTGCTGCCTACTTCAATTGACATAAAAAAAATGCTCCTCCTTAGAATTTTTAAGAAACTAATATATGATCACAATGATGCACCATTAGCTTACTACTATATTATAGCCAAGCAGACAAAAGTGTGTCAATATGATGGCTTCTCATCGGGAAGTTTGAAAATTAATTCGCCCTCTTTAGAGAAGAAATAATTTGTTCTAGCGATTTGCAATACATAATCCTCATCATTTAAAAGCTCTACTTCCTCTTGCAAATTGGCTTCTTGCTTTTCTAAGCTTGTCAATTCCTTTTGTAAGGCTTGATATTCTTCCGTCTTTTCTGCATGAAGTACACGTTGTTTAAAATGGTACGTCGCCATGGTCCCTATTGCTATTACTGCAATCAGAGAAAATAACACAAGCCGGCGAATTAGCCGCTTCTTCTTCCGTCTCTGCCTTTCTATGTAAGCATCATATTGCTGCATATAATTAGAATCTAATCTCGTTACTGTTTGTTTGTCTGAAGCCAAAGCTCGTTACCTCCTCTTAAACCTAACATACTTCACTACTTTTATACATATATTCTTCATTTTACTATAAAATCCTGCTATTTTAAAAAGAAATAATTGAACTTTTTTAGGCAATAGTCCGTATATAGCTTGAATTATCCACTTAATTGGCGTAATGATTACAGTTAAAATAAAAAGAAGAATCGTACCAACAACTTTACATAGCCAAACAATAAAGGTATATATAAGTTTCACGATCCACGTAATTGGAGATATGATAAGAGCTTGTACTATATTTTCAAAAAATCGATAAACTGCCGCAATAATACGAATGATCTGCTCCAGTACTTTTCTATATACGTTTGCAGCAGCAACCTGATAAAAGGCAAACCCCAATAAACAAGCAGCAAATATATAGAACCTTAGTTCACCACCATTTACCCGGAATAAAACATAAAATAATAGCATTGTCTGCATTAACCAAAAGCAAATTTCCATAACATAAGTCATGATTTTTCTATTTTTCCAATATGGTGTAAATCGACGAAATGTATCCTGAATTAAACCAAGATAAAATCCGCCTGTAATCATAGTAATCATTGTGAGGAATTGCGTACTTAAGCTCATTTAAATAACTTGCTAAAGAACCCTTTAGCTTTCTCCTGCTGCTCATCTACATAGGAAAGCTCATATATTTTTCCTTTTATGGTTACTAACCCTTCATTTACATCAAGGTTTTTTAGATGTAAATTTTGCCCGCGGACAATCAGATAACCCATAACTGTCTCCAATAGAAACTCCTCGTTATCAAAGCTATCTACTTCTTTGACACCTGTTATTTCTAAATTTTTTCGATTATTAACTTTTACAGAATGATCCGTTTGCACACGTGTTATATTTTCCTTATTCTCATAATAATTCATCGTAATAGCCCTCCTTATCATTATTACTTTATGAAAGGAGGGACAAGTATAGAACTGTGTAACCTAATTATTTAATTTCTCTTCTTTTAAAACGGTATACAATGTTTCTGCTTCTTCTTTTCTAACAGTTTCTTTCAAATTATTGATCTTAATCGTTACAAGTTTCTGACCAAATTTAATGGTAAGCTCATCTCCAGCTGTGACTGTTGATGATGCCTTTGCTTGGTTTCCGTTAATCGTAATTCTTCCTTGGTCCGCTACTTCTTTAGCTAATGTTCGCCGTTTGATTAATCGAGAAACCTTTAAGAATTTATCTAATCTCATTGAATTTTACTCCCCTTCTTTCGCCTTGTCCCATAATGCATCCATTTCTTCTAAAGTTGCATGCTGAATATCGATTTGTCTTTTCTCTAATTGTTGCTCAATATAGGAAAAGCGAGATTGAAATTTTGCATTTGTACGATTTAGCGCTACCTCTGGATTAATTTTATAGTACCTAGATAGGTTCGCAAGTACAAATAGAATATCTCCAAACTCTTTTTCCATTTCTACATTTTCATTCTTTTGCACCGCTTCTTTAAATTCGTTTAACTCCTCATCAAGTTTAGCCCAAATATCTACCGAGTTTTCCCAATCAAACCCTACCTTCGCGGCTTTCTTTTGGAGTTGATAAGCCTTCGCCAGTGACGGAAGTTGTTTTGCTACACCATCCAATATAGATTTACGCACATTCCCTTTCTCTTCCTGCTTCAGCTCGTCCCAATTTTTGTACACTTCATCTACTGTATCTACCGTAGCATCCTTAAACACATGAGGATGTCGATGTATCATTTTATTCGTAATCGATCGAATAACGTCATCTACTGTAAAATAGCCATCATCTTCACCAATTTGACTATGGAGCATGACTTGGAGTAACACATCTCCAAGCTCCTCAACAATTCCTTCATCATCCGCTTGATCAATAGCATCCAGTAGCTCATAGACCTCTTCAATAGCATACTCACGTAATGTTTCATGTGTCTGTTCTTTATCCCACGGACAACCTTCCGGGCTACGCAATATTCGAATAACCTTACGTAGTTGTTCAAAGCTATGATGAAGAACATTATCCGGTGCTGGCGGAATATAAATACTTGTTAAATTACTTATATCCATTGCATGATCCAGTTCCTCTAAAGAAATAGTTTTTTTGGCTTCATCTTTACTGCCGGCAGCTTCAACAATTGTAATAGGATAATCAGCTGGTAAGTCTTCTAGTAATGTTAGTTTAACATCGGAAGCAATAAAACGATCATACACCTGACAGAAAATAAGGTGATTTCGATAATTCAATTGATCTCGTTCAAATGATGTACCATCTATGAACTGAAAACCTTCAATTGGATCGATTTGCAGTGCAGTAAATAGATCATCCAAATAGCTATGTCCGCCCACAATTTCAACCTCTACTTCCTGTTGTTGGAGTAATAATTGAACCGTCTTTTCTGCAAGCATTGGATGTCCAGGAACTGTATAGATAACATTCTGCTTCGCTGCTTTCTGTAAAAGAAGGCTTACAATACTTGAATAAACATTATCAAATTGACTTTCCGCTTCATAAATACTATCAAAAGAAAGAAAACGTACGCCTTCTTCTTGCAAAGCTTTGACAGCTGGATGGTCTAAAGTCCGTGTATAGACCGCTTCTTTCGCATGTGATAGCTTTTTATATATACCAAATGAAAGCTGCTCCAGATCGCCCGCTCCCAATCCTATAATTTCAATTTTATTCATATTATTTCCTCCTGCTTTGTAGTTTCATCAAGAACGTACGAAACGGTAGCATTCGTAGTTCCTGCTCAGAAAATGCTCGTAACTTTATTAAACAATAGCCATATAGAGCTGCCCCCATAATTGAGATAAAAACGACATATACCAACAAGCCGATACGAGATATATTTAGCCAAGGCAGGATAATAAAATGACCACATAAGACAAACAATGCCATCGCACAAATAGCTACAAATAGCGGACGCCACTGAAGAGATTTCAAAAGGTTTAAATGGGGGAGCTTCCTTCTTAGCTCTCGTAATACAATCGTACATAACACAAGTAAGGAGATAATCGTTGCCACCGCACTACCTGTTATTCCCAGCCAAGGGATCAGCACTTGATTAGCTATCCATTTGACAAAAAAAGCTATAAGAATAAACCCAGCAATGCGCTTTATAAAGCCAAGACCTTGCAAAACCGCTGCCGCTGTTATAGAAATTGAGCTTAGTAATATGGAAATCATTAATAGCTGCAAATTTCCTGTACTCTGGTTATCCTGAAAAAGTAGCCGATTTACTTCAGGAAAAATAGTGATCAACCCAATCGTTGCTCCAACAGCTAGATAGATACTAAATAATAAAGCACCACGTATATAACTATAAAAGGTAATTGGATCATGTTTTAGCTTTTTCTTTGATATAGTAGGAATTAAAGCTAACGCAAAGGATGAACCAAGTATAGTTCCAAGCTGGATTAATGGTTGTCCACGGTCAAAGATACCCTTCGCCTCCATTGCTGCTTCTTTCGATAAACCAGCCTTTAGTAGACTTGGAATAACTGTGAATGTATCGGCAAATTGAATAACTAATAAGACCATATGATTTAACGCTGCTGCAACACCTAATATAAGAATGGTCCGCACGTAATAATTCCAAGGGATGTTAAATTCCTGATTTGTATAGGGCTTTTTCCTCCAAAAGAATACACTAAGGACAATAATCGCAGTCCCTGCACCTAATATGGATGCAAATACAGCGGCTTTCCCAATGTGATAAAGCGGATAATCATTCATACTAATTAATATCGCCGTAGCAATAATAATTGCTACACGTATCAGTTGTTCAGCAACCTGTGAATAAGCTGTTGGTTTCATTACATATGTACCCTGAAACACACCTCGAAGCAATGCCGAAAAGGGAACGAATAAGCAAGTAAACGCAGCTAATTGATAGATCGAGGTAAGTTTTTCATCACCTATCCACTCCGAAATATAGGATGCATTAAAAAACAAAAATAAAAACAATGAACCACTTATAAGTAATAAAATGAAACCAATTGGAAGATAGAAGCTTTTAAGCGAAAGACCTTTACCTTGTGCTTTTAATTCTACTGCCATTTTAGAAATAGCTGATGGGAACCCATAAAATGATAATACAAAAATAATACCTAATATCGGATATACTTGCTGGTATACATAAAAACCGATATCCCCTGTAAGATTTTGCAAAGGAATTCGATAACCAGCGCTCAATAATTTACTAATTAATCCAGCCAATGTAAGCAGGAAAGCTCCCTTTACTAGCTGGTTTGTTTCATTTCCATTCATGATTTACTTCCTTTAATCCTACACTTTATACATCATTATAGCATAGTTCAATACCAAACATTTGCATTCTAAATATGCTACTATATAACTATAAGAAAAACTGAGCAAAATTCGCTCAGTCCTTATCACTAC
>NZ_JAJERH010000065.1 GCF_016919725.2 Virgibacillus sp. AGTR
AAGAATACGGATTAAACTGGAAAAATATGTTTATATTTTCATTGCACCATACTTCTTTTTTATTAGCTTGACGGCTATGGGGCACGGCCTCAGCTAACTTGGTAAAGAAAAATACGTTACCCGTTACCAAGTGGATCTTCGGGCTCGTGCTGTTCACGCCGGAGTCTCGCTTATTTCAGGTGCTAAATGAATGATTCCAATCAAAAAACGAACGATAATTAATTTTAACTAATTATCGTTCGTTTTTTATTGTTATTTCATTCTTTTGTCTCAGCTTCTTTTTCATAGTTTAGGAAATTATAAAATTTGAGCCTGTGGAATGATCTGGGCGTGTTGTGCTGCTTCCAGCTCTAGTACCCAGAAATCAAGCACATTCGCTTTTGTTCTTAATCAAAAATTAATTCATTAACCTTGTCTCTATCTAGCTTCTTAATTGTCTCTACAATTAATTTTACAGTGTTTTCAAAGTCATCACGATGCAAAATTCCAGCATGCGTATGAATATAACGAGTAGCTACTGTAATGGATAAAGAAGGTACACCATTGGCGGTTAAGTGGATAGAACCTGAATCTGTTCCTCCTCCTGCCATAGATGTAAATTGGTAAGGGATATTGTTTTCTTCAGCCGTTTCCACAACAAAGTCTCGCACACCCTTATGGGATACCATAGACGCATCATATAATACAATTTGTGGTCCCTTTCCTAATTTACTATCAGCATCATGATCAGAGACGCCAGGAGTGTCTCCAGCAATTCCTACATCAACTCCAAAGCCGATATCTGGTTCAATGGCATGAGCAGCTGTTTTTGCACCACGAAGCCCAACTTCCTCTTGAGTAGTACCAACTCCATAAACAATATTCGGGTGTTCTGAATCCTTCAGTTGCTTTAGCACTTCAATTGCAATCGCACAGCCGATACGGTTGTCCCATGCTTTAGCCAACAACAACTTCTCATTTTTTAAAGGTGTAAATTCGAAATATGGTACGATCGAATCTCCAGGCTTCACACCAAAATCTTCTGCTTCTTTTTTACTAGATGCACCAATATCTATAAACATGTCCTTAATTTCTACTGGCTTTTTACGAGCATCAGCTGAAAGAATATGTGGAGGCTTGGAACCTATAACTCCCGTAACATCACCTTTACTCCCCATAATTGTAACACGCTGTGCAAGCATAACTTGACTCCACCAGCCACCAGCTGTTTGGAAATAAATAAAACCATTATCGTCAATTCGAGTTACCATAAACCCTACTTCATCTAAATGACCGGCAACCATGATCTTAGGTCCATTCTCCTCACCTGTTTTCTGAGCAATTAGGCTTCCTAGGTTATCATAGAAAACTTCATCCGCATATGGAGAAATGTAATTTTTCATAATCTTTCTTGGTTCTTTTTCATTTCCTGGGATACCCTTTGCATCCGTAAGTTCCTTTAGCATCGTTAATGTTTCATCTTGTTTTGCCATATGTACATCACCTCATAACTTGATATATATTTATTATACCTTCATTGGCAGAAAGTACAAAATATTTGATCGTCATTAGTCCTAGTAGCCTTCATGCTGCCGGGTATAATTTACCTTATTTTTTTCTAAATATGCATACTTAACATCTTTTTCAGAAAAACCTAGTGCACTACCTAACTGTAAGTACGTTCTCCATAGTTGATCATATGTATATTCATTTTGATCTCGGTAGAATGCATCACAGACTGTAAACATACGTAAGAATAATTCTGTCTCCGTTTCATCTACACTGGGGAGAGCCTCTCCTTGATAGTAGTACCCTTTCGTTATACCTAAAGACAAGATAAAATGAATACCATCTACATATTCTTCCAAAATTACTGATTTTTCACTTCTAGGTTTATTACTCCAAAACTTAAAACATCTAGTTTCATTTGCTAACTCTCCTAGTTCAACTAGTAGTGCTAAAACCTTATCTTTAAATACCTCTTCTTTCTTAATGTTATTGTTTTTTTCGATATAACTATCTAATTCTGTTTGCATATTGTATAATTCTTTCCAATTCAATTTGTCCCCTCTTTTCTCTTTTTTACGATTGTATCATGAATCCATAAAAATAGTGAAACCTACGAACAGTATAGTACGTATAATAGGGTAATAATAATCAGGGAGACGGTTGTATGATCGTAATTTTATTTCGCATTCTTATCTTTATTGCACTTGCACTACTCATATATACGTGGGTACAATACTATAGAAATCCTCAACGACGACTTCTTATTGCAAAAGCTGAGCATAAGTTTTATTTTTTGGATGAACCAAATAACAGTAAAAAGAATGTTCAATTCGTATATAAAGGCTGCTTGTTTGAAGGAGAGAAGTACGTAGGAACAACAGAAGATGCATTTGAGGTTGTTAATATTCACGTAACAGTTAAAGACTCTTTAGAGTTACGAGGATTGACAAGAGATGATTTATATTTCTTAGAAAAAGAGATATTAATTCGTTACCCATATGCAGATATTGAGTGGAAACATCCAATCAATAAGTTATTTATAATGGATTAAACGGCACACATCATTTATTCATCGTGTGTGCCGCTAATCATGAATCATATACTTTCTTTTGTATGGACAGGGAAGAATTCTTGCCATTTAATTATAATTTCCTTTCTACGCAGTAAATAAAGAAATGGTAGCAATACAACTAGAAACACGAAGATATAAAGAGGAGTTAAATTCGAAATCCATTGGCCAATGGAAGTATATACGAATGCCAATGGAATGTTAGATAATAAGGATGATTTCGTGTAATCTTTAAATCCAGCTGATACCTCTAATAGACATAATGATAGTAAATGAAAGTGTATAAATGGAATTAGTCGTAGTAGTGCGATTTGTGAAGTTGTAAATGCGGATCGTTGGCCAACTATTTTTGATTTTAACTTCATAAATTTCTTTATTGATTTTGGCATTTTATTTACAATGAAATAAAATAAAATACTGGATAAGGTGATCCCAATTAAGGAATATAATGTACCTGCTACCGCTCCAAAAAGAATTCCGCCTGAGATGCAAATAAAAACTACTGGAAGAAAAAATAAGGGCCTTAATAAATGAAAACTAATAAACAATAAAGGAGCAAATAACCCCCCTGTCTCCATAACAGCCATTAAATAATTTCCGAAGCCCTCCATAACCCGCCTCCTCCTCATGCTGTGCTATTATAAACGCTAGGACGCGCATTAGTACATGTATATGACAAGAGACGAGCCTTTATGACATCTAGAGGAAGGAATAGCTAATTATTATTACTACTTGGGCTAGGAATAGAGCTGGTATGCCAATAACAAAAGATCGATGTTTTGTTTTGTGACGGAACGACTGCATCCCCAGCCAAGCGCCTATCGATCCACCTATAAGCGCAAGCAGCCAAAATGTACGTTCCGGAATCCGATATTTTTGCTGTTTTGCCTTTTGCTTATCCAATCCCATAAACAAAAAAGTAATTGCATTAACACCTATTAAATATGGTATAAAACTTGCCAATTCCCTCAACCAACTTTCAATTTTCATTTTAAAAAAAAGACCAAAATTCTGCGATTATTGCAGTATTTGGTCTTTTCCTAATACTTATTACTAATCCATACCTTAGATGGATTCTTTTCGATTTATTTTAAAGCTTCTTTCGCCTTTGTTACAAGTTGAGAGAATGCTTTTTCATCATGTACAGCTAGGTCAGAAAGCATTTTACGATTAATATCGATTCCAGCAACTTTCAAACCATGCATTAGCTTGCTGTAAGACATATCATTTAGACGAGCTGCTGCATTAATACGAGAAATCCAAAGCTTACGGAATTCACGTTTTTTCTGTTTACGGTCACGATAAGCATATTGACCAGACTTCATTACTTGTTGTTTTGCTGTTTTAAATAACGTTCTCTTCGAACCATAATAACCTTTAGCTAGTTTAAGGACGCGTTTACGACGTTTACGCGTTACTGTTCCACCTTTTACACGTGGCATAATAATTCCCTCCTAATACAAATCAAAATAAAGTTTAAAAATCAATAGTTGACATAGTAATGCTTATTTATATGGAAGCATTGTTTTAATTCGTTTGAAATCACCAGCAGATACTGTAGCACTTTTACGTAGTTTACGTTTTTGTTTTTGAGACTTATGTGCGAACATATGGCTTGTGTAAGCATGTGCACGTTTTAGTTTTCCAGTACCTGTTTTCTTAAAGCGTTTTTGAGAACCTTTATGGGTTTTCATTTTTGGCATGTTGATTTCCTCCTTATAACATCAGCTTTGTTGATTTGACAGTTTCTTCTTAACTGTATATTTACTTTTCGTTCACTGGTGCAAGCATCATAAACATATTACGACCTTCCATCTTTGGCTTCGTCTCAATAGTCGCAATATCTTTTACTTCTTCAGCAAATCGATCTAAAACTTCCCTGCCGAGCTCTTTGTGTGTAATTGCACGTCCACGAAAACGAACAGCAGCCTTTACTTTATCGCCTTTTTCTAAAAATTTACGAGCATTTTTTAGCTTCGTTTCAAAATCATGGTCACCAATTCCAGGCGTAAAGCGAACTTCTTTGACATTAATTACTTTCTGCTTTTTACGTGCTTCTTTTTCTTTTTTCTGTTGCTCAAAGCGGTATTTCCCATAGTCCATAATACGACATACTGGCGGTTTTGCATTTGGAGCAACAAGCACTAGATCAAGATTTCTCGTTTGCGCTATCTCTAATGCCTCATGACGAGATTTCACGCCAAGCTGATCTCCATTTGAATCAATTAACCGTACTTCTCTTGCACGAATTTTTTCATTGACATTCATATCTTTGCTAATTATCATCCACCTCCAAAAAAGTTTAACGCTGTGATCATTATCGACAAGTCAATTTCATCATGAAAAAAGTGCGGGCATATATGCACCCACACGTCTCCAATCGTTTATATAAGAGTCGGAACCAGTCAACTACCAACAGGCGTCAATCAGGTGAGAAGCGGGTGCTTCTACTTGTCTCAGATCATTCAATTATTTTCAACTTAATTATAGTAACACAAATAAAAGAAACTGTCAAAAAAGATCAATAAGAAATTTATATCATCGTATTAGAAATTCCAATTACAGCTAGTTAATACTACTCGTCCTTTTTTATCAAAGGCAACTCCCTCTTGTTCAAGCAATGTCCTTTGATTGAGAAAATTAGGGGCTAATTCTCCAGATTTCTTTACAACTCTATGACATGGTAGTCCTTGAGGTGCCTTATTCATGGCCCATCCTACTACCCTTGCATTATGAGGTTGCTCTAAAATTCGAGCGATTTGCGAGTAAGTAGCTACTTGTCCTTTTGGAATTTTTTCTACTAACTGATAAACTTTTGTAAAGAAGCCGTTATCCATTTTCTTTTAACCTTCTCCTTTGTGTACTAACTCTATTAATTTTATCATAACATTCATTTGCTACAGTTGCCCAGCAACGCGCAAAAATAAGTGAATTTCATATTAGCGACCACTCCATTCAATTTCATTACACACTTCATTCCCTATTCTTGGTGTAATCGATTCATGGACAATACTGGTTCACGATTGCAATAAGTCGCTCATTATTTTCAGAAGAAACTTTCTCTGATAGTCTTGCACCAGCAATGATAGGAGCCCATTGAAAAATTTCGTCGATGGATAATCCACTCTTTTCACAATAACAAGATACATACGTATCTGCTAATTCCATTGAGAGTTGTGAATAAAGAAGATACGTACGATATACATCGGCACGGATATCCCCCGAACTAGCGTCAACCCAATCTAAAATAGTTACGTTACTAGCTGTGCTAACCAGATTAAATAAATGGTAATCTCCATGACAAAGCTTAGGTTCATAGGAGATTGATTTCATTTTTTGGATTAGCCTTAACTTTTGATTGTCCGTTAAATAATCAGTTGATTCAATTTGTCGCTGTAACTTTACAGACATTGTTTCCATTGAATCTGCAATGACAGCATGTATGTTTTGTTGAATATCAACCGAAATGGAAATGTAATCAACCAACAGACTATTATCCTTTTCCAGTAATTCCCCTAGCGTACTACCCTTTATATATTCCATTATTATCGCTTGTCTTCCATCAATGATTGTTACATCCAATACGGTTGGAACATGAAGCCCACATGATAAAGCAATACGTTGTTTCGTTGCTTCGTACTCAGATGTTTCTTTCGGTATGTTCTTATGAAATAGCTTGACAATTTTATTGTCCAATAAATAAACTTCAGCTGTATTGCCAACAGCAATTTGGTTAATTAATTTCACTCATGTCCTCTCCCCTATTCACTTATTCGGAGATTTATCGTCTCTATTTCTACACATATAAGCAGGTTGCTACAGATCAATTCTTCTCTTTATATAGTAGTTCTATTTCTTTTTGTTTTTTCCTCTTACTATTACATCCCACTATATCTCCAATTTCATATAAAACAGCCTATTCCTCTTTCAAAATCAATAGGAATAGGCTATTTGACTTAATAAATGGAGATAGGAAAAATACGAAGTTAAAACAAAAGCCCAATTAATGTTGAAAATGCCTTAGCTAACACGGAATCTATTGGAGCACGGTGCTTATGCAGCCATGTTCTCCCAGAAGTCTATACTATCGGACTATAATAACTATTGTCGAACCAACAAATAGAAGAGGACGTTTTCGTTATGTCTCAGGCCTGTATGTTTGTTCGTTTAGCGGTTCATTACTTTATTAGCTATCTCATGCTTTATTAAATTAGTAAATGTCTCAAAACTAAGCGTTTCCGATTCTTTTTGACCATAACGACGGACATTAACCGCATCTTCGTTCACTTCATTATCTCCTAAAACGAGAGCAAATGGTATTTTCTGTGTTTGTGCTTCACGAATCTTATAGCCAATTTTCTCATCTCGTTCATCGACAGTAACACGTACACCGTCAAGTCTTAATTTATCGGCTACTTGATTCGCATACGCTAGATGAGCCCGTGGTGAAACAGGAATCACTTTAACCTGTACTGGTGCAAGCCATGTTGGAAATGCCCCTTTATATTCTTCAATTAAAAATGCTACAAACCGTTCCATTGTCGATACAACACCTCGGTGAATAACAACAGGGCGGTGTTCTTTACCATCTTCCCCAATATACGTTAAGTCAAATCGTTCTGGAAGATGAAAATCCAACTGTACAGTTGACAGTGTTTCGTCTTTACCTAAAGCAGTTTTTACTTGCACGTCTAGCTTCGGACCATAAAAAGCAGCTTCTCCTTCTGCCTCAACATAATCAACTTCCATTTCTTCCATTGTCTCTTTTAGCATCGCCTGCGCTTTATTCCACATTGCATCATTATCTACATATTTTTCTTTGTCTTCCGGATCACGATAGGAAAGACGGAAATAATAATCCTTTATGCCGAAGTCCTCATACACTTTTTGGACAAGCTCTACAACACGAATAAACTCATCCTTCAACTGATCAGGTCGGGCAAAAATGTGGGCATCATTTAGTGTCATTGCTCGCACGCGTTGAAGTCCTGCTAAAGCTCCTGACATCTCATAGCGATGCATAGTCCCTAATTCCGCAATTCGTACAGGCAGATTCCGATAACTGTATAATTGGTTTTTATAAACCATCATATGATGCGGGCAATTCATTGGACGGAGCACTAATTCTTCATTATCCATTTTCATTTCTGGGAACATGTCATCTTGATAATGATCCCAGTGTCCACTCGTTTTGTATAAGTCTACACTTCCTAATACAGGTGTATATACATGGTCATAGCCGAGACGCTCTTCTAAGTCAACAATATAGCGTTCAATTACACGACGAATCGTTGCGCCTTTAGGAAGCCATAATGGTAGACCCTGTCCAACTTTCTGAGAAACTGTAAAGATATCCAATTCCTTACCTAGCTTCCTGTGGTCACGTTCTTTTCGCTCCTCTAAAATACGAAGATATTCATCGACTTGACTTTGTTTGGCAAAAGCAGTTCCATAAATTCGCTGTAGCTGTTGATTATTGCTATCACCACGCCAATAAGCTCCAGAGATACTAAGTAGCTTAAATGCCTTAATTTTATTTGTAGATGGAACATGAATTCCTCTGCACAAATCAAAAAATTCGCCTTGTTTGTAAATCGTTACTTGCTCATGCTCAGGTATTGCATCGATGAGTTCTTGCTTTAAGTGGTCATCCTTGAACATTTTCTTCGCTTCATCACGAGAAATTTCGATACGTTCAATCTCTAGAGCTTCATCGACAATCCGCTTCATTTCTTTCTCTATTTTAGGGAGGTCATCTGGTGTAATGGAATGCTCCATATCTATATCGTA
Organism: Virgibacillus sp. AGTR; assembly: GCF_016919725.2. GTDB lineage: Bacteria > Bacillota > Bacilli > Bacillales > Amphibacillaceae > Virgibacillus > Virgibacillus salarius. Next base: position 8,348 of record NZ_JAJERH010000065.1, read on the forward strand.
ATAAAATCCTTCTTCGATAACCGGTCCGACACCAAAATTGACATCAGTATACAGACGTTTTATTGCTTGCGCCATTAAATGTGCTGTCGAATGACGCATGATTTCAATCCCCTCATCATCCTTATTCGTAATAATTTCTATCTTTCCTCCATGGTCCAATTCACGTCTTAGGTCATATGGAATCCCGTCTAGTTTTACTGCCAATGCCTGCTTTTTCAATCCTGATGAAATAGAAGCAGCTATATCCTCACCTGTAGTTCCTGCTGGAAAGGATTTTTCTGCTCCATCAGGAAAAATAAATGCTAGTTCTTCAGTCATTGCTATCACTCCTTTTTCAAATTAAAAACGCTCGTCCCCTTTGCATCTAAGCAAAGGGACGAGCGTTGGTCACGTCGTGGTTCCACCCTATTTCCCGTATCAAAAATAAATATTACGGCTTCATACATCCATAACGCAGATGATACGCTGCTACTTACTTTTTTTCATTCAATAGCAGGGTTCAAAGGTGGTAAATCATTGTTAGTAAGTTGGAAGCTTTCAGCCACTGGCTTCCTTCTCTTTCCATACCATATCAATGAATTATGTCCTTATCATTACCTGTAGCTTAACATATAATTATATAATTTGTATTATAGCTTCAGTATAAATGAAAAGCAAGTCTTAATGTTGTTCGTTCTTAACATAGTAAGGAAATGGAAAATGATGAAATGGTTTAAACATTACTTTCTCTTGAAATACATTAATAACGGTAAGTGTCTTCGGTTCAGACGGATGATCTCCGTAGATGTATATATTTCTGGGAGCCATTGCCACAAGCGGAGACAAATTTAATTCACCCTCATCCAACCCAACAATATATAAAGGTTCTTTTTGCATGAGCATTCGAAGTTCCATTTTCGAGAAAGGTTTTCCATTTTGTTTAAAAAAAGAGAAGGATTTCCCTTGTAAAACATGAACAGTATCAACGATAGACTCTCGCTTTGCAATGTACTCTCGTAACATATTCACAAATTCTTGGTGATCCTCTTCCCGTTTAAACTCATCAATAGCCAACCCGACATAGTGTATGACATAATCGCGAAATACTTTCAATCGGAACTTTACAATAGAATCGTAATGTATGGTTGCTGTATCCTTTATATTTGCAATAAACAATGACTCCAATACTTGATATGGATCCTCCTTTTTCCTTACGAGTAAGCTATCTTTATCTTCACCCGACATAATCCAATTGGTTAATTCAAGAATTTCCTCCATCTCATCTTTACTCGTAAAATAATAAAACTCTTCAATTACGGTTGATATCATGTTGCTCAATCGATAAGAAATAAATACATCTGTTAAAGATTTTGCAATTGCCTCTGTTAGCATATGGTTTGGAATTTGATCCTCAAACTGCAGATGATTCCCCCAATCTTCATGAGTTTTCCAGTGCAGATTAATATTTTTATTGTATTGCCGCACCTTTTCACAAAATCGAATGACTTCCTTATCTGACTCAATAAATAGTTCCACCAATAAACATCACCCTCATCCAACCAAACTGTTACATTATATGGACAAAGAGTGAAAATAATGAGTAATCCAGAAAAACTACTATCTGCACCTTGAATACAAGATTTATAGAGTATGCTACTGCCATTACTTCAAACTAGTTGATACAAAAAAACGATTTAAAAAGTGATGAAGCTGGTCCATAAACTGAGCAAATTCTAATAAGTCCATTTGTTGCTTCGCATCCGATAATGCTACCGCTGGGTTCGGATGAACCTCTGCCATAATACCATCCGCACCAGCTGCAAATGCTGCTTTGGCTTGTGGAAGCAAAATATCTTTTCTACCAGCTGCATGTGAAATATCAGCGAATACCGGTAAATGTGTCTCTTGCTTTAAAATGGGAATTGCTGATATATCAAAGGTATTTCTTGTCGCTGTTTCATATGTGCGAATACCTCGTTCACATAATATGACATTTTTATTTCCTTCGTTTAGAATATATTCTGCGGCCATTTTAAACTCATGTATCGTCGCAGACAATCCCCGCTTAAGCAATACGGGTTTATCAAGCTTTCCTACCGTTTTTAACAAATCAAAGTTATGCATATTTCGTGACCCAATTTGTATAACATCCACGTAATCATAAGCTTCAGCAATACTTTCCGGGCTCATAATTTCTGTAACGACTGACATATTGTACGTTCTAGCCACTTCAGCTAGTATTTGCAGCCCTTCGATTCCCAAGCCTTGAAAATCATATGGTGACGTTCTCGGTTTAAATGCCCCACCACGTAAAAGAGAAACACCTCTTTTAGACATTTCTTCAGCGACTCGATAGACTTGCTCATGGCTCTCTACGGAGCAGGGACCAATAATAAATTGTGGTTGTTGCTTACCGATTAACTCATTACCTACATGAATTACCGAATTTTCTTCTTGAAATGCACGTGAATGTAAGTATACCTTGGTCATTTTCTCTGTATTTTTAAATTCTTCATCTGAAAGTGCTTGAAGAACCTGTTTTATCGTTTCCGTAGTATAAGGACCTTTATTTTTAGAATTTATATCAACATCTGAAATCTTCGAATTACGTAGTGATTCAGCTACAAGTTGCCCTTTTGCACATAATAAATCTAGTAATACTTCATCGATATTTTCAGCTTTACGCATGGACATCTTCTCCTTTGAAATGTGTTTAACTGAATAGGTTACAGATCATTTAATAAGTCATTGAAATGACAAAAACGTAATCCTCCAAACGCTTTTTCATCTACCTTGGTTGTACAGATGGCTAATGAATAACCGTTAATGTCTCTATATTGTTGACATGTATAACCTTCTATTATTGCTTTGGAGGAGGTATGGATAAATTGAATTCGACTGCCTAGTAAATTGTTGACAGCAAAAGAGTGAAGTGGTGTCAATACTCCCTTTCCCGTTTCCTTTACAAAGCTCTCTTTAGCAGTCCATATCTCATAAAATGCTTGTACCGGTCGTACATGTTTAAGCATTTCAGTATATTCCTTTTGAGAAAACAGATTCTTAACTACGCTACTTTCAACAGATTGTATTTTTTCTATATCTACACCTACAGGGTAATGGTGTGTTGCTAACGCCACCCAATCACCAGAATGGGAAATATTATACTGAAAGGAAGGAAATGCTGGTAAAAATGGTTTACCGTATTGTGTAATCTCTATTTTTTGTACTGGCAGCTTATACCCAGTACACCGGTTAAAGGGATGACGCAGTAATAGCTCTCCGATCAGCTTACGATACATATCCTCGATCAAACGATACCTGCTTATTTTATTTTGAACTCTAACAGATATATAAGGAAATAACCATTGAATTTCTTGATGACTTCTTTTATTAGGGAGTTTACATACATATAGATTGGTCACTACCGTTCCCTCCTACATTTCTATCAAAAGAAACTAGTCTTAATTGTTCACTGTAGCCAATGAAGAAGGTAATAAAGTGAGAGTGAAACTCCTTCCGTGGGCGTTTTGTTTATCCCCACGGATGGTTAGTACCACAAGGGTATGACCTAAAGGCCTCTGAACCAATCGGACATTTACTGGCAGTTGAACCACCTCTTACCAATATTGCTCTTCATTGCTTGAAGTGGGAGCTTACTGCCAGTTATATGCGGGATAAATCCTTCCAATTTGTTTCAATATAGTTCATGCAATTGTCTCTATTATCTTCGCCAAATATTACATTCCAACCACCCGGTATATCGAGAAAGGAAGGCCAAAGTGAATACTGGCCATCCTTATTCTTTAGTACAACATAGGTACCATTAGGATTTTCCATTGGATTAGTCATTTTCGTGTTTCTCCTTTCTATTCATTGGCTTGTAATTGTAAGAGATTCTGTAATAAAATATCACCAATTTCTGCTAATGGTTCCGGCTGGCACATATCTTTATGGCGACAATGAATATCATACACTTCCATATCTCCATTAATATATGGCCTCCACGTTTCTGGTGAAATTTCATCAAACCACTCTGGGATAATCGTAGAACGGAAAAACAGAACGTCTCCCGAATATGCTTTTGGTTTGTATTCACTTAAAATACGCACCGAATTTCCATATGTTTCTTTTAAGTTTAATATCGTTTGATCACCGAGACTCGCAAGTGCACTACCGTTATTTCGTAATATTTTAAGTGCATTCTCAAAATTCAAGGCTTCATCACCAAGAGTTTCGGGATCAAATCCTCCTAACGCTAGTAGAGCCACAAGCGACTCTTCATCATCCGGTGTATTCTTTATAGGAAGGAAGTGACTTGGATACGCATCTAGCATGGCAACTAACGATACAGTATCTCCTTGCTCCTGTAATTGCGTAGCCATCGCATGTATCACATTCCCTCCCAGAGACCAACCGAGAAGCTGGTATGGTCCATTTGGTTGAACTTGTTTTATCGCTTGAATATATTCACTAGCCATATCATCAATAGAAGGAGGAAGTTGACCAGAATCAGCAATCCCCCTGGCTTGTATACCATATATCGGAAAATCTTTTCCTAAACTATTTAATAATCCTGCATAACACCAACTTAATCCCCCTGCAGGATGCACACAGAAGAGCGGAGCCTGAATACCGCTTTCTCTTAATGGCAATAGTACATCCAAAGCATGATGATCTCCTTCTTCTGAAAGTTGATCTGCAAGCCCCGCTACAGAGGGAGCCGCAAACAATGTACCAATATTCAAGTCTACACCAAGCACCTGCTTTATTCGTGTCATTAATTGAACAGCTAATAAGGAGTGACCTCCCAGATCGAAGAAACCATCATCAATACCAACTTGCGGTAAATCAAGAATTTCTGCAAATAAGTCACATAGAATTTCTTCTTGTGGCGTTCTTGGGATTCGATAAGCGTTGCTCGTACCATATTCAGGGACAGGTAATGATTTTTTATCTAGTTTTCCATTTGGAGTTAACGGGAAAGTTTCTATCATTACATAAGCAGACGGGACCATATACTCAGGAAGTTGTTTCGCAGCAAACACCTTCCAATTTTCTTCCTCTGCCTTCATGTCACCCTTACAAGTAATATAAGCGACAAGTCGTTCGTCACCTGGCTGATCTTCCCGTACCATTACGACGACATCATCAATACCCGGATGCTTAGTCAAGACTGCTTCGATTTCCCCTAATTCGATGCGAAAACCTCTTAATTTTACTTGCTGATCGGCACGACCGATATAATCTAAGGAACCATCATGCTTCCAGCAGGCGAGATCGCCAGTTCGATACATGCGACTGCCGCTAGTTCCATACGGATTAGCTATAAATCGATCTGCGGTTAAATCCGGTCTACCTAAATAACCTAAAGCCATACCAGCACCAGATACATATAGTTCTCCTGCTACACCAGGGGGAACAGGGTTTAAATAATCATCCAACACATATACTCCTAAATCTGGAATCCCCTGACCAATGACACTATTCGCATTTAACGCAATACTTGCTTTATCTAACTCCTTATAAGAAACATGAACAGTTGTTTCCGTAATGCCATACATATTAATTAACTGTGGATAATTTTCCTCATGTCTCTCATACCATTCTTCTAATCGATGAAGATCTAATGCTTCGCCGCCAAAAATGACATACCGCAAGTTTAGTTCTTGACTTACATCTTCCATCTGTCTATCTACCTGAATAAGCTGATAGAATGCAGAAGGCGTTTGATTAAGAACTGTAACCTTTTCATCTACCAAAAGTTTCAAGAACGCTTCCGGTGAGCGACTGATCTCATGCGGGACGATGACTAGCTTTCCACCATACAACAGGGCACCCCACATTTCCCAAACGGAAAAATCAAATGCATACGAATGGAATAAAGTCCAAACATCTTCCGCATGAAAATGGAACCAATGCTCCGTCGCTCCGAATAATCGAACAACATTCTGGTGTGGAATAACTACACCTTTTGGATTTCCCGTCGATCCCGATGTATAAATAATATAAGCTGGATGATAAGGAGACAGCGAACCATTACGATCACTATTTGTCGGATTTGACGTTTTCTGTTTGTTCAACTGATGTGTTGTACGCTTTTCATCTAAGACAATAATAAACGTTGGATCATCATGAATAAATTTCTCTTTATGTTGATGATTCGTAATGAGACATACAGGCTGCGCATTGTTATACATATAAGTGATTCGAGCTTTAGGATAGTTCGGATCTAGCGGGACGTATCCTGCACCAGCCTTTAAAATCCCAAGTAAACCAATGATCATATCAATGGATCTTGACATTGCTAGAGCGACAAATTGATTCGGCCCTACACCCTTTTCTATTAATAGATGAGCAAGCCTGTTTGCCTGTTGATTGATATCTTCATATGTTAATGATGTATTGTTACATACGATAGCTTCTGCATGCGGATAATTCGCCACCTGTTTTTCAAATAAATCTGGAAGTATATTTTCTGCTACTTCCATTTTCTTCCTGCTCCAATCAGACAAGATCATCTCTTTTTCACAGCTTCCCAAAATAGTTAGTTTACCAATAGGTTGATCAACATCGATTATTGCTGATTCTAGCAATTGCAAAAATCGTTGGAACATATGATCAATGGTTTGATGATTAAATAAATCTGTACTATACTCAACCATTCCTTTTACACCATCTGGATTTCCTTCCTGATTTCTATATTCTTGAAATTCAACAGTTAGGTCAAATTTTGCTGCCCCAACACTCTTCACCGTTATATCACTCTCTACTTCAGGTAAATCTAAACTGGGGTTCGGTGTATTTTGTAAAGCAAACATTATTTGAAATAATGGATGCTTTGAGCGAGATCGCACTGGATTTAATTCTTCAACTAATCGTTCAAACGGTACATCCTGATGTTCATAAGCATTTAAATTTGTATGACGGATTCTCTGTAGTAACTCACGAAAACTAGGATTTCCAGAAGTATCCGTCCGTAATACGATCGTATTAATAAATAAACCAACAATTTCTTCTACTGCATCATCATTTCTACCAGCAACTGGAGTACCTAAAGGAATATCTTGTCCCGCTCCAAGCCGGGTTAATAATGCCGTAAATCCACCTTGCAATACCATAAAAAGACTCACACCGTTATGTTTACTAATTTTCAATAGATGGTGGTGAAGTTCAGGATTAATGGTAAAATAATAACTATCGCCTTGATAAGTTGACTCTACTGGACGTGAATAATCTGTTGGTAGATCTAACTGATCTGGCAGATTTGCAAGTTCCTGCTTCCAATAGTTTAATTGATTTGCCATCAAGCTTGTCCGATTATTTTCTGATCCCAATAAAGCTTCTTGCCATAATACAAAATCTATATAATCCAACGGCAACGCAGGCCAATTAGGTACTTCACCCTTGCTTCGCTGTTGATATGCGCTCTCTAGGTCCTGTACAAGCGGACGAAGCGACCAACCATCACCAACAATATGATGAATTAAGAGAACAAGTACAAATCGATTCTTCTCGATTTGTAACAGCGTTACACGAAACGAAGGTTCTTCCGATAGATTAAAACAATAGGTTATTTCAGAATGAATGGCTTCATTCACCTCCGTTTTATCTATTTGTCTCCGGTGAATGACAGGGTTAGCTTCCTTTATGCTTAAAATTAATTGAAGCGGATTTCCTTCGGTCTCTGGAAAAATGGTCCGTAATGACTGATGTCGATCTACTACATCATAGATGGATTGTTCTAGGGCATTAATGTTTAAATTGCCTGTTAATTCAACAACAACTGGAATATTATAAGTTGCACTGGCTCCTTCCAATTGATGAAGAAACCATAGCCTTTGCTGTGCAAATGATAAAGGGATGTTGGCTGGTTTTTCCATTTTCTTTATCGGTGGACGAGCTAGCTTACCATCATTAATCTCATCCACAAAACTCACAACGGTTGGTGCTGCAAATAGTTTACTAATACCAATATCCACGTTAAAAATCTGACGGATATGATTAATTAACTGCCCAGCAAGTAAAGAATGACCTCCTAGATCAAAGAAATTATCATCAATTCCAACACGATTTACACCTAACACTTTTGCAAATAAATCACATACGATTTCTTCTTGCGGCGACCGAGGCTCCCTATCTGATACCACTTGATCCATATCTGGAGCGGGGAGTGCTTTGCGATCAAGTTTTCCATTAGGGGTTAGTGGGAGACTTGGAATGATAAGATAAGCAGATGGTTCCATGTAATCTGGCAACTTATCTTGTACATGGTCACGAATTTTATTCTTATCCAACAATTCATCTGCAACAAGATAGGCTACTAGCCGATGATTATTTAATTGGTCCGCAAATACAACTACAGCAGCTTGTTCCACATCTGGATGTGTCATCAGTACATTCTCAATTTCACCTGGTTCAATTCGAAATCCTCGCAGCTTCACTTGATGGTCAGACCTACTAATATAATCGATTGTTCCATCGTTTCGCCACTTCGCAATATCCCCTGTATAATACATTCTCTCTCCAGAATGGCTGAAAGGATTAGCTATAAATCTTGCTGCAGTTAATCCAGGGCGATTTAAATAGCCATTGGCTAAGCCCTTTCCAGCGATATAGAGATCGCCAGGAACATTGGGAGGTAAGGGGTTTAAAGCTGCATCCAAAATATAAACCTTGGTATTTTCAATGGGTCTGCCAATGAAGGGTTTAGCTTCATTGCCTGTAATTGGCATAGCAGTAGACCAAATCGTCGTTTCCGTTGGTCCATATAAATTCGTTATGTTACAGTCTAACGCAAGTAAGTCCTCCATCAGTTTTGCAGCTAATGCTTCGCCACCAACCACCGCTTGTAACCCTTGGATTGCATTGGGGCGATACGTTACAAGCGTTTGCCAGAGAGTAGGTGTAGCCTGCATGATGGTAATATTTTTTTCTTCAATTGCTTGTGCTAATTTAGCAGCATCTTGAATTGTTTCTTTATCCACAATGACACTTGTCGCACCGTTTAAAATAGGCAGAAATAATTCTAGAGCAGAAATATCAAATGCAATTGTTGTTACTGCTAAGAGTCGGTCGGTAACTTGGATATTGAATTTCAATTGCATTGACTCGAGAAAATTAATTAAGCCTTCATTTGTTACAACGACTCCTTTCGGCCTGCCTGTAGAACCAGAAGTATAGATCATATAAACCGGTTCTCTCCCAGAAACAATAGGAGAGGGAAAGGTTTGGTTATTCGAGAAAGTTAATTCTTCCTGTATGTTGTTATCATCTAGGTTTACTACAATTACTTCCTCTTTCTCCAATGAAATTTGATCTTTGACTGACGTAATAACACAAGCAGGTCGTGCGTCTTCAAGCATATACGTAATTCGATCTTCCGGATAGATCGGATCAATTGGTAAATAGGCAGCACCGTTTTTTAATACTGCAAGAATAGCTATGAGCATTTCGTCTGATCGAGGTAGCATAATGGCTACAAAGTGCCCCCGCTTTACACCTCGCTTACGAAGCAAATGGGCGATTTGATTTGCACGGCCATTTAATTCAGCGTAAGAAAGTTTCTTCTCTCCAAACTCTACAGCAATACGTTCTGAATTCGTTTTTACTTGCTCTTCAAAACGAGTTAACAGTGGCTTATCAGCCATTTCACGACAGGCTGGATTCCAGTCTTCTAGCACCTGTTGTCTTTCTTCTTTTAGTAAAAGATGAAACCTACCAATTGCTTGTTTCATTGAGGAATTGGCTATATCTTCGACAAGTTTTTTTATTCTTCGTAGATGTAAATGCACCTCCTCTTCATGATAGGCGTTGGGATTAGCATCTAAATCAAATCGTAAACCAGAATCATTTTTCTGATCATATATATTCAACGATAGGTCCTCAACTGGCCCTGTTGATAGTTTGTATGTTGTTCCTTTCGCTTCTCCAAATCGCAGTGTATAATCGAAAGGCATTATATTTATCTGGGGTCCAATCAAACGTTGGTTACTACCTAATAATTTGAGATCACGTTGCAAATCCTCATGTCTATAATGCTGATGCTTACGTATCACACGTATTTCTTGCTGAATTTGCTGAATCAGATCATGTAAGGATAAATCCGCCTGCAATGATAACCGTAATGGCAGTATATTCATCACAGTTGCTGGAACATGTAAAGATGATGTTCCAAAACGGTTCATCATCGGTAAACTCAAAATAACATTTTCTTCACCAGTCATCCGATGTACATAAATAGCTAATGCTGCAATTATTATTTCATGCCAGCTACCTTTATGTTCCTTCGATTTATTATGAAGAGATGTAAGGATTGCATTATCTACGTAAGTTGTATCACTTATGTAATACGCCGGTAGCTTCGTTGAACGATCTGCTAAACTAACCACTTCTGGATGATCACTAAAATGATTCATCCAGAAGTCACGATCAACCTGAAATTTCTCCGATTCTCTATATTTTCGGTTTTCAGATATAACCTTTATAAATGAGCCAAATGCACTACCCTCATCCCCTTTTTTTCCTTGGAGAAATGATGTATACAACGACGCAACTCGTTGACTAATTAAAGAAAAACCGAATGCATCTGCAGCAATATGATGGATTTTTTGATACCAAAAATATCGGTTATCATCTAGTTGAAAGATAACCTGTTTAAATAATAAATCCTGAGCAAAGTCGATGGGCTGTGACAAATCATCTTTCATCCATTTTTTTGCAAAATGACTAGGACAGGATTGGTCACGAGCATCAATATAATCAATAGAAAAGCCTCTCTCTAATTGAATGAATTGCGATAGTCCTTCGAGATCTTCTTCAATATTGACATGTAAACTCTCTGCTTCCACAATGGTCTGCCTAATCGCTTGTTTAAAATAATTCATTTCCAAATTCCCTATAATATCCACATATTCTCCAGTATTGTAAATCGGGTTATTCGGATCTAGTTTTTGAGCAAACCAAATCCCTGTCTGTGCACCTGTTAAAGGAAATCGTTTGTGTTCCATTGTAGTCATAAACGTTGTTACCTCCTATCCATAGACACTACATTACGTATTTTGTGGTATCCCAGTAATCATTTCCCACCAATCATGAAGTGTAGGTCTTTCTACTAACTTCATAAAGTTAACTTCGATTCCTTGCTGTCTCCATTCTTCAACTAAACTCATCATCCGAATCGAATCAAGTCCTATATCTAGTAGATTATCCCTATTGGCAATATCGTCAGGATGAATATCGAGCAAATTCGCTATTTGTATTTTCATATCTGAAAACGAAAACGCGTCATCCTGATTTAAATCTTGATGTGAGATAAGATCACGTAAAACAGCTTCTGTAGTTAGACAGTATCCACATCGAGTCGCAGCATATTGTAGGGCCATTTGATGATCTGCCTCTGAAAAATCAGCTACTGCATCAGCTACAAAAAAGGATTGAATATCTTCCATAAATGCATCCGTAGCAGTAACTAAACAACCAATATGTGCATAGACACCTGTAATGATAATTTGATCCTTATCGCTTTCTTGTAAAATACGTAATAAATCTGACTTTTTAAAAGCACTATAGCGCCATTTAGTTAGCACCGTATCCGATTCAACTGGAGTAAGCTCTTTAATAATCTGTGTTTCCTGTATACTTTCGCTTAATCCAGATCCCCAAAAATCTTGTAATAGTGCCCGATCAGCTGGAGCTTGATTGCCTGGCTGAGCTGTGTAGAATACTGGGATATTTAATTGTGTACAGCGTTGTTTAAGATCCTTAATATTGTTCACTAGTTCAGGCAAAGGAGATTGCTTAGAATCATAAGCATTAATAAAATATTGCTGCATATCATGTATAAGCAGAACCGCTCGTTTAGGATCAACCTTCCAGTCCACCTTATTATTTGGTAAATCCGAAGATTGCGGCATCGGATATGTCGTTATAGATGGAAGTCCCATCTTATCCACTTCCTTTCAAGTAATAATTATATTTTTAATTTTTGATCAATTTTTTGTCGTAGTGTTTTTTTATTGACCTTACCGAATGGAGTTTTGGGAAACGTTTCAACGATTTCTACACGATCAGGTATTTTATATGCTGCCAAACCCCTTTCCCTTAAAAATTGTTTGAACTCACCTGGGTGATCTGAAGCAGAATGGAGAATAATAAATGCACAAGATCGTTCACCAAGGAATTTATCCGGCATCGCAACAACGGCGACGTCAAATACATTTGAATGTGCCAGCAAATGATTCTCTACTTCCTCTGCTGCGATATTTTCTCCTCCTCTATTAATTTGATCCTTATCACGGCCTTCTACGGTAATATAACCATGTTCATTTACACTAACTAAATCACCGGTTCGGTAAAAGCCATCACTGGTAAATGCTTTTCGATTATGTGCTGGCGCATTATAATAGCCACATATGGTATATGGACCACGGGTTAATAGTTCCCCTACTTCACCTGTGGCAACAAGGTTATCGTCTTCATCTACAATCTTTATTTCATCATATGGAGACATTGGTTTTCCCTGTGTGTGTATAATAATCTCATCCGGATCATCCAAACGAGTATAATTTACAAGACCTTCAGCCATTCCAAATACCTGTTGTAATTTACAGCCAAAAGAAGGTTGTATTCGCTGCGCTACTTCAGCACTAAATTTTGCTCCACCAACTTGAATAACCTGTAAGCTTGATAAATCATCCCTTCGATTTTTAATCGCTTCTAGCCATATCAATGCTATCGGTGGGACAAGCGCTGTAATCGTTACTTGCTCTTTCTGAATCAGCGGAAATGCTTCATCTGGACTTGATCCAGAAGCAAGAACTATCTTTCCTCCTGCATACAAAATTCCTAACACACCTGGAGAACTCATCGGGAAATTATGTGCGATTGGTAGCACAGCCAAATACACACTATTTTTAGTTATTCGACAAATTTGATTACTCACGCGCAATGAATACATATAGTCATCATGTGTACGCGGTATTAATTTGGACAGCCCTGTACTACCTCCTGACAACTGCAAAAACGCTATTTCACTTGCTTTAATTTCAGGTTCCTTAAAATCTGCTTGTAAATACAAATCAAAAAGCGACGTGTATTTATTTGCCTCACCATGAACGATGATATGTTCAAGTGAATTTACGCTTTTTTGTACCTCACTGGCTAACAATGTATAGTTAAATCCTCCATACGTGTCAGGAATAATATATGCTTTTGCTTCCGCAAATTCACAAAAATAGTGAATTTCGCTATATCGATGGGCTGGAAGCGCATATACAGGAATTGCGCCTAACCGAAACAACGCAAAAACGACATCAAAAAAGGCAATTTGATTAGGCAGTTGAACGACAACACGATCACCTTTTTGTATCCCTAATTTTTGGAAACCTACTGCTAGCTGATTCACTTTTTTATTAAACTCACTGTAAGACACTTCAACTTCTCCATCAGTCATGGCTATTCGATTCTCGTATTTTTTGGCATTTTCCGCCAATAGGTCTCCAAATGTTTTTCCTTCCCAGCATCCTTCCTCTCGATAATATGCAGCATATTCTTCTGGCCAAGTTGGACATCCATCTAGAACCATATTTAATCCCTCCTTCATTTTTCAGGACTTAAATGCCTAGTCCCTGCAGCATCGTGCCAAACTTAGCTGCCGTTTCTGCTAATTCATCTTCTGGCTTTGAACCAGTGACTATTCCAGCTCCAGCAAATAACTGAAGGTTTCGACCACAAATTTCAGCACAGCGAATGGTGACTATCCATTCTCCATCTCCTGCCTCATCACACCATCCTACCATTCCAGTAAAAAATCCACGATCAAATGGTTCAATTTCTTGAATCGTATTGCGAGCAGCTTCTGTGGGGAAACCGCAAATAGCTGGTGTTGGGTGTAGAGCCATTGCTAACTCAATGGAAGTCACGTGCGGATCTTTTAGAATACCGTTAATTTCCGTAGAAAGATGCCACATTGCTTCTGTCTTTATTATTGAAGGTGTTGTAGGTACATGTAATTCCAGACAATATTCCTGAAGCGATTTTTTTACTGCATCTACGACTACTGCATGTTCATGTAAATCTTTGGCGGATTCCAATAATTCTTTGGCTTGTTGCTCATCCTCCAACGGATCTTTACAGCTAGGTCGTGATCCCGCTAACGGATTCGCTACTATTTTTTGTCCTGTCTTAGATACAAGCAATTCTGGGCTTGCACCAATTAATGTTCGAGGCTCAGTATCTTTCTGCTCATTCAATGATACATCAACTGCAAATGTGTATCCCGTTTTATTTGAGTAAGCTAGATTTTTTAATAATTGATGTGTATCTATCCTTTCAGCAGAGGTAATATGTAATGATCTGGATAAAACAATTTTTTGTATGTGATCTGTGTCAATAGCCTTTAGCCCCTTACGTACACCTTCCATATATACCTCAGGATCAGGAACTGCCTTTATTTCAAAGGTAGAGCTTGAAGCTTTCCTCCACTCTACTTGCTTTTTCACTTCTAATGGAGCAGCAGTAGATATCTCTTTCGGAATCACCAGTTTCGGTGACTCGGAAAAATCAAACGGGATCGCTCCCATCACAATTGGTCTGGCATGACCAGTCAATTTTGCTTGATTCAACGACTGTTTCATTTGCTCTATTATTCCGTGGCTATTTAACATATGAACGTTTGCAAAAACTCCTTTACCCAAGATCATTTGCTTTGGCGATGCTAATAAAAAATCGCCCTTTTGATAATTTTGAAGTAAAGTTATCTGTTTACTTTGATTAGAAGCAGTAGTATTTATCAATTTATATCCTCCTTTGGATGAATTTTACAACCCTAATGTTGCTCCACCATCTACACATATATCTTCCATAGTAATATGACCAGCCATATCAGATATAAGAAATAAAATAGTGTTTGTTACATCAACGGGCTCTCCAATTTTTCTTAGCGGAATACCAAGTCGATATTCTTCTGCAGTACCATTTATCGATACTTGTTCTCCTGTGTCATTCTTCCACAGTTGTTTAAGCATCTCGGTGTTCGTTGATCCCGGCGAAACAATGTTGCAGCGGATATTACAATTGGCTAGTTCTAATCCTAAACATTTGACAAACATTGTAGTAGCTGCTTTTGAAGCTGCATATGCTGCCATCGACATTCTAGGCATTCGAGCAGCATTTGAACTAACTACGACAATTGCACCAGCTTGACGAGGGATCATTCGTCTTGTAATGGCTTGGACAATATGGAACACACCGCTAGTGTTGACTTCAAAGGTGGTATCCCAATTTGATTTAGGAAGCGAAACGACAGAATCTAAAAAAAGTACCCCAGCGGCATGAATGAGAATTTCAATTGGTCCTACTTCACGTTCAATCATGTCTATTGTTTCTGCGACCTTTTCATAATTACGAATATCCAGTGTAAAAGCTGTTATGTGATGGCCGTTTTGCTTTAGCTCACTTACAAATGCAAATAGTTTTTCTGTATTGTTATCCAGTGCAACTACATGAGCACCATTATCAGAAAGCCCTTCAACAATGGACTGACCCATGCCACCACAGGCACCTGTTACAACAGCAACCTTTCCAGTTATTCCTGTAAATTGCATGACTTCATTCCTTCCAATCTATTCTTGTACTAAATAGTTATCTAAATCATTCAATTGATAATGATTATCATTATCAATATTTAAGTTAAATGATAACTGTTCTCAATGATGAAATCAAGTAATAATTTGAACTTTTTACCAATTGGAAGTTTAGTACTGCTTCAAAAGAATTAGCGAATCCAAGTATCCTAACTAGCAGATAAGTCTTTTTCATTATGTACGCTAAAAATTATACAGTAATATGAAAAACCGGAATATTATGATATATTAAATTTTCTTCCCTTATTTATACTTTTCTTTTCTGTAAAAGAACAAAAAGTGCAAACGCCCGAATAGAAACGTAGCGAATGGAGCGAGTCAACGGAAATAAAGGAAACAAAGTGAGCTTACGAGCCGATGATGACTTCTCCTAGGGCAATTCGTGAAGTTGCCTAGGTTTCGGACGCGGCTCAACATGCGCCTATTTATCCACAGGCTCAAATTTTATAGTTTCCTTCATTTCCAAGACTATTAAAAAACCTGAGCAAAATTCGCTCAGTCCTTATCACTAAATGCTCAGATTTACGCTTCCTCTAGTAGC
>NZ_JAJERH010000066.1 GCF_016919725.2 Virgibacillus sp. AGTR
TTGTGTTCTATTTTAATTAATTGACCTTTATTAATACCTGAATGTGCCCATAATAGCGGAGATATTTTAGTATCTACGTTAAACTAATAACAATATATGGGGGTGAGCATATTTGGGGAAAATAATTGATTTTTTTTGGCATAAGGTCGCGATGCTTGCAATGATGTTCTACTATTCAATATTTTTTACAACTATATGTTTGCCTTTAATGTGGTGGCACTATAGAATTCAAACAACAAATTATTATATCCTTTCAGTTTTCACATTATTTCTTGGTGGCTTTGTATTCAACATAATTCTAACAAAGATAAATCCTATAAAAGTAGAGGATATAAGGGAGGGCTTGCCAAAGAGTTTTGTCATCAAGATATTTGTAGGAAAGTTTGTTTTATATTTAGTATCTGGTTATGCCATTGATGTATTAACTGAAAATGTTTTTCTAAGCATATATTTTCTCATGTTTTTAATGTCAGGGGGATATTTATGGTTTTGTATTCTTCAGGGTTATATATTAGCAAGAAACAATAATAAAGATCGTGAAATCAATTGCAGTATTACTTGGCAAGGAAAGGTATTGCTATTTAGTGTCCCGATTTCTTTGTTAATAGGATATTTAATACTACTTTAATTACTTATTCAGCTGACTCTAGAGAGACAATGAAAGGATGAAAGTTCATGAATAATAACATGGAGTTAAAAATAGTAATTGGAGATAAACTCCAACATTTACTAAACATTAATGGTCTTAAAATTGTTCATCTAGTTAAATATTCCAATATTAGTGAGACAACTCTTCAAGATTACTTGGATAATGTAAAAAGCCCGACATTAGAGGATTTAGTTCAGTTAGCCGAACTATTAAATACTTCAATAGATTATATAATGGGAACTTCTGATTTTATTTTGGACACGTGGGACTGTGATTTTTTAGGAGAGTTTATCCAATATTCATCAGTTAAAATTAAAGAACATTTCGAAGATAGACAGAATTTAAAAGTTCCTTATGGAGTTAACCTTGATACAGTGTTATTTGGACTTTTAACTTATTCATCATTATCAAGATCTGGGAGGTCTTTTGAAGATTTGAGCGAGGATGAAATTAATGTTAAAAAAGAAGCCTATACAGAGATAATGTCAATTTTTAATTCTTGTATTACGATAAGTAATCAAGATTGTTTTGATATAAAAGAATTGAGAGCTTTGAATAGAAATATTATTGATTATTTGTTTGGGGATTTTAGTTTTGTTTATGAAAGAGTATTAAAAGGCTTAGATAATAATCCTGAAACATCAGAAGGAGTTAGAATTCAGTTATTGAAGGCTGCTATTAATCAGAATATGGAACGTAGTCAAATGGCTCTTAAATTATTAGAAGGCTTATCAGGTTCTGAAGAAGTAAGGTATTAAATTGTACAACAATCAACTCTATTTAAAAATCGGAAGTAACTTAATGATAAGGGTCAATAGTTTTGAATTAAGGAAAGAACATGAAGGTTGTAAGATACTATTAAGGGTGGAAACTTCTCCAGTAAATAAGTCAATCAGTTTAAATCACAGAATTGCTACAATCAAAAAGATAACTACTGAAAATGTAGTTGTTAGAATGGAAAGCAATAATGTATTTACTATTATAATGGAGAGAGATATTGAATGTCTGCTTATCGAATTAAAAAGGAATAATGATACGTAGCGTAAACTTTTGCTAAAGAGAAGAATAAGCATTGGGTTGAGCTATACCCAATGCTTATTCTTAAGGTTTCAGGATTGCAGTACAATTGTCTGTTCTTCAGGTTTTATTTCTTTCTTCTGTGCTTGTACATCTACAATATCCCAGCCCAAATCTATAAGATCTAATTCATGACCTTCTAATGCTTCTTCTCGTATTGCTATACATAACAAATGAGATGGGCGTGACATACCTACATATGCAAGTTTTAGTATTTGTTCTTGGCGTTTCTTTGGCTTAGTATGATTTCCTTTTAGGTAGTCTATTATCTTACCTTGATCAAATTCGTAAACATAAGCAAAAGTTTCTAAATATAATGTAGCTGTATGTGTTTCTCCTTTGACACCATGAATAGTGTCGATATTAATAAGTATGTTCTCTCCATTTTCTGATACATAAAGGTAATCACTTTGTTTCTGGACTTTGGCTACACTTTCCTGTTCATCGTTTGGAACCTCTAGATTAGGGGTAAAGAAATTAGATAAATCTTCTTTTGAAACTGTTAACTCGAAATGAGATAAAAACTCATTACTTAAGAAATTTTGAAGGTCAGCTTCTATGTTATTGCCAGAAGTTAAATTTAATATCCATTCTGTCATTAACTTTTCAATATCACTAAAGCCTCTTTGTAATTTATTGTCGAGATAATCTATAAGGCTTTTTTCTGTAAAATAACGAGATTCGTTTCTTATATTTAAGTGCCGTAGGAAGTTTATAAAGCATTTAATGAATGTTTCCCTATAGTCTTTAGCAAACGTTGAGTTTGTTTTGTTTAAATGATTAATATAGTCGTTGAAAGTTTTTGCTTTTTCTAAAGGTGACTTTTCTCTTTTTTTGAAGGATGGGCAGTAGCTAGGAATGACTATTTTTTCTTTATCATTATGATGTGTTACTCTTCCTACAGCTTTAAATGTACTGTTACCTTCTTGTACAAGTCCATTGTTAACGATTAATTCTCCAAAGGTAGAAAGAACTCCTTGTATATTTTCTTTATTAAACCTTATAATGGTAGGCTTTAACGTTTGAATCGTATCATTTCCCTTTAAAACTTGAGGACTAACACAAATATTTTTGATTGAATTAGCAATTGATTGTGAAAACCTTAAACTATTGTCTATTGAAAGGGGTTCTCCTTGTACATAGTTATTGACCTCATTAGAAGTGTTCTCCTCATATATTGCTTGATTTCGATCACCATAGAATTGAGTAACAACCTTATCCGAATCAAATATACTCTGAATAACCTGTTGTTGCTTAGATGATGTGTCTTGCATTTCGTCTATAAACAAATATTTAAATCTTGCAGAAATTAACGTTTTAATTTCTGGAAAAGTTTTAATATAATCCTGTGCTAGAGCAAATGCCTCTTGGAATGTTAAAATTCCCCGTTGAAGCACTCTTTTCTTAAGAGTAGATAGAATTCTATATGTAGGAGTGCCCTTTCTATAAACCTGTTCTAGTGGCTTTGTACCCCACATTAAAATTAGGTTATCTTCATGATAATCTAAACGTAATAGAGTATGTACAGGGGAGTAGGCAGCTTTTTTAATAATGTTATCTCTATATCCTTTAAAAATCCTATTGAATTCTTTGTAAAATTCTTCTTTGTAATAGTCATTGTCGATGATATGGATATCCTTTTTGAAAAAGTGTTGATAAGCAGGAATCGCTAAATATTTATTAACAAAGGACTGAATGGTTGAGAAGTTATTTGGATAACTAAATAGTCTAGAATTGCGATTACCTATTTTGTTCTTAAGTTCATCAATAGCAACGTTAGTGTGTGTGAGAACACAGATCCCTTGATTATGATCTAGTGGTAATTTTCTTTCTAATATTAACAGTTTTGCTAACAGAGTTGTTGTTTTACCGCTACCGGGACAAGCAATAATATCTTTAGATGATAAGCATTTAATCACATTTCTTCTTTGAACATCAAAACTTAGACCACTAGGGAGTAATATTTCTTCTGCCCATTTAATTTCTTCATCAGTTATTTCATACACTATTCATTCACCTCACTAATGCCCGCACCATATCTAATAGCGTTAACAAGATACTTTAATAGTGGGTCGGTAAGTATTTGTGTTTTAGTAGAAACTGGATCTTCTTTAAATTTCTCCAGTAAAATATCAGAGAGACATTGTGCAATTATTGCTTTGGAAACTTTTGCATTTTTCTTTGTTATGATATTTTCATAAATTTCATATGCAACTCGTTCAGATGGATAATTTTTGTCTTTCCAGAATTGCTTATATTCTGTTATTTCTTCTTTAACTTTGTCCTTCTTAGTATCAGTAAGCCCAATAGAATCACTATTTTGTATTTTTTTGCCCATAATACCGCTCTAAGAATATCCTCTTGAAAAGTACTCCTTGCAAAGTCATGTTCTAATGTCCAATTTGGAGAAATAAATGCTTTTACATTTTGTTGAGTTAATCTAGCTGTTATCCCTTCTCTTTTTACTTCGATAGTCTCTGGGGTTGGATCAATTAATTGGTCCTGAGTGTTTATTTCAGGTTTAATATCCAAATCTGTTATACATGCCACTGGAATATTAATAGTTCCGTTCTCAGGATTTGCCCTAATAAATATTCTTGAATAACGTAAAAATGCTGTACTTCCTACATTAAGAACAGTGATACCATTCTTAGATAATGGTAAACCAATTATTTGTGCAATTGTAGGAATGAGAATATTTTCAGCATCTCCTTCAACCATAATAACTCCTTGTGCAAAGAATAAGTCTGCTTTGGTAGAATCTAAGAATCTTTCCAAAAATAAATAATCTCCTTTAAGAAGTCCAGTTTCATCAGTGTTTAGAGAGAACACTTTATTATCTTGACATATAAACATAGATTCTAGGGGGATTTTAGAAGCTAATGATGTACTATGTGTAGTAAGGATTAGTTGTATATCACTCTCGTATGACCTCTTCTGTAAAAAGTCAATTAACCTCATTTGTGCTTGTGTATGTAAATGTGCTTCAATCTCTTCAATAAGTGCTAATTTAAGCCCTTCGTAATCTTTTAGCTGAAGAGAGAGTAATTCTGTTGCAATAAATAAAATATTATGTGAACCAAGACCGGGTTTAGCATCTTCAAGATTTAATTGTAGACGTTCTAAAATACTTTTAATTTAATATCAGAGATGTTGAATTGTGACTTTAATATATTTCTGTTACTAGAGAAGTTTTCAAGGTACTCATTTATTTCCTTTAATATTTGTGCCCCAGTATTCTCTTCAGTAGCATGCTCTGGAACAGGTTTATCAGTATCGACTTTATTTTTCTCGATAAAATAGTCCATTATTTTATCATTAGCTTCTTTAATTGCATTTACTAGTTCATGTTCTTCCTCATTTTCGAATGCAGAGTGATTAATAAGTACTTGCGAAAGCCTTGAATTTCTTCTTGAGGTCATCTCATTTTCAGCATCTCTCAATGGCTTAAGGTAAGTAGTTTTTAATAAGTTTTTTGCCTCACCGTTTAAATACTTTCCTGTATCAATTCCTCCAGCTGAAATATCGTAAAATACTCTTTTATCTTTTCTTTTTGCAGAAAATATAACTTTTAAACTGTAGGTTGGAGTATCACCAATTTTATCTACATGGAGCCATTCTAAAAAGTTTTTTGCTTCCTCAACGTTAAAACCACTGAATACACAAATAATGTTAATTTCAGTTGCTCTCTCTTCTTCATCTGCACCTTTTGCCAAATGGAAATCCTCAATATTTAGTCTAAGATAATCATTGTTATGTGTAGAAAGAACAAACTTTATCGCCTCAACGATAGTACTCTTTCCTGAATCATTTTCTCCAACAAGTACATTTAAGTGCTTATTAAAATTTAAGTTAAGTCCGGGATTTCCGTATTTACGAAAGTTTTTTATTGAAAGTTCCGACAGATACATTTAAACAACACTCCCATATATAAGTTCACAACACAATTAAAAAGTAAATTTGATTACTTGAAAACTAGTAATTAGTACTTTCCTCTAACCGCTTAAGTGCTTTCTCATATGCTAAATTTCTTTCTTTTTCTTCCAAATCTAACCTTAGTAAAATCCTTTGCCAATATATATTACCTTCAACTGCATAGGATTTTGCAGTTTCTCTCCATAGGAAAGCCTCTGCTTCTTCTAAAACAACAAGAAAACGACTATGTAATTTTAAATGAGGCATTCCATCTTCTTTAATCAATGAATAGATAGTAGCAGGACTAGTTCTAAAATAGTTTGCTGCTTCTTTAATAGTTAATACGGTTCTTCCATAATATCTCTCTTTATCTTTTTTTGTTTGGCTCAATATTTCTTTAGAAAAATCATCTAGTTCTTCTCTTATAATTTTTCTTATAACCTCATCTATCAAAATAGGGTCCTCCTTTTTGGACTGGAATTCTTCAATATCGGATTGAACAGTTTTCACATCCCAATTATTTTCTGGATCAGTCCAGCCGTTATCTTTAAAAACTTTAATAGTTTGTGCGATATCTTTTTCATCAAATAACAATCTTGATTTCACTCTTAAATGTGGCATTGCTCTTGCATATGTTAGCTGTCTTAGAGTATAGGTTCCGATTTCTGTCATGGATGATACCTCTTTAATAGTTAAATAATTTCTTTGGTCCTTAACTGTTTTATCATTAAGTTTGTTAAGCAGTTGCGAGATTTCAGTTTGAACTATACTCTCAATTAGGTATTCAAAAGAGTTGCTTGGATACTTATCCAACGAATTACCTCCTTCCAAAAAATGTTACTGTTTTAATGATAGAGTATCATACTAAAGCCTCAAATACATAATAGACGTGGAAGGTTCTTCTTTAATAAATTGTTTAGAGAAATTGCTAGTATTATAGTACAATTAAGTTGGAATTAAATTAGGAGGAAAGTCCATGAACAATATTAATATTAATCAAATTATTAGTTATATCTGGGGGATTGCCGATGACTATTTAAGGGATGTACTAGTTAGAGGTAAATATAGAGATGTAATACTACCAATGACAGTCATACGAAGAATCGATGCCCTTCTTGAACCAACTAAAGCAGAGGTTGAAAAGGTGCACCATTTCTTGAATGAAAAGGGTATGGTAAATCAAGATGCAGCGTTACAGAAAGCATCGGGTTATGTTTTCTATAATACTTCAAAGTTTACATTACGTAGATTATTAGATGAACCTAGTCAAATTCGAGAAAATTTTGAAACATATATTGCAGGATTTAGTCCCAACGTTCGTGAAATTGTACAAAAATTTAAATTTCATAATCAACTAGAAACGCTTGAAGAAGCAAATGTATTATTTAAATTGGTAGAAAGATACACCGAACCAGATTTGAAATTAGAAAAATTAACTAGTCTTGATATGGGTTACGTGTTCGAGGAACTAATTAGAAAGTTTAATGAAGAAAACAATGAAGAAGCTGGGGAACACTTTACCCCACGTGATGTTGTAGCTTTGATGACACATTTAATGTTTGAACCAATTGCTGATAAGATTGAGAGTTCTGACTACCTTATATACGATGGTGCTTGTGGAACAGGTGGAATGCTTACTGAATCTCAAAATTTCCTAAAAGAGTTAGCTGCAAATAAGGGGAAAAAGATAAACCTAGGATTATATGGCCAAGAGGTTCAACCAGAAACATATGCAATTTGTAAGTCTGACATGATGATTAAAGGAAATAGCCCGGAAAATATTAAATATGGATCAACATTATCTAGTGACCATTTTGCAGATATGAAATTTGATTTTATGATAATGAACCCTCCTTACGGAAAGAGTTGGAAGGTTGATAAAGATGCATTAACCGATCCCGTGACAAGAAACATTGAAGATAATCGTTTCCAAATGGGTACACCTAGTTCTAGAGATGGCCAATTACTATTTATGGTAAATATGCTTTCAAAAATGAAGGAAAGTACTTCATTAGGAAGCAGAATTGCAACTATTCATAATGGTTCAGCCCTATTTACAGGTGGTGCAGGGTCAGGTGAAAGTAATATCCGAAAATGGATTATCGAGAATGATTATTTAGAAGCAATTATTGCTTTGCCAGAAAATATGTTTTATAACACAGGGATTGTAACATATATTTGGATTTTGTCTAATCGTAAGCCTTCAATGAGACAGGGTAAAGTTCAATTAATTGATGCATCAAAATGGTATGAAAAGATGAGAAAAAACCTTGGACAAAAGAGTAATGAATTAAAGGAGGAACATATTCAAAATATCCTTGATTCGTATGTTAAATTTGAAGAAACAGAGGAATCAAGAATTTTTGACAAAGAAGAATTTGGTTACTATAAAATTACAGTGGAAAGACCTTTACGTTTGTCAATGCAAATTAATGATGAACAAATAAAAAATATGAAAAAAGCGTTTATGGAAAATCAGAAAAAGTACAAAAAATTTGTTTCACACATAGATCAGCTTGTAAGTTTGTTAAGAGAGACCTTTGGTTTAGAAAAACATATGAATTATAACTCTGTAATAAAAGATTTAGATAGTGCCTTAGAAGAAACCAATATAAAACTTAATAAAACGGAGAAAAAACTTTTGTTAGATTTCTTTACAAAGAGGGACAGTTCTGCTGAAAAAATAATTAAGAAAAAAGCGAAATCTACAGTAGAATATGAGCCAGATGTTGATCTTCGTGATACTGAAAAAGTTCCGCTTAATGACGATATAAATGAGTTTTTTGATAGAGAAGTTTTACCTTATGTAGATGATGCATGGATTGATTATGATAAAACGATTATCGGGTATGATATTTTGTTTACAAAGTATTTTTATAAGTATGATGAATTACGTGAAATTAAGGATATATCAAGTGAACTCATAGAACTTGATAAAAAGTCAGAGGGATTGCTTCATCAATTGTTGGAAGAGGTGAAGTAACATGGAGAAGTATGGAAGATACAAGGAAGCAGATTTAAATTGGATAAATAGAGTACCGGAACATTGGGATGTAGTACCAAATGTTGCCCTATTTGAAGAAAGAAGTGAAAAAGGATTCGAATATTTGCCTTTACTTGCAGTAACTATTAAAAGAGGAGTAATAACTCAAAAAGAATTATTAGAAGAAAGCGTTAAAAGAGATTCATCTAATGAGGATAAAACCAGTTACAAACATGTTTGTAAAGGTGACTTGGCTTATAATAAAATGCGTATGTGGCAAGGAGCTATCGGGGTTAGTTCTTATGAGGGAATTGTAAGTCCAGCTTATATTATTTTAAAACCAAAGATAAATATACACCCCAAATACTTATTTATTCAGAACATCAGTTTATGCAAAAGTATCATATCAAAACTCTTATGGTATCCATGATGATCAACTGAACCTGAGATTTGAGGATTTCAAACGAATGAAGTCATTATTGCCACCATTAGTGGAGCAACAAAAAATTGTTCAATATTTGGATGAAAAACAAAGTGAAGTAGAAAAATTAATAAAAATAAAAAATGAGAAGGTTGATAAACTAATAGAATTAAAAGCAACAATTATAGAAAAGTACATTTTTGGTTTAGAGAATAAAGGGAATACTAAGTCTGGACCAATAACTGGTATTAAATCAATACCATCTCATTGGGAAGTAAAAAGGGGTAAATATTATTTTAAGGAAATAGATAAAAGATCTGTAACAGGAAAAGAAGAATTACTTTCGGTATCACATATTAATGGAGTTGTTCCACGTTCAGAGAAAAAAATAAATATGTTTATGGCGGAATCATATGTTGGATCAAAGCTATGTGTTCCACATGACATTGTAAGTAATATCATGTGGGCATGGGCTGGTGGAATCGGTGTATCAAGTCATAGTGGAATAGTAAGCCCTTCTTATGCTGTATATAGAATGAAAGAAGATTGTTTATTTTATAGAGAGTATTTGGATATGCTTTTAAGGTCTAGAGCATATATAGCAGAATATAATGTCAGATCAACTGGGATTCACAAATCTAGACTGAGACTGTATTCCAATGAGTTTTTTGATATCCCATTTATAAGACCTCCGTATAAAGAACAAGTTGAGATTGTTAATTTTATAAGCGAAAAGTTAGCGCATATTAATATATTAATTGATTCTGTTAATAATGAGATTGCAAAAGTTAAAGAATACTTTGATGCCTTAGTTTTAAATATGGTAACTGGAAGACATAAAGTGAGTGAAGAGAAAGGATATGGGCAAAATGGTAACAGATATGTCGGAACGAGGGATTGAAGAGATTATAGAGCTTCATCTTAATGAAAATGGATATGTTACTCGTACGTATATTAACTATGATCCCCACTACTGTATTGATAAGGAACTCCTTATGCAGTTCCTTATAACAACTCAAAGTGAAGCAATTAAGGTACTTAAAAATCGGCACGGAGTTTATTTTGAACAACGATTTTTTAAGCGAATAAGCGATCAAATAAGGAAAAAAGGGATTGTAAAAGTCCTACGTGATGGTTTTCGTGATGGAGACGTAAAAATTAAACTTTATTATAAGAGACCATCATCGGAAACCTTAAACGCACAATCTTTTCAGAACTTTCAGCAAAACATTTTTTCAGTAATGCGTCAGGTACATTACTCTGAATCGACACCTAATAAATCGCTTGATATGGTTCTTTTTATAAATGGTTTACCAGTCATAACAATGGAGTTAAAGAACACTTTAACCCGTCAAACCTTTGTGGATGCAATTCGTCAGTATAGAAATGATCGGGACCCCAAAGAAGAACTTTTTAAATTAGGACGTTGCCTTGTTCACTTTGCTTTAGATGATCAAGAAGTTTATATGACAACTGAATTAAAGGGTGATAGTACAACCTTTCTACCATTTAATAAAGGCTATAATTTCGGTAAAGGGAACCCACCTAATCCAAATGGATTAAAGACTGATTATCTTTGGAAAGAGGTATTGGAAAAGAATAGTTTAGCAAACATCATTGAATGGTTCTCTCAATTAGTGGAAGAGGAAGATGAAGATACTAAGAAAATAACTAAAAAGCAGATTTTCCCACGCTATCATCAGTTAGAGGTCGTACGCAAATTACTATATAAAGTTAAAGAAGATGGACCGGGGCATAGGTATTTAATACAACACAGTGCAGGTTCAGGTAAGAGTAACTCATTAACATGGCTTGCACATCAATTATCTGAGTTTAAAAATGCTAATGGAGAGAACAATATATTCGATAGTGTGATTGTTGTAACGGATCGAAAAATCCTTGATAAACAGATTCGTGACAACATCAAGCAGTTTTCACATGTTGATGGGGTAATGGCAGCAGCAACAAAAAGTAGTGAATTAAAAGCATTCCTCGAGTCAGGCAAAAAAATTATTGTTACAACTATTCAAAAGTTTCCTTATGTTGTGAAGGATATAGGAGAATTAAAGAATTATAACTTTGCAATAATAATTGATGAAGCACATTCTTCTCAAGGGGGTAATACTTCGGGAAAAATGAATGCAGCTCTTTCAAAAGAGGATATTGAAATTGAAGAAGAAATTACTCTAGAAGACAAAATCAACGAATTTGTAGAAAGTCAGAGAATGCCTCTTAATGTGAGTTATTTTGCGTTTACAGCAACTCCTAAAAATAAGACCTTAGAAATTTTCGGTGACCAACAATCAGATGGTACTTATACCGCTTTTCATAATTACAGTATGAAACAAGCAATTGAAGAAGAATTCATCCTTGATGTTTTAAAAAATTACACCACATATGAAAGTTTTTATAAACTCTATAAAAAAATAGAAGACGATCCAAAATTTGATAGTAGTCGTGCTAGAGGCAAGATGAGATCATTTGTTGAAACAAATGAATTAACAATTGCTAAAAAAGCAAATATTATGTTAGATCATTTCTTGGATCAAGTTTATCGCCCAAGAAAAGTAAATGGTAAAGCGAAAGCGATGATTGTTACACGTTCAGTTATTAGCGCTATTAGATATAAAGAAGCATTTGATCGAATACTGAAAGAAAGAAATTTAGATATTGAAGCACTTGTTGCCTTCGAGGGAAGTCGAACCATTGACGATAAATCATACGATGAATCTTCAATGAATGGCTTTCCGGGAGATAATATACGTAAGGAATTTAAAAAAGATAAATATAGATTTCTAATTGTTGCAGAAAAATTTCAAACTGGATTTGATCAGCCCCTTCTTCACACTATGTATGTTGATAAAATACTAAATAGCGTTAGGGCAGTGCAGACGCTTTCTAGGTTAAATCGTGCGTATAAACCATATAAAAATGAGACATTTGTTTTAGACTTTGCTAATACAGCTCTAGAGATAAAAGAGGCATTTGATCCTTTTTATAAGACTACAGTATTAAGTGAAGGTACCGATCCTAATAGATTAAATGATTTGTATGATGATTTAGTAGAGATGCAGGTGTTCTCTGAAGAAGAAATAATGCAAGTAATTGATAAGTATTTAGAGGGAGCTAGTAGAGAGGTTATAGATCCAATGCTAGAAGCAATGGTTGAACGTTTTAAGCAACTACCTTATGATGATCAAGTTGAATTTAAAACAAAAGCAAGAGCATTTCACCGTGCTTATTCTTTCTTATCGCAAATCCTTCCGTACAATCAGCAGGACTGGACTGCATTAGCAACGACTGTAAAATATTTGTTGCCTAAACTACCTAAACTGTCTGATGATGATCTATCAGAAGGGATACTGGAAGCTATAGATATAGATAGTTATCGGGTAGATCAAAAAGAGATGCAGAACATTACCTTGGAAGGAAATACTGAATTAGATCCCGCTTCAACGGGTGGGTCAAGTGTCATAAAAGACCCACAATTAGAGTATTTAAGCGAAATTGTACGGGACTTCAATGAAAAGTTTGGTAAAGACCTGACTGAAAATGATTCGATTCGTAAATTTATGATGGAAGAGCTTCCTCAAAAAGTAGTTGAAAAAGAAGAATACCAGAACACGAAGAATCACTCGGATCGGCAAAATGCCAAAATTGCTTTCAAGCGAATTATACAGGAAGTTTTTCAAGATTATATGTTTGATCAGTTTGATATGTATCAGAAATTTACAGAGAATGAAGAATTCCGTGAATGGTACACAGATAAAATGTTTGAAATGGATTATAGATTTGAAGGGGATAATCCATCCTAATAAAAAGTGCCCTAAGCTGATGCAAAGGGCACTTTTTATTGGTTTTAAATGGTAAGGTGATATTAAAAAGGTAAATCACTGTAAAGTATATGCTCAATATTCTTTGGGTCATTTATACTTTTTATTAAATGATCTAAGTCAATATCCATCTTTGAAGATTTTTCAATTGCTTTGATTAGATGTGTACAATCCGTTACAAGTTTATCCTTATGAATTTTATTTTAGTTTATAAATTCTCTTATAATGTGGTGTATTAGTAAATTGTATGATTCAAAAAACGTATATGTATTAACACCTTTTTTAATTCTATAGCATTCCTTCAGGTAGTTCCATTCCACTACGCATTCAGTTTGATCAGTTCCTGTATTCACTACAAATTTAAATCTATTATCATATCTACAAGTATGTTTTCTGATAGAGAATGGTTCTGGTAATTTGTTTTCGATAGTATCCATAACTATTTGGTAAACTTCTTGAACAGTTATGTTATTGAAAAACTCATAGTACCCAAAATGGGTAAACAGATAATCAGTATCAATATACTTTTCTAGTAATTTTTTATCACTTATCCCTATGTCCATATCAAAATAACCGATTATATCTGCAATCTTTACTGCACGATTTACTAAATAAGAACCTTTCTTTGAATTAAAACGATTTTTTCTATTTTCTAGGTTTAGCAACTCAACCTCAGAGTAAGAAGTAAATAATTCTCCATCAGTGTTCGAAGTAGTCTTGTAATAGTGACTTTGAAATTCCCTTACTTTTTTACAAAATTGGGTGTACATTTGATAATCTGGTATACAATCGGATTCTTCTAATAAAAACATTATTAGATCATAAAAGTTCGTATAACCGTACTTTGAATTATCAAAAACTATATACATACCTTTACCATTCTCACTCCATGAAACGGTATAATTGAATACATTCCTGTCACTATTTACGTAAAAACTATAGGAATAACATAAACTATCGTGTGTTTTGTTAAGTAAAATAGTAGAAATATTACTATTTTCTTCTTTCCTTATATAATCCTCGAAACTAATACCACTGTCATAATAAAAATTTATGTAAGTATTATAAAAATCTAGCAATCTAAGAATATTTAAGATAACATTCTCTACATTTCCTTCATCGATATTTCCAATATGTTCTGAAGTAAGAATAAAATGGGGAGAATGAAAATCCTTAGGGGAATTGTACTCATTGCTTTTATAATACCAATCACCATTTATCCCAAAGAATATTTCACCGCTCTGCATTTGTATAAGGTTATTTCTTAATTCCGCAACCTTCTCCAAGGTCGCTATCCATTCGTTATTTCTCATTAGTATTTCTTCTTGATTTGTCATAATCATCTACCTCACGGCAGATGGTATTGAAACTTGTTTTAATAGACACACAGATTAATTTATAAAAAAACTTTAAAACCTACATTTTTAAGTTTTTCAAAAGTAATCACAAATATATATTAATTGTTCAAATAATTCTGGGTAATAGTTGACAATTATTGGTAACAAGTGTAAATTATTATTGAAATCTTTTAATAATTGTAAATAGAAGGAGGATAGTGGAATTTTTTAAAGAAATTTCTAAAAAAATTAAATAGGAGTGTTGATAGTGAGTAAATATAATTCTGCTATTAAAGAACCCGAGAAAAAAGATTTTGATTTTGGTTTTGGTTTCGGAACGGAGGATGCTAATAATATGACTGCTCCTAATGCTAATGAACCGGGGCCAAACTGTGGAACTAGTAATTGTGCTACTACCAGGTGTGCTTGCAAACCACCGATAGCCCCTCGGCCACCTGTTGGATGTGTAGGACCTGGATCAGCTGGAGTGGGACAAGTATATACGTTACGGAACAGCCTTTTTAATGCATAATAAAGTAAAAAAATTTAAATACATCAGTATTTTGTAGCTATACAAAGTGGAGTAGTTTAAGAAGTTGTAAATACAACGGTTTATAATTTGCTCCAATCGAAGAGGCAGAGAATATGTGCCTCCTCGGTTGGATTTTAGGAATTCTTAGCATATTTCCTATCGTATTAATAGATTTAGGTGTTGAAAGATCAGTATAAATCATTATATTGGAGTGGTAGAATTGACGGATTCTTTAAAAGTTAGAAAATTTATTTATTATGAAATATCATCCTCAGGTGATGTAATTGTTCAAAATGACTCTGGGATTGTTAAAATTACTGACAAAGGAGTAATTAAATTAATTTCGGAGCTTGAAAAGAATAGCAATAGATACATTAATGCTGATTACATACAAAAGCTATTTCCTGAGACCTCAGATGATGTAATAAGGTTTCTTATTAAATATGGTATTTTTGAAAAACCATCATTTTATAACTTTAACATTGAAAAATTACACTTTCTAAGCAATGATCCAAAGATCGGAGAATTAACCGACTATGTATTAAAAGAGCACACAAGGAATTATGAATATACTTTTTCTAAGGATATATCGATTACACTTGATAAAAAAATTTCCCTTTTAAATCAAAAATGCCCTAAGAAAACATTTTGGTTGATTTTTTTAAACCCTTATTCTAAAAAAGAGGCCAAAAAAATAAGAGATACGTTTTTAAATGATGAAAATAGTTACCTGGTGATTTCCTATATTTACAATAACTCATTTTATATTGATTCAATATATTCTTCTGAATGGAAATCTCCGTGTCATTTATGTCAGATCGGATGGACGGAATCAGAATTAAGGGATAATGTAGCAGAATCTATAAACTATCAAAAAATAATAGATATTTTATATGGAGAGATCGAAGAACTAAAAATTGGATTCCCTTTAAGTGCCAGTCAAACTGTGAATATTACTTCTCAATTAAGTAATCATGTACTTCAACATATAGGCTCAGAGAGAAACTCTATGATTAATCCAATTCAACTAGGGGAGGGATTTGTTATGGATCTGAAAACTTTTAAGTCACAAACAGATACTACTATTCATTGGGAGTTGTGCGATTGCTATGAATAAAGGAAGTTTGAATGATACATCAAATAAGTATAAGTATACTAATTGGGACTTTTTGCAAGGGAGAGCAGAGGATAAAAGTGTGTTACAATCTGTTTTAAAATTTCATTATAAAACATTAAATCGTGAAATTGATGATATTTATAATTTTGAAGAAAATATAGATACAAAATCGTGGATAAGTACAGTTGAATTTAGAGATGTTTTGCCCAACTCATATGAAGAAATAATTGATTTAGAAGTTCCCCAGCACAAACAATTACATTCTTATTATGATTTTAATAGCGAGACCCCTGTTGGGATGGAGACTTTAGGACAAATATTATATGATGCTTTTGGTAGAGAGGCTCCTCATTCTTCAAAAAGGTATCCATCAGCTGGAGCTCTTTATCCTGTCATACCACTACTTATAGTATTACATTCCGATAAAAAAAATAATAGTTTAAACCCAGGCTGTTATGTTTTTGATAGTACTAATCCACGTCTCTATAAAATTACTCAATGGACACCTAAAGATATTGTAAAAGTCAATAAATTAATTGGTAGCAATAGTAATAAAATGTATGCACCGCACTGTATAGCCTACGCTATTGATATTCGACGAGCAATAACTAAATATCAAGCGAAGGGTTATAGACATGCCCTTATAGAGGTGGGTTTAATGGTACAAAGTTTTCGTGAGTCTCTACAGCAGCAAAATAACTTAGGTGAACGATGTTGGTCTGCATTTTCAGATATGCCGTTAACACATATTTGTGGTTTAAACGTTCGGTTGTGTCCAATTGTTTTAATCCAATGGTTTGGGTTTTCAAATTTAAAAAGTAATTAATAAAAAGACTTTATGTTTCTAATAAACTAATCTTAAGGAGGAATAGAATTGATAGTAAAAACTCCAATTATTGGCACTCCTTTTCCAATAAGTGATGTTAGGGTAGATGAACCTTCTTTTAATAGAGATATAGTAAAAGCTTATGTAAATAAGGGAAACTCCATGGAGGGCGGTCACGGAACGGGTATTAGTGTCAAGGAGTCATTATACACAGCACTGGGAGAATATCTTGAGCGTTTAACTCAAAGCAAACCTTCACATAAGCTGAAAGAACCCTATCTAAGTGGATATAATCTTACCAAAGGTGCAACGGAAAAAATTCCATTGGAAGATATACTTCTTTTTGATTTTAGTATTCTTAAACCAGATATTAATTATAACTATGTTGACTCTACTGGCACTGCCTTTCATACAAATTCCGTAGACCTTATTGAGGGGAGTTTTTTTGAATTTATTGAGCGACAAAGCTTGGTTTTTAATTGGCTTACAAAAACGCCTGGCACACAAATAATATTAGATCAGTTTTTCTCTTTTGATAGAATTAAAAAAATCAGTGATAGTCTGACAGGTTACTTGGATAACTTATATTTATTTGATATTTCCATTCATCCTACCTGTCATGTGGTTATATCAATTGGGAGCAGTGATTATTGTAAAGCGGTAGGAATGGGTGTGGGTTGGGACTTAGAAAAAGCCATTTTTAGTTCCTTGAGGGAATGCTGGCAGTCAGTTTCACATAAAATACCTTCCCATCAATCACATATAAGACCGGCTATCCTTAAACAATTAGAAAGCGTTGATCCGCCAGAAATAGAACATATTTATTTGAAGAATTTCGAAGAAATTTCTTCAAAGCAATTGCTTGAAAAGTATAACTACTTATTTGGAGATGAAGTGATTACTGAAATTGAGGTCAAAAAAAATAGACCTTCACATCAAGAGAATTTAACAGTATTGAAAAATATCTCCGAGGATCTTTCAATAGAATTATTAATTTGTTACATACCATCAATATTAGATGACCTACCTGGATCGGTAATAAAAATTATAGGAAAAGGAGCATTTCCCCACATAAAGGCTGATGAATTGAACCCACATCTTTACACAATAAATGGTATTAACAAACTAAATGATAATGAAATACCAAACAGAGGAGTGATGGTACCTTTTGCCTGACCAGTTTAGTTTTTGTATTGTTAAATATAATTTTTTTTAATAAAAGTAATTATGTAGGATGTGAATTAACAATTGGTTAACAATGATGTCTGTTATGTTATTAACCCATTTATTTTACATAGCCTCTCTGACAAAAATTTAGTAGTGCAACACCGTTATGGAGTAGTTGTTATAACTGATGATGAAATGAAAAAAGTTATTTTGAACTTTGAACAAAAATCTGGAGAAAAGATATCGGTAGTTGAAATGAAAAAACTTTTTAACAGTAACAGTAAAAAGGCTATTAGTTTTTTGTTTGAAAACAGAATTATTAATAAAGTAACACTTCCAAATTTTAATATTGAAGGAATCCATTACTTTTCAAACTCGAGAACTGTTGAAGAGTTAATATCACGTTCATTTAAACACAATAATAACTTCAGTAGTTATTTTAATGATATAAACTCATATTATGAGGTTATTGAAAAGAATAAGAATGAATTATTTGCTGTTTTCTTAAATCCTTATGATAAACAACTTGCTTACAAATTCAGAAATTATTTTTCGGAAAACGAAAATACATTATCCATAATGAGTTATATATACCATGGCCGTCTTTATATTGAATCAATTTATTCCCATAAATGGAAGACTCCATGTCATATTTGTCAAATTAATCATATTGAATCCGAGCTTAGACTTGGTGCAGCGCAGGGAGTTACATATCAACAAATAATAGATCATCTATATACAAAAGACAGTAGTTTTCGTGCAGAAACTCCTTTAGAATTTGGAGATGAAATAAATGTTGCTGCACAAATCACCAACCGTTTAAATTTATTGGCAGCACTCGATAATGGAGGATATATTGAAATTGAAGAGTTTACAAAGGGGTTGGTGATGGATATTAAGACAAAAAAGGTGCAATTAGGTACTACGCATCATTGGGAGTTGTGTGATTGTTATGAGTAAAGATCATGAATATTTTAACATGGCAAAAAGTTATTTTATAGATCATCATTTAGGTGATAACGCTCTTTCTCAAGATACACTTGAAGAAGTGATTAAATTCCATCAATCTAGCTCTTGGATTCCCCTTAAAGAAGTACATAATATCAATCATACTACTGAAAAAAGTCAATGGGTTGAATGTGTCTTAGATGCAGATATAATTCCCAAATTTAACCAAGAGGTTTACAAACTTAACTCCGACGAAAAGCAACAGAAAATAGGAAGCTCTGAAATTGATTTTGATAAAGGGTATGAAATGAGTCTAGAAACATTAGGAAGAATACTAATTAATTCATTTAGTAGAAAAAAAGCAAAAAGGTATGAATCAACAGATGATATTTATATTTCAATTCCAATCCTTCTCGTTTTCAATAATAATGCTGTTAAAGGACTTCAAGCAGGAACTTATGTTTTCAATGAAACTGACGCATGTTTATTACGAATAAAAGAATGGGGTTGCGAAAATATCGAAGCAATAGCTCATACATTTTCTCAAACAAGAGAATTGCCGTCATATACTGCTATCGCATATGCACTTGATATGCGTAAAGCTACAATTTTACATGGAATAAGAGGATATCGACATGGCTTATTTGAGATAGGAGCTATGAAACAGAGTTTAAGAGAGGCAATTTGGAGTTTAGATAAAGAAGAATTGTTAGTAGAACATTGTTGGACAGACTTTGCTGATAATATGGTAACCCATGTATGTGGAACAAATATTAGATTGGCACCAATAACATTAATTCAGTGGTTTGGTAAAAAACAAAAAGGAGAGGCAAATGTTTCATAAATTAGGGCTACAAAAGACAGTAGATTTTCCAATTGATTTATTTTTAAATGAAACACCAAAGTTATCAATTGTTACCCAAGCAAGTGTTGTAATAAATAATTTAGTTGGACCTGAGACGGGCTCGTCGGTAAACTACAACAAAATGAAATCATTAAGAAAGGCAGTCGCAGAAGCAGTGGAACGCCGGTGTTCTATGTTGGGTGGGAAGGTTAGTAATAATATGGATGGTTATGTAGAGACGTGGGATTTAATAAAAAATGATAAAAGTTTTATAGAGCAAAAATATACTCGCCTTCTTAATGGTATGGTAGATACGACAGCAAGTGCTATACATCCAAATTCTTCAATAGCTATTAGTAATGCTCTTAAAGAACTGTTTGAAAAAAATTCGTTATTTTTGTTTTGGTATGGATTAGTTGGCCATAAAATAAAATACGTTCACTATAAAAATAACAACTATTTCAATTTTTTTGAAAAATCCGGTTTCAACGTATCAGTATTTATTAATACCTATTTCAATCCATTAATAACTATAATTGTAATTACTTATAAAGAAAATGATCAATTTATCTGTGGTCTTGGCACGAATACAATACTTGAAACAGCGATCAAACATGCGTTTGAAGAAGCTTTTTTAATTGGTTATATGCGTTATTATGCGTTAATGTTAGGCTTTTCATTTGAAGAAAATATATGGACAGATAGGGATAACATTAGCCATATTCAAAAGCTTGATAAGCTTGATTATGTTAACTTTACTTCAAATAACGATTGTGAGTTAACAGTTAAAAACATTCTTTCCAACAAACCAAAATTTATAACAGAATTACATGTTATTTATATTGAACAATTTTTACTACCCAGTTGGAAATGTGCGAGGGTCTACTCGAAAGATTTACTAAATTGTCTTCCTTTAAAAGATAATATTGATTTATCTAGTTCCATTAATCAAAATACAGTCTTAATAGATGATGTTACTTTAAAAGATACTCCTGAGTGTCCTATGAGCTAGTAATTACACAAACTAAAATCTAACGAATTACGTATCATAGGAGATGGTTAAGTTTGAAAAAAAGAAAAAAAGTTAACTCATTACATAATATCTATTTCTTAATTAAAATATTTAATTCACCAAAGTTTCGTATATTTTGTATCCTGTTATTATTTTTGACGATCGTTCACGCACTAATGCCACTGATAAACTTGGAACTTGTTAAACGACTGCTAAATGCTATTCAAGTGGGAGATAATCTAGAGACGATAATCATTGTATTTAGTATTATGGTTGTGATGCAAATCACTCAGAAAGTGTTCGTTTATCTTAATAACTTCGCAACAGAATTGTTTCAACTCAAATTGAACAATCATGTAAGTGAGCTTATAATGACAAGCATCTCAACGATGAAATATGAGAAATTGTTTTCTCCACTTACAATTGATAAACTATATTTCCTTCGTACAACATCAACTGCGAAAATAGGATCAATTTTCAGTTCGTTTTTATCAATTTTTTCTTCATTTGTAACCTTTTGCTCAATGTTTATTTATTTATTTAATTGGATACCTTACCATACCATATTAGTAGGGATTTCCAGTATCCCAATTGGTGTTGTACAACTATATTTTAATAAAAAATCATTTTTTCTTTCACAAAATATTAATAAACACCAACGAGAACAATTTTACTTGTTACATGTAGCCACTACACCAGAATACCTAAAAGAGATAGCACAATATTCATCCATGAGTTACTTAGTTGAATCACATTCAAATTTATTTAAAAATATTTTTCAACCAACGAAAAACCTCTCAAAAAAACAAATGATAGCAAATATATTGACTTCATTACTTGGTGTTTTTGCAATTTCATATACTCAATTTAAAACCGTTATTCTCGCTGTTCAGGGAAAAATATTAATTGGAACACTTATGTCAATTCTACAAGCGTTAGGGAATGTTTTTAAAGGAATGCAAAGTTTAATCCTATCTTTTGGAGGTTTTCATAGTGATTGGCTATACGTAAATAATTTAAGAGAATTTATATTGTCACATGAATTTGATGAGTTAGAAGCGCCACCACAACATATAGATATGCCTATCAGTCTCTCAGCTAAAGACTTAA
This sequence comes from Virgibacillus sp. AGTR, assembly GCF_016919725.2. Lineage (GTDB taxonomy): Bacteria > Bacillota > Bacilli > Bacillales > Amphibacillaceae > Virgibacillus > Virgibacillus salarius. Next base: position 21,772 of record NZ_JAJERH010000066.1, read on the forward strand.
CGTATAGTGTGAACGGAATTACTATTTTTAAAAATCTTAATTTTCATTTTACTGCAGGTTCTGTTATTGGTATTATAGGTGAAAACGGTATTGGGAAAACTACATTATTGGAAATTATACAAGGAATTAAAAAGGAAATGTCAGGGGAGTTGCGGTTCAATAATGTATTATCCACTGCCATTTCAGATGTTCAAAGAAATAATTTGTCTCAAACATTACATCAAAACCCATCAAGATATGAATTTTCCTTAGGCGAAAATGTGGGATTGTCTGCAATAGATAAATATAAGAAAAGTGATAATATTTTGCGGTACATACAGCAGATTGATCAAGAGTCATTTGTATTTAATATGAACCTCCAAGAAAATTCTCGCTTAGGTGAATGGTATGATGAAAGTCAACAATTGTCAGGAGGACAATGGCAACGCATTGCCCTTTATCGATTGTTTTTTAAAAGATCACCTATATACTTAATTGATGAACCCACAAATAATCTAGATGAAAATTCATTGTATTTATTAGAAGAAATGATTAAATCCGTTTCCAAGACTTCACTAGTAATAATGGTTTCTCATGACACAAGCTTTTTGTCTGAAATCTGCACAGACATTTACTCCATGACGAAAAATGGACTTATACTCCAAGAGCAATTAGAACCACAAAAGGTATAAATATTACAGGTTATTATATAGAAAAATATTAATTTACTCAAAAAAACTACTATGAGGATTGGAATTGATGAGAGTAATACGTTAAATGAGGCATAGCTTATTATAAGACTGAATTAATCATATAAACGTTAACATTTTTGCGTTTTGAATATTCTCTATTACTAAGCTCCTATTAGAGATTATAATTGCTTATTTTAAGCCATTATTAAATTTAAATTTATTAAACAATCTAATTGCTTGTGCATTGTATTCGTTAAACAACGAAAATTTATAGATATTTTGGGAGGTTAAGAATGAGAAGAAAAGTCTTATCACTTTTTGCTATAGTATTAATAGTGCTTACTGGTTGTAGTCATGATTCGGACAAGACGGGAGCATCGCGTGAAAGTAATGATTACTCAATAAAGGAGGAACTTTCAACAAAAAAAGATGTCCCAAGTTCCTTTTCATTTACATATAATGATCAAAAATTTGAAATTGTATATTTTTATGAAAGCTTTATAGAGTATATTAAAGAGGCAGAAATGCAACCCGGAAATTTAGACGGTTTATATATAGAAACAATTATTAATCCAATAGCAGAAGAGAGGGGGGTTCGGCTTTCAAAAGGCTGGGGGTTCGGGACACCTACACAACTAGAAATTTTAGAAAAATATCTACAATCATTAATAGATAATCATGATACTATCCAGAAATTAATCATAGATTCTTTAAAAAAGTCAGCTGATAAGCTCCAGCCAGGATCAGATAAAACTATATTTGTACTTCCTGCAAACCCAGTAGACAAGGATGTTATGGAAAGTGTGGTAGGTGTGTCAGCTGTTACATGGAACGAAAACTTTATCTCTCTTCAAATAGCTCCACCATTTTTTGAAGAGAGTAGTCTAAAACGGGCAGTTGCACATGAGTATCATCATACCGTCTTTTTTGAGAATAATGAAATGGGTAATACCTTATTAGAATCTGTCCTGATTGAAGGGAAGGCAGACACGTTTGCAAAGATAATATATCCAGATATTCAGATGCCATGGAGTAATTTTTCTTCAGCAGAAAATGAAAGACAAACATGGAAAGTGCTTAAGGAAAATACAAGTTCCTTATCGCCAGCTATTCAAGATGACTTTTTCCTTGGAGATCCAAGTAAAGGGATACCTGAATGGGCAAATTATAAAATAGGGAATAAAATAATGGAAAGTTTTATCGAAGAATATCCAAGTATATCTATCTCTGAATGGACAGATATGCCAGCAGATGAAATACTTACGAAAAGTAATTATGAAGAAAAACATTAATAATATGCCGTTGAAAGGTGCTACTTTTTAGAGATACTTAACTATAGTAACTTTTTCCTTTTGTTGAAAGCTTTTATAAAAAGTTATTTGAAATTAAATGAATTCTAAAAGTGAAACATAGGACTCAAATTAATAACAAGACTCATTGATTAACGATTGAACGTGATAGGCAAAAAATAACTAGTTAACAAAGGTTGGATTATATGTTAAAGAATTTCATTAGTGGCGTAATTACAGTTTTGTTTTTGGTGATTGTAAACCTTATCTTAAACGATTTGACTGACACTCAATTCATAGATGTTATGTTATTGGTCGGTATAGTAATTTCTCTCATTATAATGTTTTTTTCATCTTCTGGTGGATTTACTACGAAGTATACGGACCTAGTTATGGGAAATCACGCAAATGATGAAAATGACAACATTTTTAAGTTTTCGCCTAATGTGCCTTTTATCGTATCTGTAGCCTATGCATTTATTGGATTGCTTGCTATCTTATTCGTTTACATAGATTATTTTTTTTAAAGGGGGTACCGT
>NZ_JAJERH010000067.1 GCF_016919725.2 Virgibacillus sp. AGTR
TGCGAATTTTGCTCAATTTTTTTTATTTATCTAAAATTAACCCTCTTGCCATCGTGCGGAGATAATCAAAATAAATACAAACCAGAACGAAACACCGACCGTGATGTTTAAATATCATGGTCGGTGTTTCGTTCCTCTAATGGACTTTTGATACAGCCCTATTATTTATATAAAAAGCTGCTTATTCCACGGAAAATATATAGGAGTATATTGGTTGATTACCGTTATGCACTTCAATTTCAATATCTTCGTATGTTTCTTCTATATATTTGATCAATCGATTTACTTCTTCATCTTCTACATCTTCCCCTTGAAGAATCGTCAAGATCTCATCATCTTTAGAGATCATCTCATTTAGAAGCAATTTCACTGTTTCCATTTTATCAGAGTCAGTAGCAATGATCTTACCATCTGCAATACCCATAAAATTACCGTTTTCAATGGTAATGCCATCAATTTGTGTATCACGTACAGCATAAGTTATTTGTCCAGTTTTCACCTGTTTTCTTGCCTCGTCCATTGCTTGCTGATTACTATCAATATCTGCATCTGGATGAAATGAGAGCATAGCGCTTATACCTTGTGGAATTGTTTTAGTTGGAACAACTCGTACATTTTCTTCAGCTAATTCTGCCGCTTGATCAGCTGCCATTAGGATATTCTTGTTATTTGGAAGCATTAACACATTTTTAGCATTAGCTTGCTTGATGGCATTTGCAATATCCTGAGTGCTTGGATTCATTGTTTGTCCACCTTCAATGACCACACTTGCCCCTAAGCTTTCCAAAAGATCCCTCAAGCCTTTACCCATGGCCACTGTAACAATTGCATATTCCGACTTTTCTTTTTGCATATTTTTCTTTTCTTTACTTCCTACAATAGCAGTATGCTGCTCGCGCATATTTTCTATTTTCATATTAATTAAGCTTCCATAACGTTGCCCCATTGTTAAACAATGTCCTGGATACTCTGCATGAATATGAACCTTCACAAGCTCATCATCAGAAACAACTAGCAAGGAATCACCATGCTCACTTAAATCGTTACGAAATGCTTCTTCATCAAATGGATATTCATTTAATTTGTCTTCTTCAAACTTAACCATAAATTCAGTACAATAGCCAAACTCTATATCCTCTGTATCCATAAAATCCTGTGTTACTTTATGGTGTTCAGCATTTATCATTTCATCCATATTAATATCCGATGGATCTTCAGGAAGTTCTTCTCCCTTTAACGCAGCAAGGAATCCTTCATAGATGGTTAATAAACCCTGCCCACCAGAATCTACTACACCAACTTCTTTTAGGACTGGAAGTAAATCTGGTGTACGTTTAAGTGATGCTTTTGCTTCAGCTACAATTTGTTCCATTAGCTGAATGATGTCTTGTTCTTTTTCAGCAACTGAAACTGCTTGATTCCCTGCATCCTTTGCAACAGTTAGTATGGTGCCTTCTACAGGTTTCATTACAGCATTATACGCAGTGGAAACACCACTTTCAAATGCCTTCGCAAGCTCCATGGTTGTAACCGCTTCTTTTTTTTCCAACCCTTTAGAAAAACCACGAAAAATTTGTGATAGTATGACCCCTGAATTACCTCTAGCACCCATTAGTAACCCTTTAGCAAATGCTTCAGCTACTTCAGATACACTGTCACTAGTTAATTTTTTTACTTCATTAGCTCCGGAAGTAATCGTTAGATTCATATTTGTTCCTGTATCACCGTCGGGTACAGGGAATACATTTAAAGCATCAATTTTCTTGGCGTTATTCGACAAATTATGCGCTCCAGAAAGAATCATTTGAGCAAGTTTCTTGCCATTTATCTTCTGTAAAGTCACTATTATATTTCCTCCTCTGTAGACAAAAGCTCACAGCGCCTGTAGATCTACTATTCATGCTTCAGGCGCTAGAGCATTAACACTTTATACAATTAGATGATATGAAATTAGTCTTTTGAGACACGAACTCCTTGAATATAAATATTGACAGAATCAATTTCTAACCCTAAGGATTGATTTAACGTATATTTAACCTGAGATTGAACATTATGAGCAATTTCGGATATTTTTGTTCCATAACTCACAATAATATACATATCGATATGTAAATTGCTTTCTTCTTGACGGACAATGACACCTTTTGAAAAGTTTTCTTTTCTTAAGATTTCAGCAATGCCATCGCGTATTTGACTTTTAGAAGCCATCCCAACAATTCCATAACATTCAACTGCTGCACCACCAGCAATAGTGGCAATTACTTCATTAGTAATCGTTACCTGACCATCGTTTGTATGAAGTTCAATGGACATTTGAATCCTCCTTATAATACCTGCTCACATTATCTAAGCATATTCTACTACATGCAGAACCTTTTTAAAAGTATAGATAATACCTAATTAAAAATTACCACTTATAACAATGTACGATTTGTGTTAATCTGTCAAGTATTTTCTCTTTATATAACAAATAATCCCAGTTTATTCGTGGTTTTACAAAAAGAATAATTGCAATCTAGTAAGAGTTATGGTAAATTGTATAAGTATGAAAATGCAAAGAAACATGTAAAAGTAGGAGGGATAACATGGCCAGAAAATGTGTTGTAACTGGACGTCAAACTCGCAGTGGAAACCAACGCTCTCACGCTATGAATTCCAATAAGCGTCAATGGAAAGCTAATGTACAAAAAGTACGTATTATGGTAGATGGAAAACCGAAAAAAGTATATGTATCTGCACGTGCCCTTAAATCAGGGAAAGTAGAACGCGTTTAATATACTAATACAACTTATCGCATTAGTTAAGAAAAAGCACCTTTTTAATAAAAGGTGCTTTTTCTTATAGTCTAGGAAATTAAGGAATTTATCAAAATAAATATGAGCATGTTGAGCCGCGTCCAGCTCTAGCGCCTAGAAACGATGCGACTTTCACGAATCACTCTAATCTAAATCATCATCACTCACAAGCTCACCGTAATTCCTTTACCTCCGTTGACTCGTTCCAGTCGACGTTTCTAATCGGTCGCTTGCACTTTTATTCTGACAATGATGCAGCAACTATTAAAATTCTCATCTCTACCAAAAAAAAGTAAGCTTCTGTCAACTGACAAAAGCTCATGCTTATTACTTATCTTTCTTAAATGTACCAATAATGACCCTTACAAATCCACCAATAAATCTCGGGAGCTTAATCGTATAAAATTTCATGAGTTCGCCCTCCTCTTTTAACAAACAAAGCTATCTGGGAATCGTGTCACGACTCTTTATTAATAATAGTATGCCTTCATTGTACGAAAAAGTACCACTATTTCTAATCAGCTTGTTTGATATGCAAAGCGTAGATCCCCATGAAATATTTGCATCGGTTAGAGGATAATAGAAATTAGTTAAAGTTATACCACGTACTTCGTGCGAAAATGGAACAAATGAGATATTGGGATAGCTTTTGTCATGTTTTACATGATGTTCACCTGGAAGTGTAAGTTCTATATAATTCGTCTGATCAATGATGGCTCCCTTTATTCCTTTATCTATAATGGAATATAATAATTGGACATTAATTAATTCATGATCAAGTCTACCACCTGTTACACCGAATAAGTAAATGTAGTCAGGCTTTAGCTCAAATGCTTTATTTAATGCAATTTCAAGGTCTGTTTCATCCTTTTCTGATGAATACTCTTTCATATATTTACTATATTTAGCAATTGCTTCCCTTTCTTCCTTTGTCGTAGAATCGAAATCTCCTACTGCATAATCCATTGGTATGTTTTTTTTCACCAATGTCCATGCACCACGGTCAGCACCGATCCAACAATCCACTGTATCTAGATATGGGGTGAAATCAGGATACAGATCTGGTCCATTACCTATGATTGCTACAGTTTTCACGCTCTAATTACTCCTTTGCTGCATCCCGAATAGCTTGGATAGCTTTAGGACGATCTTCCTTCTGGAATATTGCGCTACCAGCAACCAAAATATCAGCACCGGCCTTTGTACATATTTGCGCTGTTGACGTATTGATTCCACCATCCACTTCTATCTCATATGAATATCCAAATTCCTTTCGCCATTCGTCTAGCTGTTTGATTTTAGCTAAAGTGCTTTTAATAAAGGACTGACCGCCAAATCCTGGATTAACCGTCATAATTAATACCATATCTATATCATTCAATATGGGTAATAGTGTTTCAACCGGAGTAGCTGGATTAATAACTACCCCCGCCTTCATATCCTGGTCTTTAATCAATTGAATGGTGCGATGCAAATGAGGACATACCTCTTGATGTACCGTTATTATATCAGCACCTGCATTTGCAAATGCCCCGATATAGGTATCTGGATTTTCTATCATCAAGTGTACATCCAATGGTAATGTTGTTGATGGTCGTATTGCTTCTACAATCAAAGGACCTAGAGTTATATTAGGCACAAAATGCCCATCCATTACATCGACATGAATATAATCTGCTCCTCCTCTTGTAACATCCGTTATTTCATCCCCTAGCTTAGAAAAGTCAGCTGCTAATATTGATGGAGCTATTTTTGTCATGACTAATACCTCGGCTTTCTACTTTGTATTTCTTCAAGAAATCGTAAATAGTGTTGATAACGATAGCTTGCAATTTCACCTGACTCGACAGCTTGTTTAATAGCACATTTAGGTTCCTTGTAGTGCATACATCCACGGAATTTACAGTTTTCCATTCTATCCCTTATTTCTGGAAAACATGCAGCTAATTCCTCAGGTTCAATATCCTGAAAGTCAAGCGAGCTAAATCCTGGTGTATCTGCTACTAATCCACCACAAAGTGAAATTAATTCAACATGTCGAGTTGTATGCTTACCTCTACCTAAGCTATCAGAAATTTCATCCGTTTTTAATAGGAGCGATGGATTTATCGCATTTAATAGCGATGTTTTTCCCACCCCTGATTGCCCAGCAATAACCGTAATATTATTCGTGAAATATTGTTCAAGTGAAGCTAATGCTGAAGAATCCTTTACTGAAAACTGCTCTACTTTGTAACCAACTCGTTCATAATCTTTTTGATAAGAAATGAGACTATTTTTCGCTTCATCTGCAACCAAATCCATTTTCGTTATAAAAATAACCGGCTTAATTCCTTTCGACTCTACTAATACAAGAAACCGATCCAGTAGTACCGTACTAAACACTGGCTTCATCGCAGAACAGACAATTATTGCCTGATTAATATTAGCAATAGGCGGTCTAATAAGCTCATTGTCTCTAGGATGTATTTCTAAAATGTATCCTTCATTTTTACCACTAATATCAAATGTAACGACATCACCAACTAAAGGAGTGATTTTCTTTTTTCGAAATACTCCCCTGCCTTTGCACTGAAAGATTTCTCCTTCAGATTCGACGTAATAAAAACCGCTTAGAGCTTTAATAATTCTGCCACTTGGCATTTATTCACCTTCTTCATACGAAACTGTCTTATTAGCAATAACTTCTTCATCCCTTTTAATCATATATTCCGCCTTACTATCTGGTGCTATTGTTAACGTGAACTCAAATTCCTTATCCTCCGTAATCGTTTCTTCCGTGTGTACCTCTGATAAATCATTGTTCATATCATCAATATATATCTTAACTGTTTGTTCGATCTTTTCCTCATTTTCTTCATTCGTATCAGGATTATATGGTACGGTAAACGTTACAGTATGTGATACAGGAGGTTTTTCTTTAGGTCCTGTGGAAATATAAACCTTTACTGTTGATCCTTCCTCTAACTCCGTGTTTGTCCCTGGCTCTTGACGTATCACTTCGCCTTCAACCGTACTTTCAGAGCTTTCTTTAGAGACATCCATCTTTAGATTATTATTTTCCAAATATTCCCTTGCTTCAGCTTCCGTCATTCCTTTAAGATTATTTAAACTAATCGTTTTCGGACCACTGCTAACTCGAAAAATAACCTTGGTATCACTTGGTACAACTTCCGAGTCTGGAGTTGGCTGAATCTGTTCAATGATTTCTCCTACTGGCTGATCTGAATATTCCTCATACGGATCTAAAACTTCATATCCTTCATCTTCTAACAACCGTTTTACTTGCGAAAAGTCTTTACCAACATAATCAGCAAATTCTACTTTTTCTTTTCCCTGACTAACGTATAATGTGATAGTAGTACCTTCCTTTATCGTACTTCCAGCCGTTGGATCCGTTTTAACTACATTTCCATCTTCAATGTCTTCAGAATGGATTTTTTCGCGCTCAACAACAAAACCAAGTTCTTCCAATTCTGATGTTGCATCATCATAAGCCATATCTGTAACATCTGGAACAGTTACATCTTTAGGCTGAAACATATCAGGATATACAAATAGGGCTACAGTCACTGCTGCTAGTAATAAAAATAAAATAATGGAAGCAATGAACCATTTTTTCTTCTTACTCTTGGGCTTTTTAGGTCGTTTCTTCTTTTGCTTTTTCTTCGTTTTCTTCCCTTTGTTATGATCCAGAGACTTGTCCGTTTCTTTATAAGGCTTTGTAGGACCATTCGTTTGATGTACGATCGTATCATCATTAACACTATCCTGCATTTGATCTGTAATAATTGGGATAGCCTTGGTTTCTTCTCCTTCTTCTGTTGGTGGTGTAAACACTGCTTCATTTAATTTACTTGGATGTAAAGCCATTTCAAGTGCATCTTCTAAGTCATAAATTGTCTCATAACGATGAAATGGATCCTTCGCTGTTGCTTTTAAAACAATGTTTTCTACACTCTGTGGTACATCTTGATTGTATTTTCGTACAGAAGGGGTATCATTTTGTAAATGCTTTAATGCTATCGAAACAGCAGATTGCCCCGAAAAAGGCAGTCTTCCTGTTAATAGTTCATATAGTACAATACCTATAGAATAGATATCCGACTTTTTAGTAGCCATTCCTCCCCTTGCTTGCTCAGGAGATAAATAATGAACGGAACCTAGAATGGAGTTTGTTTGTGTTAATGCTGTTGCACTTAAAGCAATAGCAATCCCGAAGTCTGTCACTTTTGCTTGACCATATGTATCAATCAAAATATTTTGCGGCTTTATGTCACGATGTACAATGTCATTTGCATGGGCATGAGCAATTGCCGCCGAAATTTGTTTCATAATGTCCAGCGCTTCCTGTACATCTAGCGGGCCATTTCGCTGAATATATTCTTTTAACGTCATACCATCAACATATTCCATTACCATGTAAAGAAGCTTGTCCTCTTCCCCTACGTCATATATATTTACAATGTTTGGATGAGAGAGGCTAGCCGCAGCGTGGGCTTCTCGATCAAAGCGAGCGATAAACTCTTCATCATTTGCATATTCTAGGCGAAGTGCTTTAATTGCAACGTCTCTTTCCAAGATAATATCCCTTGCTAAATATACATTGGCCATACCTCCGCCACCAATTGTATCTTTAATCTGATAACGTTCACTCAAGACATGGCCATTTAACATGAAGATTCACCCGCTTCCTCAGAAGGTGAATATTGAAAAATAATCAATGATATATTATCTTCCCCTCCACGTTCGTTAGCTAATGAAATCATCTTTTCACCGATTTCTTGTAAATCTGTACTTGCGTCCATGATTTCTGATAGCTCTTTATCCATAACTTTATCTGTTAAACCGTCTGTGCATAACAATAGTCTATCTTCTGGTTCTAAGCCAAGAGACATGACATCACTTTCTATTACTTCCTCCGTACCTAGCGCTTTTAATACGACATTTTTTCGTGGGTGGCTGAGGGCATCATCCTTCGTTATTTGTCCAGACTGAACTAAGGCATTTACTAAAGAATGGTCTTCCGTAATTTGTTTAAGTCCATCCCCGCTTCTCTTATAACACCTGCTATCTCCAATATGAGCAATCGTCATAAAATCACGGATCACAATAACAATGACAATAGTTGTTCCCATTCCATAACATTCTTTATTCTCTTGTGCATGGTTATAAATGGCTACATTAATTTCCCTTATTGCGTTTTGCACCCAGTTCTCTGTCTCTTCAGGCGAATCTATATGGTCACATGCATTCCATTTTTCCTCTAATAACGTGGTAGCCATCTGGCTAGCAACATCCCCAGCTTGATGACCACCCATTCCATCTGCAATAACAGCAAGAAATTGCCCAGAAGAATTATAAAATACTCCACCTGAATCTTCATTATGACTTCTTACTTGCCCTCGATCAGTCAGAAAACGAGCTTTCATTATTTCACCCCTTGTTTACTTGTAGGTTCTTTACATAACAGTATTACACAATCTTTTTAAGAAAAGAAGTCTATTCCTTATTTTTTCGTTTCATACGTGTTAGGAAAAAACCATCTGTATTAAAGGTTTGTGGAAACACTTGTAATCCATAGTTACTTATACCAGGAGATTCTTTTAAAGGAGATGGTAGTGTGTTAAAGAACTTATTATCAAGCTCATACGAATTGTTACGTTCTAAGAACCTTCTCACTAATCTCTCATTCTCCTCTTTATCGACCGTGCAAGTACTGTAGATGAGCAGACCTTCATCCTTTAACAATGGTATAACACTTTCTAATATTTCTAATTGTATCGTTGCCAATCGATTTATATCAGCTTCTTCTTTATGGTATTTTATTTCTGGCTTACCTCGGATTACGCCTAAACCTGAACAAGGAGCGTCAATTAAGACGCGATCAAATGTTTTTTCGTCATAAATATCCTGTAATTTTCTAGCGTCACCAGGTTTTGCATCTATAATCGATAAATCCAATTGATTTGCTTTATCTTCTATTAACTTCACCTTTTTTTTATGAAGATCAAAGGCATGTAACTCCCCTTGATTTTGCATTTTTTCAGCAATATGCGTTGCCTTTCCACCTGGGGCACTGCATGCGTCAAGTACTTTCATATTAGGGTGGGACTCTAGCATCTCAGCAACTAACATAGATGTTTGATCCTGAATCGTCACATAACCATGTTTAAATAATTCACTGTTTAAAATATTCCCTTTCTCAATAATGATTCCTTGGGAGGAAAATATCGAAGCTCTTGCTTCAAAACCTTTTTCTACTAATTTATTTAATGCCTGGTCTCGAGAAATTTTTAACGGCTGTACACGAACAGTTAACGGTTTATGTTGTGTATTGCACACACACATCGCTTCCGCTATCTTCAAACCATATTGATCCACCCATCGCTTAACGAGCCATTCAGGGTGACTTGTTTCAATCGAAATTCTTTTTACATCATCCTTAATAGTCGCTGTAGATGGTACTCCTTTCCTTTGAATAGAGCGAAGTACACCATTTACAAAAGAAGCAATTCCTTTATGACCTTTAGATTTAGCAATTTCAACAGCTTCATGAATAATGGCATGATCCGGAATTTTATCAAGGTATATCATTTGATACAAAGACATCCGTAACAACATTTTTACCCATGGTTTTATTTTCTTTTTCGGATCAATAAAAGCATCTAAATAATAATCTAATGTTAGTTTACGCTGAATGGTGCCATAAACAACTTCTGTCAATAGGCCTTCATCTTTTGCACCGATTTTTCCAGATTTCAATTCATGGTCAATAAGCAAATGACTGAACCCTTGATCTTTGTCGATACGTAACAAAACCTTTAATATCGTATTTCTTAACTGATTATTGCCCATCTACTCACCCATTATCATTCCATTTTTTATTCGGTTTGGATTTCCTTGTAGGTAGTCCTTTACTGTCATTCGCTTCTTACCAGCAGGCTGAACTTCTGTAATCCGAAATCCTTGATGATCTCCACAAACTACTATAATCGATGCATAATCCGGTTTATCAACGATTTCACCAGGTTGATTCCCTTGATAGAAAGTTTCGACAGGCTCTCCCCACCAAACTTTCATCAGCTTGCCTTCGTATTTCGTATAGGCTACTGGCCATGGATGTAAGCCACGAACATGATTATAAATCTCTGTATTCGACTTATGCCAATCAATCTGCTCTTCTTCACGCTTAATATTACGAGCAAATGTTGCTAGTGTATCATCCTGTTTTACTGGCTGTAATTGGTTATCAAATAGATTCGGCAATGTTTCCTGCAGCAAGGCAGATCCAGCTACTGAAAGCTTATCGTGAAGTGAGCCAACATGATCATTGTCTTCTATTTTCACTCTCTTTTGTGATAGGATATCACCTGCATCTAGCCTTTCAACCATATACATGATCGTAACACCCGTTACTTTCTTTCCTTGCATAATAGCATAATGAATCGGTGCTCCACCACGTAATTCTGGCAATAAGGAAGCATGTACATTAATACAACCAAAAGGTGGTGATGTTAATAATTGCTTAGGTAATAACTGTCCATATGCTGCCGTTATAATTAAATCTGGTTCATAAGCTAAAATTTCTTCATAATTATCCTTTAATTTCTCTGGCTGGAACACTGGGATATCATGTTTTTCGGCTTCTTCTTTTACAGGTGGAGGGGTAATAATACGCTTCCTCCCCTTAGGTCGATCTGGTTGTGTTACCACAAGTACTATTTCATAAGGTGAATCAACTAATGATTGTAAAATTGGAACTGAAAAATCCGGTGTTCCCATAAATACGATTCGTTTCATCTTCATTACCTACTTTCTACGAGGCTATATATTCTTCACATTAAATGATATGGCTGCATATCAATTGAAATAAATAAATCATCTTTTCGAATATCATTAGAAAATTGATCTAGAATTTTTGATAAGTAGATTCTTAGGTCTGGTTCATTTCTGTATTTTATCATGCATTGATAACGATATCTATCTTTAATACGTGGTATAGCCGATGGCGTTGGACCCAGGATGATTGTCTCATCCTTTACTACCTTCGTGAGCAACTGAGCGAACCGTTGAGTAGCTTGAACCACCTTGACTTGATTGACATGGGAAATCGTTATAAGTGCTAAAAAGAAGTAAGGTGGATATTGAAATGCCTTGCGCATTTTCATTTCCGTATTATAAAAGGTTGAAAAATCATACTGACTTGCCAGTTCAATACTATAATGATCTGGGGTGTAAGTTTGTACAATTACATTTCCATTTAGATTATGACGGCCAGCCCGACCACTTACCTGTGTGAGAATTTGAAATGTTTTCTCTGATGAACGAAAATCTGGTAGGTGGAGCATAGAATCAGCAGTTAGAACCCCTACAAGGGTAACATTTTCAAAATCGAGCCCTTTTGCGATCATTTGTGTCCCCAATAATATATCTGCTTCTTTGTTAGCAAATCGATTCAATAATTTTTCATGTGCTCCCTTTCTTCTTGTTGTATCCACGTCCATTCTAATTACACTTGCTTCTGGAATTAATTGTGTCAATGCTTCCTCGACTCGTTGTGTACCAGTTCCAAAATATCGAATGGTATCACTATTACACTCTGGACAATGTAATGGCATTGGCTCCTCATATGAACAGTAGTGACATTTTAATTGATTGCTATTCTTATGATAGGTTAGCGCAATATCACAATGTGGGCACTCCTTCACATGACCGCAATCTCGACACATAACGAAGGTAGAGTAGCCTCTGCGATTCAATAATAATACGACCTGTTCTCCTTTTTCAATACAATCAATGATTGCTTTCTTTAATTTACGAGAAAACATCGTTCGATTTCCTGCATGCAGTTCCTTTCGCATATCAACTATCTCTACAGGCGGTAATGCTTTTTCATTGGTTCGTTTATCTAATGTAGCTAGCTGATAGACACCTTTCGCAGCTCTAGCATAGGATTCTAAGGTTGGTGTAGCACTTCCAAGAATTACTGGACATTGATGTGTTTTCCCTCTTTGAATAGCTACATCACGTGCATGATATCTTGGTTGATCCTCCTGTTTATATGATGTTTCATGCTCTTCATCAATGATAATGACCCCAATATTTTCAAAGGGAGCGAAAATAGCTGACCTAGCTCCAACCACTACTTGGACTTCTTTTCGTTGAATTCTTCGCCATTCATCATATTTTTCCCCTGCTGAAAGTGCACTGTGCATGACAGCGACATTAGAGCCAAATCTCCCTTTAAACCTTCTAACCATTTGTGGGGTAAGAGAAATCTCTGGAACTAAAACGATCGCTTCCTGACCTTTTAGAATGACATCTTGAATAACTTGTAAATATACTTCTGTTTTACCGCTGCCTGTAATTCCGTGCAAGAGAAACACATCATGCATATTTTTTTCTATTGTTTCTTTCATCGGCTCAATTACTTTGGCTTGTTGAACAGTTAAAGGTAATGCGAACGTTCTTTGAATTTCACTATCCTGATAAGGATTTCGATAAACTTCTGTATGATAACTATCTAGTAATTTTTTCTCTAGTAAGATATTCACCGTACTATTAGACGTATTCATGTGCTTAAGGAGCTTTTGTTTTTCTATCGGCTCAGGATTTTCTATAAAAAATGCAAGTAATTGTTTTTGCTTTTTAGCATTTTTAGCAAGATCAAGCATACTTTCCTCTAATTCATGGGGTGGTCGAGCTGGTCTAATCATCGTCTTAAATTTTTTAGTAATCCTTGATTTAACCAAATATTCAATGGAAACATCTCCATCCTGTACGGCTTTGGACAATCGCACATACGGAAGCTTAGAAGCAGTAAACTCTTCATAAGTTATGACATCCCTACCCGCAAAAAGTTGTTCTAATTCATCAGACAGCGTAGCACTAGTCATCCGAACAATTTCTTTTTTATACGTAGCTTTTAATACTTGCGGAAGCATGACCTGTAACGCCGTAATTTGCAAACTGACTGTTTGTTGAGCAACCCATTTCCCTAAATCCAATAATTCCTTTGTTAAAACAGGATAAATATCAAGAACATCGATAATTTCTTTCAATTTCCCAAAAGTGGAATGATTAACAGTTTCAACAACAAATCCCATCACCTTTCGAGGTCCAAAAGGTACAGTCACTCGCATACCTAATTGAATGATGTCTTGAAACCTCTCTGGAATTTTATAATCAAACGTCTGATCAATAGAGCTTGCTGGTACATCAACGATTACCTTTACAATATTCACTGCTCCTCATCCTTTAAATCCTTTTTAATCATCCTTAAAAGTTGATGTGCAACCTCTTTCTTAGGAGCTTGTGTTATCGTTTTCCTTTCTTTGTTCTTATTCATATAGGTAACGATATTGGTATCTCCCTCAAATCCCGCTCCACTATCGGCAACATTATTGATGACAATGGCATCAAGCTTCTTTTTCTCTAATTTTTTCATCCCGTTTTCTATAGGCTTCTCTGTCTCTGCAGCAAAGCCTACTAAATACTGAGATTCTTTCCGTTCTCCTAATGATTGTAAAATATCCTTTGTCCGTTCCATCACAATATTCCAATCTCCATCGTGCTTTTTCATTTTTTGATCATAGACAACGCGCGGTCGGTAATCAGCCACTGCAGCAGCTTTTATAACAATATCACTAGTAGGAAAATGCCTATGCATTGCCTGATACATATCTTCTGCTGTTACTACATCAATTCGCTTAACTTGCGCATGAGTTATTATTTGCGACGTAGGCCCTGACACAAGCGTGACGATTGCTCCAGCTTCTGCAGCTGCCTCAGCAAGCGCATAGCCCATTTTTCCGGAAGAACGATTGGTAAAAAAACGGACGGGGTCAATCCTCTCTCTAGTTGGCCCTGCTGATATTAATACATGCTTACCTTTTAAAAATAGGCGATCTTGATTTTGGTGTATTTCTACCGCCTGAATAATACTTTCTGGTTCTTCAAGCCTTCCCTTTCCGACATAGCCACAAGCTAAGTAACCTTCACCTGGTTCAATAAAATGATACCCCCAAGCCTCTAACTTTTTCATATTTTCCATTACTGCGGGATGAGCATACATATGAACATTCATCGCTGGTGCAATATAAACATCAGATTGTGTAGCTAACAAAATCGTTGATAACATGTCGTCAGCTATTCCGTTCGCAAGCTTTCCGATCAGATTAGCTGTTGTCGGTGCAAGAATTGTTAAATCTGCCCAGTCAGCTAAATCAATATGAGCAATTTTGGCTGGATCCTTTTCATCAAAAGTATCCGTATATACTGCATTTCGAGACAACGCCTGAAATGTTAATGGGGATACAAATTTAGTCGCATTTGCTGTCATGACCACTTTAACATTTGCACCCTTTTGCGTTAATTTACTTGCCAGAGCACATGCTTTATAAGCTGCAATCCCTCCAGAAACTCCAAGTAAAATGTTTTTCTGATTGACCATTGACTTGTTCCCCTTTCCCTAGTAAACCGAGCTATTTTCCTATAAGTAGTTATAACATAATCTAATGCATGAATAAAAACCCCCCGCTTTTTATTATCGCGAGGGGACATCATTTATGCTTGATTGTTTTCATCCAAAAATAGTTTCTCTGCCTGTACTTCTTCCAACGCCATGCCAACATACTTATGAGATTTTGGATTATCTACTAGTACTTTTTTTGTTTGGCTCATTTGTCTCGCACGTTTAGCTGATAACGTTACAAGTGTATACTTGGAATTAATTTTTCTCTGTAGTGAGTCAATTGACGGTTCTAACATTACAATTCATCCTCCAATAATTGTTTATATTGTTTCGCAATTCGCTCTCTCTTTAAATGTTCACTTTGAATAATCGATTGAACTTTTTCTACAGCAAGATCTACGTGATCATTCACCACAACATAATCATAAGCATCCATCATTTCTATCTCTTTCCTTGCTTCTTTCAATCGATTCAACACAAGATCAGGAGACTCCGTACCACGGTGGACAATCCGATTTTTCAATTCTTCCAGACTTGGTGGGAACAGAAATATAAATACGCCTTCAGGGAAATTCTCCTTCACCTGTAATGCACCTTGGACCTCAATCTCAAGAAATACATCATAACCAGCATCCAAAGTTTCTTCAACATATTTTCGTGGTGTGCCATAATAGTTATTGACATATTTCGCGTATTCTAACAGTTGATTTTGTTCTATAAGGGCTTCAAACGCTTCTTTTGTTTTATAAAAATAGTCGACTCCATCTTTCTCTCCTGGTCGCTTTTCCCTTGTAGTCATTGAAATGGAATATTTTAAATCTGTATCTTGGTTAAAAAGCGCCTTTCTAACTGTTCCTTTTCCAACTCCGGAAGGCCCGGAAAGAATAAAAAGGATTCCTTTTTCTTCAATCAAATTTTTTCCTCCTAATTATCGTCCGATATTTCCTCATGACTTAATACTCGTTGTCCTACTGTTTCTGGCTGTACAGCTGATAATACTACATGATCACTGTCTGTTATAATTACTGCTCTAGTTCTTCTTCCATACGTGGCATCTACCAATTTATTATTATCTCTTGCTACCGTAATAATTCGTTTGATAGGGGCTGATTCTGGCGATACAATAGAGATTACTCTATTAGCAGAAACAACATTTCCAAATCCAATATTAATTAAACGTAAACTCAAATTTAACCCTCCGTGAATTCTGTCTCTCTATATACTAGTATAATTATAAGTAAAATGGTATATAAAACTCAAATATTATTCGATATTTTGCACTTGTTCTTTTATTTTTTCGACTTCACCCTTTATTGCTACCGTATACTCACTAATAGTTGAGTCTGTTGATTTTGAACCAATTGTATTTGCTTCGCGGTGCATTTCTTGTGTGATAAAATCTAATCGTCTACCAATCGAATCACCACTTTCTGATTCAATTGTCCGCATAAAATGCGATGTATGGCTTATTAGTCTGGTTATCTCTTCAGCGATGTCACCTTTCTCTGCGAGCAGGACAATTTCTTGATAGATTCTAGAAGCATTCAAATCCATATCTTCAGTTAAATGCTGATTTACCCGATCTTTAATTCGCTCCCGATATTCATCAACAACAAACGTTCGTCTGTTTTTCACCTGATTAATGAGCAGATTTAATCTATGTATTCGTTCCTGCAAATCATGAATTAAATGATTTCCTTCCTCCTCTCGCATGTCAACCACCTGTCTACAAGCTTCTTTAAGTCCGTCGATAAGTTGGTCTTTAAATTGGTTTGACTGACTTTCTAACTCCTGTACTGTAAATATTTCATTAAGCGCAGGAATAATTGCTGTTGATACATCTCCAGACAATTGATAGCGCATTTTTATTTCTTTGATTTCACTCATATACTGATCCATTAAATGCCAATCTGTTTCTAATTTTCTGCTAGTAAAACCTTTTCCATCAACTCGAACATAAATGTCAATCTTACCTCTTTGAAAATACGATTGTACTATCTTCTTCAATCGCTCTTCTAAATACATAAATGATAAAGGTATTTTCATATTTACATCCAAAAAACGATGATTCACACTTTTCATTTCTATTGTTATTTTCGTATCATCCATTTGTATATCCGTTCTTCCATATCCAGTCATACTCTTTCCCATCAAAATCACTCCACAAGCTAATTATACGATGATTTCACTTAAAAAGAAAAGTGTAACGTTTTTATCACCCCATAGGAAAACCCGCCTATTTGCTATTTCAAGCAATCCATAGACAGGTTAACCATTAAGCTGGACGTCCATTATTTTTTTGAAAAACCAAACAGCACCGTAGGTAATGCACTAAATACACTTACAAACATCCAATCTCTCACACTTAATGCGGTAGTATGGAAGATTGGCTGTAATGGTTGCCAATAAATTACTATAAGGAGAAGCAACATGGAAGAAATTACAGCCAATACAAGATACATATTCTCAAAAGGGTTTCTTGAAAATATCGAATGTTCACTTCTACAATCAAAAACATGAATTAATTGGGCCATTACTAATGTAGTGAATGCAATAGTCTGCGCATATATTAAATTATTTGGGTTATCTTGATAGGTTAACATAAATGCAAGAAGTGTAACAATACCGATTAATATTCCCCTGCTTATAATTTTATAACCTAGACCACGAGAAAACACACCTTCTGAAAGGCTTCTTGGCCTCTTTTTCATCACATCTCCCTCTGCCTTATCAAGTCCTAGTGCCATTGCTGGCAGGCCATCCGTTACAAGGTTAACCCATAAGATTTGAACAGGTACTAAAGGAAGCGGTAGTGAAAGGAGCATCGCAAATAACATTACCAATATCTCACCGACATTGGATGCTAAAAGATAACGAATAAACTTACGAATATTCTCATAGATATTTCGTCCTTCTTGTATTGCTGATTTAATCGTTGCAAAATTATCATCCATTAAAATTAGGGAAGAAGCCTCTTTGGTAACATCTGTACCACTTAATCCCATACTTATGCCGATATTACTTGCTTTAATCGCAGGTGCATCATTTACTCCATCACCAGTCATTGCCACGACATGACCACGTTCCTGAAAGGCATGAACAATTCGAAGTTTATGCTCAGGTGTCACCCTGGCAAATACATACGTATCATCAATCATTTCTTCTAACTCATCTGTTGACATTTCATTCAATTGCTGTCCTTCTAACACTCTCCCATTTTCCGGTAGTACTTGTAAATTATCAGCAATAGCTTTAGCTGTCTTCACATGATCGCCAGTTATCATAACAGTTTTAATTCCTGCATTGCGACACTCTTCGATGGCTGATTTCACTTCTTTTCTTGGGGGATCAATCATTCCATATAAACCAATAAAAGTCAGCTCTTTTTCTAAAACGGCTGATTCTAGATCGTCATGCTTGGATAAGGGCTTAACAGCAATGGCTAATGTCCTTAGAGCTTTTTCTGCCATATCACTAATTGCTTGCTCAATTTGCTGTTTATTTTCTTCTCTCAGTAATTGTCTTCCATCCTCGTCCATATGATACATCGATCGTGGCAGCAGCACATCAGACGCACCTTTTGTAATAAGAAAACGGCGTTGATTACTGTCTTCAATAACTACACTCATTCTTTTTCTATCTGAATCGAAGGGTAACTCTTTTATAATTCGATACGATTCCGCAGTAGATACTGTCAATCCCATTTTCCGTGCAACAACAAGTAATGCACCATCTGTTGGATCACCATCTATATAATGCTTCCCTTTTTTAACAATAATAGATGCTTGGTTACATAGCATTCCGTATAATAACATCGTCTCTAAGTTAGGAAAATTTTTATCAAGTTTTGCTTTTGTTAGAAAGAAATCTCCTCTTATATCATATCCATCACCAGTTACATAAAGTTGCTTCCCGTTTAGATATAATTCTTTAACTGTCATTTGGTTTTCCGTCATCGTCCCTGTTTTATCAGAACAAATTACAGATGCGCACCCCAGTGTCTCAACCGCGGATAATTTTCTAACAATTGCTTTTTTCCGAATCATTCGCTGTACCCCTAAAGATAAAGCAACGGTAACAATAGCCGGTAATCCTTCAGGAATGGCAGCCACCGCTAACGATACGCCAGCAAGAAACATGGAGTAGACAGGATGTCCTTGCATCACACCTAAGACAACGACCAATGCGGTTAAAAATAATGCAACAATAATTAATATTTTTCCTAATTCAGAAAGTTTTCTTTCCAGGGGAGTCATCACTTTCTTTGTATTTACCATTAATGAAGCAATTTGCCCCATTACTGTATCCATGCCTGTCCCAACAACAATTCCAACTCCTGAACCTCTTGTAACTAGCGTACCCATAAACCCCATATTCACTTGATCCTGGGCATCTAGTTTATCTTTTCTAATTGCAGTAGCGTGCTTCATAACAGGTAACGATTCACCTGTTAAAGCAGATTCCTCTGTTTCTAAGCTGCTTGATTGGACAATGCGGATATCTGCTGGAATACGATCTCCACTTGCGACTCTGACAACATCTCCAACAACTACTTGTTTAGAAGGAATCTTACTCCATTTTTGATTTCGTAATACGTTGGCCATCGGTGCAGATAGTTCTTTTAATTTTTCTAGAGATTTTTCTGCCTTCTGTTCCTGAAAATAGCCTATACATCCATTAACAAGTACGATAATCATAATTGCTATCGCATCTATATACTCTCCAAGAAGTCCGGCAACTAATGTTGCAGCTAATAAAACAAGGACCATAAAATCTTGAAATTGCTTTAAAAATATTAACCACTTGGACGTCTTCCTTTGAGCTTCCAATTCATTTGCTCCATATTGCTTCCTTCGTTTTTCCACTTGCTTTTCATTTAATCCTCTATTTGCTGCTACATGCAATTTTCTTTCTACATTTTCTACATCCAATTGATACCAATTCATCCTGCATTCCTCCAAATTATAGCGCTTGTTCCTCACCGTATTCCTTTAATCTAAAGCTCCTTAAGGGATATGTATGCAGACTTGTCCTAAAAAATGCTATAATTGCGCTTGAGGTGATCATATGCCATTTGACGGAATCGTAACACATGCAGTAACAGAAGAATTAAAAAACGAAATGATTCCTGGTAAAATAACAAAAATTTATCAGCCTACGGATAGTGAATTATTGTTTACCATACGTAGTAAAGGAAAAAACATGACTTTATTACTTTCCATTCATCCAACGTATGCTAGATTTCACTTAACGAATGACAGTTTTGCAAATCCAAAAGAACCTCCTATGTTTTGTATGGTATTACGAAAACATCTATCAGGTGCAATTATAGAAAATATAGAGCAGTATGGAATGGAGCGAATTGTTCAATTAACGATAAAAACAAGAAATGAAATTGGAGATTTAACAAGCAAAGCACTTATTATTGAATTAATGGGGAAACACAGTAATATTACATTAGTTGATGACGAAGAAAATCAAATTATCGATAGTTTTAAACATATATCTATGTCACAAAATCGTCACCGCACGTTATTACCTGGTCACCTATATCAGCTTCCACCCGAGCAAAATAAACTCAATGCACTAACCATAGATTCTGAGCAATTTATTAAAAGGCTTGATTTTAATGCCGGTAAGCTCAATAATCAAATTGTTCAAAGCCTTGTTGGTTTCTCACCTTTTATAGCAAGGGAAATGGTTCAAAGAGCAGAGCTTGGATCTATCGAAGCATATCAGAAGGTCTTTGATGAAATACAAAAACAAATAGTTCAATCTAATTTTAGACCTACCATATATAATGATAAGAAAGAGGACTTTCATGTTATACCATTAGCTAACTTTACTGGTGATCAGATTCATTTTAGTACTACAAATCAAATGCTAGATCAATTTTATTCTGGAAAAGCGGAACGCGATCGTGTTAAACAACAAGCTAAAGATTTATATCGCTTTCTTAAAAACGAAAAAGAAAAGAACAGGAGAAAATTAAAGAAACATGAGCAAACAGTAAAGAAGGCCCGAAATAAAGATCATTATCAAAAGCTTGGTGAATTACTAACGGCACACCTACATTTAATTTCAACAGGTGATCAAAGCGTCACAGTGACTGACTACTATGACCCAGAGCAAAAAGAATTGACGATTGAATTAAATCCGAACAAAACTCCAAGTGAAAATGCTCAAAGCTACTACAAGACGTATCAAAAATTAAAGAAGTCTGAGCGCATCGTTACAATAGAAATTGAAAAAACGAAGGATGAAATTGCTTATATGGAGCAATTGCAACAGCAGGTTGAATCTGCAAGTAGTTCTGATATTGAAGAAATTCGTGACGAACTTAGAGAAGAAGGGTATCTCAAAAAACAACCGAAGAAAAAGAAAAAGCGTAATAAAGCTGAAAAGCCAGTACCGGAACAATATACTGCATCTGATGGTACCGTAATACTTGTTGGAAAAAATAATAAACAAAATGAGTATTTAACAATGAAACTTGCAGCTCGAGATGAAATATGGCTACACACAAAGGATATACCTGGATCGCACGTCATTATAAGAGACAAACAGCCTAGTGACGAAACTCTAATGGAAGCGGCTCAGCTGGCAGCTTATTTTAGTAAATCTCGCCAATCTTCTTCCGTGCCTGTAGACTACACAAAGGTACGTCATGTAAAGAAACCAAATGGGGCAAAGCCCGGTTATGTAACTTATGAGAATCAAAAAACGTTGTTTGTTACACCTAGTAATAGCCTTATTCAAAAATTAAAATAAGTCACCTATTTATAGCGAAACTCTCTAGTTAGCTATAATTAAAAGGAACTGAATATAAGTAGGTTATAAAACTAAAAGCCGAACTATCCTTCAAAAGGATGGGTGCTATCCCCCCGGATATTTTTCACTCTAACTTCCGGGGGGGAGGTACCAATTCGTTCGGCATTTTAGTTCTAAACGATGTTGCAGTTTTGGTATCTCTATTCCTATGACGACAAATTAAAAGACGCTTGTGGGAAATAATCCTTCGTAAGACCTCCTGCCCAATAGTATATGAAGAATCACCATTCTCTTAAAAAGCACCGTTTTCGAAAGCACTCTCCTCCAACATCCCACCCTTTTTATTAACTTTCGGTCCTATTGGTTTTTCGCACTCAGAAGGGAGAAGTTTAAGCTCGCTTTTCATTGTTTTTATACTGCTTGCGGCTGTAATGTCACATCAATGTTCCCTCTCGTAGCTTTTGAATACGGGCATACCTGATGCGCCTTCTTTGCAAGCTCTTCAGCTTCTTGCTGATCGACACCTTGTATTTTAATTGTTAATTCTACTGCAATTTTAAAGCCATTATCTTCCGGATCTTTCAATAAACTAACTGCGGCTGTTGTTTCTGAATCTATTTTCTTTTTTTCTTTGGAGGCAACTAGATTTAAAGCCCCGTCAAAGCAGGATGAGTAAGCAGCGGCAAACAGTTGCTCAGGGTTAGAACCCGTATCCTTTTTATTCGTAGCTGGATTGACAAGCTTAAGGTCAATAAGTTCATCATCTGATTTCACATGACCGTCTCGTCCATTTTTTGCTGTCGCTTTCGAAGTAAAAATAACATTACTCATAGCATAACCACTCCTTTTTCTATTCTAGTTAAGGTATACCTTTTTTTACCGTGAATAAAACATTAAAGTGTTAATAGTTCTACCAATTCATCAATAAAATGATCCACCTGCGGGAGCTCGCGTACCCCATCTTGAAAGCAAACCCACGTATGTCTAGAAACAGCCTCTCCATCTAATTTTAATGCTATGTTTGGATATTCATCTCGCATCGAGTCAGAAACACTTTCAGGTAGTACAGCCATTCCTAGTCCTTGTTTCATAAATTGTTTACATGTTTCAATTTGATCCACTGTTATGGTTTTAACTGGTTTAATTTTATCCTGTTGTACATATAACCAATTATCAACCAATTCATGCATACTGTCATCCGACTTAAAAGAAATAAGCGGGCGCTCTTTTAATGCATCTGTAGGAAATGGTTCTGTATCAAATATATAAAGCGGATCATCAAATAAGCGGATACATGTACTTTCCTTTAATTTCTCGCCACGAATAATACACACATGATAATTCTTATGATGACGCTTAATGTCTTCGCTAATTCCTGTCACTAAATCAATTGCTACCTTAGGATAGAGCGACGTGAATTTACCCAATATAGCTGGAAGATATCGTTGACTAATCAGTGAAGAACAGGCAATGGAAAGCGTGCCTTGAACTTCCTCACTTGATTGTGCTAATTTATTTTTTACTGCTCTTTCTCCTGCCATAACTGTTTTAGCATGTTCTAGAATTATCTCGCCTTCTGGGGTTGGAATTAGCCGTTTCGGTGTTCGGATAAAGATGATATGTCCAAAATATTCCTCAATGTATTTCAATCGTTGTGTTACCGCTGGCTGTGAGATCAGAACTGCTTTTGCAGTACCTCTAATTGTCCCTATCTCATGCAATTTTAATAATAATTCATAATCATCGATTTTCATTATATCCCCCTATAACTAATAATTATTCATTTTAATTATATTTAAGTATTTTACTTATTGCATTATAATACATATGCTATTAGTGATAAAGTAATAATCTATTCAGCCAATCAACATTCACTGGAAGATATTTTCCAGATCAATGAGGAGATGAGCGTATGAGAGAAAAAGAAAATGTAAAAAAATCTTTTGCTAAAAACAAACAAGCATATATTACAAGTGCTACACATGCACGGGGAAGTGATTTATCCTTAATGAAGGATTGGCTAGAGCTGGAAACAAGTATGAAACTGCTGGATATTGCTACCGGTGGTGGTCATGTAGCAAAACAGTTATCCCCTTTCGTTGAGAGGGTATATGCAACGGACTTAACGAAAGAAATGCTAGAAAACACGAAAAATTACCTTCAAGATATTCATAACATTGATTACATTCTTGCGGATGCAGAAAGCTTACCGTTTTTGAATAACACATTTGATATTATTACCTGTAGGACTGCTGCTCACCATTTTCCTCACCCTGAAAAATTCATTCAAGAAGTAAAGCGTGTATTAAAGACAAATGGTACATTTTTATTTATTGATAATATTGCACCAAGACAATCTGTCTATGCTAATTTCATCAATCAATTAGAAGGTATGCGTGATTTTAGTCATGTACGATGCTTGCCTATCTTCGAATGGAAACAGCTGTTAGACAGCTATGGATTACACACCGTAAAAGAAAACGTACGGAAGAAAGAGTTGTCATATACCGAGTGGATAAATCGAACCTTGGATCATCCAGAAGATAAACAAAAAGTCTATCATTTTATTAAAGAGGCAGATGAGCAGATAAAAGCGTATTATAAGATTCAGTTAGATCAAGGATCCGTGCAGCGTTTTTTTATTGATGAGTGGTTCGCATTAATAGAAAATAAATGATTAAGATAATTATTTACGTATCAAAGAGAAATACAAACAGAAGTACCAATAAAAATAGTTCATTTCATTTATCTTGTAAGCTCTAATCTTATATGTTACTAGATTACCACACGTATGAAGCCTTAGTTCAAGCGGTAGACTCATACTTTTAATTTTATAATAACAAAAGATCCCAGCAACGATTATACAACCTAACCCTATAGGAAAAACTGAGCAAAATTCGCTCAGTCCTTATCACTAAATGCTCAGATTTACGCTTCCTCTAGTAGCTATTATGGAATAATAGCTACTTTGCTTGACCAACACTCCGGCTGCCCACTTCCCTTTCCGTGGGGTTTGTCCTTCAGCTAACTTTTTTG
>NZ_JAJERH010000068.1 GCF_016919725.2 Virgibacillus sp. AGTR
TTTATAACAAAAAAGATTCCAGCTATCATTTTTTGATAACTGGAATCTTTTTTAACTTCATAAGGGCTAGTTATGTCCCAGCCCCTTGTCATTTTACTTATTCTACTCCTTTAACCCATTCATCTACTTTTTCTTGGTTTTCCTCTACCCATGCAGCAGCTGCATCTTCAGGAGAGGTTCCGTTAGAAATTTCAAGCATTACAGCTTCCATATCTTCAGTAGTCCAGTTAAATTGGTCTAGAATTTTATATGCATTTGGCATATCATCTTTAAGCCCTTTACGAACCATCGTATCAATGGTTTCTGCTTCACCAAATGTACCTTTTGGATCTTCTAAATATTTTAATTCATATTTAGCAAATTTCCAGTGTGGAGTCCAACCAGTAACAATAATATCTTCTTCGTTTTCAATAGCTGAACCTAATTCCGTTGCCATTGCTCCACTAGATGAGGTTTGTACTTCCCATCCCTTCAGATTGTCATAATCTGTTAAGGCTTGTTCAGCGGCTCCAACAACACCAGCTCCTGGTTCAATACCAGTAATCGTTTTGTTGGCTTGTGCATCTAAGTCTTCAATGCTATTTACATCCATATATTTAGGCACAACTAATCCAATTTTTGCACCTTCAAGGTTTGTACCAAGTTCTTCTACTTGATCACCATATTCTTCATATTGGTCAGCATGTGTTGCTGGTAACCACGCAGCCACCATACCGTCTGCTTCACCATTTGCGACAGCTTCCCACATTACAGCGTTATCAAGTGGTGTTAATTTCACATCAAAGCCTTGATCTTCTAAAACCTTTCCAACGACGTGTGTAGAAGCAATTTCTGAATCCCATTCAACATAAGCTAATTCAATTTCTTTTGCTTCACCTTCAGAAGCTGTTCCTTCATCAGAACCATTACCTGTTGACTCATCATCAGAGCCACAACCAGCTGCAAATAATGATAATGAAAGCCCTGCTACTAGACCAAGGCGTTTCCAATTACGTTTAAACATAATGCTAATCTCCCCTTTTATTTAAAATTTATATATGGAAACTTTTCATTAGAAAAGATACCAACATAGGTTATTGTTTTTGCTTATTCATATTTTGAGTAATTCGATCGATAATAATCGCAAGAATTACAATTCCCACTCCAGCAACAAAACCAGTTCCTACTTGAGCTCGTTGCAATGCAGATAGTACTTCTCTACCAAGCCCAGGTGCACCAATCATAGAAGCAATAACTACCATAGATAGTGCAAGCATCACGGTTTGGTTTATCCCTGCCATAATCGTCGTTTTTGCCATTGGTAATTCTACCTTAAATAACTTTTGTGCTCCTG
This sequence comes from Virgibacillus sp. AGTR, assembly GCF_016919725.2. Taxonomy (GTDB): domain Bacteria; phylum Bacillota; class Bacilli; order Bacillales; family Amphibacillaceae; genus Virgibacillus; species Virgibacillus salarius. The sequence goes on from NZ_JAJERH010000068.1 coordinate 1,334, forward strand.
TACTACCAAATGCCTCGGAAGCTTCAACTAATTCCTGAGAAACTTGACGAATTCCTAAATTTGTAAATCGAACGGTTGGTGGTGTTGCAAAAATCAGTGATGCAAAAACACCAGGGACCATACCAATTCCGAAAAAGGCAACAGCCGGTATTAAATATACAAAGGCTGGCATTGTCTGCATAAAGTCAAGAATCGGCGTAATAATTGCTGATGCTATTCTACTTTTTGACATCAGAATTCCTACAGGCACACCAATAATTACCGATAAAATACTAGCAAGTAATACAAGTGTAAAGGTACTCATTAAGTGCTCCCATAATTCTTGGTTATAAATAAACCAAAGTCCAACAATCGAAAAAGTAGCTAGACCAAATTTCTTACCGGAAATAAAGAATGCAATAACTGCAACTAAAAGAATTATGATAACCGGCGGAACAGATATTAGAAATTCAGATGTACTCTCCATAAAACTTCCGAAATGTTCTTTGATCGGGTCAAATAAAAAGGAAAACTTCTCCGTAATCCATTCCGTTGCGTCTTTCGTTTTCTCTGCAATCGGTAATTTTGGAACAAAATCTAATACATTATTAAGCATTTTCTAAATTCACCTCTCCATCACTGGATAGTGCAGCAAGAACTGCACCTCGAACAATAATTCCAATTAATTTTTCATTTTCCACTACAGCTACTGGAATTGGTGAATCATGGATAATGTCAAAAATCTCATGCATCGGGGTTTCTCTTTCGACTTTCGGAATATCATTCTTCAAAACCTCTGTTAAGTTATTAATTTCTTTTTTGCGAGCTTCTGATGCATCATCGGCGGTTATATAGCCTTTCAGGTTACGCTTGCTATCTACTACAAAAATGCTAGATAATCCTTCTTCGCGCATGCGTTCTAAAGCTACACGTGGACCATGCTTCTCCATGTTTACTGTTTCTGGGCGTTTCATAATATGCTGTGCAGTCAATACCTTTGAACGGTCAACGTCTTCAACAAACTTTTCAACATAATCATTTTCAGGATTGACTAAGATTTCTTCAGGTGTTCCGATCTGAACAATTGATCCATCCTTCATGAGTGCAATCCGATCTCCAATCCGTAATGCTTCATCTAAATCATGCGTAATAAACAAGATCGTTTTCTGCATAGTCGTTTGTAAATCTAGTAATTCATCTTGCATTTCTTTACGAATTAATGGATCTAATGCAGAGAAAGCCTCATCCATTAAAAGGACTTCAGGATCGTTAGCCAATGCTCGAGCAAGACCAACTCGTTGCTGCATTCCACCTGATAACTGACTTGGTTTCTGATGAATATAATCTCCTAAACCTACTAACTCTAGTGCTTCCTGCGCTTTTTTCTTACGATCTTCCTTTGGAACCTTTTGAATTTCCAAACCGTATTCAGCATTTTCTAGAATGGTACGATGTGGAAACAATGCAAACTTTTGAAATACCATACTTAGCTTTTCTCGACGGACTTCGCGCAATGATTTTTTATCCATCGTTGCTAAATTGTCTCCATCTATCATAATGGTTCCTTCAGTAGGCTCTATCAAGCGATTGATTAGCCGTACTAATGTTGATTTACCACTTCCAGATAACCCCATAATGACAAAGATTTCCCCTTCTTCAACAGAAAAGGACGCCCGATTCACCCCTACTGTGTTGCCTGTTTCTTTTAAGATGGCATCCTTTGACAAACCTTTATCGAGAAGCTTTAGCGTTTGCTTCGGATTTTTACCGAAAACTTTTGATAGATTTTTCGCTTCTATTACTGGCAATTCATTCACCTCTTTTTTCTATTTCAGCCCATGACCCATGATGAAGGGACTAATACTTTTCTATCAGGATAGCTACACAAAAATACGCGTGCAAAACTATCTTGCATGTTATATAGATTTCCACGAGCTCCGAACAAATTATTCAATTACTTTATCTACTATAACGATTTTAAAGATACAATACAAACTTTAAATTCTATTAGTTTTGTATATATTTTTTGTACAGTTTATACTGTACGAACATTACATTAAATTTGCTTTGTATACCTCCGATTTCCTTTAAAATACTAGTAGATAAACAGTTTTTAATCATTGGGTAATTAGTGTAATCTTGATATATCAAGGCTTTAGGAGGATTTTATGAATAGACCTCAAACAGAAATAATCACCAATAAAATCATGTTGGAATTTTCAAAAACGGTAGAGATGTTCGGATTTACCCCGTTAGAGTCACGATTGTTTGCCTTTTTATACTTATCAGAAAAGCCAAAAACATTAGACGAAATGGCTGAAGCCCTCGGAAAAAGCAAAACTTCCATGAGTACGAGCATACGCTCACTTTCAGATCAGAATCTTGTAACACGTGTTTGGAAAAAAGGGGTCAGAAAAGATCTTTATGAAGCACATACGCAATTATTCAAGTCATTTATGAATTCCTATATTAGCAAATGGATAGATGCAGCGAATCAGCAAAAAGTATCTCTAGAAGATATTAATGACATCATTAAAGAAGGAAAGGATTCTGATTCCAATGCTAAGCTTTATCTTCATATGGAATCAAGGTTACATCATTTAATACAGTTCCATCAGCAAGTCGAGGATTTATTTCGCGAGATGAAGCAGGAATAGTATTTAGGTGCAATAAGCATGAAAAGAAATAATCGCGGACCATTGTTTATAGCAGAACAAAAGTAGCGACTGGAGCAAGTCAACGGGGGATAAGGAATTACGATGAGCTTGCGAGCTGATGATGACTTAGATTAGGGCGATTCATGAAGTCACCTAGTTTCTGGGCGCTTGCGCTGGACGCGGATCAACATACCCATATTTATCCACATGTTAATTTTTATAGTTTCCAGACAATAAAAAAGAAGATAATTTCAGTACATTATCTTCTTTTCTAACCCTTATTATTTTGTTTGATTATACGAATAAATTCATTCATGAGAGAGGGGTAGAAGCCTTCTCGTTGCAGCGCATTAATCGTACTATCCGGTTCAAGCTTTTCTGTTAACATACCTGCAAAATGAATAAGTAATGATGAGAAATGAATCAGACCTTCTTCTTTTTGTGCTTCATATTGTTCGTTAAGCTTCTCGAGGCGCTCCATTAGAATAGCAAATTCTTCTCTTGTTAAATTTCTTTCAATCACTAATTTCGTAAATGGATATTCATCCATATCAATTATTTTGGAAAGTAGTTGTAAATGAAAAGCTGCTGTCTCAGCCTCATTGAAAGTGCCCACTTTATCATACTCCTCCCCTACTAGCACGCTTTACGTCTACCTTACATAGGCTTAATATTAAACGATCTATAGCAGCATGTCCTTACTTGTATTATAAACTTTTCTTAACGTCCAAAAAAAGTATAAAAAAAGTATTGATTTTTCCCTTTAATCGTACTATCATTCTTGAAGGATAAAAACTTCTAAGAAGCATGATGGAGGGATCAAAAATGAATTGCTGGAAATCAATCAACCTTGCAAAAGAATTTGGCAAAAGTCGTTTGTACCTTGTGTCTTTTTTAACTGCCTTACTCTCATTTATTTTTCTCTATGTACCTATTACATTGGCCCAAGGAACAAATGAAGTGAATGAACAGGGTATTATTCCTTTCCTGCTATTGCTTGTGCTGTTACCGACAGTTCATTCATGTATGCATATACTTCCTTTGATCCTGATGAATAAACGAATAAAAGTAATTTTTAAGATGAAATATAACGTTTTTCCTGTATTTTATTATTATACGAAATATCACTTAACAAAAAAAGCATATTTATTAGTTGCGCTAGCACCTACTATCTTAATTACGATACCTGGGCTAGTTGCAAGCTATTATTTTATCGATTACTCTGTCTATATTATCATATTGACGTCGGCCAATATCGGTATCGCATTTATTGATTTACTTTATGTAGCATATCTTTGGAAAGCACCTAAGCGATCACTAATAGAAAATAGAGAAGATGGTAATGGATTTGATATTTTAATAAGAGCGCATCAACACTAAGATTCTTCTGAGACAAAAGTAAATAAGAAACAATAAAAAAGAACTATAATTAGTTGTGATATTAATTATAGTTCTTTTTTAATTAAAATAAATGATTTAGCATCTGACTCCTGAATAAATGCGTAATCGCCCGATTAGAAACGTAGCGACTGGAGCTAGTCAACGGAGATAAAAGCATCACGGTGTGCTTGCGAGCCGATGATGATTTAGATTAGGGCGATTCGTGAAGTCACCTAGTTTCTGGGCGCCAGAGTTGGAGCACGCCCACATGAACAAATTTTATGATTTCTTATCTTTTGAAAAAGAAGCGCGCTTCTTCTCTGAGTGATGTATTGCTTCCGAAGTCTTCGTAACCCTACGGGAACAGCACAAGTCCGATGACCACTTGTAACTTTTTCCTTTATCAACTTAGTTGAGGCCATCTACGGAAAGCGAGTATATTTCTCAGGATATGGCGATGATACCTATATTAATAAAACGATTATACATATTTATAGTAATTTGTCCCATCCTCTTTCCTTTTTTCTTGAAACTTAGAATATTCTTCTCTGTTCAGAATGTTAATCTTTTGATACAGTAATGAATAGGATATTGTAGAATGTAATTATAGAGGAGAAAAACAAGTTGTTTGTTAAGTACGACAAGGGGGTCCTACGATGAATATTATCTTTCTCTTATATGGATTTATTATATTACTTATTTTTAATTCATTAACGCATCAATTCTGTCTAAAAATGGAAATGGAGACCTTAAAGCAAGGAAAAATGTTTCGAGTTATAAACATTATGGTAACCGTCTTACTTGTGTGTTCCTACGTACGAGTAATGAATGTAATGGTATAAGCACACCCTACTGTTTCATATAAGGCTGTATTTTTTATATCCTAATATGTTATATTTATTGTTAGGGGAGATTATTGTACAAGCAGATTAGGAGTGTTCATGTATGAAGAAAACAGCAATTGCTGTCACATTGACTGCAGGATTATTCACACTTGCAGCATGTAGCTCAGGTGACGATGAAGCGGTCGTGAAAACTAACGCAGGAGATGTGACAAAGGAAGAATTTTACCAAGAATTAAAAGATCGTTATGGTGAAAAGATTCTTCAAGAAATGGTAACTATCGAAGTACTTGAAGATAAGTACGATGTATCCGATGACAAAGTAGATGAAGAAATCAAGAAAATGAAAGACCAGCTTGGTGATCAGTTTGACGCTGCCGTACAACAGCAATTTGGCAGTGAAGACGCATTACGTAGTGTCATCAAAATCAGTCTACTTCAAGAAGCTGCTGTCTCAGAAGATGTAGACATTAAAGAAGAAGAACTAAAAGATCTTTATGAACGAAAAAACACTGAAATTAAAGCACAGCATATCTTAGTAGAAGATGAAAAAACAGCAAAAGAAGTCAAAAAGAAAGTTGATGACGGTGGTGACTTTGCAAAGTTAGCTAAAGAATATTCTACTGATACTGGGAGCGCCGAACAGGGTGGTGACCTTGGTTACTTCTCATCAGGTCAAATGGTACCCGAATTTGAGGATGCTGCTTATAGCATGAAAAAGGGCGAAGTAAGTGATCCAGTTAAAACCCAACATGGTTACCATATCATTAAAGTAAATGATATTCGTGATAAAGAAGAAAATATTGGGAAATATGAAGATGTAAAAGAAGATTTACGTCGTGAACTATTATCACAAAAAATGGATGCAACAAAAGCGCAAGAGAAAATTGATAATATTCTTAAAGATGCAGACATTGAAGTGAAGATTGATAAATATAAGGATATGTTCGAAAAGGAAGAAGCAAAGGAATCTAAAGAGGATACCGAAGCTAAAGGATAACTTTCAAACTTTAAAGGACTAGTCACAATTCGTGGACTAGTCCTTTTGCATACCATATGTCAAGATTTCTCTGTTAAACAGAAGCCCTTAATTAAGATGTTTCTTTTTCTTGCTCCTGCCTTTGCTTCCTTTCCCTTTCTGCCCGTAAACGATCCATATACACCTTTCCCTCTTTTTCAATAAATTGGTGCTCCAATTTTTTCTCGGCATGCATTGCTCGAAATGCCATAAAACCGCTTAGAAAAATAAATATGATCATTACGAATACCCACCAAGGCACTCCTAGTATCATCATTTAGGCCTCCTTGTCCATCTTCTCTACAAAATATATATGAAAAGAACATGAAAAAAATGCCCGTAACTTCATTTCTGTTTATTCTTCAAATAACGGCTTATAGAATGAACGATTGTCCATAGCAAATAGCCGTTCCGTAAATTCCCCTGGATTCACTTTATCAAGTGCCCGATTAAGCATATTCATTTTAGCATCAAATAAATCAATAAGATGCAATATTTCAGCTTCACGAACTAATGGCGGCTTTGGACTCCCCCATTCTGGTTTTCCGTGATGACTTAATACGAGATGCTGTAAGATCACAACCTCCTCTCCCTCAATCTGCATTTCTTTTGCTATCATTCCAATTTCCTCTACCATCATGGGAATATGTCCAAGTAATTTACCTTCGAGCGTATATGTCGTTGTCACAACACCAGACAATTCTTTGACCTTACCAATATCATGGAGGATAATTCCCGCATACAGTAAATCCTTATTCAATTCTGGATATAATTTATGCATTTCTTTCGCAATTGCCAGCATACTCACAATGTGGTGGGCTAAGCCTGATGCATAGTCATGATGATTTTTAGCAGCTGCTGGATAGATGAGTAATGCTTCCTGATACTTCTTTATAAAAGCCCGAACTATTCGTTGTAACGTAGGGTTTTGCATTTCAAATATAGCTTCTGTTAACTTCTCTATTAATCTATCTTTTTCAATAGGTGCTTTTTCTATAAAGTCAGAAACATGTACACCGTCTGTAGGCTGTGCAGGACGTAATGACAAAATTTTCAACTGTGCTTTTCCGCGAAATTGATTCACTTCTCCTGAGACTTTCACTATTTGTTCAGCAATGAAGGTGGCTTCATCTTCTTTTGTACTATCCCAAAGCTTTGCTTCAATCTCTCCCGTTGCGTCGCTTAGTATAAGTGTCAAAAAAGGTTTTCCATTACTTGTTAATCCTTTTGTAGCTTCTCTTATAAGTAGAAATCCATCATAGGAATCGCCAATGGTGACTTGGCCAATTCCTTTTTTAAGGTCACTATTCATTTGATTCTCCCCCTTAGATATTCGTGCCTGTTCTAGATTATCTAAACAAAAAGAGACTGACATTAAATAGCCAAAGCCCATTTATCTGTCAATCTCCGTTGTCCATTAATGTTTTGGAATATAGTCGAAGATCTTTCCGGATTCAATTACCTGAATAAACTTCATTAACCATTCATAATAATTCTGTGCATATCGTAGACGTTCAATATCTTTACTTATTTTATTTTTTAGGTTTTCATCATCTGTCTCTTCATAAATCTTTTCCAATTCCGCAATAGCTTCATCGGCTTCCTCGATGTTTGTCTCTGTATGATGGCGCCAACGGTTACCAAATAATGAAGTAAATGATTTATACCAATCTTCTTCTGATTGATACAAATCCTTTCGTATGCCTTTCTTAAATGTTGATTCAACCATCTTCATATCAGATAATGATCGAACACCTGTAGACATACTTGTTTTACTCATTTCTAAGGCATCGCGCATATCGTCCAACGTCATCGGTTGATCTGCAAAATATAAAACACCGTATAATCTTCCAACAGAAGATGTGATACCATATAAATTCATATTTTTAGCAATGACTTGAATGAATTTTTCTATTGTCTCATCATATAATTCCCAATCTTTTGATACATTTTCCTCTGGCAATGGATGTCCCTCCACCTGCATATATATATAATCTGCAAATAGTTTATCATTATTTGTTAATTAATGCGAACAGAATTTCATAGATGTATATAACTTTTATTTTCTGAAGCTTCAACCATTTCTTTTTTACATGTAAAAACAAGGACTTGCTGCTGTTTAGCAATACGATTTAAAATGTTTATTATACGTTGCGTACGAATAGAATCAAAATGGACAAATGCATCATCTATCATAAACGGTAGTGCATGCCTTTCACTCATACTACTACTAATCGCTAATCGCAAGGAAACATATAACTGATCAATCGTTCCCTGTGATAACTCCTTTATCGTAAAGCGCGTGCCATCATTTCTCTCTACCTTAAACGGAACATCCTGTGATGGAGGATATACTTTTTGATATCGATTTCCGGTCAATTCTGCAAAAAATAATGACGTTTCCTCGATAATTTCGCTCAAATATTTATCGCGGTAAGACCGCTTCGTTCTGAGTAGTAATTCTTTGGCCGTTTTCATAACAGCCCATTTTTTTACTAACTGGTTTAGTTTTTCCTTATCTTGCTCTATAAGATGTATGGAATCTGAATATTCTTCAGACATTTCTATTGAGGTTATCATGGCATTACGATCTGCCAAAGTCTGTCTGCCTTTTTCTAGAGCTTCTTCTAAATTGCTTATGCGTTCTTTTGTTTGCTCTAACTCCATTCGTAAGGAATCTGCATCCATGTCCTCTTGCGTATAATGCTGCCAAGTAGTAGCCTTAAACAAGGCAGAGAGTTGACTTTCCAGCTTTGCTCTGCTATTAGTTAAGGTACGTTTTTCGTCTACTATTTTGGCCTTCTTATAGAAATCCTCCTCTGAATTAACCTCGGCAATTGTAAATAACTTTGCCATTTCTTGTTCATAGGTTTTCATTTTTTCATTCAGATTATATTGATTTTCCATTGTCTCCTGAAGTAGTTGCTGATTAAAGTCTAGTTGCTTTATCGTTTCATCGTTTTCCTCAACGATATGCATAATCCAATCATACTGCTGTTTAATGGGTTTACCTTTCCCATCCCGATTTACTTTTGATAAAAACATTGATATTCTATCTGACATTTTTTCTAATGCTTCTTGATTTTCCGTAATTCTGTCTCTATATTCCTGCAATTGCTTCGACATTCTAATACTATTTTTTAGTTCATGGAAAAATTCCGGCCAGTAAGTCGGATTAATCTCCTGTAAAAAGGGATATTGTTCGTGTTGTTCCTTCATTTGATTTTCGATCCGTTGATATCTTTCCATATGCTGGAACTGTTTTTCTTCCCATTGTAATAAGGATATTTCGGTTGTTTTTAGCTGCTCTTGTAATGACCGAATCTCATTCTTTAACTGCTGTTGCTGTTCAAGCTTACTTTCTAATTCTAAACATTCCTTCTCCGTGACGTTATTACTTGGCTGCGGTTTTTCTGAATGTAGCATATGATCAATTTCAGCTATTGATTTTTTTTGCCAAAACCATTGACCTACACCTGTCATCAACACAAACATAGCAATTACCAAGAATAAATTTCGTTCTATTGTTATTGCGACCAGTAAACAAATCAAAGCTGCTGAAATTGCTGCTAACACAATGTATTTTGCTTTTCTTTCTTTCATTAATTTCTTATACTGCCAGTCTTTACTTCGTTGGTTTTGAACATGGTTTATTTGCTGTAGCATTTCCGAATGCTTAACAGATTTCAACTGATGTTGCCATTCATCGATTGTTCTCTCTGGATAAAGATTTTCTCTTCCAGTATCTATTTGATTCCATAAGATCGTTCGCTGTTTGTTAAGTTGGTTACGTTCTATATCTAATTGCTCTTTTTCAAGATCAAGCTTATCCAAGTCGTTTTTTATATGCTTCCAATGCTTTTCTGTGTGAAAGGATAGATGAGTGTTTTGTAAGTCTTCTTCATTTAAAGAAATGTTTAGATTTTCTAACGTTTTTTCAATATGTAGCTGTTGCTTTTGTAATGCAACCTGCAGTCTGTTATTTTCTTGTTGGTACGCTTCATAAGAAGCTTTATCCGCTAATAAATCCTTTGCTTCCTGTATAATAACTTCGTTTACTTTTCTCTCCTCTAATGAATGAATCGTTTCGGATAACCGACGTATATTTTCATGTGAAACTGCATTTTCACTTTTAAGTGGTAGTAACAACTCTTTTTGCTTTTCCAATCTCTCTCTGCCACTCTCCGGAAAAGCTAACACTTCAGGTAAGTGTTGTAACCGTTCCATAACTGCTTGATATTCCTGAATAATTGGCCAAGCATGATGCTTCTTTTCCAACTTAATTCGCTTTGCCGTTTCTTGTTCTAAATCAATTCGAAGCGCCTGTAGTTCCTTTTCTATTTGCTGAGCTTCTAATTTCTTATTTCGATAGGAACCTTCCGATTTTTTCCATTTATCTAAACGTTCTTGCATTTGCTGTAAATTACTTAATTGCTGGTTAATCGCTGGTTTTTTGCCGTATGGTTTATATAACTCACCTATTTTAGAATCCAATTGCTTCTCAACGGTATACAAATTCGTAGAGCCCGTCATACCAATGCCTAAAATAACATCCCCCAGATCATCTTCTTTCATCGTTGTTATAGTAGCTAAATCATTTGCAGAAAATGAAAAGATTGATTGGTAGATAGCATAATTCATTCCTTTTAAACGTTCTTTTAACCATTGCTCCTCTTCTTCATTGCCATCAGCAGTGTAACAAACAGCAGCACCATTTCGTACTTCATGAAATCGCTCAATAGTAAATCGTACTCCCTTATCAACAACGGTAAGTCTTCCCCCCATTTTCCCACTCGTTTTTGGTCGATAAAACTCTCGTTGCTTAGGTGGTAAACCAAAAAGCATAAAAAGAATGAAAGTATGTAAGGTTGATTTGCCTGATTCGTTTTCTCCATAAATATACGTTACCTGTTGGTTTGAAAAATCGATCGTATCGTCTACCCATTTACCAAAGCCAAATATGGTAGCTTGTTCAAATTTCACGCTCTTCCCTCATTCCTTTAATAGCTCATAAATAAGTAATTCTTTAACAGCTGTTTTCAATGCCATCTCTTCTTCTATTGTTAATCGTTCCACAAATTTACGAGCACGTTTCTGTTGATATATTTCGGCAATAAACGGTTGAATGGATTGATTGTCAATTTCATAGAGTAATTCACTAATGAAATGATCTCCCTTGTATAATTCTCGATCAAAGCTAGCTACCTTTTTACTCACGCTATATCGAAAAATATAACTCCAAACCGATGATTGTATCGTTGCCTCATTTATTAACTCCATCATTTCTTCCATCCTACCATCCTGTTGCCATTTAGTTATTCGTTGATCCGTACTTATTAAAGTTAAATCAATTAATTGTGGTGTTGAATAGGTAAGATTATTTACATGCTCCATTAATACCGATTCCACTTCATGTACGGAATTACATGGGGATACATTAACAACAAGTGGATTAATTTGAATGGCTTGCAGTGGAATGAAAGCCAGATCAGTCGTTCCTTCATTTAATACAACATGATAACAACCTTTCATCCCTGTTTCTTTTCGATTTCTGCCTTGGATATTTCCAGGATAGACTATTGCAGGAGTTTCTTTTAAAATTTGTCGTTTATGGATATGACCAAGCGCCCAATAATCGAAGTGCCTTTCAGATAGTTCTTGTACTTGAAATGGCGCATACCTATCATGTTCTGTATTACTTTGAACACTTCCATGTAGCATTGCGATATGAAATGGAACTGAAGTATCGGTTATTTGAAATTCATTCACTTTATTTGCTACTACAGCACGATTCTCATAACTAAAACCGTAAATCAAAGCTAATACCTCTCCATTTCGTTGGTACGGAAAAGGTTGAACCTCTTCCTTTGAAAATATATATACATTATCGGGATAGGCTACAGGATGTTTATTCCCATTTATGTAATCATGATTTCCATAAGACATGTAAACATAAATTTCATGATTCTGTAATTTTTCAAATGCTTTCTTTAATCGTATTTGAGCTTTTAAACTTTGTTTTTCATTATCAAACAAATCTCCAACGATTAACACGAAATCAACACGTTGATTAATAGCGGCTTGTACTAAGTTATCTAATGCTACAAATGTACTCTCCCTCACCTCTTTAAATATAGGGTCAGGTGTATTTGCTAATCCTTTAAACGGACTATCCAAATGCAAGTCAGCAGCATGAATAAACGATAATTGCTTTGACATATAAATTCCTCCATCTTTCTTCATTTTAGCAAACAACCGAATAGAATGCACGTTCGATTAATTACATACAAAAAGATAGCTGTCCGTATAATCAAGCAATTTCTGCTGCTTACAAAGCTTTTCAAGATGGCAAACGATTTGTTAGCTTACCGTCTTAATGAATAACGAGCGTATGAACCCCCGGCATAGCCAGGGGTTTTCTAACATGAACAAAAGCGTAACCGCCCTGTTAGCAACGTAGCAACTGAAGCGAGTCAACGGAGATTAAGGAAGCACGGTGTGCTTGCGAGCCGATGATGACTTATCGTCAGGGCGATTCGTGAAGTTACCTCGTTTCTGGGCGCCGGAGCTGGACGCGGCTCAACAGGCCCATATTTATCCACATGGGCTAATTTTATAATTTCCTGGACTATAAAAAAACTTGTAGAAAACGTAAAGGTTTTCTACAAGTAAAGGTCTATCAATAGGCAAACGATTAACATTTATTCTTTTTTTGATAGCGCGATTGCCTTTTTAAAATCTTTTAAAGAGCTGGATCGACCGTACATCAGCACTCCGCCTTTATAAACTTTTGCACCTAGTAATGCTAATAATACTATCGTGGCTACAAGTATACCGATAGATAAAGCTACCTCCCAAACAGGTATATCAAGCATTCCAACTCTTAAAAACATAATTATAGGTGAGAAAAATGGTATGAACGATGTAATTTGTACTAAACTCGACTCTGGCATACTTAATCCATAGATTGCGATAAAGAAAGCAATCATGATTAAAAAAGTCATCGGCATAATTAACTGCTGTGCATCTTCAATCCTACTCACCAATGAACCAAGCATAGCTGCAAGGGTTCCATAGAGTAAATACCCTAAGATAAAAAATACAATGGCATACACGTAAATAGATATAGACATGTCACCAATTCCAAAATACGTGAAGACTCCCTCCGTAAGCTCATCTTGCTTTGAACGAATTTGTGTATAACCGACTACGAGCAGTAAACCAATTTGAGTCAATCCCAACAATGCGATTCCAATAATTTTAGCAAACATATGAGTGACTGGTGACGCACTTGAGATTAAAATTTCCATCACCCTTGACGATTTCTCTGTCGCTACGTCAGTAGCTATCATGTTTCCATACATGATGACTGCCATATATAATACGAACATCATCACATAAACAATTCCCCGTGCTTGATTTAACTCTTCATCTGTCTTTGCCGTTTTATCTAGTGCAACTGTTTGAAAGGATACCGGGGCATTAATCTCCGCTAATGTAGCTGCATCAATCTCTGCTTGTTCCGTCGCATAGGATACCTTCAATTGCTGGAGTTGTTGCTCTATAAACAGCTGATTTCCTGTTTCCGATACATTATTTGCATAATAGGTCGCTTCGGGTAATTGCTTTTTATTGATCGATAAATTTATAAATGCCTTATATTCCTCATTCTGTACTGCCTGCTTTGCTTCTTCTACCGTTCCATTATAGGAAGTTAGTTCAACTTTTTCATTCGATTGTTCTACAAGCTCATTCAACGGTTCAAAAAGTTCATTGGAATCATCGATAACGACTATCTGATCTGCTTTATCATTAGAGAACATGTCTATAATGGACTGAATATTCACCAGGCCAATAATTAATAGTAACGAAAGTAAGGTGGTAATAATAAATGACTTTGTTTTAATTCGAGTCATATATGTGTGTCCAAGGATAATCCAGAACTTATTCATAAGACGCACCCACTTTCTCTATGAAAATATCATTTAACGAAGGTTCTTCTAATTCAAATTTACGAATAAATCCTTTTCCTTGCAGCGCTTGAAATATATCCTGCGAAATTGCTTCACTTTCTATTTGTAAGCGGCAACCTTCCATTACATTCTTATAGGTCACCACTCCAGGAAAACTTTGCAGAAAATCCAATGGAAACGATGCATGAATAATTAAATTTTTCCTACCATATGAGCGTTTAATATCCTGTAATGACCCTTGAACAACCTGCTTTCCTTTATGAAGAATGCAGAGATGCTCACATAGCTCTTCCACATGCTCCATGCGATGAGAAGAAAATACTATAGATGTTCCCTTGTCTTTTAAATCGATTACTGCTTCTTTAAGCATTTCAACATTGACCGGATCAAGTCCAGAAAACGGTTCATCTAAAATAACTAATTTAGGTTGATGAATGATGGATGAGATGAATTGAATTTTTTGCTGATTACCTTTGGATAGCTCTTCCACCTTCTTATTCATGTATTCTGGTATCTTGAATCGTTCAAGCCATCCCGTTAGTTTATCTACTACTTCAATTTTTTTCATACCACGAAGCTTTCCTAAATAAATAAGCTGGTCTTTAACGGTTAGCTTTGGATATAGTCCTCTTTCTTCTGGGAGATACCCTATTAAATGACTTTTATCATAATGTATGGCTTCACCATTCCAAGAAATATTTCCTTCTGTTCGATCTAATAAGCCTAATATCATTCGAAATGTTGTCGTCTTACCTGCACCATTTCCCCCAAGGAAGCCGAACATTTCCTTTTCAGGGATCTCTAAAGAAAGTGCGTCTACAGCCGTATGTGAGCCAAATCGCTTTGTCACATCTTCTATTTTTAGCGTCATTAAAACCCTTCCCCCTTTTCTTTAATCTGTACTACGATCCAAATGGTTAATTGTTTCATTTTAGCCTGAGCTTTTGCTACGAAAGCAGAAACGTAATGTGCAACATCCTACGAATAACATGACTATAAACCAAGAGAAAATATATATTACATGCTATCCTAAAGCCTTGCCTTAAGTTGATTAGTTTCTTGTAATAGTGAAAATTCAATCAATTGGGGGTTTGGTTTATCCCCCAATATTGGTTTCACATGATTGCTTCAAGTAAGAACCTTAATGCCATATGTGGAATAACACTCTGTACCAAATAGATATCAGAGTCCTGCTCGATTAGCGAGAAATCCTCCTTTAACACCTATCATCCCTATCAAATATAAAATTCAATCAAATATCTTCGCAAGTAGTAATAATAAACTTAATTTCACCTTTCTCTCTTAAAATATTTGCTCATCGGGAAACTTGTGACTTTTATACTAAATCCACCCTACGTAACCGTTAATCCTCCCGTTTTTCTCGGATCTATGTTTTCAAAGTTAGCTATTTCACCTTATAATAAGGTAAAATTTACACACAGTATACATACTAATCTTTTAAATTATCAAGTCTACTTACACGTTAAAGAAAAGGGGTTTTAATGAAGGAATTTACGCAGTCCTGTCGAATATATATAAGTAAGTTACTTCAAGGAGGAGCATATGTTATGAGAAACTATACACTAACTGTATTTAACCGTTCAGGTGAAAAGCTATTGGATGAAACATATACCGCCGCTAGTGATGATGAAGCAAAAGAAATTGGAACAGCTAAACTAGAAGAGGGAGGTTACCTTGAATATACACATCGCTGTGTTACTCCAGAGGCTAAATTAATATTATTTCATCGATAAATTCCCGCCGTTTTTTCTTCAAAGATCCATAAGCTCTGTTTTCACAACGAAACCGATTTTCTATAACTAGAAAGTCGGTTTCAACATGTACTTATTTCCCTTTAAATACCGGTTTTCGTTTCTCCAAAAAGGCTTTAACCCCCTCCTGATGATCTTCCGTGTTTCGTAGTTCCCATTGCGATTGCTTCTCTTCTTCTAAATAATAACGTAATACTTCCTTTTGCTTGGAATGATATATCATTTTGGTTTGCAGCATGGCAGCTAATGGTGTTTCTAATAGTTGATTGGCCAACTTAGTCGCATGAGGCATCGCTTTATCCTCTGCTGTAATGTCAACCAACCCCATTTGTTTTGCCTTTATCCCATCCACTTGTTTTAATCCCCAAATAAATTGCTTTGCTTGCTGTGTACCAAGCCGTTCCTGTAACCAAAAATGACCACCGCCATCAGGTACAAGTCCTACACCAATAAATAGCATGCCTAATTTTGCCTCTTTCTGTGCAACAACAAAGTCAGCAGTTAAAGCAATACTTAAACCCAATCCAGCTACCGATCCATGTATAGATGAAATAATAATTTTAGGCATCATATATAGTTTCAATACAATTTGTTCAATCATTTCCATAATATTATCAAAGTACGATTTATCTGAAAAACCCTTCATCATTGAAATATCTCCACCAGAGCAAAACGCATTTCCTTCTCCTGAAAGAATCACAATTGCATCATCATTTTTTTCAACTTCTTTTATAGTTTGTAACAGTTCTTCCAACATTTCTTCATTTAGTGCATTATAACGTGCTGCCCTGTTGAAGTAAATATATGAAATGCAATCTCTACTTTCGTATATAATCGTGTCTCCCATCTTCTTTACCCCTTTCTGATTTCTATATGTAACCATTCGCTAATATCTACCGATTATCCTGCTTTTAGCAATATTACTTTAATTTTTAAATGGAAAGGAATTTCAGTAAAAGGAGTTTCATGTTTGCTCACCGTTTTAAAAGCTTGGATGCTAACAGTTTAATTAATAAACGTCAAAGAGCGTAGAAAAATACACTTTTTCTACGCTCTACATGCAGCTTTTAACTTATTATTCGTTTTTATCCTCTGATGTACCATAGAGTTCTTCTAAAGGTTTTGTAATAATTCTGCTCACATCATTAATAACTAGATTAAGGCGTTGCTCCTCTTCCATTAATTTAGATATATCTTGATGCTGCTGAACTAATTCAACAACTTGTCTTGCTTTTTCAACTTCTTCTTCAGTAATTTCTTGTCCCTGCATTTGTTTCTCTTGCAAGGCCATTTGAGTATCACGAAAATTATCAAACATCTGCTTTGCAGATGGGTCATTCATTACTGCATCATAGGCAGTTTTTAAGCTCTTAAATTCTTCACTTTCTCGAATTGCTTTTTCTAAATCATAAGCACTATCATAAATATTGGGCAAGACAAATCCTCCTTCATATTTCTTACTCTCATTTACTATAACAAACGAAATACGTCGTGTATAGCGTTTCAAATTTTGCAGTCAATTCAATTATTTATTTTTAAATAATTTTTCGACTGTTATAATAAAAAAAAGCACTGAAGAAAATGAGGGTTTGCCAATGATTGAACAACTAAAAAATATTTTCCCTTCTCTTATTGTCGATAGTGAAGAAAAAGGTTATGTTAGTGAAACCTATCAATGGTTTTTAACACATAATGGGGAAAAAATCGGCATTGCTAAGCAGGAACTATCGGAAAAAGATGGTCGATTAATGCGTACATTTTTAACACCGTATCAAGGACCACCTCTCACTAAAAAGGAAAAAGTATGGAAGCAAATCATTGATCAAAATTTCACGGAAGCTCCTACTTCAATTACTTCTCCCTATCGCTTTGTTTACTTTTCTATGAATAAAAACCAGATAAATCCGGGAGTATTTAAAGAGTCAATACAAACATTGTTCGACTATTCCGTTCCCATCATATGGGAAAACGAACATGAAGGTATTCTTATCGAAGAGAAGCCCATCATAGCAGAGGAGAGTATATCTTACGAACAGATTATTGATATATTAATGAGTGATTTATACGTTAATATTCACTTCTTTGTTGGTCCATATTCCAAGAATTATAAAGATGCTAAGCATCAGTATAAGAGCTTGTTAACCTATGCTAATAGGATATTAACCTATACAGATAAATCGGTAATAAGCTACAAAGAAGCAATTCCTCACATTCTGGTTGGCTTCTCAGATCAAGCATTCAGAGAATATATCGCTGAAACGATTCTACAGGAATTCACCGATGACACCGACTTATTACAGACTATTCACACCTTCCTTCAATGTAATTTAAATGTTTCTGTTGCTGCGAAGGAGTTATATATGCATCGAAACAGCCTGCAATATCGGTTGGATAAATTTATTGAAAAGACTGGTATCGATATTCGGCAATTTCACCAAGCCACAACTGTATATTTAGCATTACTAGCAAATATGCACAAAGAAGATTAATATCTTTGTGCATGTTTGCTGTTTCTATTTGTCCAGGCTTTTTTTATACTATAACTAATTAAACGTTTACAAAAATAAAGGAGGAATAGAGGAATGGCAGAACTTCGTTTAGAGCACATTCAAAAATCGTACGATAAAAAGACGATTGCCGTAGACGACTTTAACCTACATATTCAAGATAAAGAATTTATTGTTTTTGTTGGACCTTCTGGTTGTGGTAAATCTACAACCTTACGAATGATTGCTGGTCTTGAAGAGATAACCGATGGTGAATTATACATCGATGATAAAAAAATGAATGATGTGGCTCCAAAAGATCGGGATATTGCTATGGTGTTCCAAAACTATGCATTATATCCACATATGAATGTATACGATAATATGGCTTTCGGTTTAAAATTACGTAAATTCAAGAAGGATGAAATTGAGAAACGTGTTAAGAATGCTGCAAATATTCTCGGCCTTGAAGCTTATTTAGATCGTAAACCAAAAGCATTATCAGGTGGGCAACGTCAACGTGTAGCACTTGGTCGTGCAATTGTCCGTGATGCCAAGGTGTTCTTAATGGACGAACCATTATCAAACTTAGATGCTAAATTACGTGTACAAATGCGTGCAGAGATTCAAAAGCTCCATCAAAGACTGCAAACAACAACCATCTACGTAACCCATGACCAGACAGAAGCGATGACTATGGCAACACGCCTTGTTGTAATGAAGGATGGAATTATCCAACAAATCGGAGCTCCTAAAGATGTTTATGATAACCCTGATAATGTTTTTGTCGGTGGATTCATTGGATCTCCATCTATGAACTTCTTCACTGGAAAACTAAATGGAAATACTGTGGAAGTCGGAGAAACGAAAATAGAAATACCTGAAGGAAAGCTTAAAATATTACGAGACCAAGGTTACGAAGATAAAGAAATCACTTTAGGTATCCGTCCAGAAGATATCCACGATGAACCAGTATTTATTGAATCATCACCAAACACTAAAATAACAGCTAACATTGAAGTGGCTGATTTGATGGGTGCTGAGACGTACCTCTATTCTAAAATAGGAGAGCAGGATTTCATTGCACGTATCGATTCTCGTACAGATATAAATGTTGGCGAAAATATTGAGCTTGCCTTTGATATGAACAAAGCCCACTTTTTTGACATTGAAACAGAGCTTCGTATTCGTTAAATTTTATATATACTAAAATTGCGGGGAAGCCAATTGGCTTCCCCGTCTTTTCCACCATTATTATTAAGCTTTTGGTCCTAGTTGTTGTTGAGCAGTTTGAACAAGTCTTTTAGTGATTTCTCCACCAACTGACCCGTTTGAACGAGAAGTAGAATCAGGACCTAAAGTCACACCAAATTCTTGAGCAATTTCATATTTCATTTGATCAAGAGCTTGTTGTACTCCAGGAACAACTAATTGGTTTGAACTGTTGTTAGCCATGTTTATCACCTCCTGTAATCATAGTGTGAGCAGATTACAAAAAACTTATCATAAGTTTTCACTGGTAAATTGTAGATTTGTTGGCAAGCATATAATTAACATAATAATTTTTCATAGATAAAAATAACTGCCGAGAAAATTTTTCTCGGCAGCCTAAAGGTTGCTGATGAAACAGTATGCATTTTATTTTGGATACGTCATTTCTTTCGGATTCACATATTGATCAAATTCTTCTTCAGTAAGCAACCCTAATTCAACAGCTGTTTCTTTTAATGTAGCATTGTCCTTAAATGCTTTTTTAGCAATTTTTGCTGCATTCTCATAACCGATATGTGGGTTAAGTGCTGTCACTAGCATTAATGAATCTTTTAGATTTTTATCGATTTGCTCCAAATTTGGTTCGATTCCCTTGGCACAGCGCTCATCAAATGAAAGTATACTATCTGATAGAATTTGACAAGATTGAAGGAAATTATAAGCAATAACTGGCTTAAACACATTCAACTCAAAATTACCTTGACTTGCAGCAAAACCAATCGTTGCATCATTTCCCATTACCTGAGCTACTACCATTGTAACTGCTTCACTTTGTGTTGGATTTACTTTTCCAGGCATAATCGAGCTTCCAGGTTCATTTGCCGGTATAGTGATCTCGCCAATTCCACAACGAGGTCCACTTGCAAGCCACCGAACATCATTTGCAATTTTCATCATATCCGCCGCTAATCCTTTTAAAGCTCCATGCGCATATACCGTTTCGTCATGACTTGTTAATGCATGGAATTTATTTGGTGCAGAAACAAAATTTTTACCTGTATAGGTATTAATTGCTGCACAAACACGTTCAGAGAACTCAGGATGAGCATTTAAGCCTGTCCCAACAGCAGTACCACCAATAGCAAGCTCCTTGATATGCTGAACACTTTCTTTAATCATAGCTTCTGATTTTTCTAGCATACGATGCCAACCACTAATTTCCTGTCCCAATGTTAATGGTGTAGCATCTTGTAAATGGGTACGCCCGATTTTAACAATATCCTTGTAGGTTTCCATTTTTGAGCGGAAGGTATCTTTCAATGTCTTAATAGCTGGTAACACCGTATCTTCCAATTTCATAACAGACGCAATATGCATTGCTGTAGGATACGTATCATTGGAGCTTTGTGATTTATTAACATCATCATTCGGGTGCAATGTTAACTCACTTTTCTGCTCACTTAACCACTTATTGCCGACATAGGCAATAACTTCATTTACATTCATATTAGATTGTGTTCCACTACCTGTTTGCCAAACAACTAAAGGAAAGTGCTCACTAATTTCCCCACTAATAATTTGTTCTGCTGCAAAATTGATTGCTTCCGCTTTTTTTTCATCTAATAAACCTAATTCCATATTTGCATGGGCAGCACTCTTTTTCAAAATAGCAAACGCTTTAATTATTTCCG
Source organism: Virgibacillus sp. AGTR (assembly GCF_016919725.2). GTDB lineage: Bacteria > Bacillota > Bacilli > Bacillales > Amphibacillaceae > Virgibacillus > Virgibacillus salarius. Next base: position 22,344 of record NZ_JAJERH010000068.1, read on the forward strand.
TCGGCATTTTTTCATTACCAATTGGGAAATTTTGCTTACTTCGTTGTGTTTGAGCACCCCAATATTTATCAGCAGATACTTGAATTTCACCTATTGTATCTTTTTCTATACGATAATCCATTACGCTTTCCTCCCTATGTACATTCATTCATATAACCTCCTTCTATTGTATCAGAAAATTGACAGATGAAAATATATAGAATGTACGGATTTTCAACCAAGTTGACAAATTTACTTGTTCTTTTTGTACACTGACACAAAATTGTACGCGTTTATGGTTCCAATCCATCTAGCTTTTCTTTTATAATATGTAAGATAGGAAACGATAGTTAAAGTGTGGGAAGACATAGTTTTTCATTCATCATATCTAAAACGATTTCGAAAGCAGAACAGAAGTCTTCTAAAACATTACATAAAGGAGGATTTCGTTATGCCAAATATATGGACACATATACTCTTTTGTGAGGACGTGGCAGATGCTGTAACCCAAACTTATCCATTTTCTAATTACGAAGCATATATGAAACTTGGTGCACAGGGTCCAGACCCTTTTTTCTATTATAATTTCTGGCCAGGAATGAAGAAGGAGCATATACAGAATATCGGAAATGCTCTTCATACAAGGCATTGTGGGGACTTTCTCATTGACTTGCTAATGGAAGCTGGAAAAATGAATGCAAAAGCAAAAGCGTATGTTTTCGGATTTGTCACTCATCATATCTTGGATAGAAATACTCATCCATATATCCATTATCGAGCTGGGTATGAAGAAAATAAACATCAAAAGCTTGAAGTTCTGATTGACACCATAATGATGGAAAAATATCATAATTTAAAAACATGGAAAGCACCAGTTTATAAAGAAATAGATGTCGGTATGTCTCTGGATAGAAACATTAGCTTGCTTTTGTATAACACGATTGAAAAGCACTTTCCTGAGCTAAATCGCCATTCGTCATCATATATTCATAAATCTTATCGCCATATGAAGTTAGCTTTAAAGGTATTATCTGATCCTCATGGGTGGAAGAATACAATTTTAAAATCTTTTATATCCCCTTTTTCACATCAGCCTATCAAGGAAAATACAGATTATCTTAATTTGAATCAAAAAACTTGGTATCACCCAGCTACAAAAAAGCCGAGCAACCAAAGCTTTCTTGATCTATACCGGCAAGCAAGAATGGAAGGTATTGATATCTTAACCCTTGTATATGATTATTGGAAAACAAATGATTTCAAATATGTAACCTTGTTAACTGAAAAGATTGGCAATATTTCTTATGATACAGGCGAGCCATTACATTTAGAATTAGAAAATAGATATTGTGAACCGATTGTCTAAGAATAGTGCTTAAAAATAAGCGCCCAAATCACATTAAAAGCTGGTATAGCTATCGAATCCAGTGGTCCTTTAAATATACCTCCGTTTTCGTAACTTGTTAGCAATATCTCCTTAAAGTATGTACACAAGGCTGAGATATAACGAAAACGGTTCATTTTGAAGATTAAGAAAAACTGAGCAAAATTCGCTCAGTCCTTATCACTA
>NZ_JAJERH010000069.1 GCF_016919725.2 Virgibacillus sp. AGTR
AGTAATGTATCCGCCTGTAGATATGAGAAAGCATCAAGCAAGGAATGGTTCCGAGCAGATGTTGATTTATCGAATTAAGAAATGTCTGGTAGCAATGGCGGAGAGGTCACACCTGTTCCCATGCCGAACACAGAAGTTAAGCTCTCCAGCGCCGATGGTAGTTGGGGCTTTGCCCCTGCAAGAGTAGGACGCCGCCAGGCATTTTTTTATACTTATTTATAAGTAATACTATTACTATATTTACATGTATATTTTTTATGGTATGATAAAAGGTAATACTGTGTACCTAGCTTAATTATTGATCTATCCTATTCCACAGTAGCTCAGTGGTAGAGCTATCGGCTGTTAACCGATCGGTCGTAGGTTCGAATCCTACCTGTGGAGCCATTTTATGCTTCCATAGCTCAGTCGGTAGAGCACCACCATGGTAAGGTGGGGGTCAGCGGTTCAAGTCCGCTTGGAAGCTTTCCTATAAACCTTGAGATGCAAGGGTTTAAATAAAAGAACACCACTTTTTTATTAGTGGTGTTCTTATTTTTGATACGAATTTGATACGAATGATATTTATTTTTGATAGGGATTGTACCAACGAAAAGCACAAAAAATACGCTTCGGAACTATTTTGGGTTATTCTTGTATCATTCCCATTTTAATCTGATTATATAGAATTTTAAGCTATATCTTTGTTTTTAGAGAATATAACAAAGCAAATAGCCATTATATTTAAAAGTAACATTATTCCATAATATATATTTGAAGTGTCATCGAGGTATTCGAAAAAGTACCGAATGATATTCAAAGACAGTATAATAATTAAAATAATTATTTTACGACTCATGTAGACATCCTTTCTTTAAAGAAAATATTTTCTTTCACTTTGAGTTGGTAAAGTACATTTAATTTGTTTACTTATTCTCTTCCTATATTTAGCAACTAATTTATAGAAAAAGTTTCTTATCGGTTTTGGTACTATTTTTAATATAAGTATCGGAAAAAATAATTTATTTGCTTGAGCTATTACGTGGAGAATTGCATCTGAGTATATATACATTTTATTAGAATTAATTAATATTATGCTATCCACGTTATCTCTAATTTGGTTTTCCATTTTAAAATCATTGTACCATTTGCTATTAAAACTTGTAATCCTTAGCGATTTGTTCTTGTTTATTTTTAAAAGAAATTTAATAAAGTTACTACAAAAGTTGCATTCTCCATCATAAACTAGAATCACCATTAAATTTCCTTCTCCTCTCTTTGAATACCTATATATTTCAAATTAGTAACTTTATCTTTAATATACTTAAAGCGATGGCTATATTCTCTATCACTCATAAATTGCAAGTCTAAAACAATCATAATAGCACCAGTGGGTGCGTAATGAGTGTAAATGATCGAGGAAGTATTAAATGGACCGCAATGATGATGCCGGAGCATATAGAGTTATTGAAGCAAACATGGCAAGAACAAGAGCGCAAACAAAAACCTATTATAGATGAACAAAAACAAGAGGAAATTAACTTGAAGCTGCAAATGGCAGTGAAAAATGAGCTAACCATCGATTTAAAGTATTTTTTGAATCACGATTTTTATAAAGCTAAAGGGAAAGTAGTCAGTATTGATAGACAGAACAGGTATATAAAAGTGGCAGGCCAATATTTACCTATAGAAAGTATTATTGATGCCTGGATTGATTAAATTTACTTTTTACTAGCAATATATAGTGCGCCATTTTGTTGAATTTCAGCATAAAAGACATCCGATATGGAAGGTACTCCCCTTAATTGAAGTTGCTTTTCTAACCAATGCTTATTTAGGTTTAAGGCAATTAAGTTATTTGTATTAATCTTTCCGTCAGCAATTACAGTCGTTGAGGTAGGTGGAATGCTATTCGTGGCTGGAGGAATGTTCATATCTTTTTTGGTTAACGATTGTTTCGCCTCTTTCTTCATGACGGATAGACTGCCATCTGTTTCAAATATTGCATATTCGACATCCGAGACAGCGAAAACGTTTTTCTTCCTCAATAAAAGGTTTAAATCGTCAATATCTAATCTACTTTTCCGAAGCTCATCCTCCACAATTTCTCCTTTTCGAATAAGAATAATTGGTTCCCCTTCAATAACGTAACGAACGCGTTGTGATTTTATATCTAAAAAACCAAGAAATATGGTAAAAGCACTCCAGCATAGTAATGATAATATTCCATGGAATAGACTGAGTGTAGGGTCAACTGCAAATGAAGCAGCTAATGTACCGATTGAAATAGCAGAGACAAAGTTAAAGAAGGTAAGCTTAGAAATTTCTTTTCTTCCCATAATTCTTGTTAATGCAAGTAAGATAGTAAAGGAAACAGCTAATCTTAGTACTAATTCGATAGTGGACATAATAAGCCTCCATAAACAAAAGGTGTTTTTAGTATTGTTCCAAACATTGGAATTAAAATGTATGAATTAGGATAATTAAAAGGTTGCAGTATAAACAAATAAGAGAAAATTATAGGTACCATCATCGACAGTTCGATACATCACTATTTGGCGATTGACAATTGGAAGGGAAGCAAATGAAGAAATATTATCTCTATATTTTTATTAGCTTGAGTATGTGCTTGTTTTTAACGGGATGCTGGGACCGCGTGGAGATTGAGAATCGAGGCTTTACCGTTGGTTCAGCGATTGATCTAGTTGAAAAAAAAGAAGATGGTACGTTTGAACTAATGCTTACCAACCAAATGGTTGTCCCCTCTGGATTAGGGTCTCCTTTACAGGGAGGTAGTGGTGAGCAAAAAGCATATAAAAATATAACTGCAACGGGCGAAAGTATTTTTGAGATTACCCGAGAAATGTCGACATTATCAAGCAAGACTCCTTTTTTCCAACATATGAAGGTATTAGTTGTTTCAGAAGACATCGTTAGAGAACCACATCTATTTGGAAATATACTAGATGTTCATATTCGCGATCATGAAATGCGTAGAGGGATAAGACTTGTCATAGTAGAAGGAAAAGCAAAAGAGGCGTTAAATATCCTACCCATAGATGAAAAAGTACCTGCATTATATATTGAGTCTTTGATGGAGAACAACTATAAAAATGCAAGCTCACTACAGCCAGTTCATATAGGACAAGTTCAAGAGTTACTGCTAAGTAAAAACAGCTACACGATTCCAGAATTACAGATTGTTAACGATCATTCCGTTAAGTACAAAGGAGCTGCTGTATTTCAAGGTGATACCAATCACATGATATACTCCTTATCTGATGATGAAACCATGGGGCTAAGCTTTTTGACTGATACGAAACAAAATGGACCGATAAAAATCAAGGTAAATGGACATATGGTTGTCATAGAACTAACAGATGTTAAACAAGATATATACTTTAAAAATAAGAAAAAGGAAAACTTACAGGTCGATATAAATATTGATGTTAAAGGGAATATTGGTGAGAGATATGGACTTACTAGTGTATTTAGTAAAAGCTATATAAATAAGGTGAAAGCGGCAACAGAGCGAAAGGTGCGGGCACTGGTTGAAAGAACTATCAACAAGGTGCAAAAAGACTTAAAAGTGGATGTGCTGGGGATTGGTGACAAGCTGTATCGGCGACATTATGATTTCTGGAATACGGTCAAAGACGATTGGGAGAAAGGAGAAAATTATTACTCCCAAAGTAATATTCGTGTGAATGTAAATGTGAAAATTAAAATGGTAGGCTCTTCAGACAAAGTAGAAACGATCAATAAATAAAAAAAACATGCATCCCAATAGCTGTTTGGGGAAGCATGTTTTTTTGCAATTTTTATATAAATTTATTTTTATACATCTCTAATCGCTTGCATGCAAACTCGTATTCTACATTGAATAGGTGCATAATTTGATATGGGGATGCCTTAGGAATGCGTTGTAGCATGAACGTAGGTACACATAAGTGGTAGCTAAAATAATTTGCTTGCCACTCTTGCAGTTCAATGAAGGCTTGAGGTAAATATTCCTGACGACCAGCATGCCATAGGTTATGTGCTATTTCATGGGCAAATTCCTGCCATTGAACTTGTTCGTTATTAGTGGCATTTAAAAAAATAATGCATTTACCATTCTTGTACACAGTTTCGCTGCTAAATTCCCAAAAGTATACGGGTATTTTTAAGGAGTTAGATATATTCTCGATTCTTAGCTCAGTAGGGATCTTTATGTTAATTTTTGCTAATAAATGTTGGATGTAGTCTTCTGTCCTTGAATATAAATACATAGTAGCCCCCTTAATAGAATGTATGTTCGTTTTTTGGTGTAAAATAGATGGTGCACAATGTTGTACACCTAGTATATTTCATGTATATGTGGAATCAGAAAAGGGTATATTTAGTGACCATGTAACTAAAGCTTACCAATTAATAATGCTCATACTCAATTAAAATATGATGAACTAAAAAATCATGTCTGATCCTCTTCTTTAAAGGCCTCCCAGATTCTTTTAAGTCTACGGAGGTCTTCTTCTTTATTTTTTGGTAATTCTTTATACCATCTCTCTAAAGATGGGTCATTACGAAAGGCTGCAAACGCTTCTTCTTCCGAAAGCCTAGGATCATCAGATCGCCCTAGTAAATAATCTGTTGTACTAGATAATACAGTTGCCAACCGATCCAATTCATGATCTTTGATCGGTCTATCTCCTAGTTCAATTCTGTTCATAACACTCACATTTAAATGAACACGTTTGGCAAGTTCGCGTTGACTCCAATTTCTACTTTCCCTTAACTCAATAATTCTTTTTCCTATATTCAACGTAAACACCACTTTCTATATCAGCAACTAAATCATATCATAATTTCCAAAAAAGAAACAATTCATTTCTTAAACAGAAATACTTTTTTTGACATTTCTAATATAGCAATGTATGATAAGAACACATGTTCTATTAATTAAAAATGAATGGCTGGGAGGAAGTAACATGTGTTCAAACAAAAATAGGAGTGTAAGGAACAACAATTGTGTTAAATGGGTAGTCAATGAATATAGGCGAGATAAGCGAACCGGTCCACTATCACCAATATCAAGAAGTAATTATGCGCAGCTTTTATTTGAAAAGGGGGCGGGCTTCCATGAACAAGGAACAAATCGAGAGTACGTTAAAAGATTATCATTGGATGATTAAAGAAATAAATCGACAACGTAAGCTTTTAAATGAGGATATTGGTACAAGGTTGGTAGCTCCTTCAGGGATAGAATCATCACTCCCAAAAGTACAGGGAACCGTAAGCGATCCAGTAGCACAGGAAGTAATAAGGCGGGATAAGAAGAGTTCTTGGATTGTTAAACTAGAGAAGAAAGTGTTATTTATTCAAGAAAGATTGCCAGCTATCAAAGACCCTAGAGAGGCTACGGTTTTAGAATGCATGCTTGATGGGATGACAATAAGTGCTATAAGTCAGCATATGGGACTTTCAAGAAGGCATATTTATAACATTAAAGAATCAATTGTAGACAAAATTTCACAGTTTACACACTCTTCTCAGTAAATGACAAGTTAGAATAGCTTGATGTAGACTAGAGTCAAGCAAGATAAATCAACAACGATTTCTCACAGATGCATGTCCGAAATGACGTAAAACTAAACATTTCTTAGCTATCGATAGATATTAAAAAGTCGTGAATGCGCCAATGCGTGTTTAGGGCTTTTTTTATTGAAATGGTAGTGAAGAAAAAGGAGGTGAAATTCAAGAGAAGATGAATAGTGGTTTGTAGTTGCATTAAGGAAGTAGGAGAGGAAGTACTTACTATTTTATTTAAATTCGGAGGGAACAAAATGGCAGATAATCAAATTAAAATGCAAGAAGGAAAAAACAAAATATTATTATTTCGTTTGCTAGAAAATCAAAGTGAAGAAGCAGCAAAGTTAGTATTTCAAACAGAACATACGTTTAGCTACTCTCGTGAGTTAGAAAGGATTATAACAAAGGATGGTTCCTTAATTAATGTTGGAGAATTAGAGTCAGAAGTTAGCATTGAAGCAATTCAGGCAATAGGTGATCCAGTAGGTGATATGCTTCGCCAATCTGTTATTAAAGGACAAAAGCTTGAACTATGGGAAGTAACAGTAGATGAGGAATTAAAAACACCAGATAATAAGTATCCAGCTATCTATGCTCAAGGTTATTTAGATTCTTGGGAAGACCCGGCAAATGCTGAAGAAAATGCTACAATATCTAGTAACTTTACAGTAGAAATGGAGCCACAATTTGGTGAAGCTACGTTGACAGATGAGCAGCAAGCTGCAGTACAGTACGCTTTCCAGGATACGACAGTCGAAGCACCAATTGGAGAATAAAAACGTATAAGATGAAGCATATGAATTCGTCATAATAGGTGAATTCATATGCTATTTTTATCAATAAATTCAAACACATGGAAGGTGGAAAAATAATGGAATTTGTAATTAATGGAAAAAAACATGATTTAAAATTTGGAATTAAATTTATTCGTGAACTAGATAAGGAATATGAGGTGGATTACCAAGGAATGAAATTTGGTATGGGCGTAAATATGGCATTTATGAACCTACAGCAATTTAATCCAGTGGTTATACATTCTGTAATGAAGGCAGCTACTTCATATTTAGCTACACCACCAACGAATCAGCAGATAGAAATAGCTATTGAAAATTATGCGCAGGAGAATGATGGATTACATGACCTTTTTCTTTCATTGAAAGATGAATTGGGAAAGTCGCCGGTCATGAAGGACACAATCAAACATTTTCAGAAGACAGCAAAAGTGAACAAATAGTAGATTCGGAACAAACATATGAGGAAATTATTATAAATTGCTTTCGATACTTGGCTTTTACCAGTCTCTATCACATTGAAGTTCTAACGTTACGGGAATATTTATTAAGACTACATGCATTTCAGTTACAGCAAATAGATAGAGAATATAACATGCATAAGCAGGCTTGGTTGAACCATCAAGTGACGCTAACAAAAGAACAAGGTAAAAAACAGGTTCCTATTTATAAGCGATTTAAAGACTTCTTCAATTATGAAAAATATTTGAAGGAGTTGAGAAAGCCGAAAATACGTTTAAACAATCAAATGAAGCGTATGGCAACTATTGCAAAACAAGTTAATTCTAAAAAGGGGTGAGAAAAATCTATGGAAAATCCTAAATCGTACATGGAAAGTTTTATGACAGACATGGGTACATTAAAGGATGTTAGTGGATCATTTACTACACTACAAGAAACTATTGATCCAGTAGTAACTCAACTATCTGAAATGGAACAATCACTTTCGTTTATACCAGGTGTATCAGAAGGGATTACACAAGTGCAATCTGTTCTTGAGCCATTTCTGGGTGTTCTTGGTGGAACAGCTAATACTTTAAATACGATATCTTCTGCTGTAACAGGGTTTATGCCAATGATGCAGGAGCTACAGTCCATATTTAGTGGGTTATTTACCACTTTACTCAACAACCCGTTTGTTTTAGTTATTACATTAATTACCTTATTAGCAGCCACGTTTTTGTATTTATGGAGTACCAGTGAGACTTTTAGGGATATTGTAATTGGAGTTTGGGAATCTATTAAGGCATTTATGATGCCTATTATTCAGGAGATAGTTGGATTTGTAATGACTATATGGGGTTCCTTGACGACCTGGTGGATAGAGAATCAAGCCTTGATAATGCAGACATTTAAGACAATTTGGTCAGCTATTCGTACCGTCATAACTACGGTTATTGGGTTTTTACTCCCTTATTTAACAACAGCATGGCAGCTCATTTCAACTGCAATTACGAATGTTTGGAACGTCATAAAAACAACTATAACGATTGCTATGGAGATCATTAAAGGCGTAATTACAACGATTATGAAGGTGATTACAGGCGATTGGTCTGGTGCCTGGGAAACAATAAAATCTATGTTTTCTAATGTATGGGAGATTATGAAGTCGTTTGTTGTTATGAAAGCTACAGAAATCTGGCAGATGATAAAAAATAAATTCACTCAAATTAAAGACACGATTTCATCGTTAATGTCTAATGCCAAAAATGCGGTAGTCCAAGGGTTTATTACAATGGTGACAAATGCTATGACAAAGGCTCAGGAAATAGTATCAGCAGTGCGACAAAAATTTCAAGAAGTATTTCAAGCGGTTAGAACAAAGCTTGCAGCAGCAGTTGTAGAAGTAGGAACACAAATTGCAAAAATGCCAGGAAAAGTACTAGAGCTGGCTGGAAGAATGGTTTCAGCTGGTAAGGATCTCATTATGGGATTAATTAATGGTATTAAGGAAAAAGCAACAGGTGTAGCAACAGCAGCTCTTGATGCAGCAAAGAAAGCGGTAAACGGTGTATTAAGCTTTTTGGGAATTAAGTCACCATCTCGTTTATTTAGAACTATTGGTGATGATACGATGGCTGGGTTTGCTATGGGTATCGATCATATGTCTAAGAAGGTAGTCGATTCTGCAGTTGCTGTTTCAGACAAGGTGCAGGATTCGTTCAATCCACAATTTTCTATGCCAAATATCTCAGGACAGATTAGTAATGTAAATCGAGCGGCCAATCAAAGGATGGAAAATCATATGACAAATGAATGGGTTCATAAACAGCCAGCACATGTAAATGTAGCTATCGGTGGACAACAATTTAGTGCTTTTGTAGAGGACATAACGAAAGTACAAGGACGGCAGAGATTAATAAAAAAGAATTTTGAATAGAGGTGGTGTTTTATGTATAAATTTGTTAATCCAACTGATACTAACACAATTCAAAATGTAACTTCACTTCAAACATTATTCAATGGTAATAATCTAGATAAGGAGTTAAGTGATGATACAGGTAGTTTTGTAACATTAACAGTAAGTGGTCGATCAAATTTAAATCAGCGAATTAATACCATTGATGTACCTGGGTTAGATGGAACAAATGAGTATAGTAATCCAACTTTTGATATAAGAGAAATAACTATTAAATATAAGCTCATTGATCAAACGAAAGAAGGATTTAGGCAGCGTTATAATCGACTTAATTCTTTATTAGACGGTTCAAAGAAAGAACTCGCTTTTACAGATGAAGACGCTGTTTTTTATGCAACATTACAAACAAATGAGGTACCAGAAGAAGAAACGAATAGTGTTATTGGAAACTTAATCTTCTTATGCTCTGATCCTTTTAAATATGGTCCAGAACAACAAATCAACTTTACTGATAATGTAGCAACAGTTGTAAATGATGGTACAGTTGATACAAGCCCAATATTCCAGTTGGAAGTACTTTCTCCAATAACATTTGCCATGATTCAAAATCAAAACGGAGATTATATGATGATTGGTAAACCAGTAAATATAGAGGATCAAGAACCTTTCGAAAAATATGAGCGATTATTGTATTCAGATGGTGATACTCTATCAGGATGGTCAATAGCTTCTCCAGGTGAAATCAACGGCAATATAACTGGTAGTATGGAAACTGATGGGACTAGGTTTCAGGCATCTGATTATGGTAAAGGCTCAAGCTGGCATGGACCAGCAATAAAGACGAGTTTGTCAGAACCAATTTCTGATTTTAGACTAACAACATTTGTTAGTTTTCTTAACGAGCGTAATCCTAGTAATGTAGGTAGAGTTGAAGTTTATCTTCTGGATGTTAATGGAAATCAAGTTGCAAAAATCGCAATGAAAGATACAATGGTTGGTCAAGCTTTATCTTGGGGAGAAGCAAGAGCAGGAGATAATGATAATAATTATTTCCTCATAAGTGAGTATGGAGATAAGATGGGAAATTGGAATGATTTCGTTGGGCACATAAGAATTGAACGAGTAGCTAATCATTGGAAGGCATATTTTGCTAAAGTGGATACTACTACTGGAAGACATCATACAAGGAGGTTTGCTAACTGGGTCGATTCACAGGGTGTTTTCGATCGAACCGTTGCACAGGTAGTTGTTCATGTTGGTGAATATAAAAATCATCTAACACCGTCAATGGGTGTTCATTCATTAAATATTTTTAAAATAAACCAGCAAACTGATGGAATTCCATATATAGCAGATCAAGGCGATACGATTACTTTTAATCATGAATTTGAAGAAGTGTATATTAATGGAGAATATAGAGAAGAATTATTGACTGATTTAGGTGTTGAATTCTTTAAGTTATCTAAAGGAAAAAATCAGTTGATTTTACTTCCTCATAACAAGTTTAATGTTAGTGGTTACTATCGAGAGCGTTATAAGTAGGAGGGGTGCCTAATGCCTATGATATTTATTGAGAGTGCTAAAAGTGAAGAGATCTTAGGCCATATTAGCTTTAAGGATATTATCTCTAATAATCATCGTAGATCATTAATAGATAACTTAGAAACATTTAGTTTTGAAACATTTGCAGATAGAGGGTACTCCTCGTATTTGTCAAAAAGAAATATGATTATTATTCCTGGAGAGGATGGAGAACTAAGAGAATTTATTATTTTAGAAACGGAAGTTAATAGAATAACAAATAGAGTTCAGGTGTTTTCGAGTGCAAGTTATCTTACGCTTAAAACAGCCAAGATCATTAACCCACACAAAACAAGTGCTGAATCAGCTGAGAAGCATGCTAAGTTAGCCTTATCAGGTACTGAATGGCAACCAGGAAATATTACTTTTAATGGTATCAAGGATATTGAATTTGATAAATATATTAATCCATTATTATATTTGAAACGGATTGCAAAGGAATTTGAGTTAGAGCTGAATTTTCGTATCGACCGTGATGAAAATGCTGTTATTGGTAGATATGTGGATATGGTTGAGCAAGTCGGTAATTTTAATGGGAGGGTAGTTAAATTTAGTAACGATTTATTAGAATTAAATCGAATAGAGAAATCAGACAAAATAGTAACGGCACTTTATGGATTAGGTCCCAAAAAAGAAGACGGAACGCAACTAAAAGTATTTGTAGAAGATAAAGATGCTCTAGATCGATGGGGGAGGAATGGTCAGCATATTGTTGAGGTATTTGAACCTCAAAATACTGACAAGAATATTGATAAGAACCAATTAATGGATCTAACAGAGGAAGAACTAAAAAAAAGGATAAATTCTTCAGTGGAATATAAAGGAGGAATTAAAGACCTAGAAGAAATTGCAGGAATGAAAAATAAAATAATTCGTTTCGGTGACACTATTTTTATAAAAGATACCCATTTTGAGCCTCCTCTGTACTTACAATCTCGAATTTATCAATTGGATAGGGATATTGTTAATAAATCTAATAAGCAGGTAGAGTTAGGAGATTATATTGAGTATTCCGAAGAGGAAATAAGTAATAGTTGGGAAGATCTTAAAGCTGAAATAAGGAATAAGTTAAGTTTTCATCAATTGTATGAATATACTTATAATAAATTGCAAATTGAGGAAAAAGATGAGGCAATAAAAACGGATGTGAAAGAATATGCGAATACTGTATCTAATAAAACAAAAGACGAACTATATAAATATACTAACAATACAATGGACCCAATCATAGTTAATGTTGAAAATATAGAGAATGAACTTAGAAATGTGGGTGACACTTTATCAAAAGCACAAACAGATATTACTCAGGCATATAACGAACTGAGTTTTAAGGCAACAAAAATCGAGCTAGATACTATAAACGACAGGATTAATTCAGCTGAATCTGAAATTTCTACAATTGCAGGAGAGGTAGAACTAAAGGCTGAATCTGAATCAGTTACAGAATTGGAAACTAGACTAAATCAGGCGGAAATCAACATTGATGGAATAAATAGTGAATTAATATTTAAAGCAAATAGCACCGTGGTAGAAAGCTTAGAAGAAAGAATAACTAATTCAGAATCTCAACTGAGTATTCAAGCGGGGAAAATAGCCTCGAAAGTATCTCAAGAAGATTATAATGGTGAGCATATTGCTTCATTAATAAATCAGTCAGCTTCGGAAATTGCGATTGAAGCAGAAAAAGTTAATTTTAAAGGTCAAATAAATTTTTCTGATTTGGATAGTACTACTCAATCTGAGATTAATGACAAGGCCACACAAAGTTCAGTAGATAGTATTAATAATAAGATAAATAATGCTGTGACAACAATAGATAATTCTGGAGTTACAGTTAAAGATGGAAACTTCAAGCTGCGTGACACAAATTCAAATATAGAATCAATTATAAGGGAAAATACTAATTTAATATATGACCATTCCTTTGAATTGGTAAAGTTAGATAGTTTAATTGAATCGATTGGTAATTGGGGAAATGTGTTTAGTGTTGATCAAAGTGCTATAGTGGGAAAAGTTAGACAATGGACCAATACTAACCCTAGTACTGCTATGATTGTTCAGTCCCAGTCAAATAGTGTAACTACCTTATTTGGTCAACAATCAGCAGTCTTACGAGGATTAACGTATGGTATTTGGGATTATTATTTTGAACCACCAGCTCAATTTCAACAAACAAAAGCTTTAAGTTTCTCTTCCTTCGTTGCTCCTTATGAACATACAACCTTTGATGTAACAGTTTCACTAAGATTACAAGCAGTATCTAGCGAAGGATATTGGATAAAAGATCTAGCAACTACTAGCTATACTATTAATCATAATAATAAATATAATTGGCAACGGGTATGTGTTTCATTTAAGGGTGAACTGCCTGAGGAAACAGGTCAAATAAGAGCAAGATTGTTTTTGAATAATGATACCAATAGCGCTAAGTGTCTATGTGACGGTGTACAAGTAGTTCCTTATGATTACCCAGCGATCTATTTTCCTGAAACTCAAACCTTTTCGATGATGACTGGTACTACTAAAGCAAAGCATTTAAATACAGGGGATTTATCTGTAGCTAATAATGCTTACTTCAGCGGAAAGGCAGTCTTCTTGGAGAGTATTGATAAGGAATTACATGCATTCTTATCTTTAAGAAATGGATGGCGTAATTACAGCGGTAGTTATCAAAACGCAAGAGTATCCAAGTCAGCAGATGGTTGGGTACATTTATCAGGTTTAATAAAAGATGGATTAGTAGGAGAGTATACATTAGCAATATTACCTGTAGGATGTCGACCGAATAAGGTAGAAGTTTTTACAACGGGAGATGCTAGCATTCAGTCAAATCTTGTATATATCTATCCAAATGGAGACATTAGGATATTAAGAGGTAATAATGGTTTTGTTTCATTAAGTGGAATTTCATTCTTGGGGGAAAAGTAATATGAATAAAATGTATATAGTCGTTGATGAAGATGGATTCGAAATTGATTGTATTTATGGGGAATTTGATGCAACTCCAAATGCACATAACCTAGTACCACCAAATAAAGATAACAGACTGTGGCAGCCACGCTGGGATTTTATAAAAGAAGAGTGGGTAGAGAGTTTGAATGATGAAGAGATAAATTATAGAGAGAAATTAGTTAATAAGCAACAAAATGATTTATCTGATGTAGAATTAAACGCAATAGCCATTATGGAGCTAGCTAAAATAGTATTGAAGTAGGGGTGAGAAAATATTGGTTGAGTTGTTTACAAAATATATAATACGTGGGAAATGGAAATTCTTTGATGTTCCGACTTTATTAAAAACGGAAGTTGCTGAATTATTAGAGGAAAAGGGAAGAGAAGATTTAATTGAATAGGAGCGGTAAAAGTGAAACCCATTAACTACAATTCTATAGACGTTCAGACTAAGTTGGCAGAGAAGATTTCAGAGTTAGAGATGCAATTGGCAAGTGAATTTGTCGCGAAAAAGGCAGTAATCCGTTATGCAGAAGAGCTAGAGCAGAAATTAGAAAAATATGAGAATGAATTAAACAATAAATAAGTCAATGTTAAACATAAAAGAATTTGGATTACTATTTTAATCGCATGTGAAACACAGAATCTAAGTAAGTGAAATTAGCGGAGAAGAAGGAGGCTATATGGGACAAGCTAAAGAAGTGGAAGACATGAAAGAATTCATGACGGTGCTTATGGAGGTAAAAGTATCACTTGCGGAACAGAATGGAAAGCTAGATAGTCTGTTAGATATGAAGAATAAGATAAATGAAACATATGATGTTGCGAAACGTGCTGATACAAGGGCTGAAGAGAATGAAAAAGATATTTATGATATGAAAAGAGATTTAACTTCAAAAGCAAGCAAAGAGGACGTAGAGAGAATCGTGAAACAAAGAGAAAATGCGTTTAGGTATTTACCGTCATGGTTGGCACTGGTCATTTCCATAGCGGTTTTTTTATTGAATTATTTAGCAAATTAAAGGAGGTAATGATGTGGACAAAGGCACGATCATTCGTACGCTAGTATTGGCATTGGCGTTGCTTAATCAATTTTTGATAATTGCTAATCTAAACCCTATACCTGGAACAATGGAGACGTGGGGCGAAGCAATCTCTATTATATTTACTGCTACAGCAAGTACATGGGCTTGGTTTAAAAATAACTATATTACGTCAAAAGGTAATGAACAAAGGAAAGTATTACAGCAATCTAATCTGACAAGATAGTCAAGCGGCTAGTCCAAACGGGCAAGTCGCTTTTTTAATATAAAAATAATGAAGGAGGAATTTTTTATGACAAAAATTTTTATTGATGCAGGACATGGTGGTAGTGATCCAGGAGCAACTGGAAATGGATTACAGGAGAAGGATGTTACGTTGGCCATTGCTTTAAAGCTACGTGATATTTTAAACAGTGATTATGAAGGACATTCGGTTATGCTTTCGCGGACAACGGATCAAACATTATCCTTATCACAACGTACGAATATGGCTAATAGCTGGGGGGCAGATTATCTCGTTTCTGTTCATATTAATGCAGGTGGAGGTACTGGATTCGAATCCTACACTTACAATGGTAGCTATTCAGGCAAGGCTGAAACGAATCGATTACGTGCTATTGTGCATAATGCCATTGTGAATGAAACAGAGTTTAGGGATCGTGGAAAGAAGGAAGCAAACTTCCACATGGTAAGAGAATCTGCTATGCCAGCTGTGCTTACGGAGAATGGTTTTATTGACAATGCTGCAGATGCAGCAGCATTGAAGTCGGATGCTTTCCTAAATAAAATTGCTCGTGGTCATGCAGAAGGTTTAGCAAGTGCATTAGGTCTTACCCTTAAAGATGTAAATGATGGGCAAGGATATATTGAAGTAGTTGTTGATTCATTATGGACTTATAATACGGCAAATTGGAATGATAAGGCAGTTATAGTAAATCAAGGGGAAGTCTTTACTGTCATTAGGGACAAGTTCCCAGTAGATGGAGGTTATATGTATCAAATTAAGAGCGGATTGTATATTACTGCAAATCCAACCTATGTAAGGTATTATACGAAATAAAAAATCCGCTAAGGGTGTTGAATCCCCAAAGGTTACTAGATAAAAAAGATTAACCTTTGGGGTTCACCTCACTGTGAGGGAGGATCTTTAACTTTTGCTTATTCAAAATAAAGATCAAAACCTTCAAGTATTTCTCTAGCAGTTTTATTTTTTGCTTAATTGCTTTAAACCTCCACCATAGAAATTTTATCCCGCATATAACTGACAGTAAAACCCTCACTGATTGAAGTTTCACTTTATATAGGGTTGGGCGCCTCTGTTAGTCTGTCAAGGTGCTTATGATCGAACCCAGTTTTCCTTTTATGCACATTACTAGCTACATATTTATGTTCAAAAAGTTAATATGGAAATTGGAAACCAATATGATGCTTATGAGCTCCCGATATCTAAGCCAAAATATACCAATTCACATAGTATAATTAAAATTACTATTAACTTAAAAACAATCCTCAGTTCGTACTAATTTTTCCATTAATACCTTTTTAAAATATTTATGTTTAAGAAAATCTACTATAATTAAATTAAGAGGAAGAAGAATTCATAGTACTTGTCTAATGGTAAGGCTTTCTTTGTTATTTTTTGAATAGAGTTGGAAGTTTCCTTAACAATTGTAGCCAGGATAATAGCCAGGGTGGGGATGGCTGTATACATATTGCATCGGATTATAAGGGTGTGGTAGCGGCATGTTTGGATAATGAACTGAAGTATAACCTTGGTTGTTATTTTTTGATTTGCGACTACATTCATCCGTTGGTCCAATAATAATGGTTTCGTTTTTTATCGGTGCAACGGCCTCTTTCCATGCTTCTGGATCTAAGCAATACGTATGAGCTATAACGTCTACAGGAGTTTTTGTCAAGATATCTGACCCTAAGATATATTCAGGATATGGCGCGTCAAAAATGGCTAGTAAATGTGTGTTGTTCTCTGACGCTTCTTCCCAATGCCACCATCCCTGAGGTATATTTGCAACTTGGCCTGGTGTGATTGGTATATTTTTAACTTCGTTATTGAAAGGGTTCATAAAGGAAACGACAGCTGAACCACTAATACAATACACCAATTCTGCTGCGTTTTGATGATAATGTGGCTCAACAACATGACCCTTGCTTAAATAGATATCAAGTATCGATACATTACTTAATGTATTTAATACATCTCTTCCTAACCGGTTAATATAATTCTCGGAATTCCTTGTAAATAATCGATTCGTATTTAAATCCGAGAAATATTCCACGTCAGGCTTCGTGTAATCCATGTAAGAAGTTACCATAAGCTTTTCTCAACTCCATATATTTAAAGTTATTCACATCATATCTTATGAAAAGGTATGGAAAGTGTGACAAATGCCTATATTGCTTACAACTAAAATTATGAGAAGCTTGAGAGAAAGAATACAAATGACATAGCGTTATGATGAATTAACGAAAGTATGGAACGTGATAGGGTGGCTATAGAAGTAATTCAAGCTAACAGGTAGGAATAAGTTTGATATAGTAGCCTAGCCATCGGTGTTCGTTTAGAAGGTAAATGACCATGTCTATAGGGTGATTGTTAATAATTTTTCTTTTGACATAAACAAAGGACGTACACGAATGCACGTCCCACTACTAACCGCCAATAATATGGTATCCAGAATCAACATGAAGAACTTCTCCGGTAATACCTCGGGAAAGTTCACTCATAAAGAATAGTGTAGCATCTCCAACTTGATCCTGATCCACATTTTTTCGAAGAGGAGCTTTTTCTTCGATCATCCCTAATTTTTCGTTGAAACCAGACACTCCTTTGGCTGATAGTGTACGAATTGGTCCGGCAGATACTGCATTAACTCGAACACCATATTTACCCATATCTTCAGCTAAATATCGCACGCTTGCTTCTAGAGAGGCCTTGGCAACACCCATAACATTATAGTTTGGAATAACCCTTTCTGCACCAAGATAAGTTTGTGTAACAATACTTCCACCCTCTGTCATTAGGTCCTTTGCGGCTTTTGTTACAGCTACTAAGGAATAAGCACTAATTTCCTGAGCTAGTAAAAAGCCATCTCGTGATGTGTCTGCATACTCACCTTGTAATTCCTCTCTGTTAGCAAAGGCTACTGAATGAACGATTCCATGAATGGTTCCAATCTTTTCTTTTATGGTAGAAAAAGCTTCAGTAATACTCTCGTCATTAGCTACATCACAGGATACAATCAACTTAGCTGTAATATCATGCTTATCAAGAAGCTTTGTCAATTTCTTGTAAGAACGATCTTGTCTATATGTAAATATTAGATTTGCTCCTGCTTTATGTAAGGATGATGTTATTCCCCATGCGATGCTTCGTTCACTTGCAACACCCATGATAACAATGTTTTTTCCTTCTAATAAATTCGTCATCAAAGTACCTCCATAATAATTCTTTTGTACATTATAACCTATCCCATAAATTGAAAGAAAGTCTTATCTATTGTATCATAGGACACTTCGTAATAAATTGCATCAAACCTTTGATCTTGTAGGGGTTGAAACGAAAAAATAAAAAAAATTAAATTCCCCCTTTACAAACCATTCATATCTGGGTATAATAAAATTCGTTGGTTTACGACAGAGTTTAACAAAATTCGTTGTAACATATGCCAAATAAATGTTTGGCCCGTTGGTCAAGTGGTTAAGACACCGCCCTTTCACGGCGGTAACACGGGTTCGAATCCCGTACGGGTCACCAATATTATTTTAATATACGAGTGGTTTTGGAGGATTAGCTCAGCTGGGAGAGCACTTGCCTTACAAGCAAGGGGTCGCAGGTTCGAGCCCTGCATCCTCCACCATAAAGCCGGCCTAGCTCAACTGGTAGAGCAACTGACTTGTAATCAGTAGGTTGGGGGTTCAAGTCCTCTGGCCGGCACCATTTTTTACAAACCATGAATAAATTATAATATATAGTTAACAATATGGAGGGGTAGCGAAGTGGCTAAACGCGGCGGACTGTAAATCCGCTCCCTCAGGGTTCGGCAGTTCGAATCTGCCCCCCTCCACCATTTTTATTGTTGGGCTATAGCCAAGCGGTAAGGCATCGGGTTTTGATCCCGTGTACCCCAGGTTCGAATCCTGGTAGCCCAGCCATTTTTTTATTTATGGGTCTTTTTTTGGGAAGAGCCCTATTTTTTTGATGAATGAATTTTTCAACACGAGCCATTAGCTGGCCGCAAGCATCAGCGAATTAACTACTAGATGCAGGCCTGCGAGGAGTGTGGCATCAGCGAGTTGTCATTCAACACGACGAGCACCATTTTTTGTCAAGCTAAAGCTTAACGTATAAATTATTATTTTCAACACGAGCCATTAGCTCAGTCGGTAGAGCATCTGACTTTTAATCAGAGGGTCGGAGGTTCGAATCCTCCATGGCTCATTTATATTAATAGTATAGAAACGTCATATAAAAGGTGGGATAAACAAGGTCGTTATGGAATGTAGCAGCCTTGTTTATTTGCATTTTAGAGTGATTTTTTACATAATAGTAACAGTTATTTTTTTATACATAGCATGGTATTATGATATCATGTTTTCTTGAGTGAATGTCCTTAAAGGGAGACAACATTTTCTAATGAAAAATGGTACAATCGTGATATAATTTTACTATAGATAATGCCTGATAATAATTTATTCCGTACGAATTTCTATATACAACAATTAAAAGGATGATAGGCAATGGAGACCTCCAGAATTCCTGGTTTTTATAAGAAGTCGGTGGAAGAACGCAGAGATTTGCTGAGAGACATGCATGGGTTGACAGATCAAGATATAAATACCTTAGCTGAGAAGGAAGCGTTATCCCCTGATACAGCTGATAAGATGATTGAAAACGTAATTGGTACTTTTCCCCTTCCGTTAGGATTAGGATTGAATTTCTTAATTAATGGGAAAGAATATGTAGTACCAATGGCGATTGAAGAACCTTCTGTTGTTGCTTCTGCTAGCCATATTGGGAAAGTAGTGAGAGAAGCAGGAGGTTTTACAACTGAAGCAACAGATAGAGTCATGATCGGACAAATTCAGGTTGTTGGATGCCCAGATTTGCAACAAGCTAAAGATAAATTGGTAGCAAAGAAAGATGTACTAATTGAAAATGCTAATGCTGCTTACCCAAGTATTGTGGCAAGAGGCGGTGGTGCAGAAGACCTTGAAGTACGCATACTAAATGAAGAATCCAACTCAGCTTATCAGCAAATGCTTATATTGCATTTATATATTAATACATGTGATGCAATGGGAGCGAATATTATAAATACCATGGTTGAATCGTTAGCTCCGATGGTTGAAGAATTAACACAGGGCAAAGTTTATTTGCGTATTTTGTCTAATTTTGCGGATAAATGCTTAGCACGCGCAAAGTGTGTTATTCCTCCTGAGCTTTTAAGAACTGGTGATTTTTCTGGTGAGGTAGTAAGAGATGGTATAGTAAGCGCTTATGAGTTTGCTGCTTCTGATCCCTACCGAGCAGTAACGCATAATAAAGGAATTATGAACGGTATCGATCCAATTGTAATTGCAACCGGAAATGATTGGCGGGCTGTCGAAGCTGGTGCTCATGCTTATGCGTCTCGGAATGGCCAATATGGTTCAATGACAACGTGGTCGGTTGATAAGTCTGGAAACCTTGTCGGTGACTTAGAATTGCCAATGTCAGTAGGAACGGTAGGAGGATCTATTCGTGTTCATCCTATTGCAAAAATTGCCCATAATATCTTAAATGTTGAATCTGCCCAAGAACTAGCACAGGTAATAGTAGCCGTTGGTTTGGCACAGAATCTAGGTGCGCTAAAAGCATTAGTTACAGATGGTATACAAAAAGGCCATATGGCTTTACATTCTCGTTCTGTTGCTATTGCAGCAGGAGCTACTGGGGAGTTGATCGATATCGTATCTGAGAAATTAGTAGAAATGAAGGAAATCCGTGTCGGAAAAGCTAAAGAATTGGTGGAAGAATATACAAAATGAGTGCAGAAAAGGCAACAACAACAGAAAAAACAGCTATTGGAATAGCTCATAGTAAACTAATTTTAATCGGAGAGCATGCAGTTGTACACGGACAACCTGCCATTGCTATTCCGTTTCCATTAGTAGGTGTAGAGTCCGTTGTGGAACAAGTACCAGGTACAGTGAAAATTGATACTACTTTCTACCATGGTCCACTTACGTTGGCACCAGAATCATTACATGGTATTGTGCAATGTATTCAAGGAACCTTAGAGTATTTAAATATGCCTTGTCAGGACTTGTTAATTCGCATTAAATCCTCTATTCCACCTGGAAAAGGACTTGGGTCAAGTGCTTCAGTGGCTATTTCGGTAGTCCGTTCATTATTTGCTTATTTTAATGAGGACTATACGGATGAGGATTTATTACGATTGGCTAATATAGCAGAAACCTTTGCACACGGTGCTCCAAGTGGTATTGACACGTTGACAATTACATCCCAATCCCCTGTTTGGTATGAAAAAGAGCATCCTATTGACTTTATAGAACTAAGTGATGATTTTCATTTTGTAGTCGCGGATTCCGGACGGATCGGCGATACTCGTTTGGCTGTTGAATCCGTTGCTCATCTAGTAAAGATGGCTCCAAAGAAAATTCATCGTAAATTGGAGCGCATTGGTAAATTAACACATCATGCAAAGCAAGCGTTGGAAAAAAAGGGTAAACATATTTTGGGACATATGTTAAATGAAGCTCAAAAAGAACTAGAGGCGTTAGGAGTAAGTGATGCTGGCTTAAACCGCTTAATTAATTTTGCCCGAAAAGAAGGAGCATTAGGTGCGAAACTAACAGGTGGCGGTAATGGAGGTTGCATTATTGCTCTTGCCCAAAATGAGGTACACTCCAGACAGCTCGCTGATAAATTAAGAAAATTTGGCGCTCATGCTGTTTGGCCATTTGTTCTAAAAGGAAATAAGGACAAATAATAGCATAGAAGGAGACTCATGCATGAAAGCAACTGCTAAGGCACATACAAATATTGCCTTAATTAAATACTGGGGAAAGCGAAATGAATCCATTATACTACCAACAAATAATAGCCTATCACTTACCTTAGACGGCTTTTATACAACAACAACCGTAGCGTTTGATGATTCTCTTTCTGAAGATCGATTTAAATTAGATAACCAACTGATAGCGGGTGATCAGTATAATCGTGTTACAGCATTTCTTGAACTGATAAGAAAAATGGCAGGGAAGCACATTTATGCAGATGTTGAATCGGTAAACGATGTTCCGACTGCGGCAGGCTTTGCTTCATCAGCATCTGGTTTTGCTGCATTGGCTGCTGCTGGTACGAAAGCAATTGGATTGAATTTAACCAATCAAGAGCTTTCTCAATTAACACGTCAGGGCTCTGGATCTGCTTGTCGTTCTATATATGGAGGCTTTGCGGAATGGGA
Source organism: Virgibacillus sp. AGTR (assembly GCF_016919725.2). Taxonomy (GTDB): domain Bacteria; phylum Bacillota; class Bacilli; order Bacillales; family Amphibacillaceae; genus Virgibacillus; species Virgibacillus salarius. Next base: position 21,767 of record NZ_JAJERH010000069.1, read on the forward strand.
AATGGGAACGAAAGAAGACGGTTCAGATTCATATGCTGTACCGATCGCACCAGCTGACCATTGGGATATCCGAGTCGCCGCGGTAGTGTTATCATCTACCAAGAAAAAGGTGTCAAGTCGTACAGGTATGAAGCGGACGGTAGAGACGTCGCCATTTTTCCAAGGGTGGATTGATAGTATCCCAAATGATTTAACACAGATTAAACATGGCATTCAAGATCGTGATTTTCAAAAAGTCGGGGAAATTGCTGAAGCGAATTGCTTGAAAATGCATGCAACAACTTTAGGTGCTAATCCGCCATTTACTTACTGGCATGATACTACACTAGCCGTCATGCAAACAATTCAAGAAATGCGTGCTCAAGGTATTCCAGCTTATTTTACAATTGATGCAGGACCAAATGTTAAAGTTCTCTATTTACCTGAGCATGAAAAAAATGTCGAACAGACACTTATAAATTTACCTGGTGTATCAGATATACGATTAAGTAAACCGGGTCAAGGAGTAACCTATTTGTAGGGGTTGAACGATTTGTCACAAACATCAATGACTATAAAAGTACCAGGAAAATTAATGATGGCTGGAGAGTTTGCCGTATTACAACCAAATAACCATTTGGTTGTAATGGCTGTTGATCGTTATGTATTTACGACAATCCAGCTAAAGGATACTAACAAGATTAGTTTAATGGATTTTCAATTAACGAATCTATCATGGAAATATAGCGATGGGAAAGCTGTCATTGCCTCTGATGATCCGCGAACCCGTTTTGTAGAAGAAGCTATGACAATTGCCATCACTTATTTGAATGAAAAACAAATTTCACCAGCACCTTTTCAACTAACTATCAATAGTGAGCTAGATGATGAATCTGGTGTAAAATATGGGCTAGGCTCTAGTGCTGCTGTAGTAACCTCAGTTATTGCTGCTATTTTAAAACAATTCCTCCCATTTGACCCTACTGCTGAACTAATATTCAAACTTGCATCGATCTCACATGTTATTACACAAGGAAATGGATCGGGTGCTGATGTAGCGGCATCTTCATATGGAGGTTTTCTTGAATATTCCTCTTTTCAAGCAGAATGGTTAAGAAAAGCTCATAAAGATGCTAAATCTCTAACTGAACTTTTGCAATGTGACTGGATATATTTTTCGTTAGAGCCGGTTCAATTGCCGAAAAATGTCTATATGTGTATTGGTTGGACAGGTAGCCCTGCATCCACACCGAAACTTGTCGATAAGATTTTACAATTGAAATCGGATAATTTGACACAATTTAACCATTTTCTCTCGGAAAGTGAAAAGGCGGTTTCGAAGATTTTAACCGGAATGAAGCAGAATAATGTAGAATCCCTGTTCGATGGTGTTAAGCAAAATCGACACGCGTTGGCAACGGTTGGACAACATGCAAAAATAGCTATTGAAACACCTCTTCTTTCTAAACTATGTGACTTGGCAGAAGCTTGTGGAGGTGCTGGTAAACCTTCCGGCGCAGGGGGGGGCGATTGTGGAATTGCTTTTATGCCCTCACAAGAACAAGCGCAGCAACTAATGGAGATGTGGGAAAAAGCAGGAATAAAACCACTGTCACTAAACCCAAGTCCATTTGGTGCAAAAATAGCTGAATCATGATGAATATATGGATGTTACCATAAGGTAGTATCTTTAGCTTAAAATGCAAGCAGTCTCTGGCTTATTTGCCGGGGATGCGGATATACAGAACAAAGTGAGACTCCCCTTTATCTGAAGGAGAGTTTTTTTATAGTTTAGAAAATTACATGTTGATAAATATGGGCGCTTTGAGTCGCGCCCAGAAACGAGGCGACTTCACGAATTCCTACGATAAGTCATCATCGACTCGCAAGCACTCCTTGATTCCTTTATCTCCGTTGATGCGCTCCAGTTGCTACATTTCTATCGGGAGCTTCCGCTTTTGTTCTAAGTTAAGAAAGTATAAAATCAGTGCAATGACTGCGTTAAGCCAAGTAGTTATTTTGAAATGTTTG
>NZ_JAJERH010000007.1 GCF_016919725.2 Virgibacillus sp. AGTR
AATGATAAAAACAAAGAAATTATTGTTAAAACTACTGATATTAATAGAGTAAAAATTAAAAAGTCACCGGATAAATTTAATTCATCAACTATTATATTCTGGAGCAAATTCATATTAAGTATTAAAAGTCAAAACTTCCTTTTACATTAATACTTCTAGTATTTGTAGATGGAGTACGGATGGCAATATAATATGTACCACTAGGTCCACTTAGTATAAAACTACCACTTGTTTTCCTCCCACCACCATAACTTTTTGTCCAATATTGTTTACCATTACTAGCATTAATAAATCCCAATTGTATTTTTTGTGATGAGGGCTTCCATGTAATTACACCAACCTTTACTTTTTGATTTTTTGACATTTTATACTTGTTTTTAGATTTAACATGTTTATTTATACCAAGAGAAGAATGTCTAACCGTAAAATTTAAAAATGGTGATATTTTGTCAATAGATTCTTCTTCAGTAGATTGATCCTTTTCATACACAAGTTCAGCAACAAAATCTTCTGAATCCATATTCGAAATTGAACTTTCCTCTGCACTTGCAGTACCCACATGAAATAAAAACATAAAAAACAGACTAAACACCATTACAAAATACTTCTTAACCATTGTTACAGCTCCTTTTTAAGCATTACGTTTTACCTATCACTAGTAATTTAAAGATATAACCTATGAATAATTAACTGTGATTATTCTATTATAATAGCTATATTTACTTTTTACTACATGCATGTAGTAAAAATATATTCATTTAGCTTAATTTAAATATGCTTTAAAAAAGTATGGTGTAGTTTTAATAAATAATCTAGACAGTCTTTAAATTTAGAATTAATTTATTAACGATTTATTAGCATCTTTTAAAAATATATTCGTTTTAACCTACGCTAAATTCATTCTTTTCGGATAGTTAATATTTACAATGAATCACTACGATGGTATAGTGATAATTGTACTACATAATTGTAGTTCATAATTTATTTTTGTAATTGCACGTCTTTTTAATTACAAAATGAATGTTGATAACTAGTAAAAGGAGGATAGTTAATAAGGAAACTTTAAACGAATGCTGATTTGGAAAAAGAAAATCATAGGTTTAAAGATTCCCGTAATTTTATTTATATTTATGTACAGGGGGGTTTTAATTTTGAAAAAATCACTCAATTCATTTTTAATTATTGGTTTATTATTAAGCCTAGTATCGCCTTTAAGCGTATTCGCATCTGATTTAACATCGGAAAATACAATGGAGAAAGATTATAAAGAATTGATGGGATTGATTGAGTCCTCAGAGAAAGAAAAATATAAAAAGGAAATGTCTAATTTAACTCAAGAAGAAATATATGAAAACTTTATAAAAATTGATCAAGAATATGATATTGGGGAGGAATTTTCACTAAAAGACCAAGCTTTTATTGAAATGTATGCAAAACCAGTTGATTCTTGGGAAATAACTCCGTTTAAATCAAAGAAAATTTTCTGGATCTAAGAGTCAAAATGGCGTAACCGTTAAAGTAAGTGGTACAATTAAAGATGACATTCAAAATGTTATTAATCAAAGCTTTGGAGCTTCTAACCTAAAAACTAGTACAACAAAAGGTGCTAGTAAAGTAAAGTCTGTAAAAACAACAGTTCATCATACTGCTTATGGTTTAATAGGAAGTGGAGGAGTTGGTAAAGTATATTCTGGAACTTTATCTACTTCTGGAAAAAATAGTACATTGACTGGAACTAAGAGATACACTGCAGTTGTTGCATATGCTTCAACATGGGCTACTGCTACTGTTAAGCATTCTGGCGGTACTTTTACAGTTACTCCAAAATAAAATAGTGGGAGGATAATCATGTTAAGTAGTTTTGGGATTATTGGATCTATTATTACATTTTCAGTTTTGGCTGGATTAATTTATTTGTTTAGAAGACTGATTAAAAGAGATAATAGGAGTATGATTGACCAAAAAGAGTAACTTAAAAGTTACTCTTTTTGATTAGGTATCATTATAATTATGATAAGAACTAATGTATCTTGCATAAAACCCCTCCTAAGTTCTATTTTTGGGTAGAAATTAGGGAATAAGAAATATTTAGGGGAATAAACTCATTATATAGTATAAAGTAAGGATAAGTGGCCAAGGATTTAGCCTAAATAAAGAGAATGGTTTATGACGGAGAAAAAAACGAAGTCTTTTTGTCGTGAAGAATCCCCCTGCTACACTTTTGAGGCCAGTCGGTGCACCCTTGTAGTTGCCGAAACTGCTACTGTTAGTGAAAATAACTCAGATTCTGTTTCAACATTTGCTAGTCATAGTGGAAAACCAGGTTCAAAATGGAAAACAAGTTATAAAGTTGACTTTTGGGGAGTTTATTTAGCGGCCAGAGCTAAAATAAATACTAGTTACACAGTCAACAAAGGTTCTATTAAGATAACTGACGTTACTAAAGCTGGCACAAAAGCAAATGCACCAACAACCATAGTAGTTGACTCTTTGAAAAAAGTCATTAATAATAAGAAAACAGTAAAAAGTCGAGGTTCATTTACTAAAGTAAATGGGATAGTTATTGGAGGTCAACCAATCGGGTTTAGCGATTCTTTTGATTTAACAACTACTTTAAAAATCACAAGTGCTACTAATTCAAAAGTGAAATGGACTTCTAGCTCTAAATCTTCAAAATAAAAGGAGTTATTTTTATGGGTGGTTTTGAACTCAATACGTTCTTTTCTCAAATAATATTTGTAGGGGTAGGGGCTTTAATAGTTTTTTTCCTATTTCGTTATTTGTTAACTAAAAAAAGAAAAAAAAAGAAAAGATAAAACTTCAACCCTTTGTGAGCAAATGTTGCTGGTAGATAGATAATACTAAAAAGAAGGCGACTTATGCAATGCATGTATAAGCCGCTTTCTTTGAGTATTAAAGAATATGATTTCTCGTATAAGTGATTTATTATAATTAATGATGTTTTACTTTATTCTATTCATTCGTCTTCTAAAACTATTTCACCATTTTCAACTTGTTTAAGAATTTCTTCCCAATCTTCTCTCGAGAATTTAGATTCATCAGATTTCTTGACTGAATTTATTTCATAATTACTCCCTTCTTCTTGTTCTTCTGTTGACTTGTCAATACCAGCTTTAAAAAGCACCACTTCTGATACTCTATTTATATTTTTGTGAATTAAGTTAGCACTTACAACACTACCGCTTCCGATAGCTATAAATATTATGAAGGATAGGAATACAATAGATTTACTAACCTTTTTTGCTTCTAATATTCTCAATAATCTTTTTCTTAAATTGACTTGACCTGTCGCAAAAAAAGTACCCAAAAGATATGGGTTTGTCTCTTGATTGGAACGGTAGATCATATTTAAAATGGTTTCACCATATTTTTTTCTCTCTCTGTGAGACATTTTTATCACGACATCTTCATCGCAGGAAAGTTCACTCCATTTATTGATTTCTTTTTGTAATATATAAACAAATGGGTTATACCAATGGAGTATGGTTGCGAGCAACGCAGCTCTCTTTACCCATAAATCTTTTCGCTTATAATGTATTAATTCATGCTTAATTATCATTTCTAACTCATCTGGTAGAATATCATGCATCGGTAATACAATAGTAGGCTTAAAAACACCAATAATTATGGGACTGATATTTAAACGACAAAATACGATTTCGACAGGAGAGTTTAGATTCATATTCTCCATCTGTTTGCGTAGAACATCGTATACAATATTTTCTTTTGGAACAGAAAAGCAACTCGCTTTAAGTTTTTTCGTGAATCGCATAAATATATATATAAATCTTAAACTACTAATCGTTACGCCAATAACCCAAACTACAACAACGACTTGAAAAAAAGCCGTTGTTAAAGATAAGACAGGTTGAAAAATAATAGATTGTTCTATATATTGAGTAGTCACATCTTCGCTGTTAATTACCGATAATAAATCTGACACTAGAAAGACTGGAACAAGAAAAAAGAATAAAGATAATTTTCTATTCCGATAATACCACTTTGATGAAAGAGTCCTTTTAGAAAGATATGTTATAAATAGTGAAAATAACAATACACTGCTTCCTGCTATAGATAGACCAATAATTATAGTTAGATATTCCACCATTATCAAACCTACTTATCATCAAACCATTTTTTGATTTCATCCAATTCTTCAGAATTAATATCGTCATCATAAAGTGTCGCTAAAAAATTTTTCACAGATCCTTTATACATCGTATTTAAAAAACCCTGTGCTTTCTTTTTTTCGTACATTTCAAACGATAATCTTGGGCTATAAACATTTGACCGTCCTTCTCTCTTTACAGCAAGCATCCCTTTATCTTCTAACCTAGAAAGAAAGGTTGCGATTGTTTGCCCTTTCCATTTTTTACCTTCTTTTACTAGAAAAACTTCCAATAATTCATTCGATTTAAAGGGACGATTTATTTTCCAAATTTCTTTCATTATTTTCATTTCCGTTTCAGATAGACTTTGGAAATCATTCAATTTATACACCTCGTATTAAATTGCATTTTACATTATAATTAATTACTACATCAATATAGTAACATGCTACTATATTATCTTTAATCTTGTCAATTTGCTATATTTCATAGTTTATAAGAGCTTAACTATAATATGATTATTCTGGATGCATAAAAAATGTAATTACTGCACCGATTGCTAATATTAAGCCACCCATTCCAAATGCATAAGAGTAATCTCCACTTATTGTTCGAAGGTACCCACCAAGGAATACACCTAATGCAGCAAATATTTGGTGAAGAAGCCAACTAAACCCTAGAATACTTCCCATTGCATTTTTACCAAATCGATCACCAATAATCCCCGTAACTAGTGGAATGATTGGCATTGATGAAACTCCATAAACAATTGAAAATACATATAACTGCCATATCCCCGGTGATATTGCTAGCCAAATAAATGCTATCAGGCGAATAATATAAAGCATAATCAACAAATTTTTCTTTCCAAAATTACGAGTTAATTGTCCTGTTACAAACATTGAAACTGCACTCGCAAAAGCAGCAATACCAAGTAATTGCCCCCCAAGTGAGGTATCCCCCCCTAGATCAACTGCGAAATTTGGAAGATGCATGGTTACTAAGTATAGTGTAAAACCACAAGAAGCAAATCCTAGGCTTGCAATCCAAAACTGACCACTTCTTAATGCCTCTGACAATTTTGCACTCTGAGGTGGTGAAAATATTGCCGTAGAATCTCCATCTGGCAATTGACCAACATCTTCTGGATTATTTTTAACTGCAAATAAAACTAAAGGCACGACAACAACCAGAATAATCATTCCAAGTACCACAAATGCAGAGCGGAAACCAGTGTTAGCAATTAGATAACCAGTTAAAGGTAATAGTAAAAGTTGACCAATGTTCATTCCCATTGAACTTCTTGAAAGCATTTTAGCCCGTTTCTTCACAAACCATCTTGATACTAATACTGAGTTGGCCATAGAACCACAGCCTGCAAAACCAATTGCGGTAAAAACCCCATAATAAATAAAGAATTGCCATACTTCAGTGATTGTTGCGGATAACAAAAATGCAATTCCCATTAACGCTGCACTACTAGCAATTACTGACTTAGGACCAAACCTATCAATCAATTTTCCCATAATCGGTTGGAAAATTCCCCAAGTTATCATATTGAGAGACACTGCTAAACTAAGTGTTGTTAAGTCCCATCCGTAGGTGTTATTCAGTGGAGCAAAAAATTGCCCTGCTGTCAGGTTTAGACCAAATGCTCCCATAAGTGTGATAAATGTAATCAGAATAACTCGATTACCCATAAAAGAATGTTGCAAAAAATCTCCTCCTATAAATGTATTAACCATTAAATTTCGGTTTTAATGGTTAATACAATATACAATTATAATTAACCTGTCAAGTATGCTACAATAGGTTAATATTAAAATAATTATAGAAATGAGGGATTATAATGGTTAGTGAAAGTAACTTCCCACTAATTTCTGGTTATCTATCTTTGGATTTGGTAAATACAGAAGTGGTTCGGAATGGAACCCGATATGATTTGTTGACAAAATCAGAAGATGTAATTAATTGGGTGAATACTTTACTAGAGGAGAATATTCTTCTAACTAAACAAATTTCAGATAATGTACAAGAGTGGTCTAGTCAGGTCTTACCAATCTTAAGAGAGATTCGCTCATTTTTGCGTAAGGGATATGAAAGTTTAGCCGATGGAGAAGATCTTTCTGAAGGGTGGATTAATTATCTGGAAACAGTTATTGAAAAGGCACCATTCACTTATAAGGTAGAAAATAATGAGTTAATACCTGTCCCCATTGGACAACCATCTAATGTTTTAATTTCGCTAGTAGCACTGGATGCTATTAAACTTTATACAAGCAATAAATTATCCTCTATACATCGTTGTGCGAATCCAAGTTGCGTTTTATTGTTTATCGATACTCGTGGAAGGCGAAAATGGTGTTCAATGAGAATATGCGGAAATCGTGAAAAAGTTACTCGCTTTCAAAGGCGACAAAAACAAGAATGAAAGTAATTATTCTAAAAGAAGACTTAAGATTAATATAATTGGAGTGACTTACGCAAAGGGCTATTAAAGGATATGATTATAATGAATCACAAATTAATCTGAACATATCCTAACTTTAAACTTAATCATGAGTAAGGAAAGCAATGTATCCACTGCCCGCTCAGAGGTCACCTATATTATTAACGCCTATACCATGTACTTCTTTTAAGCAATCATTAAAAAATAAAGTCAATACTTCCTTAAAGAGCCTCGTACAGAATATCTAGAGAAGAAATTCGCCATTCACCAACTTCGCCTTTCCGTTAAGTTGCAGTGATTGAATGAATAAAATAGTCCTTGAATCTCCACCTACTGGATAATGTATTGTTTATATTAGCAAGCAGCTAGCATTTGAAGCTAGAAGCTAACGTAAACGAGGAGGTTCTATGCATATGAGATTTTTTGAGATAGTCGTTATTGTCTTCAACCTTTTGCTGATCGGTTGGATTCTAGTTGCCAAGAAAAAGCCTGTGCCTTGGTTGCTTATTGGTTTCGGTGTTTCCGCCATTCTAATACTGATACATGGAGTTATTGAAGGCTGGCGCTGGCAGATGATTCCGGCTTATGTTATGACAGTAGTTCCGTTAGTGGCTGTAGCCGGTAGATTGCTGTTCAAATCCGAACAGTCTGCTGAGCGAGTGGTGACAAAAGCATCCCGCGTAAAACGAATAGCACTGATAACGTTAGCTGTAATCTATTCTTCCGTGGCCGTTGCGCTGCCGCTTATACTTCCGGTCTTCACCTTTGAGGAGCCGACAGGTCCGTACAAAATCGGCACCGTTACCTACGACTGGAAGGATCAGGCGCGGGATGAAACCTTCACGCCAGATCCGGGTGACAAGCGAGAGTTAATGGTGCAGATCTGGTATCCTGCAGATGCTCAAGCAGAAGGAGAAACAGAGCTCTATTTTTCTAACCCAGATGTGTTTGTGGAGGGGTATAGTAAGCTTCTGAATATGCCGAAACTGTTGTTTACGACGTTCGCTTATGTTAAAACACATGCCATTGAGAACGCGGCGATTTCCAATCGGGAGCCATCTTATCCGGTTCTTATTTTCTCGCATGGATTTAGTGGGCATAAGAATCAGAATACTTTTCAGATCGAGCATTTAGTGAGTCATGGATATATAGTGGTGGGCATAGATCATACGTACAGTAGTACAGCATCTGTTTTTGCTGATGGTCGTGTTGCAAACTTTGTGCCACAAGATACCGAATCAATCGCTTACTTGGATAAAGCGAATGAAGGCTGGGTAGCAGATGCCAAGTTTGTGCTGGATCAAGTAGAGAAGCTAGCCAATAATGATCCGGATCGTCGTTTTACGGGTCGCATGGATATGAGCAATGTAGGGATGTTTGGCCACTCTTTTGGAGGGGCGACAAGTGCACAGATGCTAATGTCGGATTCTAGAATAAAGGCTGCAATTAATATGGCATTTTATATGGAAAACAACGGATTCCAGCAGAAGGGATGAAAAAGCCCTTTATGATGATGAGTGCCGATGACTCCATAGAGGTGAAAAACACCGCAGATACAGTGTCTGTCCAAATTATAGAGGAAACGTTACCGCGGTATAAACATGTGGCTGTAGGTGGAAATTACTGGATGAAAATAAAAGACATGAAGCATATGGGCTTCTCTGATTTATATCTGTTTTCACCAATATATGAAAAACTGGAGGGGGTTGATGCCCGAAAGGCTCATCGGCTCATTAACGATTACACGCAGGATTTCTTCGATCATTATTTAAAGCAGCAGCCATTTAAGCTATTGGAGCAAAATATGGGTGAACACCAGGCGTTTGAGCTGGAAAAAGGCTAAATGGTACAGGTGAACAGCCAGGGGACGTTAGCCTTCAGGCTGTTCGCATGATTGATCTGACAGTTGCTCTAGCTTTAGCTGTAAGCTCTGATAAAGTACGAGATTACCTTTTGCAAGCAAATGAAATGAAGGACTTATAATGGAACATAGTGTATTGCAGCGTTCGAGCAGTGGCGCCCTCGTTTGCTGAACATATTCTGCAAAAGAACGGATAAAATCTTCCTTATTAAATGCTTGCTCTGTATTGACATAAAGCATAATCATATCCTCGACAATGGCCTGTACATAAGGACTGTCGGCAGCATGTTTTTTATCCACCGCATGATTCAATCGATATTGTATATTCTCAAGCTTTTTCATCCATGTGGCTACACTGTAACGAGGTTTATAACCTGTATGTAAGAAGAAAAACTCAATATTATTCAGTTCCTTGATAAATTGGGGATCGTTTATCAGCTCCTGAAGCTCATTCCAAGCGGCTGTTTGTTTTGCTGTTACCCTCGCTTGATTGACAATATATTTATTGAAAAAATATAACATTGGCTCCTTCCATTCTGAAGGAATCTCTGCAAAAATGTTCAAGGTTTCCACCTTCTCAGAAATGAACTGTTTTCGTTTCTCGATAGTTAATTCTTTTTCATGAACGAGGTCGTAAACATAACGCAGTGAATCCCCTTGGTGCTGCTTCGCCTGACGTAAAATCTCAATCATATTGGTGAGTGCGCTAGCCTGTGTCGAAAGCGATTCGATCTGCCAATCGAGTGCCTTTTCAACCGGCAATTCCCCAGAAATGAGCTGGCTTATTTCATCAATACTAAAATCAAGATAGCGCAAGGTAATCGTTAACTCTAAACGCCATATATCTTCTGCCGTATATAATCGATGTCCACCATCCGTATGACTCGTAGGCTTTATTAACCCAATTTCATCGTAATAACGGACGGTTCTGACCTTAGTTCCAATCATTTTCGCCACTTGCCCAATGGAAAACGTATCCGTCACAGCTTTAGAATCTAAAACCTTCTGAAAATCCATGCCGCTGTTTGCATGCACATGACTCACCTCCAATATCTTATTTTACGTTCTCCAGTTACTGGAGATTCAACCTGATTATACTACGTAAGCATGTCCCGGAAAGGGAGTTGCTTTGATAATACCATCATTGTATCCTTCCAAAGGGTGTGTCTTACAAATACTATTGTACTAGAAAAAATAGAATTGTACTGTACGATATACAACTATATACGGCCTTTTTCAAAACTAAACTGCCTTCCCCCTGTTCCATTCAGGGCAAAGGCAGTATAGGTGCGTTTTCTTGTCTCATATTACTAGGTTAGTTCATTACAATAGAGGGTTTTATTTGTTTAGTCCTTTGCAACAAGTGTCAGGATCGAATCTTTTTCTTTTACTTGATTTTCAGCTGTAGCATCGACCGTACTGTATTGGTTCGAGTTGGTGACAATGATTGGAGTTGTTACATCATAACCGGCCTCCTTGATTTTATTTATATCAAATGCTACTAAAACATCACCAATGTTCACTACATCTCCCTGTTGGATGTGAGAAGTGAAGTACTGCCCATCTAACTGTACGGTATCTATACCAACGTGGATCAATAGTTCAGCACCATTCTCCGAAACGATACCAATCGCATGCTTGGTTTTAAAGGCAACGGAGATGGTTCCATTAACTGGAGAAACAACCCGACCTGTCTGAGGCTTAATCGCAATCCCTTGACCCATTGCCTCTGAAGCGAAGGTAGGATCAGCTACATTGGTCAATGCAATTGCCTCTCCTTCCAATGGGCTAAAAATTTGCTCATCTACCGATTCTATATTATCGTCTTTTATAGCTGTGTTTGCTTCCTCAACAGTTTCTTCCACTGGATCATCAAAGCCTAGCATATAGGTTAGCACGGCAGAGATTATGAAGGAAGCGGTAATTCCAAGAATTAAGGCGAAAAATCCTTCGCCACCTGGCCCGTAGAAGATCGGTAGGGTTAATAACCCTGGTGCACCGGAGGCAAATGCTTGTGTACCACCGTATCCGATAATTGCCCCACCAACGGCCCCACCGATAATGCCGGCGATAAAGGGTTTCTTCAATCGTAAGGTTACTCCGTAAACCGCAGGCTCGGTAATCCCGAATAATGCGGTAACCGTGGCTGAACCGGAAAGTGCTTTTAATTTTTTGTTTTTCGTTTTTAAGAATACCCCAAAGGCTGCTCCAGTTTGAGCGAATACCGAAGCGGTAGCTGCTGGTTTAATTCCATCCTGTCCGTAAACAGCGATGTTATTGATAAAGACAGGAACAAGTCCCCAGTGCACCCCAAAGATAACGAATAGTTGCCAGCCAGCCCCTAATGCTGCTCCTGCAAGTAATGGGCTAAAATTAAATCCAGCAAGTAGTGCGTCGGCAATCCCATTACCAATCGATACACCGATTGGTCCGAAGACAATTAAGGTAATTGGCACCATTACGACTAAAGAGATTAACGGTGTTAAAAAGTTTTTCACGCTTTGGTGAATATAGCGATTCGAGAGCTTTTCTACATAACTCATCATAATTACAGATAGAATAATCGGTATAACCGTTGATGAATAAGGCATCATCACGACAGGAATGCCGAAGAAATCGATAGCAGCATCCTGTGCTTCTAATTCTACAATGGTTGGATAGACAAGTGCGCCAGCTACTGTCAATGCGGTAAAAACATTCGCACCAAATTTACGTGCGGTGGTTACCGCTAATAGTAGTGGTAGGAAATAAAATAAGCTATCTGAAGCTGCATATAAAATCGTGTAGGTGCTTCCGGCTGGGTCTAACCAATTTAGGTTATCAGCAATTAATAGTAGCCCCTTCAAAATACCTGCTCCAGCCATTACGCCTAACAATGGTGCAAAAATACTAGAAATGACATCTACGACACGTCCGACAATATTCCCCTTTGATTCATTAGTGGAAGCATCTGTCGTTTTTTTATCATCTTCTAGAATATTAGAAATCGCACCAATTGCTTGGTACACTTCGGGCACGGTGTTTCCGATAACCACTTGGAATTGTCCACCGCTCTCCTTCACTGTAATAATACCCTCTGTATTTTCTAATTTGTCCTTATTAGGCTTCGAAGGATCCTGTAAGGTAAAGCGTAGACGCGTAGCACAATGAACAAGTGATTGTACATTATCCTCGCCGCCCACATGATGTATAATTTCTTTAGCTAATGCTTGGTTATCCATAGTAAACCTCCTCTAGGCGTTTGAGCGAAAAGAGTATGAAAAAAACCTAAGCCAATAGAAGAGCTAGAACATACTCGTGTTCCTCTTCCATGACTTAGGTTTTGCCTGCTTAATCAGTAACAATCCTAATCGCTTTTATGATTTATTTGTTAAGATATTTCATGATGACAGGGCTATCCATCTGGATTTTAACGGTTCACGACACGTTCGATATGAATCGTTAAATAAAGCATTTCTTCATTTGTCAGCTCGTGATTATATTGCCTTTTAATATAGCTTTTAATCTTCTCGGTGCATTTGGATGCTTCTTTATGCTTTTGCTTAATCATGATATATAAGTAATCATCATCATTTTTATAATGAGAACCATTAAATACACGTTGGGCAAAATATTTGAGGTGTGTAATAAAGCGTCCGTAGTTCAACGAATCTTCATTGAACTCCACATTAAAATGATATTTGACGATATTGATAATCTGTTGAATAAACTTCGTCGTGTTAAACGTATTTTCTGTGTCCTCATTCATATTTGCTTCAATAATATGAATGGCGATAAACGCTGCCTCATCCTCGGGCAGCTCGACATCAAACCGTTGATTAATGCGTGCTACTGCTCTTTTTCCAACCGCAAATTCATCCTTATACAACTGCTTAATTTCCCAAAGAATACCATTTTGTATGGTAATCCCTTGCTGATAACGCTCGATAGAAAAATGAATATGGTCTGGAAGGGATAAATAAATTTTTTCATTGAGCTCTGTATTCAAGGCTTCCTTAGCATCCTTAATGATCAGCTCAACCTCAGACATGAGCTCAGCCGGAATTTCTCGTAGCAATAGCTTAAAGTTATCAAAGGTTTGCTGATCCTTTAAGGTGAACACCTTTTCAATTTTATCCGCTTCGATTTCTTGACCAGCTTTCTTTTGAAATGCTAGCCCTCTTCCCATGACAACCAATTCCATGCCTTCTTCATCAAATGCACTGACAACATTGTTATTTAGTACTTTATGAATCTTCATTCGCTATCCTTCCTTCACATACAACGTTCGTGAAAAGTAAAAGAACCTAAGCCACTTTGAAATAAACCTAATACAGGTCTATAAAAGGTGACTTAGGTTTTGCCTGCTGACCAGTTACAACCCTAATCATCATATCTATAGTTATTAATAACTTACTAGTATTATAAGCCTATTTCTTTTCATACGTCAACGCTTTCATAAAAGAAAGAGCATACCAAAGTTCTTATTCGTTAAAATGCTAATCAAGTTGCTGACCATTAGATGAAATAACGCGTTTATACCAGTCAAAGCTCTTCTTTTTGATTCGCTTACCAGTACCATTTCCTTCATTGTCGCGATCGACATAAATATAGCCATATCGCTTTTTCATTTCTCCGGAAGAGGCACTGACAATATCGATAGGCCCCCAGTTTGTATAACCAATAATTGGTACGCCATCTTCGATCGCTTCAGCCATTTCGGCAATGTGTCTACGTAAATATGCAATACGGTAATCATCTTCAATCGTTCCAGCCTCAGTTACTTGGTCAATAGCACCTAAGCCATTTTCTACTACGAACAACGGTTTTTGATAGCGATCATACAATTGATTTGCGGTGATGCGAAATCCAACTGGGTCAATCGTCCAGCCCCATTCTGATTTAGATACATAAGGGTTCACTGCTGAACCGAATACGTTCCCGCTTGTCGCTTTTTTCATCACTTCTTTGTCAGAGCTGATCGTTCTACTGGAATAATAGCTAAATCCGATGTAATCGACTGTATGATTCTTGAGGATTTCAAGATCTCCAGGCTCCATCGCAATGTGAATGTTATTTTCGTTGAAGAAGCGGTTTGCATAGCCTGGATATTCCCCACGTGCTTGTACATCGATAAAGAAGAAGGATTCACGATCCTTATCCATCGCCAGCTTTACATCTTCTGGATTACAACTGTATGGATAGAACATCCCTGCTGCTAGCATACAGCCAATTTGTGCATCTGGAATGATTTCATGACATGCTTTTACTGCTAAGGCACTAGCCACTAATTGATGATGGGCTGCTTGATATTGAATTTGTTTTTGATTATCTCCTTCAGCGAAGACCAGTCCAGCACCGAGGAATGGAAGGTGAAGCAGCATGTTTATTTCATTAAAGGTCATCCAATATTTCACCTTGTCTTGGTAACGTTCGAACACCGTTTTTGCATAGCGTTCGAATAGGCTCACAAGCTCACGAGAGCGCCAGCTTCCATACGTATCAATTAAGTGAACAGGCACATCAAAGTGTGCAAGCGTTACGACTGGCTCTATATCATGCTTTCGTAGCTCGTCGAATAACGAATCATAGAATGCTAATCCTGCTTCATTTGGTGTTGCATCTTCTCCAGTTGGAAAGATCCGTGCCCAAGCAATTGACACACGTAGTGCTTTAAAGCCCATTTCTGCAAATAAAGCAATATCCTCTTTATAATTATGATAAAAATCAATCGCCTCATGAGCCGGATAGAACTCGCCAGCCAATGGTTGTAAGGAAGGAACATCCCCCTTCATGATTGCGCGACGACTATCTCCTGTCGGCAATAAATCAACAATGGTTAAGCCCTTATTATCTGTTTGATAAGCCCCTTCAGCTTGGTTTGCTGCAATTGCGCCACCCCATAAGAACCCATCTGGAAATGTATAATTTTCCATTATCTCTGCTCCTTTACGTTCCATATTTTCATAACGGCAATAAAAAAACCTGACGAATGCAAGGGACACAGCAATGGTGCTCCTTATTCGTCAGGTTATGCCCACTAAAGGTAACATTCCTTTTCGTTACGTATATGAATTACCTATAATCTAGCAGAAGCGATAATAGAAGTCAATTGGAATAGGTTACATCTATACCATCTGCTTTTGTTCTACAATATAAAAATCCGCTTTTCGTTCTTAATGGAACTTTTACGTAAAGCGGAGAAAGTCACATTTGTATTCTTTTTGCTTTTTTTCAACTACCAGTAATAACTCCTTCTTCAACCATTCCTCTAAACTCCATGGCTTTCCCGCCTCTTACATAAACACGTGGGACGCGTTTCCCCATTAAACAGGCTGTTTCATAATGAATAGTTCCCATTAAATCAGCAACCTCCTCCATGGCGACATAGCCTTCGCTAGGCTCACCAAAAATGGTAATCACATCCTCTAAGCTGACATTCTTATTAACCTCGGTAATATCAATCATTGATTGATCCATACAGATTCTGCCGACGATCGGTACGCGTTTTCCGTGGACGGTTACATCGCCACGATTGGATAGTAAGCGCGAAAAGCCATCTGCATAGCCAACGGGAATGGTTGCTATCTTACTTTCCCTTGTAGTCTGAAAGGTTAGTCCATAACTTATCAATTCATTGCGAGCTAATGTCTTGATATGGATAGGCTTGGTTTTGAAGCTCATGGCCTGGGTCAAGTTAATCTTTTCCTTGAGATGTTTCTCTGGATATAAACCATAAAGCCCAATACCGACACGTACCATGTCTAGATGCATAGCTGGATAGGCGATGGTTGCTGCGGTATTACAGCAGTGAATAATTGGAATATGGCGGTATTGCTTGAGAAATGAAATAACCAAACAAAATTGATGGAATTGCTTCTCTGTATAAGTTGGATCGGTATTATCTGCATCGGCAAAGTGTGTGAAGGCACCCTCCAGTATGACATAGTCGGATGTAGCTGCTTCGACTACTTGAATGGCTTTTTCTTTACTGTTCACACCAATTCGATTCATGCCACTTTCGATCTTTAAGTGAATACGTGCGGGCTTCTGCAGCACCTCTGCTTCATGCTTCACTTTCATAGCTGCTTCTTCTGTGAAAATTGTCAAGGTAATATCCAGCTCGATCGCTGTTCTCACACCAGCTGGGTGTGTATATCCAAGTACGAGAATAGGGAAATCAATTCCTGCTCGCCGCAACTGAATCGCCTCATCTAATAAGGCGACAGCGAGATAGTCAGCACCGGCTGCAATGGCTTCATTTGCAACTTCTACGGCTCCGTGCCCATAGCCATCTGCCTTGACGACAGCCATCAGTTTGGTTTGCTTGCCGATATGATTTCTAAAGGCGCTGACATTATTCTTAATCGCATCTAACGAAACTTCTGCCCATGTATCGCGGTAACTTCCAAGCTTCATTTTGCATCTCTCCTTAGGTGACTACCGATGTTGAATTTCTGCAATGAGGCAACGCACTTTTCGATCATACCTAATATAAAGTAAAACTTCAATCAGTTGGGGGGTATCCCCCCCCACGGATAGTTCGTACGACAAGGATATGACCTAAAGGCCCTAGAACCAATCGTACATTTACTGGCAGTTAGTTATATGTGAATAAAAGCACCCTTCATACCAAGGTAGAAGGGCACATAGCTGCTATTTACTTATGCGTCTTTCAATACATCTTCCGGTGATACGAAATCGTACCCAAGATCTGCTGCGACTGCTTCGTATGTTACTTTTCCATTCATCACATTGACACCGGAAAGGATTGCTGGATTATCCTGAATCGCTTTCACAGCGCCCTTCGATGCAATTTGTACAGCATATGGAACGGTTACGTTTGTCAAGCCAACCGTGGACGCACGTGGTACGGAACCAGGGATGTTGGCAACCGCATAATGGAGAACATCATGCTTTACATAGATTGGATCATCATGCGTGGTCGGGTGGTCCACTGTTTCAAAGTTACCTCCCTGATCGATGGCAACGTCAACAATCACAGAACCTGGCTGCATGGATTGAACCATTTTATCTGTTACTAATTTGGGAGCCTTTCTTCCTGGAATGAGCACAGAACCGATAACGAGATCCGATTCTTTCACCGCTTCTGCGATATTGTACGGATTTGACATTAATGTTTGGATGCTTGAACCAAAGATATCGTCTAGTTGACGAAGACGTACTGGGTTTAAGTCGATGATGGTTACTTCTGCACCAAAGCCAAGTGCAATTTTTGCAGCATTTGTCCCAACAACGCCCCCACCAATGACGGTTACTTTTCCGCGTTTTACCCCGGGAATTCCACCAAGGAGGATGCCTTTTCCGCCTTCCGATTTTTCAAGATATTGTGCGCCAATTTGTGTAGCCATTCGTCCAGCTACTTCGCTCATTGGTGTCAACAATGGCAATGTGCCGTTTGCTGTAATGGTTTCATAAGCGATGGCAGTTACTCCAGTTTCCACTAATGCTTTGGCTAGTTCTGGTTCTGCAGCCAAATGAAGGTATGTGAATAGAATAAGTCCTTTGCGGAAGTATTTGTATTCTGATGCAAGTGGTTCTTTTACCTTCATAATCATATCTGCTTTTTCCCAAACATCTGCAGCGTTAGCGATCATCTCTGCTCCAGCTTCTTGGTATTCCGCATCTGTAAAATTACTTCCCATACCTGCGTCTTTTTCGATATAGACGGTATGACCAGCATTTATTAAGTGAATCACCCCA
The DNA here is from genome assembly GCF_016919725.2 of Virgibacillus sp. AGTR. Classification (GTDB taxonomy): domain Bacteria; phylum Bacillota; class Bacilli; order Bacillales; family Amphibacillaceae; genus Virgibacillus; species Virgibacillus salarius. The sequence continues at coordinate 17,144 of NZ_JAJERH010000007.1, forward strand.
GCGGGTGTCATAGCAACACGGTTCTCGTTGTTTTTAATTTCTTTTGGTACACCGATAATCATCATTATCCAACTCCTTCTCAATCAATCTGTTCTTGTATCATAACGTTTATGTAAAACGGTTTCATTATGAAAAAATATAAAAGGAAAAAACATGATTTGTGTAAATGCACAAATCATGCTTTTCGTATGCTTTCTATAATTAGATCAAGATAGGAATTTGCTTTTTGGTTTGGGTCTTTTAAATCAATGCCACTAACCTCTTTAATTCGCTTTAAGCGATAATTCATTGTATTGGGATGAATAAATAGCCTTTTGGCTGTGTTATAGACATTGCTATCACAGTGAAAATACATTTCTAATGTCGTTAGAAGGGAAGTCCCGTGAATTTGGTCATAAGCCCGTAGTTTTTCGATAAATGGGTTCTTGTATTGATTCATCTTCCGTGCAGCTGCTAATTGCTCGATAAATTGGTACACCCCTAAATCTTCGTAGAGTTTTACAGGAGCGATGGTATCTGGTAGCTTTTCTTGTAGTTTTAATACTTCTCTAGCCTGTTGGTAGGAGTTTTGGATCTGTTGCGCCGGTTGATAAACTAGTCCTGCTGCTGCAAATATGTCCGCTAAGTCTAGTTGTTGGCTAATTAGTGTAATGAAGTCGTCCATAAAGGCATACATCGTTTGCTTGTAATCGAATGCATCCTTTAGATGTACGAGCATAATAAAATCATTATTGTCAAAGAGACTTGTAATCACATGTAGCTTGACCTGCGATTCTGATAAGTAAAAGGCATGCTTTTCCATTTGTTCGGTTATTTCATCTGTAAAGCGAATAATGACAATCGCTTTATTACCATCCAAGTGCATATTGTATTTCTTTTCCCGTTGTTTAATAGCGTCCGTATCTTGCAAATCTCCACGCAACAGCTGCCAAAAGAAGTCTCGATATCCTTCTTCCAGCTTGCGATGGCGCTGTAGATCTTTGATGAAGAATTTCTTCACGTAAGCAGCCGCTTCTTTGAATAATATTAAATCCTCGTCTGTAAAGGCTTTGTCGGATGTGTGGGCCCACACAAATCCTAATATTTCATTTTGGTTGCGTACGGAAATAGCAACGCGATTGCCAAGACCAATCTCGTTAATTTTGGGAATGCGAACAGGATTATCACTGTCAATTAATTTTGGCATCACACCCTTTTTCCACAATGCATTTATTACCTTATCTGGGACCTTTCGGTTGATAATCGTGGAAATGCGGACTTGGTCGATATTGTCTTTATGTTTGCTGTAGGATACGACATGATGATTGGAATCTTCTATTGTAATTGGACATCCGAAGATATCTGCAATCTGGTCTGCAAGCTGATCGAGGGATGTTATCTTTTCCTTTAAGCTATTCAGTATATCTTTCTGTTGGGACATAGACCTTATTCCTCCGTGTATGGTTTGAACAAATAAACAAAATTTTATTCTATTATTTTAGTATATACACAAATCGATTTCATAGTGAAGATGTTATAGTAATCATGCAACACGATGGGAGGAAATACAATGAAAAAAATCCTGTTAATTGGAAGCGCTTTTATTGGGGTGATTGTTGGTGCAGGTTTCGCTTCTGGACAGGAAGTGCTACAATACTTTACTAGCTTCGGCCTGATGGGGATTATTGGGGGAGTTATTGCAACCGCTTTATTTGCGTATGTTGGGATGGCACTCGTCTGGGTCGGCAGTAAAATGAAAACGAATTCACACAAGGATGTTATTTATACAATAAGTGGGGAGACCATTTTTGGTCGCGTGATAGGGACAGTTATTGATTATATTCTTATTTTTACTCTATTTGGTGTTGGTGTGGTTATGTTGGCTGGGGCGGGTTCTAACTTAGCTCAACAATTTGGACTGCCAGCAATTTTAGGTACGATCCTTATGACAGTACTTGTCTTGGTACTTGGGATGATGAATGTGGACAAGGTTGTTTCTGTTATTGGTGGGATTACTCCTTTCTTAATTCTATTTATTGTGATGATTTCAGTCTATAGCTTTTTAACGATGGATGTGTCGTTCAGTTCCTTGGATGACTTAGCGAAGCAACAGCCGACAACATTGCCAAATTGGTTTATTGCAGGGGTGAATTATGCATCCTTCAATACAGCAGTAGGTGCATCGATGGCATTAGTAATGGGTGGTGCTGAAAAAGATAGAAGGGCAGCAGCTTTAGGAGGACTAGTTGGTGGCTTCGTGCTTGGATTACTTATTATTTTGAGTTATCTAGCCATCTTCTCTAAAATCGAGGAGGTTGGCGATATGGATATGCCAATGCTTGCGATTGTCAACGATATCTCGCCAATACTAGGTACAATTATGGCAATTGTGATCTTTGCTATGATATTTAATACAGCGATAAGTATGTTTTATTCGTTTGCTGCTCGCTTTACGAAAGTAGAGACAAGCAAGTTTAAAATCTTTTATACGATCATCCTACTCGTTGGATTTATCGTAAGTTTTATCGGGTTTACCGATCTAGTCTCTCTTTTCTATCCAACCATTGGATATATGGGACTTGTATTAATATTAGGTTTGATCTATGCGCCGATAAAACTTAAAAGAGAAGCGAAGCAAAAGCAAATAGAAGAAGCGTAAATAATGCAAAATGATGCAGGGTATCACAGGGTTGAAACACAGACCAACATCATAAAGTGAAACTTCAATCAGGGGTTCTGTTTATGGGGTATGTCTGCCAGTTATATAGAATAAATAGAATTTCGAATCTAGTCGGTGCAGCTTCAACGTTTTAGCACTCTAGTCCGCTTGTTACCTCCTTATAATTACCAAATAAAATTTAAATATTTCTTTAATAGTGGTAAACTAGAGAGTGGGTTAAATATTTCTAGGAAAGATTTGTAACGAGATACGTCTTGTTTGATGTATCATTCAACAAGAGCGATTACATCTTTTCTGTTGAAAATAGGGAGAATGAATGGGAATGAGCAAAAACTATACGAAAACAGATGTTATGTTAATTGGTGCAGGTATCATGAGTGCAACGTTAGGATCATTGTTGAAAGAATTGGTACCAGATTGGAACATTCGTGTGTTTGAAAAGCTGGAAAGAGCAGGAGAAGAGAGTTCAAACGTTTGGAATAATGCAGGTACGGGGCATGCTGCATTGTGCGAGCTGAACTATACGCATGAACAACCTGACGGCTCGATAGATATGACGAAAGCAATTAAAGTAAACGAGCAATTCCAGGTTTCAAAACAATTTTGGTCTTACCTTGTAAACAGTAATCTGATACGTAATCCAAAGGATTTTATTATGCCTTTGCCTCACATGAGTTTTGTGCAAGGGGAGAAGAACGTAGAATTTTTAAGAAAGCGCTACAAAACCATGTCAGATCATCCGTTGTTTCAGGATATGGAGTTTTCCGATGATCAGGAACAGCTTAAGAAGTGGATTCCACTCATGATGAAAGATAGGATAGCGGATGAACCAATTGCAGCAACAAAGATTGATTCTGGAACCGATGTCAATTTTGGAGAAATAACACGTAAAATGTTCGATCACTTAGAAAGTCAAGACGTTGAGGTGAACTATAGACATACGGTTGAGGACATTCAACGTTTGAGTGACGGTACATGGGAAGTAAAAGTCCATGACATCGATAATGGGAAAATCGAGTACCATACGACAGACTTTCTTTTTATCGGCGGTGGTGGAGGCAGTCTGCATTTACTGCAAAAAACCGGGATTCCTGAATCGAAGCATATTGGTGGCTTCCCTGTAAGTGGACTATTCATGGTATGTAATAACCAAGAGGTGATCGCACAGCATCATGCAAAAGTGTATGGTAAAGCTAAGGTAGGAGCTCCACCGATGTCTATGCCACACCTTGATACAAGATTTATCGACCATGAAAAATCATTGCTTTTCGGACCGTTCGCAGGCTTTTCACCGAAGTTCTTGAAAACGGGATCCATGCTAGACCTGTTAGCTTCGGTTAAAACAGATAATCTCGTGACAATGTCAGCGGCTGGTGTGAAAAATGCTTCCTTGACAAAATATTTGATTGAACAAGTGATATCTTCGAAAGAAAAGCGCATGGAAGAATTACGGGCATTTATTCCGGATGCTAAGAGTGAGGACTGGGGTCTAGTAGTAGCTGGGCAACGGGTGCAAGTGATCAAGGATACGGAGAATGGCAAAGGAACACTTCAATTTGGTACGGAGGTTGTCAGCTCTGCAGATGGCTCGATAGCTGCATTGCTAGGAGCTTCGCCAGGTGCGTCTACTGCGGTTCACGTCATGCTTGAGGTAATCGAAAAATGTTTCTCTCAACATGTAAAAGACTGGGAGCCAAAAATAAAAGAGATGATTCCTTCTTATGGTGTCTCACTAGCAGAAAATCCGGAGCTTCTTCAAGAGGTTCATACATCAACAGCACAGACACTTGGACTTGGTGAAAAAGAAAAGGTGCATAGTTAAGCTGGAACATCCATTCACATAAAGTGAAACTTCAATCAGTAGGGGGCTATGTTTATCCCCACTTATTCATATTGGCTGTGTATACTGGGATTCTGATAACAGGACAGCATTTAACGTAAACGCAGAACCTTTGATCTATGTTAAGATTAAAGGTTCTGCGTTTACATTGTAAGGGATGAGTTCTAAAACCATATTGTCAAGATTCTAGCAACTTTTTAATGAGTTCATAAGGTACAATTAAGATAGCATTCATTCATACAAGGCAAAGGGTGGAGCTGGAGAAGGATATCCCCCATTACAAAAGGAGAATTAGCAATGAATACATTTCCAATCATTGAAACGGAACGGCTTATTTTAAGGGAAGTAACAAATGAAGATGCACTAGCTATGTTTGACTACTTATCTGATCAAGACGTGGTCAAACATATGGGCTTGGAGCCATATAAAACACCAACCGAAGTTCTGGAGGAAATTAACTGGTATCAGTTAATACGAGAAGAAGGAACGGGAATTCGCTGGGGTATAACTCTAAAAAATATGGATACAGTTATCGGCAGCTGTGTTTTTTTGAACATGCATCCCAAGCATTATCGTGCAGAGGTAGGATTTGAGTTAAGTAAGCTGTATTGGGGAAAGGGCATTGCTAAAGAAGCACTAAAAGCTGTCCTAGACTATGGGTATAAGCATTTTGAACTGGAGCGAATTGAGGCTTTAATTGAACCTCTAAATCGTCCGTCCCAACGATTAGTGGAAAAACAGGGATTTATAAGGGAAGGCTTATTGCGACATTACGAATTTACATGTGGAAAGTTTGATGATTTGTATATGTATTCCATTCTGAAAGAATCGTTTTTTAAATCATGAGACAAACGAATGAGAAACAAATAAAAATGAGCGATAATTAGTTGAAATTAATTATCGCTCGTATTTTGATTAGAATCATTCATATAGTACCTGAAATAAGCGAGACTCCGGCGGGAACAGCACGAGTCCGAAGATCCACTTGGTAACGTGCTTTTCTTTACCAAGTTAGCTGAGGCCGTGCTCGCGGAAAGAGCGTATAGTTTCACGGTGCGGCGTGATAACATGATTATTCGTATTTTGAGGAAAGAAGTTGTGTTTTGTCTCAGCCGCTAATTTATTCCGGCTGATTATCTACGTTTCCGTTGTCTTGATAAAATGCTTTAAAGTTATTATAGTTGACCATGCTTACCATTCCATTGGAAGCGTGGTGTAGGTCGTGACAGTGAAACAACCAATTTCCTGGATTATCTGCTAGAAATGCTACCTCGTAAGTTTCTCCTGGTTTTACGTTTAACGTATCCTTCATAATAGGTGAATGGCTAAGTGGTTCTCCGTTCTTACTTAAAACTTGAAAAAAGTGTCCATGAAGATGCATGGGGTGCGTAGCTTTATCCATACTATTATTTGTTAAGGTAACCTTCACTTTATCCCCCTTATTTACTTTTAAAGGAGATACATCTGGGAAGGTCTTCCCATTAATTGTCCAAACCATGCCCATCTCAGCATCCATGTTCATCTGTGTAGCTAAATCCATTTCATATTCTACATCAAAGTTATCATTAATGGAGAATTGGGATTCCCTTTGTTTTCCAAGCTGGGTAATATCCACTGTATTGGTCGTTGTTTCATGCTTGTTATCCTGAACGTTTCTGTCCTCATATACAACATCTATTTTCATGGCCTGTGATGCTTCTGCCTCTCCATGACGGTCAATGGTAAAGTTACTACTGCCATCAGCTGTAAATTCAACGTCTATACGCTCTCCGGGGGCAATTTCAAACAACGATTTGTTTACGGATTGCGGTTTATTCACCTTTTGTCCATCTACATGAGTAATTTTGTAGTCTATTGGAATATGTATTTGATGAACCATGTACCCTGCATTTATGAAACGAAGCTTTACTAAATCCCCTTTTCTCACCTTTAGTGGTTTACTATTTTCATAGGATCTGCCGTTAATAGTAAAGATGTCATAGGAAGACATGTCATGTCCCATTCCTTTTCCATCCATCATTCCGCTCTTATTGTTCATGTCCATGTTATCGTGATCTGTATTATCTGTATTCTCTACTTGATAATTTCCAGATTCCCACTCATCGAGTACTAATGTATAATCTCGATCTATGTCAGCTTCTTCTTTAGGATCTGTAGGTTCTACAATGATCGTTCCATACAATCCCTTATCAAGCTGGTCTACGCCATTTTGATGGGAATGGTACCAATAGGTTCCGGGATCGTTTGCAACAAACTCATATGTGTAAGATTCACCTGGTAAAACAGCATCCTGTGTTATCCCTGGAATACCATCCTCTGTATTGGGTACAGGGATGCCATGCCAATGGATAGAAACCGGCTCCTGTAATTCGTTCGTTAGATTAACTTTAACGACTTCCCCTTCTTTGACACGTAGTTGTTCACCTGGAACAGTGTCATTATAGGTCCAAGCATTTATTGTATTTTCAGCAGTTAATTTCCATGTGGTCTCCATAGCTGTCAAATCGAATTCATTTACTTTCTTTCCGGTAAAATTCTCCTCTTTAACGTGTGCCGTATCCCCTTTTTCTTGATTCGCATTGGTTTCTGATCCCTGTTGCGAACACGCAGACAAAAAACTAATCAGTAAAATAGCAATAAGTAAGTGAGTGATTCTCAAAGTATCTCCTCCTTCTAGTTATCCGCATATAACTGCTAGTGAGACCCCACTTCAAGTAATAAAGTGAAATCAATATGGATAAGTGTGGGATCAATAAAACTTCCACTGATTGAAGCTTCACTCTATAAAGTCTAAAAAAAATGTGTGAAGAAACGATGCATAAAATCAAAATTTTCTGTGACAACTACGATTGATTTATTATCCTGCATATAACTGGCAGTAAGCCCCCACCTCAAGCAATAAAATGAAATCGAAATTGGTAAGCGGGGATCGACTGCCAGTAAATGTCCGATTAGTTGAACTTTATAGTGAATGAATAGCTTAACGATTCATATAATGAAGCAATAGGACAAGTTTGCGAGGAGAATGGAAAATGACAATTTCAATGTTTGTAACCATACTAGTTATTGCTTTACTTTCAACCTTCATTATCTGGAATACAATATATTATCGAAATAAGATTGCTGTGATGTCTGGGATGATGGTGGCAATGGCCCTTGGAATGAGTGCTGGATTAGCTATTGGTGTAATCATAGGAGCCTTTCTATCTGGGAATTTGTTTGATTCGACAGTGATTGGAATACTAGTAGGAATGGCTACTGGTTATTTGGCTGGTATGCCAATAAGCATGATGGCAGTAATTGATGGGGCTTTAGCGGGTATCATGGGAGGGATGATGGGAGCGATGCTAGGGGATATGATTGCTGCAGAAAACCAGGAGGCAATGATTCGAATCATAGTTGCATTGTTTGTAGGTACCATGCTCATTCTTTATTATTTAATCAAGCAAGAATCTACTACAAAAGCAAGTGGCTGGTTCCTCCATCCCTTAACACTTATTGTGATAAGTTCCCTATTTTTTATGGCGTATCAGCAATTAGGTCCGGTTATGCCTTATTCAGCCAATGATTATAACAATAGCTATAGCCAGCTTCAGGAAAAGCATCTACAGATAGAGGCTGATGAATATACGTTTTTGCCAAACCGAGCGACGGTAGCAGTTGGAGAAACAATAAATCTTGTCTTAGCTAACCGTGGGACGATGGAGCATCATTTAGTAATTATCGGATTGAAAGCACAGGGTACATCCTCTGCTCATCATCAGGAATCGAATTATTCGATTCAGCTGCATAGTGATGCGGGTGAGAATCAAGTTACTACATTTACCCCGCTTATACCAGGTACATATCGTTATATTTGCACGATCCCCGGACATAAAGAAGCGGGGATGGAAGGTGAGATAGAGGTGACACTATAAGAGAATTTGATAATTGTCATGAACGTTATACTTATTGTATGGTATGATCATATTAACTATAAAACTAATGTTGATAAGTGTGGGATCAACTGCGTAAATGTCGGTCATACCCTTGAGGTACGAACAATCCGTGGGAGCTAACAAAACTCCTGCAGATTGAAGTTTCACTTTATACGAAAATAAATTTAAATAAGTAAACGAAGCTTAAAAGAAAAGGAGAGGTTTGTTTGCAGAAGCTACTGTTATCCGTTACTGTAATCCTATTCCTTTTTGGTTGCTCCAATGAAGAAAGTAATGATCATACCAAAAATGAAAGCGTTGTATCTGAGGGTGTAGATGAAAATGCTTCTGAAACGCTCTCTTTCGAGGAGCAAATTCAAAAAGTAATAAAAGCAAATAGCTATAATCCCGAAGATATTGTCGATTATGATCTTAAACAAGACTACATTTATGTATTTTTGTATAATCCTACAAATGGATTAAGTCCAGCGATTTTAAAAAATGAAAAAGACAAGCTTGTTTGGATAAAGAGCTGGGATGCTATTCAAACAAGTTCCCTTAGCGCAGGGGATGCACCGATTGTTACTATCGTTCAACCAGAGGACGCCGATGTGAAAGATGTTAAAATCTTTGGCAAATCAGCAAGAATGACTAAGTTCACAATAGAAATTACGGAGGATTTTTCAAAAGAAGTCAAGTATTGGGTTTATTATTCAAAGCAACCTGACGAAGTCCTTGATAATATTACTGAAGACATTGAATATATGAAATGATAATTAATACGTCGCAAATTAAATAATAGATTGATAGTTAAGACGGATTAGTACTTTCTTAATGTTGTTAAACATGGGAAAAGTGTCTTGTTGTAAATTCACAATCCTGACGATTCCCCAAAAAGGTTTTCCTTTTTGGGCCTAATTATACTTTTATTTCATTCTTCTTTACATGCCCATGCATCAACATCCACTTTAAATGGAGGAGCGGCTAAAGCTACTACAAACACCATTGTTGTTCAAGGTAAATACTCCCCTAGGAATTCACCAATCATCTCTCTTCTTTTGCCTGCATCCATTTCTCCAACAATATAAAACACAAGTTTAGTGAGATCCTTTACATCCATATTTGCCTCTTGTAAATTAAGTTTTATATTTTGAAAAGCCAATTTTAACTGTTCTGAGGAATCTTCTGGTACATTCCCCTTAACGTCCATACCAAGTTGACCGGATAAAGTCAGCCACCTCATATTGCCTGTTGTTTCTATTTGATGGTTATATGGTGCTAACGGTTTATGAACGCTTTCAGGATTTCTAAATACTTTCATTTTAAATCCGCCTATTATTAATAGATTTTTAAATTATTGTATATTACTTTCTTTACTCAGAAAACATATGGCACTAAAGTATTATCCCTTTAAATTTATATCTAAAATTTGCTTATGCAATATTGGTTCTCCATATTCTCCTTCATATTGAGTACCCTCTTTTTTATGTAGTCAAATTTTAGTCATCGGCTTGAACAATCCGTCAACCTGTAGCTTTCACAACTGACTCCTTTTTTTACCAATATGCTGTAAGTTAATATCTCATCTGTTATCACTATTAGAACGTTAGGTAACAACCTTTGCATATGATACAATCTTACTTAGTAATAAATGGACGTTAGAGAGAAGCAGGCGATACTAGTGGATATCAAACTAACTCATAAAAAAATAGAAGAAATGTGCGGAACATCCTCCTTGAAAAAAGGAGTCTCTTTTTTTCGAGCAAATAAAGTGACCTTAAACACCTATACGGACAATTACTGTGAGGCAACAGTTACTGGTAACGAAGACTTTCAGGTATCCATCGAAAGAACAGATAAAAATGAAGTACATACAAGCTGTAGCTGTCCGTCGTTAGCCTCATTTTCAAAGAATTGTCAGCATATTGCCGCTGTCTTGCTGGCGATAGCTGATCGACAGCAGGAGAAGCAGGCGAATCTTTCGAACCAACAGCTAGCAGAAGGATTTATCAATATGTTTGATCAGCGTACTGCTAGGCCTAGTGGTAGACAACGGCATTTTGAAGATAGACAGGTGCTTTCTCTTGGCTTTAATTGTGAAATAATCTCAAATAGCAAAGGGCAGAGCATGATTGGTATTGGCATACAGTTAGGTGCGGAGCGAATACAACATGTTCGCGATTTTCTGTCGGCTGTGGGAGAAGGAAATCCCTATTTTCTACCTTCTTATGATCCAGAGCTTCATTGTTTTACCATTGATAAAGATGCAGTGCTGCAGCAGTTGATTCAGGTGATGACGGATGAGAATGTCTATGTAAGTACCGCACACATGCAAAGGGAGGATCTCTTACCGATTCCTACGACTGCTTGGCAACAATTGCTGCCATTACTTACCGGATTATCAGATGTAACACTTCATATGAATGGAAAAGCATTCGTAGGTCTGCGTATAGAAAGGGAGGCCCTGCCAATCCAATTTTCTGTGAAAGAAACGAATACTGGCGATGGTTTTCTGCTAGAAATAGACGGGCTTAATCGTGTAGAAATCCTAACTATATATCAAATGGTTCTGTTTGATCGCAGTTTCATGCCTTTGGATCGGGAGGATATGACGTATTTGGGAGAGCTTAAGCAAATGCTACATGCAACAAAAGCAAAGCATATATTGATCACTACTGAACAGGTTGCAGTATTTATGGAAAACGTCGTTCCTAGACTACGAAAATTAGGTTCCTTACATTTGTCTGCTAAATTATCATCTGTTCTAACCCAAACACCACTTCGTGGCAAGCTGTATTTGGATCGTGTAAAAAATAGACTATTGGCAAGTATCGAGTTTCATTATGAAAATATCGTGATTAATCCGTTAGAGAATCGTCCTATTCCAACGGGTACGATGATTATTAGGGATAGGGAGAAGGAGGAGGCTATCCTCCAATGGATGGAGGACAGTCAATTTGCTGTTACAGAAGAAGGATACTACCTGCATAATGAAGCACTCGAATATGAATTTTTATATCATAAACTCCCGAAGCTACAGAAGCTGGTCAACGTCTATGCGACGTCAGCGGTTCGAGCTCGGGTTATAAAGAGCCCTATTCCGCCAAGAATTAAAGTGAAGGCACATAAGGATAGGATGAATTGGCTGGAATTTAAGTTTGAAATTGAAGGTTTTCCGGAACAAGATATTCGCGATTTGTTAGCGACGCTTGAAGAAAAAAGAAAGTATTATCGGTTACGAGATGGTTCTCTACTCACGTTAGAAACAAGTGAATTTGAAGAAATACAGCGATTTTTACAGGCAGTTCCAAATCAGGATGATGATCTAGAAGCAGGACTACATGTACCAGTAACCAAAGGATTTGAACTATTGGATGCTGCTTCCGATATAGTCTTTACCTTAGAGGAATCGTTCCGGCAGTTTTTGAAGAGGATAGAGAATCCTGATCTAAATCAATATCCGATCCCAGCACGTTTACAGTCGGTGTTACGTGAATATCAAAAGTATGGATTTCGTTGGATGAAAACACTGTCCAGCTATGGATTTGGTGGGGTTTTGGCAGATGATATGGGGCTAGGGAAAACGATGCAAAGTATGACGTTTATACAGTCAGAGCTTAACACAATTCGAAAACGTGGTCTTCCCGTATTAATCATTTGTCCATCTTCGTTAACCTATAATTGGCTTCATGAATTGAATACGTTTACCCCGGAGATCCAAGCAGCTATTATCGATGGCAATCAAAAGACGCGCGTGGAAAAACGTAAACGGATTATGGGAATGGATGTTGTGATTACCTCGTATCCGCTTTTACGCAGAGATATACATTGGTTTGAGAAGCAGCTCTTTCACACTATATTTTTTGATGAAGCACAAGCGTTTAAGAATCCAGTGACGCAGACAGCTAGGGCGGTAAAGAAACTTCAGGCCGATTATCGTTTTGCTCTAACGGGAACACCAATGGAAAATAACCTAGAGGAATTATGGTCCATTTTTCACGTCGTCTTTCCTGTGCTTTTTCAGGGATTGAAGGACTTTCACAATCTAACGAGGAAACAGATTATCCGACGAATGCGCCCATTTTTACTTCGTAGAATAAAAAAAGATGTGTTAGCAGAGCTACCGGAAAAAATGGAGGCGATAGAATCTATAGAGTTGTTGCCTGATCAAAAAAGGCTTTATGCAGCTTACTTAGCGAAGCTGCGGCAGGATACCTTAAAGCACTTAGATAGAGATACATTACGGAAAAATCGTATCAAAATACTTGCCGGATTAACAAGGCTCCGTCAGATTTGCTGCCATCCAGGATTATTTGTTGAAGGCTATAAAGGTTCCTCAGCAAAATTAGAGCAGCTTAAACAGCTGATCAAAGAGTCAAGTCTTGCCGGTAGAAGGGTATTGATCTTTTCTCAGTTTACGAAAATGCTAGATCTGATAGGGAAAGAATTAGTATATCAAGGGATTCCTTATTTTTATCTAGATGGAGAGACGCCGTCAAAAGAACGAGTGGACCGATGTCGCCGGTTTAATATGGGAGAACGTGATTTCTTTCTTATCTCTATGAAAGCAGGGGGAACGGGTCTTAATTTAACAGGTGCTGATACAGTGATATTATATGATATGTGGTGGAATCCAGCAGTAGAACAGCAAGCTGCTGACCGCGCTCACCGCATGGGACAAGAGAATGTCGTGCAGGTGATTAAGCTAGTTTCAAAGGGTACCATTGAGGAAAAAATGAATGAACTACAAGCGAAGAAAAAGCATCTGATTGAAGAAATGATTGATCCCCAGAATAAATCAGCCTCATCCATTACTGAGGAAGATATTCGTGAGATACTGATGTTCTAGGAAATCAAGTATATAGGAACTTATTTGAGAACAAAAGCGCAAGCGCCCGATTAGAAATGTAACGACTGGAGCGCGGTGATAAAAGGAATCAAGGTGAGCTTGCGAACCGCTGATGACTTAGTTTAGGGCGATTCGTGAAGTAGACTAGTTTCTGGGTGCTGGCGCTGGACGTGGCTTAACACACGTCCATGTATCCACACGTGAAAATTTTATAAATTCCTAGGCTACAAAAAAAAGCTGGGACAAAACACAACTTCTTTGCTCAAAATACGAATAATCATGTTATCCATAGGAGTATTATCGCTCACCGTGAAACTATACGCGCTTTCAGCGGGCACGGCCTCAGCTAACTTGGTAAAGAAAAACACGTTACCACGTGGAGCTTCGGACTCATGCTGTTCCCGCCGGAGTCTCGCTTATTTCAGGTGCTAAATGAATGATTCTAATCAAAAAACGAACGATAATTAATTTCAACTAATTATCGTTCGTTTTAATTGTTTCTTTATTCGTTTGTCTCAGCCTCTTTGTTCCACCTAAGCTTTTTGAACGCTAGCAGCTTGCGGTCCGCGAGCACCTTGCTCAACATCAAAAGTAACTTTTTGACCTTCGTCTAAAGATTTAAACCCTTCACTTTGGATTGCAGAGAAGTGTACGAATACATCGTCATTACCTTCGCGCTCGATAAAACCAAACCCTTTTTCTGCGTTAAACCATTTAACAATACCTTGTTCCATTATGTTGCCTCCTAGTGCGTTCTCGCACATTATATTACTATCCTTGCCCAAAGCGAATCTCAAGACGAAAAGTGATTACTCATGCTATCCTTTACACCGAACAAAAATAATTAAATCTTATTATATCATTTGATTATTAAAAAAGCAATAGAGGAACTGATTTACCGTATTAAAAATTAGTAATGGGATAAGGGTTTTGAGGATTCATTGAAGAAAGAGATGAAATTACGATCAACCGAACCGATATTCATGTGCTATCATTTAAGCTCACAGGCAACAGGTTAGTTTGATGATGATATATTGCAATAGAAAAAGCTACTCCTCTTTTAAAGAAGTAGCTCGTTGTGGTGTTGGGCAATAAAGAGTTCGTTTTTGCTAATGTTTTGCCTTTGTTCCACCTATTCTTATTGCAAGTTAGTTCCTTGTTGAGGAACGGTTGTGTAGCTGTTTAGCATTTGGTTCATATCCTGTTGGCTTAGCTGAGGTACTTGGTAGTACCCATGCTTGTTTTGATAAAGGAATATTTCATAACTTAGCTCAATAAAGTTCGGAACGGTATCGGCGATTACACGGCGTAAGACCGGGTTGGTCATTTCCACCGCAGTCATCGCTAGTAGAGAAGTTAGGGATTTTGTTTGTCCTAGCATGTAAGCGGAAAGCCCTTGATCAGAAAGCTCATTAATTGAGGCGTTTGGTTTTTTAGGCTGCCCTGGCTTGATGCCATAGACGGTATTGTTGTTCTGCTCCATTTCGTATTGTTGTGTCGGGACTTGTGGATCTTGTCCTGTCTGGAACGCTTGTACAATTGTATTGTATGCTTGTGTAACAAATGTCGATTGGCGTTGTAGGATTTCCTTTAACTCCGGATCTTGAATGTGCTGATCGTACATTTGATATTGATCGAGCATGCTAATGATGCCAGCAATTACCTCATGTGCATCAAATAATTCATGTCCTCCATGGTTTTGCATCGGCTGATTTTGTGGCATGTTGCCGGGCTGCTGTTGATTTCCTTGTTGATTCATATTATTCATATTTTCCATCCTAATACCTCCTATGTTAATTTTGTCCATGCTTAGATTCTCCGATTTAGGAATTTTCATGTATAAATGTCATTTTTTCTTTTCGGTATATCCACCACATAAATTTTTTTCGAGTTGGAAACGATAAGATGAATACATAATAGAAGGTAGGATATGCCATGTTAGCATTTGAGCCTAATTGTTGGTCGGAGCATGATGTGTTGGAAACGGTGCTAGTATGTGCACCATCAATGGTAAGTATTCCAGATATAAAGACAGCTGAGGAAGTACAGTGGAGTGCGCCTGTTAATTATAAAAAAGCACATGAAAATTTTCTTGAATTGAAAGCAGCTTTACAAAATGCCGGCGTTCAGGTTATTGATTATTCAGCGTATTTAACTAAAGAGGATCAACAGCTAAGTGACCAACTCATCAATCGTTTTTTTGTGAGAGATTTAGCCTGTGTATTTGGGAATACCATTCTACCTGGAGAAGCAGGTACGTCGATGAGACGTCCAGAATATGTACAAGCACATGTATTAATGGACAAATGGTTTCCAAATTCCTTTAGAATGCATGAAAATAACTACATAAAAGCACTAGAGTATGGGGATGTGCTTTTGCTTAATCGAGATGCCGTTTGGATTAATGTTGGCATGCGGACAAGTATAGAAAGTGTGGAGCAGATAAAGCAGAGTATATTTGCTGCGGGTTTTTCTGAAATAGGAATTATTAGCTTACCAAGACGTACAGATACACTACATTTAGATATGAATTGCAATGTAGCTAGTAAGGATGTGGTCGTGTCCAAAAGCTTCGTTCGCCATTTTCCTATTCATGTTTGGACAGAGCGAGCATCAAGATATGAGATGCCAGAGCAATTCCTAAATCGTCATGGTTTTGAGGTTTACTGGCTTGAAGAATATAATACGATTCCTGATATTAATTTTCTTAATCTTAATCCAGAAACCATTCTTATTAGTAAGCAAGCACATAAACAAAGGTTAAGAAGTCATCCGAAATTACAAAGGAAGAACATCATCGAAATTGAAGTTACTGAGTTAGAAAAGGCTGGTGGAGGCATACGTTGCATGACGCTCCCCCTTCAACGGAAAAGCTCAATGTAATAATTTTATGGGGGGTGACGCTGTTGATGCGTAGAAGTAGGGGGAATATGAAGTGGTGGCAGCTGTCTCTGCTTGGCGTAGGCTGCACCATAGGAACGGGCTTTTTTCTTGGCTCCAGTATTGCGATCCAAAAAAGCGGCCCAGCTGTTTTAATTCCATTTATTTTGGCGGCAATAGGAACGTACATCGTGTATGATGCATTAGCAAAGATGTCTGTGGAGCATCCAGATAAGGGTTCGT
This sequence comes from Virgibacillus sp. AGTR, assembly GCF_016919725.2. GTDB lineage: Bacteria > Bacillota > Bacilli > Bacillales > Amphibacillaceae > Virgibacillus > Virgibacillus salarius. The sequence continues at coordinate 33,532 of NZ_JAJERH010000007.1, forward strand.
TTCGCGCTTATGCCAGACGAGCCTTTGGGAGATGGGCCGGATTCAGTAATGGCTGGGTGTATTGCATATCTGAAATGTTGATTATGGGCAGTCAGCTCATTGCATTAGGCATCTTTACGCAATTCTGGTTTCCTAGCATACCCTTATGGTTGCTGGCTGCGATTTATTCGGTACTAGGGTTGCTTGTTATTCTAACTGGTATGAAAGGCTTTGAGAAGTTTGAGAACGTATTTGGCGTTATGAAGACAGCAGCTATTCTCATGTTTATTATTGTCGCCATTACGCTTATTATCCGGGGATCGATCGGTGAAGCAACGCTTCTTGAAAAAGATGGTAATTTCTTTTCCGAGGGTACCTTGGGAATGTGGAATGCTATGCTTTATGCGTTTTACGCTTTTGGAGGAATAGAGGTTATGGGTCTATTAGTTGTTGATTTAAAAGAGCCAAAGTCTGCGCCGAAAGCAGGCAGAATTATGATAATAGGACTTACATTTATTTATGTAATGTCGCTTGCACTTGCTTTGTCGCTAGTTTCCTGGCACAAAATAAACCCAGATGAAAGCCCGTTTATAACAGCGCTTTCCACTTTTCATGTCCCTTACGTAACAGACATATTAAATGGGATCTTAATCATTGCTGGTTTTTCAACAATGGTAGCAGCTCTTTATGCAGTAGTAACGATTTTAACATCCCTTGCAGAGGATCGCGATGCACCAGCACGGATCGCTAAAAAGGGGAAGTGGAAAATTCCGATACCAGCTTTTTTATTTACCGCAGCAGGTCTTTTTATTTCAACGATTATTGCAATTTTATTGCCAGAGAAAATCTTTGAATATGTGACGACTGCTGCTGGCTTAATGCTGATTTATAATTGGGTATTTATTTTAGCGACGTATACGAAGCTAATGCAGCCATCAGTGATGGATTGGATCAAAACAACAATAGGTATGCTACTCATTACTGTCACAGTTTTGGGCACCGTGATGGAGAAGGCAAGTAGGGTAGGGTTTATCGTGAGCTTGATTTTTCTGTTACTCATTGCCATTGCTGCTAGTATCATTCATAAACGAAGGCAATATTGAACCATGAGGACTAAAGTGTTTGCATCAAAAAAACGATCAACTAGCAAGAATGGTTCACATATGAAAGTGTCTCCGGAAACTATACTCTGCTTTCATCGGTCGGCTGGTGAGCCTTCTCATGGTGCGAGCTTTAGGGTTTCATCACAGCCTTTCCTTCTGCACTTCTCTACGTTTCCGGAGATAGCGTAGTTGATTGTTCGTCTTTAGAATGGAGCTTAAGGAATTATGTGTCCCTAACAGATTATCAATCTCTTTCGCGAAATTTCTGGTAGAATCTGTAACAGAATATGAAATAAAGCAAAAGATATAAATTATCGTGGCTGCTCGTATTAATATCATCAGACAAATAATACATTAAGAGAGCTTTTGCGTTGAATTGACTTTCACTGTATCTTCATATTTTATCTTTGTTGATAACCATATCAAAATAGCAGCCATAATCGTAAAGATAAGCAACGTATGGCCATTTTCTATACTCCAGCCAATCAAAAGAGATATTATCGCTCCACCAAAACTAGCAGCGGCTATAAATATACTCGTAACCTCATCAACATATTTCCCAATGATAATAGAGCTCAATGTCAAAACGATAGGGAATATCCCCGCAATACTGAATGCGATTAGGAAAATATTTACTAACTGTAGTAACGGGTATGCAATATAAGGAAAAAGATTCAAGAAAACGATCAATAACAAACAGCTTACAATTAGATAGTTTGAATAAGTAATCTTTTTACTCAAATTCCCGATAACTAATCTCCCTAATACAATCCCACTCCAGAAAACAGATACACTAATTAAGCTATAATTCTCAAAGCCTAGATTTATCATGATTACGGGTAAAAAATTCGCCAGGTTCGTTTCAATTCCTGCATATAAAAAAGCAAAACATGCAATTAAAAATAAAAATTTAAATTTTATCGGATGATGAATAAAGTGTTGAATAACTTTATTATTATCCGGTGCTATATGAAATTGATGTTTCAAGTCGTTTATTTCAAATTGATTTTTTGACAATAAGATAGACCATCCGACTAGCATTACTAGTAGTAGGGCAAAAAGAACGTAGAAAGGTAAGAACCAGTTTTCTATGTCTATAAAAATGTGTACCAAAATAGGGAAAGTAAATGCACCTAACCCGAAAAATACTTCTAATTTACTCATTTTTTCTACATTATCTTTGTGAGTTGCTATGATTAAAGAGCCTATTGTCGTTTCTAGAGTTCCAGCACCATACCCTAATAAAAACATCATGATACCAATATAGTACCAATCCTTTATAATAAAGAATCCGCTCAATACAAGGATTAAAACGATTAAACCAAACGTAATGACCTGAAGATGGTTATATCTTTTTACGATCATTGGAGATAGTATTACCCCATTTACAAAACCGAAAAACTGAAAAAATATAATAACAGATAGGTCATTTGCTGCAATGTTGAAATAATCTAATAAGTATGGTGTGAGGCTTCCTATACTTATATGAATTACACCAACTACGAAGTAAAACATACATCCGAAGATGAATATCCCTCTCACGGTATCACTCCTATTGAAAAAACAGGGACTTTTAAATCCCTGTTTTTTATTGGTTCAGGAAATTATAAAATTTGCCTGTGTGGATACATAGGCGCGTATTGAGCTGCGTCCAGTTCCAGCGCCCAGAAACGATGCGAATTCACGAAACCCCTAATCTAAATCAACATCGGCTCGCAAGCTCACTGTGATTCCTTTACCTTCGTTGATTCGCTCCAGTCCTACGTTTCGCTTGTGCTTTTGTTCTTTAACTCGTTACAAGCTCCTGATATTTGTTTGTTTTTTCCTTCTGGAAGAACATCTCTAATATTTCTTGAGAACGATATCCATCTGCAAAAGTTGGTATATCGACTAAAGGTTTCTGGTTTGCTTTGTTAATCCATGCAATTAACTCATTTCTAAATGAATCAGCCCACCCATAAAACTCAGTTGGAGGGTTGTATAGTAAAGTAGGTGGTACGGAATATTCTTCCTTGTCTATACCAGCTTTTAATTCATATACAAGAGGATTTTTGGTATGATATTTAAATTCCTTTTTATGACCAATAACCTCTATTCCAAAACCGCATTCTTCTATATCAGATATTTTCGAAGTAATTAAGTTAACAAAAACTTGGTTTTCCAGCTGTCCGAAGACTTCAGCATAATCATCTACGTGTACATGTTTATCTTCTTTTGTTTTAACATTTGTTTCTATTTTGACATTTACGGTTTCTTCTTTGAAGTTACTTTTAAATAAGTACCAAATTAAATCAATAAGGTGAATCCCCAGATCTCCTAGCGTTCCACTTGTTTTTTTACTATTAGCGTCGTCTCTCCAAGTATACTTTTTTCTCCTTAATGCACTGTTCTTTTTAAAATGAATTTTAATTGCTAGTACGTGCCCCAGTTCGTTACTGATAATTAGGCTTCTAAGGATGTTAACTATTTCTAAATAGCGGTAGTTAAAACCCATAACAGCTAAGGCGCTGTTTTGTTCTGCCGTTTTTCTCATTAGGTTCGCTTCTTCAATAGATATTGCCATGGGCTTTTCGCATAATACATGCTTATTTTCATACAATGCCTGTAATGTATGTTCCTTATGACAAAAGTTCGGAGATGCAACGATAATACCATCTACATCTTGCATCAGCTCAGCGTAATCAGGATATGATTTTCCACCGAAGCTTCTTACAAATTGTTCAGAATGATGATTATTTATGTCATGTACACCAACTAGTTCAACATCTTTAATAGTAGATAATGCTATTGCATGTGCTTTAGCTATACCTCCAGCCCCAACTATCCCGATTCTTTTCATCATTATTCCTCCTAATTATTTAACGTACTGTCAAAAGTTTCCTTATAAAAACGTACTGCTAATAAACGAGGTTATTTATGAGGTGACCCGCAATCCAATAAAAGGATGTAACTAATAGTACCTTCATGTAATGAACCCGTTCGTAAATCATTTCCAAAAATAGAAATCGATTAACGTCAAGACGCTGCCGTTTGCGTCTGTCATGTTGTTTTCATAAAACTTTTTACACTACCTTATTGAATAATTGATTTTAAAGCATTCATGATACCTTGAGAATATGGACCAGTAGATATATGCGTGTGATTATCCTTAGCCTCTTTAACTGCATTTTCTACTAAGTAACCATGTTTTACCGCTTTTAGCATTTTTAAGTCGTTTCCACTATCACCAAATGCAATAGCATATTCTGGATGTACTTTATATTTTTCTAACATAAACCTCACAATTTCATCCTTCCCAGTACCTGTTGGGATGAAATCTATATCGTAACTGTCTTCCGGATCCCCAGCAAGCGGGTTGCAACGGTTGATATTTACGTTAAGACCAAATTTCTTAACAACTTCTTTAATCTTTGATAAATTCCTCTTATCCATCTTTGTATCCATGGAAGATCGATAGTAAAAATTTTTTTTATAACGAGAACTTCCTAATTGGGTTTGTGGACTTAATTCAATGTCTTCCTTGTTTAATAGAGATATGATCTCATCAATATTTTTTTTGTTAAAGTTTGTTTGGTCGATGGTTGACTGCCAATCCAGATCCTGTAGAAGAAAATTATGGTCAAGAAAATAGGTGATTTCTGTTCCTAGATCACTAGCGATAAAATGAGGAAATGACCTGAATTTCCCTTTTTCCATTTTATGCAATACAGATTCCAAGCTGCTTCCTGTAACCCATCCAATTAATAGTAATCCTTGCTGGCTTTTCTCCTCTAAGTAATCTTCAAGTTCATACAATGCCTTTTGTCTTTCATTAGTCATTTCATGAGGGTAATATGTCTCATCAAAATCACTGAAAACAATGTATTTAGGAGAATCAACAGTCGGTAATAGTCTAAATCCCCCTTTACTACTTGATAACATGGTATAAACCTTCCAATACCAAGTTTTGCTCTTCTACGGCTAAGTCAGGATATAGTGGTAAATGCACTATCTCCCTATGTGCTAATTCTGTCTTAGGTAAATGCACTTCCTGATAATTTACTTTAACTAAATCCGTATCTTGTTTGTGTGCCAATACTGGATAGAATAAGTCAGTTTCAACATTGAATTTCTCTTTCATTGCTTTCATAACGTGATCCCTACGATCGTTTTTAATTTTGATCGGAAACAAGTGCCAAACGTTATCTCCATTTAATTCAGGAATTTCTATTAGTCCCTCATTCTGTAAGGTACTCAATTTAGTAATATATCTATTTGCCAACAAAAGTCGCTTAAAATTATTTAATGATAAATACTTGATTCTCTGTAATCCGATAGCTGCTTGTAAATTATCCATTTTTGAATTTAAACCGTAATCTATTGCTTTCACATTTTTTTTACCTGCTGCAAATCCATGATAGCTATATTGGATACATTTCTCAGCAAGTTCTTTATTGTCTGTGGCAATTGCTCCACCTTTTCCACATACTCCAATGTTTTTATAGGGATTAAAACTTAATGTGGTAATGTCTGCCTTTTCACCTAGATTAGCTATACCTATTGCTTGACATGCATCTTCAACGACCTTTAAGTTAAACTGATCAGCTATATTTCTAATAGAAAGCATATCTGCATGTTTGCCATAAATATGTACTGGCAAGATAAACTTCGTTTTACCCGTAATAGCTGATTCAATTCTATTGCTATCGATGCAATAAGTGTGCGGATGTATATCTACATATACTGGTACACCTCCAGTTGCAAGCACGGCATTCTCGGTGGCGGCGAAGCTATTAGCTGGCATTATAACTTCGTCTCCTTGCTTTAGACCGGATGCTAATAAGCTAATCATTAACGCATCTGTACCACTACTTGTTGCTATCACATACTTTTTTTGTAAGTAAGATGATAAGACGTCTTCAAATTCTGTTAAATATGGACCACTTGTATATTGTCCAGTCGGTAATACGTTTGATAAAGTTTCTAGAATATCATTTACCTCATCTTCAGATATCAGACGATTTACAGGCATGAATGGAACCTTATCTAGTGGTTCTGATTTATGATTCAAAATATCCTTTTCCAAATCAAAATCTTTTTCACTACAAAATGTTGCATGTAACTTCTGATTTACGATGCTATCTTGAATCTCAAAATGATCTCCTTGTAATTTACTACTTAGATTCTTTAATAACCACAAATTTGTGTCGCTTTTACCAGTAACTTGGACAATAGTTTTCAACAACTGCTCCCTCCCTATATAATATGATTAAGTCGTATTTATCCTAATATATGGAATCGATATCATGTCAACAACTTTTTTTAAGGAGGGAAATAATGGCTACAATAAATGAAATAGCTAGATTGTGTAATGTATCTAGAACCACGGTATCACGAGTACTGAATAATCAGCCTTATGTTTCCAAGGAAAAGCGTGAACAGATATTACATGTAATAAATCAGCTTGATTATACGCCAAGTGGTCTTGCTCGTAATTTTCGGGCCAAAAAGAACTATATTATTGCAATATCTATTCCGAGAATAGATCATCCCTTCTTTGCCCAATTAATCAAAGGTGCTGTCTCCTTTAATGCATTAGAGAAAAATTATAAAGTTCTTATCTTTCAAACTTTTTATAACAAAAAAATAGAATTAAAAGTCTTGGATTTACTAAAAAAGAAAGAGATTGATGGGGTAATTTTGTGTTCTTTAGAAAATAAATGGGGACTTATTGAACCTTATTTAAAAGAGGGTCCAATTTTATTGTGTAATGAGTATCACGATTCAGCTCCAATCCCAATTATAGGGTATGATGAATTTGATGCCTCCTATAAAGCAGTTAAATATTTAATCAAAAAGGGACATAGAAAAATTGGGTTTTGCTATGATCTGTCTTATAGTCAAGCGCAAAAAGAAAGAAAAGCAGGCTATTTAAAAGCTTTATCCGATTATGATCTTCCGTATGTAGATGAATGGTTTTTTGGTAAGGCATTTAATATTGAAGATGGCTTACGAATTTTTGAAGAGCTGATAAATGTAAAAGAAAAACCTACAGCTTTGTATACAGGGAATGATCAGGTTGCTGCAGGTGTTATTAAAAAAGCAATTTTATCCGGATACAAAGTCCCTGATGACTTAGCTGTTATTGGCTATGATAATCAGCTGATTTGTGAGGTTACAACTCCAACAATTACAACTATCGAAATACCAATAATAGAACTAGGTCAACAGGTTGTTTTAGAATTACTAAAACATATTGAAGAGGGTGTTGAACTGAAGCGTGAAGTTATGAAGCTTCCCACTAAACTAATCATAAGAGAATCAACATAATCATTCTAGGTTCACCTAACCATCCGTGGGAAAAATAAAACCCCCCACGGATGGAAGGTTCACTTTATTTAAAAAAACGTTGTAAGCTTGCTTTTCATACGTTGAAATGGACAATTGTTCGGGCTCGTGTCATCATCATTTAGAAAGTACTGCTTCCACTCATGGTTATCCTCTTGGCCATACCATTTGAGATCAGGATGCCCAGGAATGCCGTCATAGTCTGTGAGTCGCTTGCGGATAATGCTTTTCATTTTACGTCCAAAAGCAGTGGACTCGTTCATTTCTGCAAATACCCATCTTGGCTGAAAAGCCATGAGGAAAAAGGGGAAGTGGCGGCTTTTCCTTTGATGGTGAGCTGGTGTAGCACAAAAGGCAAAGTACGGCTCGCCATGAAAGCAAAATTCCCATTTATGATGAGCGGGATCTGTCGGAATATCCTTGGGCCATGCTGCTTCATCAAATGCTGTTACATGATTTAAAATGGACCAGAACAGCTCTCGATAATCCGCTTCCGCGTAACGATTTCTAATTTCCTTAGAGGTTTGAAAAAATACGGCTAACGATGTATAGTTTCCTGCATTTCGTGAACAATCGCTATACTCTCTTAAAGCATCAGCAAGCTGCTTTACAGTACTTTCTTTGTTTGGATCACCTGCAAAAAGAAATCGTAAATGATTAGCTAGAAACCCTTGACGTGCAGGGACACATGGATAGGTGTTTGTATCAGCAATCATGGAAGAGAAGGATTGAAAGGCTTCCTGTTGCCATTTCGGAAGTATTTCCAGCTGTTCATCTAGCTGCTGCTTATCATAAAGTAATCCCATTTGTTTTTCCTCCTTCTACCATACTGTATTATCGAAGGAGAAATTGGGTGCATGCCTATGCTAATTCGCTAAAAGAATATATGCTTGATACCCGAAATATAAACCAAACCCAATTAGAATGATGCCGGCAATCACCGATATGTAATTAAGGGTCTTTGATTGAAAAAACTTACGAAACGTACTTGCTAGCCCAGCCATAAACACGTCCCATATGAGGATTCCTAGAAATATGCCGCTACTAAATAGGAGAAGCTGCTGATTGCTATATTGGTCACTAGTCTTCGCTAATACTGCTCCGTAAATCCCCAACCAAAAAACGATATTTAGCGGATTAGAGATTGCCATAAAAAAGCCTGTCCTAAATGATTTTCCTTTTGTTGATGCAGCCAGCGCTTTATCTTCTCGTAAAGCTTTTCTAGCACTTAAAATACTTTCAATACCCGTATAGATTAAAATGAAGAAGCCAAATAACCAGAGAAAGGTTTTCATCAAGGGTGTAGTCAAAAACTGGGCAACACCAAAATAGATAAGCACCATAAATAGGAGGTCACCAAGCATTGCTCCCAAGCCGACGAGCCAAGCATGAAGAAAGCCATGATGTATTCCTTTATTTAATTGAGCAGCGTTAATAGGACCTACTGGAGCAGATAAAGATAGTCCAAGAAGTATATAGCTAAAAAAGGTGTTCATAAGTGGCTCCCCTCCCTATTTAAAAAATGCGGTTTACAATTTTTGGGTGGTATTATTTAATGAAAAGCTTGTTGTATAGCTATCGAGAAGTTCTTAATAGCTTATAATACTATTCTATTCCAAAATGAAGCTTGTACAACCTTTAATTACCAGAAAAGAAGAGTAAATGAAGAGTAACCATATATGAAATATTCCAGATCCATCAATGCTTCCATTAGTTTTTTCCTTTTTCTTCCTAAAAAACAACTTCGGTATCATACCGAAGCTGTATCTGTTCATATTTCATCAAATTTCTTTTATATCAAACGATATCACTTTATCTGTTTTTGGATTATAAACGACGGTCCCTCTAACGGTGATTTTATCCTGCGGTGCTTGTAACACATATTCATATACTTCCTCTGTTCGTGTTGCGGAAACCTCTGTTTTTCTTACCTTACTATACTCTGTTATTTGGTAATTAGGGTAAGCAGTTTGTGTTATTTCCAACAGATATTTCCCCCATTTTTCTTCATCTAATTCAGGAGAGGGTATAATGTCAATATGAATGACACCCATATTTACATTTGCTCCTAATGTTTCGAATGCTTTGCGATGAAGATTAATCCTATTTGGAGGATAGTTTGGAACCTGGTCAACGACCGTTACTAGAATTTCTCGTTGACCAGGTATGGATAGATTTCTTATTTTTAGCGTTTGTCCGCATTGGTAAGGAGAGTTTTCCCCTACCGCCGCCGTCATATACAGATTATCTGACCATGGAATACCACATTGTGTAATTTGTCCTCCATCCGTCCATGTAGCCTGCCCTCTAACTGGCTGCTGCCGATCTTGGTTATATGGGGGTGCGGTGTATATGTCGCTATAGCTATAATATGGAGCTTGTGTAAAAGGATAGGCTGGATGGGGACGTTTACTCTTATAGTGATCATTTGGATAATACATCTTTCTTCCTCCCCTCTAGACTCATGTACCGTTACTAACATATGAGTGATGAAGGTTGACCGGTGACATTCCCCTTTTGCCTAAATTAGTCTGATTATTCTTTACAACCCATTTCCTAAATCCATAACAGCTTTATAGTAGCGTCCTAGATACATAGTATCTTTACATGTATTATCTTGTTTCTCTTACTTTGACAAATCGATAAGCTACATAAATTAAATAGATAGGTGTTGCTACATAAAGTAAATATGGAAATCGGCCATGTGACTCGATATTCACTATAATTAATAATGCACCTAAAAAGACAGTCACAATAGTTCCGTAGCGAGGTAAAGGAATTTTTTTAAAGCTTGGAATTTTAATCGTACTAATCATTAAAAAACATAAAGCAGTAAAGACAACCGTTGTTACAATACTAGGAACTTCATTATTAAACAAGGTTAATAGTGCTAATATGCCGCCAGCAGCGGTGATTGGTACACCAGTGAAATGATTCATGGATTGTTGCTCAGATGTAATATTAAATCGTGCTAATCGGTATGCGCCGAATAAGGGAAATAATCCGGAAACTGCAAATCCTAGCATGCCATTATTAAAAAATACCGTATAGTATACTAAAAAGCATGGAGCTACACCAAAAGTTACTATATCGGCTAAAGAGTCTAATTCTTTACCTAATGAACTTTCAGCATGAAGCATTCTAGCGATCCGGCCATCCATGCTGTCTAGCATCATGCCGATAAGAACGAGAACAGCAGCATTTTTATATTGACCTGAAGCGGCATAACCAATGGATAGAAAGCCGCAATAAAGATTTCCTAGTGTAAAGATATTTGGTATTTGTTTCCTTATATTCATGATGTCCTCCTAATAAGTCTATCAATATAGTTGGGTGAATTTCGTCATGTAACTAGTCTTGTAGAATCTAAAAATCTGTATGTAACTAGTGAAAATATAGTTGATGGCCACTACAAGTCAATTACTTTCTGTGTGTGGCTTCGCGAGTTTCCACGTTGCTTCTACGGGGGCTTGTCTGAACGCGCTATACCGTAGGAATAACCGCCTATCGTTTGTATGTATGGAATGAGCGTCATTGCTCGTGCACGAATAATTGAAATTAATTCATTTAAAAACAGAATACAACGCGTTCCCCATTTACTTTGCTGTTAAAGAAAATTATACTATATTTTGTCGAAAGAGATTTACAAAGTTGCTTTATCCCGCATATAACTGGCAGTAAGATCCGCACTTCAAGCAATAAAGTGAAACAATAAGGGTAAGTGAGGATCAACTGCCAGTAAATGTCCGATTGGTTTAACTACCAATTCGTGGTGGATAAAGAAAACCCTACGGATGGAAGTTTTCACTTTATGGTATTGGAGGGACACACATTGTTAAAGGCACTACTTAAGCTACTTGTAGAACTAACCGGAAATCGATATATATCTAAGTTACTAATAGCTGTGACAACATCAAAATCTAGTCGAATGCTAATTCCTTTGTTTGTAAAAGTGTATCGGATTAATCTAGCAGAGATCAAGCTTCCACTTTCAGAATACCAGAGTCTTCATCATTTTTTTACTAGAGTACTGAAGCCGGGAAGTCGACCAATCGACAATCATGAAGGGGCTCTTGTCAGCCCAGTTGATGGTGTTATTCGTGCGTTTGGCTCGATAAGCGAGACAGAAACATATGAGGTGAAAGATAGGCAGATTTTATTAGAAGAAATGCTGGGAAGTAAAGAAAAAGCTAATCAATATAAGGACGGAAAGTATATCATTCTATATTTATCTCCGCAGCATTATCACAGAATTCATAGTCCAATCAAAGGGCATATTAAAGGGAACTGGACACTTGGAGGTAAATCCTATCCAGTAAATAGGATTGGTATAAAATATGGAAATCGCCCATTATCTACAAATTACCGCATCATTACAGAAATAGAAAGTAACAAGAAAAATATTGCAGTTGTTAAGGTTGGCGCTCTAAATGTAAATAGTATCCATCTTACCAATCAACATGAACAAGTAGAACCGGGAGAAGAGTTAGCTTATTTCTCATTTGGGTCCACCGTCATATTATTAATAGAAAACGACAACTTTCAGTTTGCAGAAGATGTATCAGCATGGCGTGAAATAAAATATGGAGAAAGTCTTGGGGTTATTGCTAACTAGCTTTCTCCCTTTTTTTCGCCCATCTTTTCCCATAAATATAAAGAATAATGATAAAAAGCATGATCCAGAATATTTTGGTGCTATGAAGAAAGACGTGCTTGATAACTTCCCAGTTATTACCTAAAATCATTCCTAAAAAAATAAATGTCGATACCCATATCATTGCACCAATATAAGCAAAAATAGAAAAATATAAATAGCGGTAGCTTGTTATACCTGCCATATAGGCGGTAATATGTCTAACCCCAGGGATGAAATAGCCGGTTAAAAGAAAAAATCCACCAAATTTTCTAAAGCTATGTTGCACCCATGTAATATTTTTTTCCGTTATATGTACTTTAGGACCAAATCGTTTAATAAACGGTAGCCCTAGTTTTTGCCCAAGAAAATAACTAATCGAGATACCTATGACAGACCCTAATATTGCTACAAGAAGTGATAAGGATAGTGACATACGACCTGCAAATACGCTGTAACCAACGTAAGTGAGTAAAAACTCATCAGGTATTGGTAACCCAATAATACCTAAGATAAGAACAATAAAGATCCCTATATAACCGTAATGTGCAACAAAGCTCCCTAAGTCTGACATGTCCATCCTCCATCTCTATTGGCTGTTTCAATTCATTAGCTGTCTATCTGTCTATTTATCCCACATATAACTGGTAGTAAGCCCCGGTTATGCAATAAAGTGAAACCAAAATGGATAAGTATGGATCAACTGCCCGTAAATGTCCGATTGGTTCCAAGGCCTTTAGATCATACTTCTGTGGTACAAACAATCGGTGAGGGATAAACAAAACTCCCCACGCATTGAAGTTTCACTTTATTTGATAATAATCGCTTAATTTCCATTATAGATTATAACATGGACTCTATCATACTTACTATGTTGAAATAGGATTGAATAGTATGAAAGATGGTGACGGTGGCTAATAATAACGGCGGTTTTGGACTAAACATCGCGGAGAGGATAGTTAGCCTTATCAACTATACTTTTTAATAAGTTTTTAATTAATTAGGTCAATAATAAGATGATAGGTGCTTAAAGAAGGTGTAATAAAAGCGTTCGATATTAAATATTTATACCTTCTAAAGGTAGTAAGGCATTTTAATGTTGTTTCAACCTCGATATGAACATTGCAAATGGAATAATGTTTACTAACCTCCATTAGAATACTAACTATGAAATTACATTAATCTATATGGAATAATCATCATTCCATCGTCTTCTAGCCATTCAGCAAAGAGAACATTTTCAAATTTATCTATCCCTTTGCTTAATAATTGATCGTTAAGCCAGTGCATGTCTTTGTTTATCTCTTCTAGATTTTCTTTAATCAATTTCCCATCAGAAATTAACGTTATAGGCAGATAAATGGTGAAAGCAGGGAGGTTGAAATCTTGTAAGGTTGTCTTTTGATATTTTGCTTTTTTTAATACACTAATAGAACCATTTGGTTCAATAAATGCAAATGATACTTCCCGAATGGAGAAGATTTCACTTTGACGGAGTAAACTTTGTAATTGGTTTATATTCATTCGACATTTTTTTAACTGCTGATAGTCAACTTGTCCATTTCGAATTACCATGGAAGGCTTACCTTCAAATAATTTTCTTAAAAATAGAGATTTTTGACCGATGTAATCAAGGAGAGATAGTAAACCTCCCCAAATAAGGATTGCTACAAAGATATGCAAGATAGGGACCCTTTCTTCATAAATTGCATTTCCCAACAACTCGCTTAGCACGATTGCAGAAATAAAGTGGAAGGGTGTAAACTGATCGATTAACTTTTTACCTAATATGCTGATAAAGACAAATAGAAATAAGAAACCTATCGCTAGCTTCATAGACATTTGAATGATTTCCACAGTTTATTCTCCCATCTATTGTTCCGTACTCATATATTCATAGTTTTACCAAGATTGTTTCGATACATACAGAAATATAAGATAAAAAGCTTTATCTCATCCGTTTATATGTTGCTTTATTTCAATATATGAAAAGGAAGGGGTGTCCAATGTTTTTAGCAAGCGTATGTAGAGTAGTTTCTATCGAGGCTACAAAATTTGCTGAAAAAAGCCGTACTCATTATGAATGAGCGCGGCTTAATTTGCTATGAATAACAAGGTAAATGGCAATACCAACGAAGCTGATGGATGTTCCTAAAAGGAGGTGAAGCGTTTCAGAAATATGAAAGGAATGCAAAACGGTATCTGGTAAGATTAGTAATGCTAGAATAATCAACATGGCCCACGTTTTTGCCCAATATGAAATAGCTAGTAGTAAGGCGAGTGTAAGGATTGCAGTAATTATCATACCAAGCATTTCTAGATGGATAACGGGTGTTTCTATTACTTCGTTTAAAAAGATTAAACCTATGTACAAACTAATTGGCAATAGGCCAAGTACGTAAAAAATGACATATTCGACTATTTTGGAAAGATTATGTGCAGCAATATATTTAAATGCTTGAAATACACAAATGATAAAAACAGTAGCAATACTTAAGTAACCAATGATTTCTAATAGAGAATAGGACACGCTCCCCTGAAACAGGTCATTCATGATAATAAAACCAAAGGAGCCAAAAACAATAATAACAATATACGTAAACCATTCCTGATAGTCTGTTAGCATTTCATCAGAGATTTGATCCATATATGCCTTAGGCGATTGCCCAACAATGTTATCAATTGACTTGCCATCTCGCTCTGCCTCGATGAGGTGCACTTGTAATTCCTCTACGATATCCTCAATTTCATCTGCGTTTTTTCCACTTGAGAATAAATAGATGCGTAAATCTTCTAAGAATCGTTTACTCTTTTTCGAAAGTACAATACGATTTGTATTCATTTCAACATCCCCTTTATGTAAATAAGCTTTATTTTGTCTCATCGCTCAGTACACGGTTTACGCTTGCTTGCAACGTTTGCCACCGCTCCATAAAATGTTGTAATTCGCTTTCACCTTTTTCTGTCAGTGAGTAATATTTTCTTCTTGGTCCAGCAGTTGATTTTTTTAAGGTTGAAGTTACTAGCTCTTCTTTTTGCATGCGCATAAGTAATGGATAGATCGTTCCTTCGCTAAATGAATGGAAGCCGTAGTCTTCAAGCTTTTCAGCTAGCTCATATCCATATACCTCTGTATCCTTAATAATTGCTAGCAGACAACCATCGAGAATACCTTTCATCATTTGAGTTGTAGACAATGGAGTAACACCTCTTTCTTTACCTTGTATTACAAGGTAATGCAAATATATGATTATTTACCTTGTAATGCAAGGTATTTGTTTTTGTAGTTAAAAAATAATGGGAAAGTGCATTACACAGTAGCCAGTGGAAGAGTAATTTTCATGTAAATGATATACTAGTGGAAGAAAGGAAGAGGTGGTTAACATGCAACGTTTAGTCTTTGAAAAGGCGTGGGACAAGACAATTGATTCACAGGATAGACAGGACCTCTTGAAAGCATTTGAAAAAGCAAATCAAGCAGATCATCCGGAACGGTTTATTCCATTTTGGCAAGCGCGTAATCACCGTGATGACCTTCTTATTACAGTAATCATTCAAAATCTAACGGACGATATTCTGACATTGGATGGTGTGCGTTTGACCTACGATGAAAAAGGTTATGCAATTGCTACCCATACCTTTTCAGATGCAAGGTTAACGCTTGAGCCTAGATGTAGTATGCCGTGGACATTTATTTTTCCTAAGTCTACGATACAACAAGAGCCTGAATTAGAGTCTGGTTATGTAAGAGAACGGAACTAAAGTAACTATTTCTTTAAACTAGAGGGGCCGGCTAGCCACTTCATATAGGAGGAAATGATGAAGAAGCGAACCTTAGTGATAAATCTTGATTTGGACGAAACACAGATAAACACAATAAAAGAAATAATACCAGAATGGAGGGTAGTGGCAGATAAACATCCTGAGAACGTATTGGAGCAATTATCAGAGGCGGAAGTGATTCTGCATTGGAAGAAAGCGATTGCCCCAACCATACTGGAGCAAAATACGAATTTGCAATGGGTACAAACATGGAGTGCAGGGGTGAACAGTCTTCCGCTTGCGACTTTAAAAGAAAGGAATATTGTAGTAACAAGTGCGAATGGTGTGCATGCTTATCCAATTTCAGAGACTATATTTGCTTTAATGCTTGGACTTACTCGTAAAATTCATACGTATGTTCGTCAGCAGCAAGCAAAGCTATGGCATCATGCTCACCTCAACCAAGAGATTCATGGCAAGACCATTGGAATCATCGGCGTTGGAGCAATCGGTTTAGAAACAGCTAAAATTGCAAAGGCATTTGGGATGCGTGTGCTTGGTGTACGACATTCCGGAAAGCCGACAGATGATGTGGAGCAGATGTATCGAGCTGATCAATTAGCTGAAGTTCTGCCGCAATGTGATTTTGTCGTAATAACCTTACCGTTAACCGAGGAGACGCAGCAGATGTTTGCAGCTCAGCAATTCCAACAGATGAAGGAAACCGCCATATTAATTAATATAGGACGTGGTCCAATTATTAATGAGCAGGATCTTGTCCATGCTCTGCAACAAAAGCAAATTGCTGGAGCGGGGCTGGATGTATTTACAACGGAGCCATTACCATCAGAAAGCCCACTTTGGTATATGGAAAACGTCATTATAACACCACATACAGCTGGTTCTACTGAGCATTATGCTAAGCGCGTCATCGATGATATTTTTTTGCCCAACTTACAGCGCTATGCCAAGGGAGAATTACCAAATATGAATGTTGTTAACCTGGAAAAAGGGTATTAATGTCGCCATCGTTTAGCAGCCGATTAAGAAGCAAAGGAATGATTTAATTGAATATATTATGGGATTTTGATGGTACATTAATAGATACATACCCTCGTTATACGGAATGTTTTAAGGAGGTATTACAGGACAAAGCGGATGAACACGAAATTTATCAACAATTAAAGATTTCATTTGGTCATGCTATTACCTATTTTAGGATGACAAGAGAACAAGAAGAAGAGGTGAGACGTCTCATAGATCATATCTCGCCCGAAGAAGTAAATCCTTTTAAGGGGTTAGAACATGTCTTGCAATTTGCTGATACCAATGTCATTATGACGCATAAGGATCGTAAAAATTTGCTACGTGTATTAAACTACCATGGTTTAGCGTCATATTTCACGGATATGGTGACGATCGATGATGGTTTTCCTCGTAAGCCGAATACTTCCTCATATGTTTATTTACATGAGAAATATCTGCTTGATTTAGCTGTAGGTGATCGCGAAATTGATCTGATCCCAGCAAAGAAACTAGGAATAAAAACATGCAGCTTCCAAAATCAATATATTTCAGCTGATTTCTACCTTACTAGTTATACTGATTTTTTTGAGGTTGTAAAATAGTCGTAGCACATACCCTCCTGAACGAATGGTGATATAACACCCGCCCGTTTAGATAAGTCTGTTGTACAAGGATTTATCCCACATATAACTGGCAGTAAGAACCACACTTCATGCAAGTGAAGCTAATATGGATAAGTGGGGAATCGACAGTAAATATCCGATTGGTTTAAAGGCCTTTAGGTCATACCCTTGTGGTACAAACAATCCGTTGGGGTCAACAAAACCCTTACGGATTGAATCTTCACTTTATTAACCAATAGGATGGATGGTTATAACTTTTCCATGGTTTAGCTTCTTATGGATGGAAATACATTATATACTTCCACCCGCACTGTTTGTGGAACTTGACTGTTTCCTTTTTTCAATTGCATTCACTCCCATGACTACAATGACGAGTTCTGCCATGCTTATATGGTTCGTGTGTTTAACTAGTTCATAAGCAGGGGAAGAAAAGAAATGATTCATTCGCTTAAACATAGCAATTTCATTACCCTTCGTATCGACAACAGTGAATGCTTTTGAGAAGGTAGGAGAAGTTATCATATAAGTCCCCCTGCCAGTAGTTTTGTAGCTATATTTTTTTGAGAATGAGAACCAGCTTGTTTTTAATACAATTCCGAAAGAAGTCTCCATCTTCTAGCGTGTGAAGGGCGTATCCCAACGGTAAGGGTGGTAAGTGGTGGGAGTAGTTCACTACACCAAGCACTTCGCATTGTGATCATATACCGTCCATTGATTAGAAAAGGACGCAAGCTTTCCTGAGGCTTGTTTGACTTGCTTGTCATCATATACGGCAACTCCAGAGCGAGAAAGCAGTCTTTAAATCAAGATAGCCTATCTCCTCATTATGCTTATTCTTCATAGTAGTATAGCCGGATGATAAAAAGTTATCGGAAATAAAAACATTATTGTTCTCCATAACTGTCACCTTCCATATCTAATGCTGGTTTACGTCCGGTATACCAAATAAACGCTCCCTTTGCCTGATCATAGGATAGATCATCTAATGTCTCCACATGGATTGGTTTCCCTCGGTTTGTTGTTGTAATGGTGGCAAGTCCTAAACGTTTTTTTAGTAGTGATTGAGATAAGTCAAATTCGATAATTTTTTCACGAGTTGTTATGACAGTAGTTAACGAAAAGCCACCGGAACGAATCTGTAGAAATTCCTCATGAATCAAAAAGCGTGTAAAATAGAAATCTAATATACGAGAAGTATATGTTAATACAAAGAGAATCGGCGAAATAATCCACCATTCAGGCTTCCAAATCATTAGTATTGCTGTAACAATTAACCAAAGCCACGGAATGCGACATAATCGTACGATAAGTGACTTCTTCGGTAAACGTTCCATTTCTGTTTTCACTTCAAAATCAGGAAGCAGCTCTTCGATTAGTGTAATCGCTCGTTTAGTTGGCAAGAATGGATACAAGGAATTAACCTCATCCCCGGAAAAATCAACTCCACCTGCGCTAATGAGCTTAACTTCTGCTAGATGTAGTATTCGTTTAAATAAGGATTGTTCGATATGGACAGCTTGCACGTTTTGTTTTCGTATCGAAAAATGCTGTTCATTGAGTATGCCCTTTCTAATATAAATACGGTTTTCATCAGAAGCTATTTCATATTTTCCATACTGAAGGTAGGTTCGTACTAATCCAAAGACTACAGCAGCAAGAATAACCAACATAATAACGATTGTTAACAATAGCCAAGAATGGATGAGGAAGTCGAAGGTCCCCTCAGCGAAGTCTGTCAGATCGTAAACCTCATTGATATTCTGAAAGACGGAAATGAGTAAAGGAATAAGCAATAAATAACTAAAGGACAACACGGAGGCCTTCAAAATATCATTCTTGCTTGGATTAAAATGGATCGTTCTTTTTTCATGATTAACCAAGTCCTCAGAGGACTCTATTCTCACACAATCTTTTTCTGCATCTTGTTGTTTAAATTGATCCAACGTATCTTCCATACGTTGTGCTTCTTTTATTGCTAGAGCGGTAAATGTAAATGAAGCATCATTACTTTCAGCCCCAGTTTCTAACGTTATGGACGTTAATTGAAACATGCGTAAATAAAATGGCGTATGTGATTGGACATTTTGGACACGTTGGTATGGAATAGTGTGGTGTTTTTTGGTAAATACGCCTTCCTCTATTTCAACAGCATCCTTTTTTAGCGTATAGGTTGTTTTCCACCATTTTAGAATAATAGAAAATAATGCGTAAACCAAATAAACGATAAATAGAATTCTGCCTATTTTCACCCACATAGCATCATTGGATAAGTTAATAATAAATAAAATAAAGAATATGAAGAATGTATTCTTTAGAGATTTAATATAGGAAACGGGTATCATCAGTGGATGCATTCGCTTGCTTAAATCCATTAGTATTCCACTTCCTTTATCCGCGCTAGTGTTGCAATTTGATTTCTTAGCGATGTTGCCTCTTGTTCGGATAGTGCAGGAATCTGGTGGGTGGACGCCATCGTCCCAATAGAAATCGTATACAAATTGTATTTTCGTAATAATGGACCTTGTTCCAATCCGACATACTGTACTTTGGTCATCGGAATCACTTGATTATGAATGTGCCATTTACCGTGCCGTAATTTTACATACGCTTCGTCTACCCCGTATCGCCAATATTTTTGTAGCAATACAGGCTCGAAAAAGATGGACCAGATCGCAGTGATAATATCTAAAGTAAGAACAATCCATAGGACATAAGTGACCCAATTATACCAGTCAAAATAATTATCAAGTATAAGTAGGATTATTGCTATCAGTATAAAGCTTATATGGATCATGCAATTAGAGATCCGCCAGACGCGAATGGCGTCTTTGGAAATGTGTTGATCAGGTTCTTTCATGTTTGCATACATATGTTTGTCACCTTCTATCATCGAAATAATAAAATTGCTTGTCTTTTATTACGAATATGATGTCCGATTTGTTTCAATAGATTTGCGAAAGACGGTAACCGCAAGATTGAGGACGATAAACAAGTGAATTTTTTGTTAAACTAGGAATAAGGTAGAAACGTGAAGGGAGTGAGCTTTCCATGATCGATCTTTCCTTTGAAGAAATGTGGGAGCGGATCGTCGCTTGTGATCGAATATATGATGGACAATTTTACACAGCTGTCAAGACCACAAAGATTTATTGTCGCCCATCTTGTAGATCGCGTAAGCCCAAAAAATGTAATGTAGAATTTTATGATCGAATGGATCAAGTAGAAGCGGCGGGATATAGGCCATGTAAAAGATGTCAGCCAGAGGTAGAGCACTCCCCGCATGTGGCACTTGTGCAGAGCGTTATCTCGTATTTGCTACAGCATTATAGGCAACGAATTGTCTTGCAGGATATTGCTGATCACATTGGTATGAGCTCCTTTTATTTAGAACGAGTGTTCAAAGAGGAAACATCGGAAACACCTCGCACGTATTTAGAAAAAATTCGGATGGATAAGGCGGCGTATTTATTAAAAAATACTGATTTGAAGAATTTGGAAATTTGTTATCGAGTAGGGTTTTATAGTCCATCTAATTTTTATAAAGTCTTTCGTAAACGTCAGCATTGTTCACCTAGTGAATATCGAGACGGCCTAATTCAGCAAGGAGGGGAACAATAAGAATGAAATGGTGCGATTGCCAAACATATATAGAAATAACCCCTCCGGAACATTTTAATTTTCATGAATGTTTGCTATTCCTTAACAGGTCAGATCAAGAGATTGTACATGTTATTCATGAGGAAGGTGTATATAAGCTGTTAAAAATAAACGATTCTATAATACTATGTCGCATTGTTTATAATGATCAGGTATTAGCCGTCCATTTTCCAATAGAGGTTCCTTCTACCGAAGAAAAGCGAGAGGTAGTGCGCTTTATTTGTGAATGGTTTGATTTAGATAGGAACGTAGAATTGTTTTATCAAGCTGCAGAACAGGATCAGTTGCTCAGCCGACTTACATTAACGTATCGGGGCTTACGCATGATTGGTATTCCCGATCTCTTTGAAGCATTAACCTGGGCAATTATTGGTCAGCAAATTAATTTAACCTTTGCTTACAAATTAAAAAGGCGATTTATAGAGAAGTATGGGGAATATATGACATTTAAGGGAAAAACGTTCTGGCTGTTTCCACAGCCAGAAAAGATTGCTATACTAACTGTCAAAGAGCTAAGAGCCCTGCAATTTTCTACTAGAAAGGCAGAATATGTTATCGGAGTTGCTAGGTTAATACGTGATGGTTATGTAACCAAGGATGACTTACAGGGAAAGGATTACGATACGATAAAGCAGGAGCTAGTAGCGATTAGAGGTATTGGGAATTGGACAGCCGACTATGTGTTGATGAAATGTTTTCGGAGAGCCAATGCATTACCAATCGCCGATGTCGGCTTGCACAATGCTCTAAAAATTCAGCTAGGCTTAGATAAAAAGCCATCAATAAAGGAAATTGAAGTAATAGCAACGAATTGGGAAGGCTGGCAGGCTTATGCTACCTTCTATCTTTGGAGGTCTTTATATGATGAACCTGTATAAAGTTGATTTTCCATCACCGATTGGTGTAATAGAGATTGCTGGAACAAAAGACACTGTTTATTCCGTGTTATTTGCTGATCGTGAAATTGTTGAATATGCTCGAACTTCGGATACGCCACAAGCTATTGAAATTTGCTATCAGCAGCTAGAGGAGTACTTTGCTGGAAAACGATTGGAATTCACGTTTCCTTATGAAGTGAGCGGAACAGCGTTTCAAAGAGAGGTATGGCAGGCATTGACGACCATTCCATATGCAAAGACGGCTAGTTATCGTGATATTGCACGGACTATCGGTAGAGAAAAGGCTGTTCGCGCAGTTGGAAGTGCCAATGGTAAAAATAAAATTAGTATTGCCATCCCATGTCATCGAATTATTGGAGCAAATGGGAAGCTAACAGGCTATGCTGGTGGTTTATGGCGGAAGGAATGGCTATTGGAGCATGAGCAACGAATCAGCTCTAGTGAAAAAATGGATTTGCTATCATGAGCAAAATAAAATTTTTTGGGTGTTATCAGAGTATATCCAACGTTTATTCGATGAACATATGGATAAAGGAAGGGTAAGGCGTTTATTTAACCCGCATATAAATTAGCAGTAAGACCTCATTTCAAGCAATAGGGTAAATTGCCAGTAAATGTCCGATGGATTTAAAGGCCTTAGATCATATCCTTATGGTACTAGCAATCAGTGGGGGTTTAACCAAAGCCTCCTACTAGCTAATTGCATTCATCATAAAATCAAATAGGTTGTTCCACGAAGTTGGTCATATACTTCTTGGCAATGCCCATTTGGCTAGTCCCACACTTTCCGTCTTTTGCATTATCACCTAAACCCAATAAAACGATAACGGAGTTCATTCAATATATTGTAAATTATTACGTCTCTACATCATAAATGTTCATGATAAAATGATATATGTAAAACCTTTGATACTATTGAAAGGGGCTGATATATATGCAAACCAGTTTGCTTGAAAAATCACCTCATGGTAGAGAGCGTATATCCCATGAGCTGTATGCCCTACTAGAAGAAATTGGTTCAAAGAAAAAAATGTATAAGGACTCCCATCTTTTTCATGAAGGAATGGAAGCTCATGAAATTTACCTGATTAAGTCTGGTCTGATTCAAATTAATAAGCTTACTGCAGACGGCAAGGAATTATCTCTTCGTATATGTAATCATGACGATATTGTAGGCGAGCTTACATTATTTAGTGAGAATGCTAGGTACTTTCTCAGCGCGAAGGTTGTGGAGTCTGGTGAGGTCGTAATCATTAATAAGGATAGATTGGAAAAAGAACTCCTCTCTAATGCTGCCTTAACACTTGAATTTATGAAGTGGTCGGGAAACCATATGCGGAAATTCCAATCTAAAATTAGAGATCTGCTCTTGAATGGCAAAAAAGGTGCATTATACTCTACGCTTATTCGTTTATCAAACAGCTATGGTGTAACTTGTTCTAATGGTATTCTTATTGACATGGCTTTTACTAATCAAGAGATGGCTTTGTTTTGCGCAGCAAGTAGGGAAAGCGTCAATCGGATGCTTAGTAGACTTAGGAAAATGGACATCATATCCATTAATAGTAGCGGAAAAATTCTCATAAAGGATATTCAGTTCCTAAGAGATGAAATTGGCTGTGAGGATTGTCCGATTGAAATATGCAACATTAACTAAATAGATGAGTGTTTTTAATGTTTATGGTAAGTGAGGACAACACCGAGTCGCTTCTGGAAAATTATATAGCACAGTATTACGCTAGTACAGGCTGATGAAGAATGGCATGCCTATTGCCTGTATTGGCGATCACACTGTGCTATTCTTTAATCAAAGTTATTAAGAAGCCAACTCATGAACGCCTCGATATGATTAAATATTGGATACGGATCGGAGCGTTGCTGTAATGGTAGTGATGTTATGACTGCCTGAATGTTTGTCATTTGATCCAAGAGGTGAAGGTCTTGTTCACTCCTAATGAAGACAATTTTGCTATAGTTCGCTTGCTTGTATCCTTCTATGATCAACAGCTCTATCCCCATCATTTGATAGATTTTCACTATTTGATCTACATATACAGGATTTTGATAAGATAATTGAAGCATACCATCTCCTTCCACTCCTGAGATAATTGCGCCTGCCTTTACGTGTTTTTCACTATCTTTGTTCTCCATTCCCAATGGATAACCACCATGGCCGTGATGTTTTAAGGAGGCTACTCGGAATCCTTGTTTGGAGAACGTTTTAATCATTCTGGATACAAGGGTTGTTTTTCCGCTGTTTTTATATCCGACAACTTGAATAATTTTCATATGAATCCTCCTCAACCACTGCTTACAGATGGGATGAAAGCAACCGTATCCCAGATTTTACTACGCCTTCGTTTCTAGCATATCCTTCGTTAATCGCTACATTGTTTGATCTAATCCGAGAGGATACATGTTCTTTAGTTTTTCTTTAAAATCTGTAATTGTTATTTGTCTAACCGTAAGCTTGATATTCCAAATAAAGGGTACGTTCCCTCTGCCCATTCTCGGACAGTACCAATAAATGTTGTTATTGCATCAGCTTTCCTTTTAACTAAGGCATCGACCTGAATTGGTTATTCTACAATATTAAAATAATACTTACATATCATCTAATAAAATTACCGAAATTTCACTACCCTGTTTGTATCCCCTTGTACCAGCAGGAAATTCGATAAATACATTGGCAGCCCCAAGCGAGGAGACAACGTTGGATTTATCCAACCCAATTGGTGTCGCGACTAACTTTCCTTGATGAAAAGTTAGACGGCCCCTGACAAATCTGTCAAACGGATTTGGTTTGGAGAAATCAGCACCCAATATTGCCGTTTCCTTTTTTAAAAGTGGATGAAAAGCATGGAGAAATTTTCGAATTGCCGGCCTTGTAAAAAGTTCAAAACCTACAAAACAGGCAGATGGATTCCCTGATAAACCAAATAACAGCTTGCCTGTTTTTTTTGCAACAGTTGTGACACTGCCAGGACGCATTCCCACTTTATTAAATAGAATTTCTGCTCCCAGTTCTTTATAGATATCCTGCATATAATCGTAATCTCCGACTGAAACACCACCGGTAGTTATTAAAATATCGACCTGATCCAATGCCTGTTTCACTTGCTCAAAGCATGCTGTGAAATGATCACTGAACTGACCAAAATAATAGGGTTCCCCTCCTGCACGTATTACTTGTGATTGAACCATATAAGCATTACTATTTCTAATTTTACCTGGCTGTATTTCTTCATCTAACTCTAATAGTTCACTACCAGTTGCGATAATTCCGACAGTTGGTTTTTTGCTTGTGGGAACATGCTTATAACCGAAGGTGGCTAATAAGGCAACTATTCCTGGACTGATATAGGTGCCTTTTTTAGCTAGAACCTCTCCAGATTTGGCATCCTCACCGGTAAAGGAAATATTCTCTCCTTGTTGTAGCCTTCGTTTAATTTGGATGTATCGTTTTTCACAAGCTTCATACTCTTTTACAGATTCAAACATAATAACGGCATCGCAACCATTGGGGACTTGCGCACCTGTCATGATTCGTACGGCTTGCATTTTGCCAACCTTCCCAGTAAACACGCTCCCGGCACCAATCTCTGCAATAACTTCATAGTTTTGAGGATTGGTACTAGCAGCAGCTTCTGTATCCTTAGAACGAACTGCAAACCCATCATAGGGCGAGCGATCAAAAGGAGGGATGGGATGATCAGCTACCAAATCGTCTCCAAGGAAATGTCCGTAGCTTTGATGGATAGGGATGTAATGGATACTTCCCTGGGGAGCATATTTGATCACACGTTTTAATGCTTCGTTCACTTTAATTGGTTTTCGACGTTCAACCATTTAATGTAACCTCCTAAACGATTAGTTTCTTATAGAAATTTTGTGCTTGTGTCATAGAATTCGTTCCATGAATGAGGCTCCTGCCATCTTTAAAAAAGACAATGCGTTAGAGTTCCTATTTCATGAAAAGCAAAAGGAATTTACCCCCTTACTAAATTGATAGCCTAATTGAATTGTTTTTGTACTAAGTTAAGAAAGTATAAAATCAGTGCAATGACTGCGTTAAGCCAAGTAGTTATTTTGAAATGTTTGTGTATATTGGCAATGCTCCGACTAATTACTTCGCTTTCGGCGGGCACGGCCTCAACTAACTTTGCAAAGAAGAACACGTTACAAAGTGGATTTTCGGCTCGCGCTAATCCCGCAGGAGTCTACGTAATTAGTCTCCGCTATGAGAATGTGCAACAATTCTTGTCATAAGTAATAGGTTGACTTTTTTTACAATGGGTAAAGTGAAAATCGTTATCCGTAAGTATAAAAACAGCTGTGTTACTTCATGCTAGCGTTGTAGAGCCTGATAATAGCGAAGGCCGGCTACTTCAACTCCTGTGGGAAATGTTTGACCTGAAGATCCACTTTTTTGAGCGGGTTTTGCTAAAAAAGTTAGCTGAAGGACAAACCCCACGGAAAGGGAAGTGGGCAGCCGGAGTGATTCCATAATAGCTACTAGAGGAAGCGTAAATCTGAGCATTTAGTGATAAGGACTGAGCGAATTTTGCTCAGTTTTTCTTATTTTTTCTTTTGTTATATTCATGAACTGGTTACCCCCGACGGATTGAAGTTTCACTTTATCCCGCATATAACTGGCAGTAAGTCTCCACTTTAGGTACTAAGAGTGAAACCAATAATAAAGTGCTTTTTGTATCTGTAATTTAAGTTAATCATAGCGCATTATGCGAAGTTGTGAAAAACATCACTCTATACTTATGGTATGTCACTGCTTTCTCTGTGAATTACTACAGGATAAATCTGTGATGTTTTTCACAGCCAATCATCAAGTAAATCGATATCGTAAAGATGTCGAGATCAACTTGGAGAAAGGGGAAATTATTCCTATGAAAAAGCCTGGTATACAGTTATCGATGCAAACATCTAGCCTAATTGTTGGATTTATGATCTGGGTTTTAATCTCATCTTTAATGCCTAGTATTCGGGAAGATATTGTTTTAACATCAGGTCAGGCTTCACTAGTAACTGCAATTCCTGTGATTCTTGGGTCTATATTACGTATTCCTATTGGATTTTATGCCAATCGATTTGGCGCACGATGGGTATTCATAGTTAGCTTTATCATCCTACTATTCCCTGTCTATTATTTGAGTATTGCAAGCTCCTTTACAGATTTATTAATAGGTGGATTACTTCTCGGGGTTAGTGGTGCTACATTTTCTATTGGGGTCACATCGCTACCTAAGTATTATCCAAAAGAAAAACATGGTTTTATTAATGGTATTTATGCGGTTGGGAATGCAGGTACGGCCATTACAACTTTTGCAGCGCCTGTTATCGCTCAGTCTCTGGGCTGGCAAAGCACTATTCGATTATATATCCTTTTAATAATCCTTTTTATTGGATTGAATTTTTTGTTTGGTGATAAACAGGAAACAAAGGTCAAAAATTCGATGTCTGAGCAAATAAAGGGTGTGTATCGTAATGCTACACTTTGGTTTTTAAGTCTGTTTTATTTTGTAACATTCGGTGCCTTTGTCGCTTTTACGGTATTTCTTCCAAACTTTTTAGTGAATAATTATCATTTAGATACAGTAGATGCGGGTTTGAGGACGGCTGGATTCATTGTGTTAGCCACGCTCTTTCGCCCTTTAGGCGGCTGGCTGGCAGACAAATTCAATGCGTATATTATGTTAATGATTACCTTTATCGGTATCGCATTTTCGGGGATTTTATTGTCCTTTTCCCCAGGAATTGGCTGGTACACCATAGGGTCTATTGCTGTTGCTATGAGCGTGGGTATTGGGAATGGAACCGTCTTTAAACTTGTTCCTTTATACTTCTCTAAACAAGCAGGTATTGTAAATGGCATCGTCTCTGCAATGGGGGGATTAGGTGGCTTTTTTCCGCCAATCATACTAACAGCTGTTTATACGATAACAGACCATTATTCTATCGGTTTTATGGCTTTATCTCAATTTGCATTCATATGTTTAGTGATCGTCCTGTTTTTATATTACCAAGATCAGATGAATATTGAACGGAAAATTATTGAAAGTACTGCAGAAGCAATTATTATAACCAATAAGGATGGTGTTATCCAAAACGTGAATCCTGCTTTTACTCGTGTTACCGGTTTTACAAAAGAAAATGTAATTGGCAAAAAACCAAGTATACTACATTCTGGAAAACAGGATGCTGCCTTTTATAAGAAAATGTGGGTCCATATCCATCAAAAGGGATTCTGGGAAGGAGAAATTTGGAACAAACGAAAAAATGGAGAAATATACAAGGAGTGGCTCAATATAAGTGCCGTTAAGAATAATGTTGGTGATGTTAAATATTATGTAGGCATGTTTAATGATCTGACAGAATTCAATCAGTCGAAATATAGAGATCATCATAGTTAATAAGTGATAATTTTGCTTTTTTGTAAAAGTGATTTCTATCACTGACTCTAGAAAGGAAATAGCTTACATTGGAGATAAGTTAGGTATTGGAGGTAATCATAATGAATACATTTACGAAAGATCACACACCAGCTCATATTGTAAAGATGTTCTCGAAGGCCAGTGACTTGTTTAAGGAGCATCAGATTGACTTTTGCTGTAACGGAGACCGCCCTCTTAAGGAAGCATTTGCTCAAAACAATCTTGATGGAGATGCGATTTTAAAGGAATTAAATACCAATTATCAAGGATGGCAGGCAAATGATTCTACTGTCGATTGGGGTACGTTCTCTATATCAGAACTAGTAGATCACATCGTTCATACACATCATGCCTATTTGTTAGAGGAACTCCCTGCATTAGGGGAATTTGTTACAAAGGTTTTTCGTCGACATGGAGCAGATCAACCACATTTAATAGAATTGCATCGATTATACAATCATTTCAAAGTAGAAATGGAGGAGCATACTTTAAAAGAAGAGAATGAACTTTTTCCTTTATTGAAGGAATACGAATTAAACCCGAATGAAAAGCTGTTACAGCAAATTTATGAGACAATTCATAAATTAGAAAAAGAGCATGACGTTGTTGGAGAAGACTTGAAGGAAATGCGGGCCATTACCGATGGATATCAACCTCCTGTGAATGCATGCGGTACGTATCAAATTACCTATGCTAGATTAGCTGAATTGGAAGATGATACATTCCAGCATGTTCATTTGGAGAATAATATCTTGTTTAAGCGAATATAAACGACACAAAAACCGAGAATGACATATCTTTTGTCGTTCTCGGTTTTTGGTAGTCTAGGAAATTAAAAAATTTGCCGATGTGGATAAATAAGCGCATGTTGAGCTGCGTCCGGCTTCAGATTACTCTGAAGCAAAGACGCTTTCCTGGATCTTCAGCTCGCGCTTTTCCTGTAAGGTGTGATTCGGATACATCGCACATAGAAAAAGATAAGCGCTCTTTTTACTATTTTATCGTTCCGCTTTTGCTATCTATTTTAGTTATGTATCCGATCCATGTGTTTCGTATTAGCTCCGTGGGTAAACAAATTCATTTAGGAAATAAGGCACAATGCTTCTATGAGATGCTTTTCTTTCCTCTACAAAATGCTTTATCTCTGTAAAAAATGCCTCATCTAGCAATGGATATTGCACTGTTCGAACTTGGTCTAAGATTGAGTTATGTTCAATTACTGCGTCAACACTTGCGATTAATTGATCAACAAGTTTTTTGCTTGGTGTGATTCCCATAACATCTTTATATATTTGTGCATCTTCTTCTATATCTAATACATGATATGGCAGCTTCATATCGATATGGATGCCATCAACAAGGTTTTCCGCGTATAATGCACGAACCTTTTGGTAATAAATTCCGCTAGTTGTTACAATTATTCTTCCACCAAAAAGTGCTCTCACTTGTTGCAATAGGTCACGCACTTCATCTAATGGGTTAATCAGAAATTCGCCTCCACTGAACATTATAGCATCGAATAAAAAGCCACTTTTCTTCAAATAGTCATATAAATCATTTGTGGTCTTATATTCTTTTGGTGTGTTAGCGATGATTTCCTCATAATTATGACAGCCCAAACAATGAAGGGGACAGCCTGACAATGAATGAATCAATAATGTGGTATGATTAGGCAAGTCAGTAAATGTGCGAATAAAGTTATTGTATAATTTCATTGTGATGTTATCACCGCTAATTAACGGTGGACAGCCTCCTTCAACGCAGCTTCTTTTAATCGTTTTCTCATCGCCCAATCGTATCTTCTCGCTTTTGACCAGAAGTTATATCTCCCTTCATAATATCCCTTATCATCTACATGGACGTTGTTTCTGGAGATCATTTTCAAATAACCAATAACTCTGCTGAAAGTTGCAATGTCTTTTGATTCACAGACGGGACAACGATGAATGTTCTTAGCATCTTCAGCAATGATTTTCTGACCGCAACTCATACAAGACGTAATCGTTGGTGTCAATGTAATATAATTAATCGGTTTTTCAAAAATTTTATCCAAGTATTTGGCTAAGGCTTCTGGTTTTACTTTTACTTCAAGAAAATGATGTAATACACTGCCGGATGTAGCATAGCCTTGGAATTCAGCACTGTTTTCTAATTGTTCTGCGAAATCATCTTCAGAAAATGGAGTCATACAGCCGCTAGTCAAGTAAGGATTATCTCCTTCACCTTGTACATAGATTTCACGATTATTTGCTTTTGCCCATTTAAGGTCATGGCGTGCAAGTTTAATGGCAGCATTTTCGGCAGGGGCATACTCAATTCCACATGCCACGTTATCTCTCACAATAAATTCATTTACAATCTCTGTCATGTATTGCATAATTTCGTGAGCAATCATTTTACCATTTTTATCTTTAATTCCATCCTTATAGCCTAAATTAATGAGACCTTCATTCATACCAGTAAGGGCGAATACATTAAAATAGTTTTTCAAGTTTTTATTAAAGGCGAAAAAAGTCGGATATAATTCTTTGTTTTGTTCAATCCACTTTCTCTTTTCCATGTGGGCTTCCTGCATAACTTCCATATACTCACGTATCTTCACTTTGACGAGATTCATATCATGTCCGAATTCCAAAAGCACCCTGTTCATGTTTAAATTGAGCACCTGTACAGCACCTGTGGAGCCTGTTGATGATCCGAAAACACCACCACCGGCTTTCGATAGTGTCTCTAAGTTGATTTGCAGCCTACAACAGAGACTCCTACTCACTTCTGGATCCTTTGCTTGAATGAGTGGATTTAATGCTTTGTAATATGGATCCTTAAATGGCTTTGTTTTAAAGTTCTCAAAATATACACCACCCCAATGATACATTTTATCCAGTAGTTCGATAAATAATGGGTTTTGGTAATCAAAATGATCATCAATTTGGACTGTCAATAATGGGAAAGTAAAAGGAATTCCATCACTGCCTGTTCCATTTTTCATTACATTAATAATTGCTTGGTTGATACGATCAAAGTAAGTTGCTGGTATATCCTTATACTGGATATTTCGTCCTTCACCACCGATAATGATATATTGTTCTTTTATTTCTTCAGAAGGTTTCCCAAACTCTAATGTAATATTAGAAAAACTACTTTGTGCCCCAGATCTAAGTGGCATATTTAGTTCCCAGATAAGACTTTGAAATAGCCCTACGAGTTCTTCATCTGTATACGTAATACTACGGCGCTCCTCATCAAACAAATAAGAAGCTGCAATGGTTGATAGTTGTGCTAACATAACTGCACCTGAGACTTGCTGTGATACTAGTGTAACAACATTACTAAAATGTCGTAATAAAGTTGACATCCGCTTAGTTGGTTTGGATGAGATCATATTTTTAGCCAGCGATGGTATACCTTTTGTAGCAATATCCTTACAGCTAATGGATACACAATATGGTGCAAGCTGTTTATCGTGTACATAGACAATTCCCTCATCATATAACTCTTTTATTTTTAATGGGAGAATATGATTAAAAAGAAATTCTTCCTCCGCATGATTGGTTAAATTATGCCTTAAAAGTGGTAAGGAATAAACATAATTACTGTTTTCGTGCCTAAGATAATCTGTTTGCTTGTTTTCTTGTTGCAATGTAAATTTGTCGATAATATCAATCGTATTTTGGAACATGCATAAACCTCTCCTTTAGACTTATGTATCTTGTTAATCTTCTATCATCCTAACACAATATATAGCGTTTGTTTGTGATTGAAGTCACTATATATTGATGTGATTATAGAAGCAACAGGTAAAAATGATCAAAGTCTTAAGCCCCCTACTGATTGAAGTTTCACTTTATTATGAGTGATTTTTAAATAATGTGATGAAAGTCATTGCTAAGTAGTATGAAAGATTATAGATTATTATCTATAGAATAGAGGTGGAAGCATGAAAAGGATTACGTTAGGCATTACGCTTATTCTTATTCTTATGATTATTACGGCGTGTTCCAATAAACAGAGTACAGGTCCATCTTCAGATAAGAAGGGAAATGTTGAGTTAACTGCCTCAGCAGCAGCAAGTTTGAGGGATGGAATGGAAGTTATTCAACATACCTATCAAGAAGCGCATCCAGAGGTGGATTTAAAAATTAATTTTGGAGGGTCTGGTTCTCTGCAACGTCAGATCTCTCAAGGAGCACCGGTGGATATTTTTTTCTCAGCAGCAGTAGATAAATTTGATCGATTAATCGATGAAGGAAAAATTGCAAAAGAAGATGGCGTAGATCTTCTTGGGAATGAACTTGTATTGGTTGTTCCCAAAATTAAAAGGTCTACTATTACAAGCTTTCAAGATCTTGTAAAGAAAGAAGTAGGTAAAATTTCCATAGGTATACCTGAATCCGTGCCAGCTGGGAATTATGCCAAGGAATCTTTAAAAGAGATGAATATATGGAAAGATATAGAATCAAAAATAGTTTATGCAAAAGACGTTCGGCAAGTATTGTCTTATGTTGAAACGGGTAATGTTGATGCTGGAATGGTATATAAAACAGATGCTATCGTTTCTAATAAAGTGAATATTGTCTCAAAAGCCAATTCAGAGACACATTCCCCTATTACTTATCCAATTGGAATCATCAAGACTTCAAAAGATAACAAAGCAGCAAAAGATTTTTATAATTATTTACAAACCAACAAGGCATTGAAGGTATTTGAGGAATATGGATTTACTACAAAATGAGGTAGTTATGCAAAAATTTTTGAGTCCAATATGGTTGTCTATAAAGGTGACGGCCATATCTGGTGTTGTAGTTATTTTAATCGGGACAATAGTAGGACGATTTTTGGCCAGAAAGACGTTTAAAGGAAAAGCATTATTAGAAACCATCATTATGCTTCCAATGGTTCTACCTCCCACGGTCGTCGGATTTTTGCTAATCATCCTATTTGGAAAGAATAGCATAGTTGGACAGGCTACTGAATGGCTGTTTAAGCAACCCCTTATATTTACATGGTGGGCTGCTGTTATAGCTTCTGCAGTTGTTGCCTTCCCACTTGTGTATCAGTCTGCCAAAACGGGCTTTCAAGGGATCGATCTTAGTATTGAGGAAGCAGCAAGGGTAGACGGAGCAAATGAATGGAAGATTTTCTTTCTGATTTCCATTCCGTTGGCTTTCCGCTCTCTGGTATCAGGGAGTATATTAAGCTTTGCGCGTGCCTTAGGCGAATTTGGCGCGACGTTAATGTTTGCTGGTAATATTCCAGGAGTAACACAGACCATTCCTATGGCAATTTATATAGCGCTTGATTCAGGGAATATCGAATTGGCATGGCTATGGGTGATCTCGATAGTTATCATCTCCTTTTACATGTTACTAATGGTCCGAATAAAACAAGAATAATGAGTGTAAAAGTAAAAAATGAGGCATGAGTTAAGCGGACCTGAGCCTCCTTAAGAATTTTATGGTAGGTTACTTTCAGAAAAGGATTTTATTCCCTTCATCTTTTAAGCTGACTTAACAGTTTAAAAGAAATCGCATCGTTAACTACCTGAATGTGGAGGGATTAATTGCCCATAAGAGCTCGATTAGTTTAACTAGCCATTGGTAGAGGCTCCCCCTCTGATGGATGTTGAATGTTAAGTTACTAGGATAACTAGTTCATATCTACGAATAATTATAAGTTGGTGTAAACATGACAAAATTATTGCTTAATATATGTGGAACTTTTTCACTCGGATTAGGGGTGTTAGGCATTGTTGTTCCAATTCTTCCAACAACCCCATTCCTTTTACTATCTGCAGCATGCTACGCTAAAGGTTCACTGAAATTGTATCATTGGCTATTGGCGAACAGGCTTTTTGGACCTTATATCCAAAATTATCGTTCAGGTAAAGGTATACCATTAAAAGTGAAAATAGTAAGCATTTTGTTCTTGTGGCTATCTCTTTCCTATAGCATTATTTTTATTATTCCATTAATTAGTATTAAGTTCATATTGCTACTGGTAGGGTTGTTCTTTACTGGAGTTATACTTAAACAAAAAACATATAGAAGTAGACTACATGGATCTGTTTAAATAGTTATAGTTGCTGCAAGTTGTTTATTTAAGAAATTTTTAGTGTCTATTTACCATAAAAAAACACTCTCCTTTAGCGATTTAGTGTACAAGCTGTTTGCGTAAAGGAGAGAGTCGTAGGCCTTAAAGATAGGCTTATAATGTTAATCCACCATCGACAACAACAATGGAGTCAGTCATATAGCTTGCTTTATCAGATGCTAAGAAGGTAACCATTTCGGCAAGCTCATTTGGTTCAGCATAACGCCCCATTCTCATATTTGATATTTCCTCAGGAACGTAACCATCTTTTTCGAACTGATCTGCAACACTAGCTGTTAGCGCTGTTTGTACACCACCTGGGCAAATACCATTGATTCGAATTCCTTTATTAGCATATTCTAATGCAGCACCTATCGTTAGACCAATGACGGCATGCTTGCTAGCAGAATAAACAGCCACACTGTGCTCTGGACGAACACCAGCTGTAGAAGCAGTATTAATGATCGAGCCACTTCCCTGTTTTTCCATTACCTTTAATACATATTGTAATCCGAGAAATACACCTTTTACATTAACCGACATAATGCGATCATACTCTGCTTCTTCTACCTTTGTAAAAGGAGCAAACTTTTGGATAATCCCTGCATTATTAAAAAATATATCAATACGTCCGTATACTTCCATAGCCTGATTAACATAATTCTGTACATCTTCGTTTTTGGAAACATCTGCTTGGACGAAAATACCTTCTCCACCCTGTTCTTGTACAAGTTTTAAGGTTTCATTCCCTGTTTCTTGGTTAAAGTCAACTAGTACAACCTTTGCACCGTGATTAGCTAGCTTTAGACTACTTGCTCTACCAATACCACTGCCAGCACCAGTAATTACAGCAACTTTGTGTGCTAATTCCATCCTTATTTCCCCCTTTAATAGATCTTCAACTATTATTTTAGACGATGTATATCATCAAAGATTGTATTTACGTAAGAAAAATAGTATTTTTCTCTTATAAAGACTAAAAATATAAGCGCTTACGTATGAAATGAGGAAGTAATTATGAAATCTTTAAAAGAGATGTGAAATATACGTGTCAGCTTATCTCGGAAGCCCACCAAATACCAGTGTATTATGTCAATGCAAACGGGGATCTTGAATACGAATTTACGAAAGCAGAACTACAAAAAAATCCATTTTATCGTCCAATAAAAGAACAATTAAGTATTTTCTGCGGTTCAGGTAACCTAGCGGATTCCCCTCTGTTTTTTTCCAATTCCTTCTTACATTTTTTTATGATCAAGGTTCATCAGGAGAATGTTTCTTTGGGAAAAATTATTGTTGGTCCTACCATAGAAACAGAAATGTCCGAAAAACAAATAACACAGATAATGGATCTTTTTAAAGGGTACGAAAATAAAAGAAACCTGATTGATTATTACAGAACTGTTGCTGTTATATCGAGGGAGCAATTATTAGTGATTAGCAAAGAAGTTTATTATATGATTTATCAAAAGCGATTAGAAAAAACATTGGTTAAACAACAAAATAGCATATTGGAACCAAAAGATATGCAAATAGAAAATGCAGATCTTGAGCTTTCGAAAGGTAGAAGGGATTTTATTTTTCATTCTAACTTTACTACGAGCGCGTATTATTGGAACATATAACTAATGGTCGCATTGACAAGCTAGCTGACGTCACCGATTACTCGATTGTCGGAGAAGCGGCGTTGGGTATTTTGTCTAAGCGAAGCCGATTACAAAGTGAGAAAAATTTAATGATAACAGCAATCGCACTTGTTTGCAGGGCTGCCATAAAGGGAGGACTAAATGAGGAAGCAGCTTTTACTTTAAGTGACTTCTATATCCAACAGCTTGAAGAATTAAGAAGCTTGCAAGAAATATTGAACTTAGTGAAAGAAGCTATATACGATTATACGAAACGCGTACACCAATTACATAAACAAAAACATTCTGCACCAATAACAGCTTGTCTGCACTATATTTATAACAATCTTTATAATGATATCTCGCTAGTGAATTTGTCTAGGCTTTGTCATTTAAGTTCAAATTACCTATCGTCAATGTTTAAAAAGGAAGTAGGGATGTCGATTCGTGCGTATATCCAGAAGCAGCGAATCGACGAAGCGAAAAAACTAATTATATTAACTACTTACGCCGTTTCTGACATAGCCAATTGGCTAAATTTTACAGACCAAAGTTATTTTGTTAAGGTTTTTAAAAAACATGGGATGACCCCTAAGCAATTTAAACATAATCATCCGGAAGGAGGGAGAAAATAGGGTGATATTTTATTAGTGCATAAGTCTTTGATCTGCCGCGAATCGATTTTATCGAGTTGGCAGCAGATCATTATTCACGAACAATCAATAATGGCATGTGTTCATGATGAGAACCTAATTTGAAACAGCTACACTTTCTTTAATACGGCTCTAAAGCAATTTAACTCCTGCCAAATTCTAGAAACAATCGCATCGTCAGGTTTAGATAAAGTATAGTGATCATAAAATGTTAGCCCGGTGATATCGATAATTTTAGTAAGTGTCTCGATGGAGATCGTCGGATAATCGAAGGTAAAGATCATTTGACCGTCGTCCTTTAATACGCGTTTAAGTTCTAAAAAGGATTTAATACTATCTTCTTGGCTTAGGTGCTCTAATACGGAGATGCAGAAGACCTTATCAAAAAGTTTATCCTCATAGGGAAGCTGGGTCAATGAACAGCATTGGATGTCTATATTTTGAAGAAAAGCATCTATCTCCTGTTGTTCCACGTTCCGCGGATAAGTTGACACTGCATCATGCAGGATGGCTTCTTTTGATAAAATGCGCTGGTCTATATCGCATGCATAGACGGATCGACATACGTTTGCCAAATAGAATTTTAATGGATGGGCAATCCCACATGCTGCATCTAGTACCGTATCTTTTTCATGAGCAAACTGTTTTACCCATTCATATTCATAAAATCTAGTTTCCCAAGTATTTGGCAGTGGGAAGATAAATTCGCGAGAGGAAGGATCAGTAATACGAAAAAATCGAGAGTGTGTATAATCCACTAGTCTAATTCTCCTTTATAACTTATGATCATTCGTTTCATCAGTATATGTAGGAGATAAAGAGATTGCTTTAGTAAAATGAAAAACAGGCTCTCGGAATTTCAAGGGGGGAGTGGTTGTATGAATATACATTTAAGAAGGAAAAACATGATTTTGTGAGAAAATACTAAGAAACACAATTACTTAAGAGAGGAGCAAAAACATTGGTGTCATTATCGCTAACACCTCAAGAAGAAAAGCAAATTCTTTATAATTTATATTCTCTCTATTTACATGATCTTTCTAGCTTTACAAATGATTTAGACATATCGGAAAATGGTTCATTTGCATATGATTCTTTTGATTTGATCTGGGAGACGGATGGCTTAGCACCATATTTCCTTAAAGACAGGGAAAAAATTGTTGGGTTCTTACTCCTATTAGAAAGGCCTTTTTTAAAGAAAGGATATGATTATAGTATTAATGATATTTTTATGTTAAGGAAGTTTAGAGGTAAAGGAATTACAATTTTGCTATTAAAGGAGCTGTTTAAGCAGAAAAGAGGGAAATACGTTGTAGCTGAATTAGCTAAGAATAAACCTGCTGTTTCATTTTGGAGAAAGGCTTATCAGAAGCTAAATATCAACTTTGAAGAAAAGAAGCAAGTGATTGATAATGAAATATGCTTCGTACAGACTTTTCGAGTTTAAGGAAGATTGTGATTGGAGTAATGTATAGTTATTATCCTATAGAATAGAAGGATTATGGAAGAAGATTTTATGCATAAGGATTCGTAGATTATGGTTATCTACGGAGAAGATGTAATTAACCATAGAATAATAGTTTTTAAGTTCTGGATGTTGTTTAGAAGAAATGGGAAACAAAAAATATATGCTTGCGATATATACTAATATAAATGGGTTATCAATACTGGTAACCTATTTATTTCTAATTCTAAAATTAGGGCAGCCAAAAAAACATTATTAAAATTGTAAAAGACGACATAATAGAGAAAATGCTATCTTTCCTAACAAAAACAAATAAACATAAAAACCAAATACTATTCCTCAGTAAATGTCCAATGGGTTCAAAGGCCATTAGGTTATACCCTTGTGGTATGAGCAATCAGTTGGGGATAAACAAAATCCCCTCTGATTGAAGTTTCACTTTATGTTATTGCTTTGTAAAGTAGTCAATGCCGACGCTGAAATATTCTGAAAGTAATTGTAATTTTTGGATACTAGGTATGCTATGGTTTGCTTCATAACGTTGAACTTGTCTGGTGCTAACGTTTAATACTTTAGCTAGATCCGTTTGTTTCAAATTGTTTTCTTCTCGGATGTTCTTCAATTTACTTCCAATATTCATAGATGTGTTCTCCTTTTTCGCATTGACGCGACATATAACGTCAGGTAAAATGTAAGCAATAAACGACATTATATGTCGTGTTGGGTTTGATTGTTTATATTTATCTATAAATATAGATGAGACAATCCAGACTTTCAATGAGTATGTTTAATTTTATTTCGGTAAGTGAGGAGGTAATTTTAAGTAATTATCTTAGATTGCAGCTAAAAATACACCTCAGGGGGATTGTAAAAATTGAATGTATTAAAATCAAGCAAATTTATTACAATTACAGTAATTCTCACATTAATTTTAAGCTTGCTTTATACCACTATTTTTTTAATCGATACTGCTAGTGCAAATGATTCTCCGAGATACAAAACGTTTTTTAGTTTAGACAGAGGTAATATTACATATGATGATGGCAGACCACCATCTATTGGCTATGTTGATCGAATAACAGAAAATAATCCACTTGGTGGTGCGATTCTGGGTACGCGCTTCAAAGTTGATGAAAATGGTGTTATTGTTTATTGCCTGAATTGGGATTTAGATTCTCCATTGTTAGAAAAGGATGGAGGAAACGAGTATAAGAAGACATCTGAACGTTTAACTAAAGAAGAATACACTGCTATGGTCTATGCATATGGCAACGACCAAGATATTACGAATGATTATACAATCAACGGGAAAAAGCTGACAGAAGATCAACGTTATTATGTTTCTCAAGTAGCGCTGTACATTGTCTCTCATGATATGAATAGTAAAAATATTACGATCGATTCTTTAATTAAACACACTCGTGGTGAGATAGATCATGAGATTTCTGAGGAATTATATAAAATTATTGAGAAACACGTGGATTATATTGAGAACAATTTACTTGATGTTCCAGCAGAAGAAGATTTACATATTAAACTTGAAGGGCAAGCAAACAAACTTGTACAGAATGGAACATATTTCGAATCAGATGTTTTACAGCTAAAAGTCAATAATCAAAATGCTAAAGTGGTTTTTACAAAGAAAAACCTTTACAACGCATATTTTGTTGATCTTGAAGGTAATACTGTAACGGATGATTATATATTAGATGGGAATGCGTTTAAGATTCGTTTGAACGCAAAGGATATTGAGGAAAAAGGGAAAATTGAACTAGCTTTTAAAGCTACTACAGATATTGAAAATGTCTATAAATATGAACCACGCTACCAAGATAGTGACAAGCGTGGACAGGGTGTAGATGGAGAAAAGCTACAACGAATAACATGGATGGAAACAGATACAAAGGAAGCTAATGTAAGTGTTTCTATCAATTATGACATTGTAAAGGGAGACCTTGTTATTCATAAAACGGATGTCGGGACAGGTGAATCACTTGAAGGAGCAACCTTTGAAATAAAGGATGAAAAAGGTAATATTGTCTCTACCATGACAACGAATAAACAAGGATTGGCAATAACAGAAGGTTTAACTTTCGGGAAATACACATACCAAGAGATAGAAGCGCCAGCTGGTTATGTGCTTGATGAAAATATATACGAGATTGCGGTCTTAGAAAACGGGGAAGTTACAGCTGAAATAACAAATGACATCATTCGTGGGAACTTTGAGCTAAACAAAGTAGATGAAAAGACTAATGAACCACTAGAAGGAGCAACGTTTGAAATTAAAGATGTAGAGGGGAATCATATTTCTACGGTAACAACGAATAAACAAGGATTAGCAATGGTGGAAGGCTTGCCTTTTGGGAAGTACACATATCAAGAAGTAGAAGCACCAGAGGGTTATGAAATTGACCAAACCGTTTACGAGTTTGCCATAGAAGAAACCGGCAAAACTGTAAACGTTACCATGAAGAACAATGCTAAGAAAGCAAGTACTAACGAACAGCAATCAAAAGAAGCTCCGAAAAAATTACCAAAAACAGGAGATAAAACGAACACGATAAATTATATGTTAGGTAGTCTTTTCCTAGCGGCAGCAGTTATACTCGCAAGGTTGGTACGTAAAAAAGAAAACAATGAATCAAATTAGGATATTCCAGCTGTATAAGAAGAGGGTTGGGGAGTAACTAAAACAGTCTAATGTAAAGCAAATAATGCATGATGCTATTTGGGGAATGTACGTAGACACTTTGAAATTGAAGAACGCTTTTTCTGCATGTGATGTATCGTTGCCGAAGCCTTCCTTGTCTTGCACGAGTATAGGCAACGACGAGACCTCATAGTGTCAGCACGAGAATGCTAACCCGCCCCCCAACGGAAAGCGAAGTAGCTTCGTTACACGAACCATCATTTATCCCACATATAACTGTCAGTAATCCCCCCACTTCAAGCAATATAGTGAAAGGGGGGGGGACTGCCAGTAAATGACCGATTGGTTCCAATTCCTTTAGGTCATACCCTTGTGGACCGAACAATCGGTGGGGGATAAACTAAACCACTACTGGTTGAAGTTGCACTTTATAGTTGTTTGCTCTTTGTTAGATTAAGATACGTTTGTCTCCGCCTTCTTTTAAGGAGTAGATCGAGCAAATGAAAAAGGTAACAGTTTTCATAATCATTTTATTTACTTTAATTGGTATAACTTTTTTTGTGTCTCCATATCTAAAAGAATACGTAATGAATAACAAAATTAATAAAGTAGTTGCAGAAATTAAAAAATCTGATAGTGAAACGTTGAAGGATAATAGGGAGAAGAAGCAAAAGGAAGAAGAAATTATTGACTTACCGTCTGAATATGATGTTTTAAAGAATATTAATTATACAGGGAACCCAGTTGCATATTTGTTCATTCCTTCTACCGAGTTAGAACTTCCCATTTTTAGTACAGTTAATAATAACAATCTTCTAATGGGAGCAGGCGAAATGAAGGAATATGATGATCTGGGAAAAGGTAATTATGCACTGGCAGGGCATCGAATGAAGGAAAAGGGCTTGTTATTTCATGATGTAGCTCGTTTGTCTATTCATGATGTAATATATGTAACCGATCTAGATAAAGTATATAAATATGTCATTAACCGTGTAAGAAAGGTCGATGAAAAAGATTACTTTATTATCGATGATAATGGAAAAGATGAAATTACACTGATCACTTGCGATATTCCGAGTAAACCAGAAAGTAGAGTTGTAGCTAGTGGAGATCTTGTTGAAGTGTTTTATTATGGAACTAAAGATTTAAAATCCGTTAGAAAATAAGACAAAGTAAGTGGGTTCAGCTCATGAAGAGGCTGCTCCATTAT
Source organism: Virgibacillus sp. AGTR (assembly GCF_016919725.2). GTDB lineage: Bacteria > Bacillota > Bacilli > Bacillales > Amphibacillaceae > Virgibacillus > Virgibacillus salarius. The sequence goes on from NZ_JAJERH010000007.1 coordinate 75,686, forward strand.
TGAGGTAGGGGAAGCATTTAGTAAGAAGAGGGCTGTCTTCTAGGACGGCCCTCTTTGAACTTGGTTATTATTGACCATACCATTGTTTGTTATTTTGAATTTGTGCATGGTGCTCTGGGTGCCAATAGTCGACGGAATATGCGTAATCATAGTTCATAATACAGCGTATTCCACTGCCCTGCGGGTCATGGCCTAGTCCATAGTTGTGGGAAAACTCATGCTGTGCAGCTTTTGAAGTGTTCGTTATTCCTTGATCTAAGTTAACACTATATGCTGTTCCTGGAGCTGAATTATATACGTATGCAATTCCTCCCGCATCAAAGTTTGCATCTTTAGTAAATCCAGTTACAAAATCATAAGGTTCGTTAGACCAGTCTCTTTGTAAATCCGCCAAAATTTGTTCGCTACTTCCACCTTGTGATGTCCAGCTTGCTACCGCTTGTACTTCAAAGTCAATTCCATGATCACGAATAAATGCATCATCTGTATTCTCTATAATTTGTTGGACACGATCTTGCCAATCGCTATAGGCTGCTCGGTACTCCTCATCGGCTACTGCAAGTACAGTTACTGTCTTTGTTGCCTGTGGTTGTAACTCTCCCCTCTCTTTATACTTGTTTGTAGAGGTAGTTTTCTTCGTTGTTTTGACCTTTTTCACATTACCGTTTTCATCTAATACGTTCACTTTAGTCGATTGTTCAATTTTGGCTGGCCCTTGTTCTGGTGCAAATTCTTTCGCTTTTGGTAGTGTTTCAATATAAGTAGATGTTGCTGCTGACTGATCATGGTGTTGATGCTGTTCAGCTAATCCTGTAGTGGGTATTGCCAAAAGTGTTAAGATAAGAATAAGTGCAATAGAAGAAATTCTTTTCATGTATATCCTCTCCCTTTTTGGTTGTTATTTTCTGATTTCGTGAAATATTCGTAATATCCTTCTAATTATTGTAAAAACAGGAATTATTACCTAAAAAATGGCTGTTTTTAGGTATAAGGACTAGAATAATAGTGGTAGTTTAATAGATAATTTTAGTAAATGAAACTAGTCTTGTAGTGCATATTGATTTACGTCATTATTACAATGATCGTGAAAAATTATATTGGGGAGATAAGCAGATGAATTTGTATAATACAATTAAAAATGAAAAAGAATATTGGCTTGTTGATCAAGTCAAACAGGAAGGTATATCCACAGAAGCTTATATGGAAATGTTTCAAAAGCTATTAGGAGAATGGCAGGAGGGAAACATTGGTTATATTTCCGTACTGATGGATGAAGTGCACGAGCAAGAATTAAAGCAGCTTGGCTTTACGAAAATCTCCACAATTGTCGAGTATACAAGAACGTTGGAGGACATTCCGATTTTAGATGGTGAGATACAAGCTTATTCGCTATCAGAGAGTAATATGAGTGATCAAGGTTTTGCTAGCCTTTATCAAGCTTGTCGGTCAGGTTCGGCGAATAAAAACAAACAGCAGACGATTGAACAGGTTATGCAATCTTTACACCATGAATTGGGAGCTCGTTGGCGTGATCACTGTTTTTATTTTACGTCTAATAATGAAAAACTTGGTATAGCTATTCCTCACATTGAGATGGGTACAGCTGATGAAGGGAGGATGTTTTACTTTGGTGTTGTACCAGAATGGAGGGGAAAAGGCTATGGTGCCAAACTACATCTTCATACTCTATCATTGTTAAAACTATTCCATGCTACGTATTATGTTGGCAGTACAGATGAAGCTAATACGAACATGATAGCAATCTTTAAACGAAATGGCTGTATGCTTAGAGATCGAAAAGGTATATATCGATTGGAGAATAAAATAAATGCAGAGTAGCATTGTTTTTAAGCAAAGGCTGCTACCTGGATTTGGATGGTTGATTAATCGAAGCTTATGCAAAGTGGGTAGTAATGATAGTAGAACATGCACCATCAGTGAGGGATGATCGAAATTACCTCACTGATGGAAGGTTCACGTATACGGCCATTTTTGTTTTAATGCTTCGATAAATGCTTCCACGTTTTTTTTGCTTTTCATGATTGGTGAATAAACGTAGGAGAATGTTCGATTGAAGGTTGTGTTGTTTAGTCGGAGAATAGCGAGTTGGTTCTGTTGAACATCTCGCTCTATTACGCTATGCGAAAGCAGCGATAGCCCCATTCCTTTGATAACACTTTCTTTAACCCCTTGATTACTACTTATTGTAAGTATCGATTTCGCTTTTACCCCATTTGAACGAATGACATGATTAAGGTATTCCCTTGTACCAGAGCCTTCTTCTCGGGTCACCCAGGCTTGATTATGCAGTTCCTTCATCGTAATGGTAGCTTTCTTTGCTAGTGGATGGTTGGTCGCAGCTAGAACATATAATTCATCCTGCATAAATGGATAAACAGAAAGCTCTTTATCATTCGTCTGCCCTTCAATTAAACCGATATCAACCTGGAATAGTCGTACTCGCTGGACAATTTCTTCTGTGTTGCCAATGACTACTTCGAGAGTAAGCTCAGGGTATTTATCTTGAAGCTCAACGAGTAAATCGGGAATGATATATTCTCCAATGGTGAAGCTGGCGCCAATTTTTAAATTGCCCTTAATAGTCTGGTGATGTTCCATGATATCCTGCTTTGTCTGTTCGTAGATTGTTAGAATTTGTTTAGCACGGTGGTATAGCACCTCTCCAGTGGGCGAAATTTGCATGGATTTAGGTGAACGTATGATTAATTCTGTACCGAACTCTTTCTCTAAATTTTTTATATGCAGGCTGACACTAGGTTGTGATATATGTAATTTCTCAGCTGTCTTCGTAAAATTCCTTTCCTCTACTAACGCGACATAGGTGCGCAATGCATCATAGTACAAGTTAAACTTCTCCCCTTATTATTAATATTACTAATAGTTATAATTATATATATGTATTTTACTAATAATAATACTTTCGGTAAAGTTTAAGTAGAAACCACTTAAAGGAAGTGTCGGTAATGGGGAAAGCAATTGGTAACCATCAGGCAGATAAGTATGCCTTTGTGAAAGGGGTAGGTATTACATTACTTATCGCTATTATTGCAAAGTATGTTGCTCAGCTACCATTCTTATCAATTATGGGACAGTTAGTTATCGCAATTATTATCGGAATGGTATGGAAAGCGACTATCGGTGTTCGGGAAAATTTACAGGCTGGGGTGACATTCTCGAATAAGAAATTATTGCGCTTTGGCATTATCTTATTAGGAATGCGGTTAAACTTAGCCGATATTTATAACGCGGGTATTGGCGTATTTCTAATTGCTGCTATATGTCTGGTAGTAACTTTATTTATTGTTTATGGGTTAACAAAATGGTTTGGTGTAGGCAAACGACTTGGAATCTTAACGGCATGTGGAACAGCTATTTGCGGTGCGGCTGCTGTTGTAGCTATCGCGCCACAAGTAAAAGCGAAGGATGATGAAACAGCAGTAGGTGCTGCCACTGTTGCTGTATTAGGAACGATTTTTACATTAATTTATACGGTTTTATATACAGCTTTACATTTATCACCAGCTGGTTACGGTGTATTCACTGGGGCAACACTGCATGAAGTAGCTCATGTGGTGGCAGCAGCTACGGCTGGAGGGAATGATGCCGTAGATTTAGCCGTTATTGTCAAATTAACACGGGTGGCATTACTAGTGCCAGTAGCTATCATCATTGGTTATCTCTTTCAGCGAGGTAGTGGGCAAACAGAAAGCAGGCTATCCATGTCTATCATTCCTTGGTTTATTATAGGATTTATTGCAATGAGCGGATTTAATACCCTTGGGATTGTATCCGAGGAGGTTGCAGGAGTAATTGTTAATATCGCTTACTTGCTTATTGCTATGGCAATGGCAGGTCTCGGTTTAAATGTCGATATAAAAACCTTCCGCAAATTAGGTATGAAATCATTTGCTGCGGGAATCATTGGTTCGGTTATTTTAGCTGTTTTAGGGTATACACTTGTAGTGTTATTCTCTATAAATTAAGCCAAATCGTTTTTTAATAATATAATGTGTGTAAATGTAATTATCATAGTTTTCGAATACCGATATAATATCGTTTGTCTAGCGATTTATATCGGTTATTTGAGTCTCTTAAAATTATCGTGAAGTGTTATTAAAAAAGTAGCAGTTACCATTTTTTATCCCCCTGTGGATATATTAAAACGCACCTGATTTCTATTATTAATGACCCTCATGGATTAAAGTATTATGTAGATATTTAGGATATAAATGGTTTTTTAGCAGTGAAAGGTATAAATGAGCTATTGCTTAAATACTATCTTTTTTATCTTGCTAAGTTGATTTGTAGGTATTAAGATTCATTTTCACACTTGGGTGACAGGAAATATTGACGGATGTTATTCGTTAGCGGAAGATATAAAAAAAGGGCTGAAAAAGGAGGTCTTTTTTTGAAAGCTATTCTCGTCGATGATGAACAGCTGGCATTAGATTTCCTAGAGCGGAAGCTTCATCAGATAGGTAATGTACAAATTATTGATAAATTCATTGATCCTCTTCAAGCAAAGAATTGCATTTTACGATCTCATGTCGATGTCGTCTTTTTAGATATTCATTTACCAGAGATAAATGGTTTGCAGCTAGCTGAGCAAATAATGGAAAGCAAGCCAAATATAACGATCGTTTTTGTAACCATCTATGATCAATATGCTGTACATGCTTTTGAAATTAACGCATTAGATTATGTTGTCAAACCTTTACAACTGGATCGATTACATAAAACTGTATCACGTATAAATGCACGTCTTGCTATGCCTCAACAGGAGTCTCCAGGCGAAAAGAGTAAGATTCAAGTAAATGTTTGTAGACAGCTAACAATTGTAAACGAAGCAGGTAAAGCTGAAACTTTAAGTTGGCGGACAGCCCGAGCACAAGAGCTATTTCTCTATTTATTGCAAAATAGAGAACAGCCTGTTCGGAAATCAGTCTTAATTGATCTATTTTGGAACGATTGTGATTTAGATAAAATATACCCCCTGTTGTATACGACGGTATATAATATGCGTAAAACGTTAAAAAGGTATAGCCACCATTTTTATATCCAGAGTACGAAAGAAGGGTATATTCTTCGTACAGAGGATGTAACAATTGATGTTGAGGAATGGGAAAGAAGGCTTAATTCAGCACAGCCGCTTATTTTGGAAGCGGTTGAAGAATATGAGGAGATTATGAATGTATACACAGGTGCCTATCTTCAGGAATATGATTATTGGTGGGCGGAGGCTGAACGACATCGACTTGAGCAAACTTGGCTTGATTTTTCGTTTCAATTAGCTGAACTTTATCAGAAAAAAGGAGATATAAAAAAAGCAATACATTGGTATACCAATATATGTAATCAACAGCCAGGTACGGAAGAAGCTTACGTAGCCTTAATGAAATTATATGCTATGGAGGGTAATCCTAAATTAGTTGACCAACAATTTGACCAGTTAAACAGGGATATGTTAGTTGAATTAAACATAACGCCAAGTCTTGAAACCATTCAATGGTACAATCATTGGAAGAAAGTTAGTAAGTAAATTTCTTGTATGCTATTGCTTAAAGGATTAATTATCGCTACTGATAGACGGATTACTGACAAAATGGTTGCGAGGTATTTAAACTTCTGTTCAGAACAATGTTGTATATAGTTATATAAGGATTAAATGAGCTTTATTAATCCTTCAGAATGATAAAAAATATTTGTTTTAATCTCTTCTTTACAGGCATTGGCGTTCTCTTCTAGTTGAGAAGAAAAAAATCGAATGATAGGGTGATATAGTGTAACGAATACGGCGCAAAAAACCTGATGTGATTGATCCAAATTACATCAGGTTTTTCTCATATATACAAGATAACCTAATACCATTATACAGTCGTATTCTACAAATTAATAAAGTGATCGAAATGGTCTGATTATCGATCCAATTGACTAATAGGAGACAAATCTCATTTACGGCTGAGTTTTCGGTACGCAGAAGCTTACGGTGGTTCCTTTATCTGGAATGCTTGTAATGTCTAATCCTTGTCCATACGCTTTGATTAATCGATGATTCGTATTAGCTAATCCAACCCCACTAGTGCTAAGGTGGTTATTAAGAATCTTGTCAGCCTTCCATTTTTCCATACCTATACCATCATCTGCAATAGTTACTTTAAAAAAAGCATCATGATTTATAAGTTGTATGCGAACATTACCACCCTGAGTCCGTTTTAGTATGCCATGATGGATCGCATTCTCAACGAGTGTTTGAATAGCCATTGGTGGTATCATCAGGCTATTGTTCTCCTCAAGATCCCAATCTACATTTATTCTGTCGCCAAATCGTTCCTTCTCTATATATAAATAGGAGCGAATCAAATCAAGCTCATCTGCTAACGGAATAGTTGTCTCTGTGTTTTTTCCATCAAAGCTTCTTTGTAAGTAATTTCCGAATTCATTAAGCAGGTGGATCATTCTTTTCGTATCAATTTCACTTAATGATGCAATCGTATTTAACGTATTAAATAAGAAGTGCGGCTGTATTTGCGCTTGTAACCATGCAGCTTCTATCTGAAGATGTTTTTTAATAGATGTTCTTAGGTTCGTTAAAGCTCGAACACGTGACTTTAGCTCTAAGGATTCTGCCGGCTTTATTACATAATCGTTTGCACCTGAAAGAAAGGCAGTGTGTATATCTTCTGATTCGTTACGTGCAGTAAGTAGTAGAATGGGTAATTCTGAAATAGAATATTGTTTACGGATATGTCTGGTCAATTCGTATCCAGACATATTTGGCATCATAACATCGGAAATGATTAAATCCCACTCCCGTTGGTGAAGCAACGTTAATGCCTCCTTTCCAGAATTTGCTGTCGAAATATAAAACTCTGAACTAAGCATTTTCGTTAAGATTTGTAAATTAATCGGGTCGTCATCGACGAGAATAATTCTTTGTTTATTATCCCCTTCCTCCTCTAAGGGAGAGAATTTAGGTGTTTCTGACTTTAAGTCTCCCAATGGTTTTAACGTATCTGAAGGGGAATGAATGGTTGTAGCAACTTCTGATTCTCCTTTTTTATGATCAGTATTTTTAGCTATTGGTAATGTGAAAGAAAATATAGAACCTTTACCAGGCGTAGACTCGACATGGATTGATCCGCCGTGTAGCTCAATTAGCTGTTTGCATATGCTTAACCCAAGTCCAATTCCTCCAATACCTGAATTCGTATCTGTGTTTTCCTGTTCATACGGTAGAAAGATTTTTTGTAACGTACGATTATCCATTCCCCGTCCTGTATCTGTTATATGAATAACTGCCATGTGATTCTTTCTACTCGCAGTGACGGTAATTGTCCCTTCATCTGAATATTTAACCGCATTGTGAAGCAGATTAAATAATATTTGGATCAAACGATTTTCATCAGCAAATACGTAAGGGAACGATTCTGGTATAACAACCTTAAAAGTTATTGGTTTCCGTTGGGTCATAAATTGGAGCATATCTACCACACCATTTGTAATAGTTTGTACATGAACGCGCTGTTTTTGTAATTGTACGTTTGGTTCCTTCAAACGTGTTATATCAAGGATGTCATTCAATGTGTAGGACATGCGACGACCTATCATAACTAATAGTTGTAAGTGTTCCTTGTCTTTTATGGAAAAAGAGCCTGAAGTTAGTATCGTTTCCGCGATGTTGATGATACCATGAAGTGGATTCCGTAATTCATGAGCTGCATTTGCTAAAAACTCATCTTTTATCTTATCCACCCTTTTTAATTCTATGGCTTGACGTTCATTTTGCTTCGCAATATGCAAATGGAGTCGAAATAGATAACAAGCAAATAAAATCACTGCAATGATGATATCAAACGGATAATAGGTTAACTCCAGCCATTTTCCCTTTATTGCTCCCCACACCGTACTATTAACCATACTTATTACTGATAATAATAAGTAGATGGCATCTCTTTTCCCGTTACGTATCGACTTCCAAATTAAAACGATTGTATATATATAAGGAATATAGCTTAGTTTTAATGTGATTCGTCCAATATAAAAAGTATATGGAAAAGGGGATACTAAAAGCACAATTGACAAAACACAGAATAATATTAAAATCCAACGTGAGAGTAGTACTTGTTTTGAGTTGAAAAGTACTTGCTTAATAAATAGAAGAGCAAAAAGATTTATATAAATATAAGGTATATAATTAAGCTTTATCGACCATTCATAATTTATTGGCAACCAATGAAGTAATAGCTTACTATCATCTAATAAGGTTGCAAACATGGAAGAAATAAGAACTAGAGAAAAATAAACTAACTCTGTTTTTCTATTTCCAATTATATAAAGAATAAATGCATATACACAGTGTAAAAGTAAAATAATGAAGGTCATAACTTCCAGGTTTTTTAAGGAATTCGTTTCATGATTAATCGCTTGTGCCGTTCCAAATTTGATAGGTTTTATGATTCCACCAGAATGATAGTCATAGTTTGCTACATGTATGATAATTTCCATAGTATTTGCTTCTGTTTGAAAGAAAGTGGAAAAGGGGAGTGATTCAGGTTTGTATTGGTTTGGATATTTTGCTGGCTTCCCCGAGCCTCCAATGAGTTTACCACTGATGTAAATGTCGAAAGCTGATGCAATTCGTTGTATTTGCACACCATAGAGTTTTTCTTTACTTTTAGGGAGTAAAACCTGTAGACGATATGTGCCGTAACCATATGGGGATCGCTTGTCTACACTATTTTGCGACTTTTCAGGAACAGTAATAAAATGGTTAACCGCTTTAGCACGTTTGTCAAAAGAGCTAGGGGTTAGAAATTGATTTGGATAAAATTCCCATTCTCCATCAAGGGTAATCAAATGATAATTCGTAAACTTCCAATTTTGAAAATCTATTACCCCATCCTTGGCATGTGGATGGTCTGGTGTTTTATGATAAGTAATCCAGATAATTCGAATACTGTTTAGCGTTAGGAGTAATAGACTAATGATTAGAAAAATCTTTCTATTGGTTAACGGGTTCATGTTTTTCATCCTCTAAAAATCAATGAATACATAATTTGTAATCAATGATTATGGTGGTAGATTTCATTTATTATACCGTCAATTGTTAAATTGATAATATTGAACATTGTTTCAAAAATTTGAATATAGTTACATCTACGATATAGAAACGCTTGTCATTGTAGAGAGCAATATATTACAATCAATAACTCTTATTCATGACATTTTTTGAAAATTTAATGACTTTATTTCGTTTGTTAATCCCAATTTTTTTATATGCATGACTTACATAATCCCTTATAGTCTTTTCACTTAAATGTAGCGTAATGGCAATTTCTTTATTGTTATACTCTTTGTATAAAAGATAGAGAATATCTAGCTCACGTAACGTAACAACTATTCCTCGCTGCAGTAACCTAAATTTCATTCTCTGTTTATCTTGTAATTGAATTATTTGAATATGATTCAGGATGAGCTTAGGTATCTCCCCGGATAAAATATAATGACTATGGTAGACATTTCGTATACTATTAATAAAATTTCTACTATTAATATTGTTTAGTATAAAACCATTGACCCCTTCTTCTAGTCCTCTAAGTACTAAGTCTTGATGACAATCTTGCATCATATAGATAATCTTAATATGATTAACTATACGTTTTAAAGCAATCGTTGTTTGGATAACATTGATATTCTTCACTTTAGTATTGAATATAATAACATCTGGTTTTCGTTCTTTTGCTGTTTTAAATAGTTGATTCTTATTAAGCGTTGTTCCCAATAATTTCATATCCGCTTCTTTTTCTATAATTAGTCTTAGACCGTTACTAAAAAATTTCATCATAATCAACATACAATATCCTAATCATTTGCAACATCTCCAAAAAGTGAAATATCAAGATAGATAATTAATTATTTCTATAAACTAAACATAAGGTATGTTTCTAAACATATTCTCTACATCTATTTTTTTACGAACAGTTTAGAATCAATGGTGGCAAAGTACGGAGGCATTGATATGAAGTTTAGGCTAGTAACTAAGAAATTACTTTAAATAAGGGGTGTTTGATGATATTGGGAATCAGCTAAGCTACAATATATCAACAGAAATAATAGGGAAAGATGATACCGAATATAAGACTTTAAAATATGAAATTAATTATAGTTCGTTTTTTTATTAAAATAATTAATATAGCACCTGAAATATGTGAGACTCCTTGAAAAAGAAGAACGCTTTTTCTGCGTGCGATGTATTGCTGCCGAAGCCTTCCTTATCTAACGGGAACAGCACGGCCTGAGCTAACTTGGTAACGTGTTTTTCTTTACCAAGTTAGCTCAGGCCGTGCCCGCGGAAAGCGAGTATATTTTCATGGTGCGGCGATGATACTCCTATCGATAACATGATTATTCGTATTTTGAGTAATGAAGTTGTGTTTTGACCCAGCCACTTATAAAACTCGAGACCTTACATGTCAAAAACGCTTTCGCTTTCTACTTTGCAGATGCGTACAGCATATGTACGATACCATTCATCCCTGCCTTTCCTTTGAGCAGCTTGGTGAACAGCATGTTGCTTCCAATGATGAATTGCCTCTAGCGAATTCCAATAGGATATCGTAATACCAAGTCCTTTCTCGCGAACGCTCTCAACCCCTAGAAAACCTTCTTGCTTAGCGGCTAATTCTACCATTTTTTCAGCCATTTTATTATAACCGTTATCATTCTCCGTACGTTTTGATGTGAAAATAGCTGCGTAATATGGTGGTTTAGGTGTTTTGGCTATATCAGACATGGACATACCTCCCAGATAGTTAATTACCTTATTATATGTTTATACACGGTTGAATAATAGCATAATAACAAATTTATCCCGCATATAACTGGCAGTAAGAACGCACTTTCAGAAATAAAGTGAAACCATAAGGATAAGTATGGTTTAAACTGCCAGTAAATGTCCGATTGGTTCACCTACCAATCCGTGGGGATAACCCACCCACGGATTGAAGTTTTACTTTATCCCGCATATAACTGGCAGTAAGAACGCACTTTCAGAAATAAAGTGAAACCATAAGGATAAGTATGGTTTAAACTGCCAGTAAATGTCCGATTGGTTCACCTACCAATCCGTGGGGATAACCCACCCACGGATTGAAGTTTTACTTTATCCCGCATATAACTGGCAGTAAGAACGCACTTTCAGAAATAAAGTGAAATCATAAGGATAAGTATGGTTTAAACTGCCAGTAAATGTCCGATTGGTTCACCTACCAATCCGTGGGGATAAACCACCCACGGATTGAATTTTCATTTACTGTTTGTTCTATTTAAAAAAAGTTCATGCTTAACGGAGACGCACGCCTGTACAGACAAAAAATAACAAGAAAGTAAGTTAGTCTATGGGAAATGATGGTGGGGAATCATTAGTGTTCCGGTAAATACTTCCTTTTGGCGACAACTGATTAGCAGTATAACAACGTGATATCTTACCAAGGCTTTTTCACCTAGGAGTCTACGTGTTGTTCCTCTACTAACATGAGACTGGTAAAGCACAAGCCGAATGATTCAAATAATAATAGTTCGGCTTGTGCTTTACCTAAAATACGTTTGTCGTAGCATCTCTACCACCACCAATATGGGCGGTATGGACCAAACCTCCTTATTCCATAGAATGGAAAACCAAATAGACCGAATGGCCCGAAGAAGGGAAACAATCGCTGGTCATTAGCGTCATTTCGATTTGTATCTTGATCAGGAGTAGGAATTAATAAATATAATTGATTGTCATCGAAACTGTGTAAAATACCTATATAGGTACTTCCGTCATTTACTTCAATCTGAATATATTGATATAACTGTTGTTTACAAAAATCCTTCATATCTACCTGTTGTTTTACGTTCCAGTTGTTCTCATGCATTGGCTGATAGTCAGCGTGGCTACTTTCCATATGATAATGCGAATGGTTCATCCCATCGACCTCCTTATGTTCACCCATATGTTATTCATCTGTGACGAAAAATGTGCAATTGTTTACAAATGGATGTTTGTCATATTTGTTCTTTAGCAATAGAGGTGGCCAAGCAGAGAACCTGCTGTTTGTGGAATCAATTGATAACAGTAGTGGGTTTCAATTGTGTTTTAATTTCACTGTTCCACAGCTTCATTTTTTCAAGAGCGTAACCATCTGATAGAATATCATTTGGCTTATTTCCTTTACCAATGACATAGTCGACAAATTCCATATCCATATATTGAAAAATATAATTGAATTGCTGAATAAGAGGTAATGCCGCCGTTTTGGGGTCTGGTTTTTCACCTGTGACAATAACATAGGCTTTTTTTCCACGGAATGCTTCCCAAAAATCAATTCGCTTATCCTTCATGTATTGACTCCAGCGATCGAAGAATATTTTCATTTGACCAGACATTCCAAACCAATATACTGGCGTAACAAAGAAGTACGTATCATACTTCAAGAATTCAAAAAAGAGCGCTTCATAATCATCATCTACTGTTTCAAATCCATCTTTATCATGTCGTTGGTCGATGATCGGATTTAGCTGTTTATCTAGTAAGAACACACGCTTATGTTCGATGCCGTCTAAAGCTTTATCTGTAAGGTAAGCTGTATTGCCGTCTTTCCTTGAACTACCTAAAAGTGTCATGATTTTCATCATTTTTCCTCTCCTTTGTAATGATGCTATAAATAGCATATACTAATTACATAATTCAGTAAAATAGATATATTTGAACATTTAGTTCAATAAAATTGATATAAAGGAAGAGAAGTATGGAACTACGTCAGCTTATTACGTTTAAAACGATTGTCGATGTTGGTGGATTTAAGAAAGCTGCAGAGACATTAGGATATGCGCAATCATCGATTACAGCACATATAAAGGATTTGGAAAAGGAATTGGGACATCCACTATTTGATCGTATGGGAAAAAAGGTCGTTCTCACACAGGCTGGAAAAAACTTTCTACCTTACGCAACAGAGATTATTCAACTTTACTCCAAATCCAAGGCTGCGATTCATGCTAGTAGTGAGCCAGCTGGTCCATTAACAATTGGTGCAAGTGAGTCTCTCATGATTTATTGGCTTCCAACGTTGATTATGACATTTCGAAAAAAATTTCCTAAAGTTGAATTAACGCTAAAATCACTTCAATATGACAACTTGGAAGGACAGCTGAAACGAGGAGATATAGATGTCGCTGTTTTAGTGGAGGAGAATAATTGGTCTCATGATGAATTAATTATTCATAAAATAGCGGAGGATAAGCTATCTTTAGTACAGCCCACAGATCATTGCTCTTCATCAACTGCTGAAACAATGCTCGTAACGGAATATGCTTGTAGTTGGCGGCCAATAATTGATCAGCATATAAAAGCGATCGGCAACAGCTCGGTTACCAAAGTGGAGCTACCAAGTATTGAAGCAATTAAACAATGTGTACTATGCGGCCTTGGTAATACAATGCTCCCTTATTTCACTATAAAAGATAAACTACAGGAAGGTAAACTCGTAGAAATGCCATCCTGTAGCCCATCGAATACAATTGGGATATATACAGCTATCCATAAGAATAAATGGCTATCGCCTAATCTACAAGCATTTTTGGAGTTGATTAGGGAGCAATTTTAGATATTGTAGTAGTTTTATCCCGTACATAACTGGCAGTAAGCTCCCCACTTCAAACAATAAAGTGAAACAAATTGGTAAGTAGCTGGCACTGACTGCCGGTAAATGTCCGATTGGTTCAAAGATCTTTTAGGTCATGCCCTTATTTCCACTGCTTGAAGTTTTACTTTATATAGTGGACTTTTGAACAATATACGGATCGTTAACGTCTACGTAAGTGTCCATTGTAATCATGACAACGATGACAAGCAGAATCGAACACGAAGTTAATTTTTTGGAAGTGTAAATCCAAGTAGATATAAAACAAGAGGACAAATGCATAGACAAATTTATAAACATTGGAATATAGTATTGTAGCGATATTGAGAGGGAGGTGTAAGCATTGAGGCAACCTAGACCAATGAAGCACCACCCAAGATTTTGTTTTCCGCGAGGGTATAGGTGGTGTGGTCCTGGCTGTAGCGGTCCTGGAGAGCCGATAAATGACGTTGATGCAGCCTGCAAAGCCCATGATGAATGCTATCAAAAATACGGAGATCCATGCAGATGTGATCGAGAATTTATGAAGCGTCTCCAATCTAAAATAGACCCAACGACAGAGAAAGGGAGACATGCTCGCACGTTATACAAATATATGCGACTACAAACGGCATTCACTTGTGGTTTTAAAAATCGCAGATAAGTACATGTTAAGCCATGAGATTCTAACTCATGGTTATTTTAATAAGTTAAGAAAGTATAAAATCAGTGCAATGACTGCGTTAAGCCAAGTAGTTATTTTGAAATGTTAGATGTATATTGGCAATGCTCCGACTAATTACTTCGCTTTCCGCGGGCACGGCCTCAACTAACTTTGCAAAGAAGAACACGTTGCAAAGTGGATTTTCAGCTCGCGCTAATCCCGCAGGAGTCTACGTAATTAGTCTCCGCTTTGAGAAGGTGCAACAATTCTTGTCATAAGTAATAGGTTGACTTTTTTTACAATGGGTAAAGTGAAAATCGCTATCCGTGAGTATAAAAGCAGCTGTGTTACTTCATGCTAGCGTTGTAGAGCCTGATAATAGCGAAGGCTTGCCACTTCAACTCCTGTGGGAAATGTTTGACCTGAAGATCCACTTTTTTGAGCGGGTTTTGCTAAAAAAGTTAGCTGAAGGACAAACCCCACGGAAAGGGAAGTGGGCAGCCGGAGTGGTGGTCAAGCAGTAGCTATTATTCCATAATAGCTACTAGAGGAAGCGTAAATCTGAGCATTTAGTGATAAGGACTGAGCGAATTTTGCTCAGTTTTTTTTATCCCACATATATCTGTCAGTAATTGTTCGATTGGTTCAAAGGCCTTTAATCATCTCCTTGTGGTACTAACAATCAGTGGGGAATAACAATACCCCCACTGATTGAAGTTTCACTTTATTGGATATGTATGTAATGATAAATAATATTAATTACATTAGATAGGTTAGTAAATAATGAGAATCAGACGTTTACAAAATCAGGTGGGTCTGGTTATAGAAGGCGCTAAAGTAGTGATTGCAGATAATGAGAAGAGTAACACATATGAGTGCAGTTACTAGGTTAGGTGTGTACAGAAAGCGCTGATCTCATATGTTCTAAATGTGAACATCAGCGATCTCTAAAGCAGAACCCTTTTTTCAGAGAAGTTTTATTTTATAATATAAAATTATTTGTATTTAAAGTATAATTACAGTACAAAGCTTTACTTAATTGTCTAGTAAAAAGGAAGGTAATTCATGACGGAAGAGAATATAACGCGGATACATATAGGAAATAAAGAATATATCTTAATTGGAACTGCCCATGTTTCTAAGCATAGTGCTGAACAGGTAAAGAATGTGATTGAAGCAGAAAAACCAGATGCTGTCTGTGTAGAATTAGATGAGCAGCGCTTCCAATCGGTTCAAGATGGTAATAGCTGGCGGGAAATGGATATATTTAAGGTAATTAAAGAAAAGAAGGCAACCTTATTATTAATGAATCTTGCGATATCTTCTTTTCAAAAACGAATGGCGAAACAGTTTGGTATTAATCCAGGTCAAGAAATGATTCAAGGCATTAAGTCTGCAGAGGAGAATGATGCAAAACTTGTGTTAGCAGATCGAAATATCCAGATTACCTTTTCGCGAATATGGCATAATATTGGATTAAAGGGAAAAGCAATATTATTAACGCAAGTGATAGCTAGTATCTTCAGTAGGGAGAGTATTTCCGAAGAAGAGTTAGAAAAAATGAAGACACAAGATACTATAAATACCATTTTGCAGGAGTTTACCGATACATTTCCTAAGTTAAAAGAGCCGTTAATCGATGAAAGGGATCAATATTTAGCGCAAAAAATTAAAGATGCCCCGGGTAATAAGGTCGTTGCTGTACTCGGCGCAGCTCATGTCCCAGGAATTAAAGAAGAGATTAAGCGGGAGCACAATTTGCAAAAACTAGCAGAAATTCCACCAAAGTCGAAGATTCCCAAGATTATTGGTTGGTCTATCCCTGTGCTTATTCTCGCTATCATTGCTTATACGTTTTTTGCGAATCCAGCAGCTGGGTGGGAACAAACGCTGAGCTGGGTGATTTGGAATGGAAGCTTGTCCGCAATTGGAGCTTTAATAGCATTTGGTCACCCGTTAACAATTCTTACTGCATTTTTGGTCGCTCCTCTTACTTCATTAAATCCATTGTTAGCAGCTGGTTGGTTTGCCGGCTTTGTTCAGGCCTATATTCGCAGGCCACATGTGCGGGATTTTGAAACACTTTCGGAGGATGTATTCACCGTTAAGGGCTTTTGGAGGAATAAAGTGACAAGAGTATTATTGATTGTGGTTCTTGCTAATTTAGGAAGCTCACTCGGGACTTTTATCGGTGGTGTAGATGTCATCCGTGTGTTTCTAGAGAACCTATAACAGCGTAATGCTGAAAAGGAGTTTGGGATCACAGTGGATAAGGAAGCACGTATTATCGATGATTTGATGGAGAAAATGATTAAAAAAGCAATGGAGCCAGGAGAAAAGCTCCCCTCAGAAAACCAGCTAGCAACTGCCTATCGTGTACCACGAATTACTGCCAGAAAAGCTCTTATGGTACTAGAAGAACGTGGTTATATATACTCTGTGCATGGGAAAGGACGTTTTTTAAAGGAGGCACCTATTCCCATTCAGCTACATTTAACGGGGAAGGTAAGCTTTACAGATAAAATGAGGCAAGCTGGCTACAATCTAACAACAAAGAATGCGTTTTGTAAGAAAATCGATTATGAAGAGAAAATATTCAAGATACTAAAGGCAACCAACCGAGATACCGTTTATCAAATAGGTAGACTTCGCTTGATTGATGATGAACCAATTGCCATTCACCAATCCTTTGTAAACGAGTTGAAGTTCCCGCAAATTGCTGAAGATGGCCCTAAGATTAAGTCGATGTTTTCTTATTATCGAGAATTAGGCTATACACAATTTACGAGTAATCAAACATTGCTTAGTATTACGTTCCCTACTTTTTCTGAGCAGCAATTATTATCTTGTAGCAGTATGGTACCACTTATTATCGTGGAAAGTGACTGCTTGGATGTAGAGACAGGGGATGTCCTCGAGTATACGAAAATACTCTACCGGAGTGATAAATTTAAATACGATATTACGATGCAATAGGAACTAGTAACACTCCTTATTTATAGGATAGCCAATAAAAAACTAGATTCGTTTTACTTTACCTCTTTAGATAAACCAATATCTAAAGAGGTATTTTTATCCCATCTATTACTGGCAGTAAGACCCCCACTTTCAATTACTAATGAAATGGGAGATCGCCTGCCAGTAAATGTCTGATTGGTTCAAAGCAAAGACCTCTAGGTCATACCCTTGTGGTACTAACAATCAGAGGGTAATAAACAAAACCCCTACTGATTGAAGGTTCGGGATTTTTAAAATATGTCGTCTTACACATACGATAGGATGGTGAAAATGGATGAAAAACAGGAAAGTAAAGGTACGCTTTCGATGAAAGAGAAAGCAGTTTCGTTTTTACGACTCGTAGCATCAGGGAAAGTCAGGAAAGCGTATAGTAGTCACGTCGGTCCAGGCTTTTGCCATCACCCCCCTTATTTTCGTGGTGATGCTCATTCACTTATGTTAGCAATGGAGGAAAATGCAGCAGAGAATCCTGACAAGCTATTTGAGGCCAAACGTATTATTGGAGATAGCGAATTCGTTGCGGTTCATTCACTTGTCAAACAAAACAAGGATGACCTTGGAGGTGTTGTTGTTCATATTTTCCGTTTCCAGGATGACAAGATTGTTGAATTGTGGGATGTGGGTCAACCCATTCCAGAGGATTCCCCTAATGAGAATGGGGTGTTTTAAACTCCTGAAAATGTGTATACCAAACGCTCTTTTCATCAATTCGGTCTCCTATAATTCGGTAATCTTAAATAGAATTTAGCAAAGATATCTTTAAAAATAAAAACCAGCTAAACCTTCTTCTGTGAAGATAGCTGTTTTTTTGATGTGTGAAATTGTATATACGAAACATGCCGGGATTAAATATTAAAAATTTAAAATATTGTAAATTTAGTGTAAATTAACAGCGATACGTCTTGTTTTTTATGTATAGCTCGTAGATAATGTGATTGTAATAAAACACCTTAACATTTAAATATAACTTATTTGAAATAAATTTACTACCTAAGGTTTTTATTTTTAAATTATATGTAATATTCAGATAATAAGTTATGGCTAATTTAGGAGGGCTCCATATGAAAATAATCTTAAAGAATATTTCCATGAAATTTGATGATGTAATTGCTGTAGACAAGCTTAATGTAACGATGGAGGAAGGTAGCCTAGTTTCTTTGCTAGGACCAAGTGGATGTGGAAAAAGTACTACCTTGTTCATGTTGGCTGGATTATACCAGCCTACTTCTGGCCAATTATTTTTTGGTGATCAGCTCGTCAATAACATCCCACCAGAAAAAAGAGAAATTGGTATGGTTTTTCAAAATTATGCACTATACCCACATATGACGGTGCTTAAAAATATTATGTTTCCTCTAAAAATGGAAAAGGTGCCAAAGAAGATTGCTATGGAAAAAGCTCGTGATATGGCGTCGCTCGTACATATAGATCACTTATTAGATCGAAAGCCTGGCCAATTGTCAGGAGGACAGCAGCAGCGCGTTGCCATCGCTCGTGCACTTGTAAAAAAACCGAAGTTACTCTTGTTGGACGAGCCATTATCTAATTTAGATGCTCGACTAAGGTTGGAAATGCGTGAAGAGATTAAACGTATTCAACAAGCCACAGGTATTACGACCATTTTTGTGACACATGATCAGGAAGAGGCGTTAAGCATTTCAGATAAAATTCTCTTGATGAAGAATGGCAGATTTCAACAGTTTAGTGGGCCACAAGATATTTATGATCATCCTAAAAACGAATTTGTCGCACAATTTCTCGGGAATCCACCTATTAATCTTTTACCAGCAACTCTCAGTGGAGATAGGTATACCGTTCAGCTCACGGAAACGGGAGAAGTTATTCAACTTCCATACCCAGTTTCAAAGGAAGTTAAGTGGAATGAATTATTGCTCGTTGGTATTCGACCTGAGGATTTATATATAGAAGTCGATGAAAACAAGCAGGGTATTGGAGGAAAGGTGCTTATAGTCGAACGAATTGGTAGGGATAACTTGGTAAGTTTCCTTATAGGTGAACGAAAGGTAAGAGCAATCGTTCCGCTGGATGCCTCCATTACACAAGGACAGCGGGTTAAATTCGGATTACATCCAAATCGCTTTCATATTTTTAGAGAAACAGATGGAGAGAATCTATTAACAGGAAAATCGCTTATAACCAGCCATCAGCATAGTGAGGAGGAAGTAGTTTGAATGAAAGTCCTACTATAAGAAAAACAATAAAAGCATTTTTCTATCTGCTTCCAGCATTGGCGGTGCTTATCGTATTTAACTTATATCCGATTATAAAGTCTTTTATCATGAGCTTTTATACGGATTACGACTATTTTAAAGACGAGGTATATGCTCGTGGGTTCGACAATTATCAGTATATCCTTCAAGATGATGAATTTTGGCGCTCTATGTATAACACGTTGATATATGTGATAGGGGTAGTACCGATTTCCATTCTATTATCATTAGGTATTGCTGTGATGCTAAACCAGAACATCCGTCTCAGAGGATTGTTCCGAACCATTTATTTTGTTCCGTTTGTTACCTCCGTTGTTGCAGTATCTATTGTTTGGCGATGGATTTTCCATACAGAATACGGCGTTTTGAATTATTTCTTAAGCTTTATTGGAATTGACGCGATTGAATGGCTAACAGATCCGCAGTGGGCAATGCCTTCATTAATTATTCTTGCAATTTGGAAGGGGCTCGGCTATAACATTATTATTTTTCTAGCAGGACTGCAAAATGTGAACAAGCAGTATTATTTAGCAGCACAGATAGATGGTGCTTCTAAATGGGAGAGATTTAAAAATATTACAGTACCACTAATCTCCCCGACGACCTTTTTTATTTCTATTATCTCGATTATCAATGCATTCAAGGTGTTTGATGAAGTGTTTGCACTGTTTGGCGGGCAGCCAGGTCCTGCTGGTAGTGCTCAAACCATTGTGTATTACATCTTCAATAGATTTTATGGGGATTGGGACTTTGGCGTTGCTTCTGCTGCCGCGTATATGTTGTTTTTGGTAATCTTTATCTTTACCTTAATCCAGCTATATGTTGGGAAGAAAAAGGTAAATTATTAATAGGGAGGATGCGAAGAAATGGTAAAGAAAGAAGCGATGTCTAAAGGATTTATTTATCTGTTACTAACGCTAGGTGCTTTATTAATGCTCCTTCCATTCGTCTGGATGATTAGTACTTCATTAAAGGCCTCTAATGAAGTTATGATTATGCCTCCACAATGGATTCCTGGAGATTTCCAGTGGGAGAATTATTCGAAAGCTTTTGAGGTTGCCCCGTTTGCGCGCTATGCCTTTAATAGTTTTTTTGTATTGATTGCAAGTACGCTAGGTGAATTAATAACGACCATTTTGGCAGCCTATGCTTTTTCGAGAGTTCAATTTTATGGGAAAAATATCATTTTTGCCATACTACTAGGAACCATGATGGTTCCAGGAGAAGTACTATTGACACCAAATTTTGTTACGTTGGTAAACCTAGGTTGGATTGATCAATATGAAGCTTTAATTGTTCCATGGCTTGCAAGTATATTTTCGATTTTTTTATTACGTCAGTTCTTTCTTGGAATTCCCCAAGAACTTTCCTATGCTGCCAAAATTGACGGTTGCAGTGATTTCAAGTTTCTTTGGACAATCATGGTACCACTTGCAAAGCCTGCGCTAATAACCATTGTAATACTAAAAGCAATTGGTAGCTGGAACGCATTCCTTTGGCCATTAATTGTGACTAATTCAGAGGAAATGCGGACACTTCCAGTAGGCTTGACTGCTTTCAGTACAGAAACAGGTACTGTCTATGAATTATTAATGGCTGCTTCGACTATGATTATTCTGCCGATGATCATTTTATATATTATTTTGCAAAAGTACATTATTGAAGGGGTAGCAAAGGCTGGTTTAAAAGGATAAGTTCGACTATCGGTGTGATGGAACCTCGAGCTTTACGTTCTAAAGCAGGGGCGGGTAGGTAGGTGCTAATTGTTCAACTTACTTCTGTTAGAGGAATCAATGCTCTACAGAGTGACGTTTTTACAATATAAAATACATAATGATGGAGGGTATAATATGAAAAAGTTTTTATTCGTTTTGCTTGTAGGTCTAATCGCAATTAGCTTAGTAGCATGTGGGAATGCTGAGAAACCAAATGAGGACAAGAAAAAAGAAACGGCTTCTGTTCCAGAAGAGCTAACAGGTCCAGTAGAAATTGAATTTTGGCATGCTATGACAGGTGGTCTAGAGGAGACGTTAAAAACAATGACAGATGAATTTAATCAGTCTCAGGATAATATTACGGTAAAGCTTGTTAGCCAAGGATCGTACGATGATTTGTCAAAAAAATTAATGGCTTCTGCTAAAGCAGAAAACGCGCCCGTCATGGCACAGGCTTATGAAGACTGGATGACGCAGTACATTGAGAATGATTTAATCACTGACCTAACACCATATATGGAACATAAGCAGCATGGTTGGTCTAAAAATGAATTAAACGATATTGTTTCGGTTTTCCGTGAAGCGAATACATGGGAGGACAAGATGTATGGTGTCCCATTTAATAAGAGTACTGAAGTTCTTTACTACAATACAGACATGCTAACAGAAAAGAATCTAGAGATACCAGCAACCTGGGAAGGTTATCAGGCTGCAGCAAAAGCACTTACAACGAATAAAGACGGTAAGCAAGTGGTTGGATTAGGCTTTGAGAATTCAATAGGGCTATCCTTCCCAACGTATGTGCGCCAAGCAGGAGGCAAAACAATCGATGGTGCAGTGGATGAAGTAACCTTCAATACTCCAGAAGCCAAAACAGCGCTTGAATTTTTAAATGGGATGATTGCAGAAGGTACTGCCAGGCTTGCTGGAGAAGATGGTTATATGTCGAGTCCATTTGGTCGGGGAGACGTTGCAATGTATGTAGGATCATCAGCTGGAATATCCTTTGTTGGTGCTGAAGCGGAAGGAAAGATCAACTGGTCTGTAGCACCATTACCTAAAGGTAAAGCAGCAGCAACGGCTTTTCAGGGTACCAATTTAGCTATATTTAATTCTGCAACCGACGAAGAAAAGCTTGCTGCTTGGGAGTATATGAAGTTTCTAACAAGTACGGAACAGACTGTTTTTTGGGCAAAATCCACTGGTTATGTGCCAGTACGTACGTCTGCATTAGAGACGGATGAATGGAAAAAGTATGTAGAGGAAAATCCAGCCTATGGAGTAGCAGCTTCCCAATTTGATGCTGGCTACTATGATCCCCATATCAAAGGGAAGTCTGGTATAAATGAAGCTTTGAATAAGGAGATCCAATCCGTATTATTACAAGAAAAGTCAATTGAAGATGGACTAAAGGACTTGCAAAAATCGGCACAGGATGCTGTAGATAAAGCAAATTAGTAGGTTTAAGCAAAAAGTGGAAACATTAAAAGTATATGGGCAAGGTAGGAGCTGAACAGCCTCCTCCTTGAAATTATAAGAAGGTAGGCGAGTAGGTTGAAAGAAGCATGTAATCACACAAAAATCCGCTTTTGGGGAGGACTGCGTACGATTGGCGGTACAATTGTATCCATTGAATACAAAGAGAGTCGTGTAATTTTTGATTTTGGTTTAATCTTTAGTCCAGATACCAGTATGTTGGATGAGAAAATAAAAGAGCGATCAAGCAAGATCGTGAAGGATTACCTGAAACTCGGATTGATACCACCGATAGATGGTATCTATCAGGCTGAAGATCTCGAGGGATTAGCTGATCCTCTTCCAGAAGAACGGGACGCAAGGCATACAGCTGTGATTGTTTCTCATTTACATTTGGATCATATGGGAGGCGTGGGTATGCTGTCACCACAAATTCCTGTCTATTTCACAGAGGACTCCTTGAAATTGTATCGGTCATTGGAAGTAGTAGGGGAAGCCGTAAAGGGGCATAAACCAAGCCTTCGTGCTTGTACATATAATGAGACGTTTCAAATTGGCGAGATTTGTATTACGCCAATTCGGGTTGATCATGATGTCATAGGTGCCTGTGGTTTTCATGTGCAGACACCAGATGGAGCCGTATTTTACACCGGTGATTTTCGTCTTCATGGAAAAAATCCTCAATGGATGGAAACCGCGATCGAAAAAGTGAAGGACCGAGGCTTTGATGTACTCATCATGGAAGGAACAACATTACGGGGAATCGAAGAAAGGAAACAGCCAATTATTGCTGATCGAGCATTGCCTACGAGCTTAGTAAAGGAAGCTAGTATTGCTGGTCATATGATGGAAATCTTACAGGAGACAACCGGTCTCGGGTTATTTAATATCTATCACCGCAATATTGAACGTTTAAAAACAATGCTGGAAGTTGCCAATCTAGCTAAGCGAAAGCTTGTGTTTGAATTAGAAACAGCATATATAGCTGAACAATTTCTCGGCAAAAGGAATTTTTCAGTATATCTTCCAGCAAATACGAAGCATGAGAGCATCATAGGGACATTACCTGGTTGGAAGGAGGATTTAATGAGTCGCTATGAAACAGTGGATGCAAGCGTTATTAACAGAAATCCATCGGCGTATTTATTACAAATGAGTTATGAAAATTCATTAGAGCTATTTGATTTACATGTGAGTCAAGGAGTGTATCTTCACTCTAACGGTACACCTTTAGGAGATTACGATCCGGCTTATCATCATCTGATAAATTTATTGAATATGCTTGGTGTGCCAAGATTTTTAGCAGGTACTGGAGGGCATGCCATTCCGCAGCATTTAAAGTATATATTGGAGAGGTTGAACCCAAAAACATTGATCCCGTTACATAGTTTTCATCCCGAACGACTCATTCCAGACCATGGTCGGCTAGTAATGCCTGAATATGGGGTAACGTATGTATTGAAAAATAATGAACTCTATAAATCTAACGGTTGAGACCGGGAATAGCATTAGTATTTCCGGTCTTTTTGTTTGTCTCGTTTTATCCCACATCTAACTGGCAGTTAGACCTCATCTAATTTGAAGCTTCACTTTATGTGAAAATAGTATCCTTTGGTATGCTGTTTTGTTATATGGACTAAAGGTCATCTGTCTTCGTTCGTTTACATGATAAAGGATTCCTTTACAAATTCTTTACGATATTTTAAAACACAGCAACTTGGCAACAAGTTACGATGGGTTTGTAAAGGAGGGTGCATGAAATGAAGAGGCGCAGAAGAACCGAAATTCTTATTCAAGATGATACAACATTGGCAAAGCAGCTCGCAGAAGGCCTTTTACAGAACTATACTTATCGGGAAATTGTCGCTCCGCACTACGGATTAACGATGGTTAAGATGCGAGAGTCGGCTAAGAACTCCTTATTCTATATTGGCGAAGTACTTGTAACAGAAGCAAAAGTAGAAATCAATCAGCATGTCGGCATTGGTGTTGTCCAGGGAATGGAAGACGAATTAGCATTACAGCTTGCCATTATCGATGCTGCTTACAATGCCAATTTACCGCAAACGAAGGAATGGCATGATTTACTTCTACAGGCAGAGGCCGAAATAACGATGAAAAAAGCTAAAAAACAGGCAGAACTATTTGAAACAAAGGTAAACTTTGAAACGATGGACAATTGAGTTGAAGCTAATAGGGAAGTCTCAAAAGGTACAGGTAGACACAACGACTAGAAGATACCAGACTCCTGGGAAAGAGTTATCGTACGGAACGAGTAGTTGTTGACCGGTAGCAATCAGTGGCGGATAAACAAAACCCATACTGATTGAAGTTTCAGTTTATTAAAAATAGGGGATTAGGGGAGATTGTATGGCTATAGATCAAGTGCATGATTTACAGCAAGTATATAGGAAGATCTTGTATAGTATGTCTCGACCTGGTGACATTTCAATTCTTCGAGAACAGGCAGAGCAGGTGGATTATCAATTACCATGTTATGATGCTACTTTACTTAGCGCAATGGCTTTATTAGATGGAGAGGTTTCCTTTCATCTTATATCAGAAAAACAGCAGCAGGTTGGCGGAAAAATATCGGAATATACCTTAGCAAAGCAAGCACCTGCTGATAAGGCAGATTATATTATCGTTTTACAGGATGCAACGGAGCTATCCATCTTACAGGCGATCTATCAGTGTAAAATAGGTGATTTAATTGATCCCCAAAATTCCAGCACGTGGATCATCGAAACACCAAAACTTTCGAATACGGCTGAATTGAAATTAATGGGACCCGGTATTAAAAATGAGGTCAAGCTGTTTACGGGCATTTATACAAAAGCATGGCAAGCTCGTAAGGAACGAATAAATGAGTACCCCTTAGGCATCGATCTGATTATAACAGATGCGCAGGCACATATCGTTTGTATCCCTAGAACGACTACAGTTGAAATTACGGGGGTGGAATAAATGGGGTATGTAGCAGTTAAAGGTGGAACAAAGGCGATTGAGGCTTCGATTAAACGATTAACCTATGAGCGTTTAAAGGAAAGTGAGATTATTGAGGTTAAAACGATAATGGCAACAATGCGATCCCTAGTGGATCAAGTTATGTCGGAGAGTAGCTTGTATTCTCCCTTTCTAGCAGCATTATCCATCAAACAGGCTGAGGGAAGTATGGAAGAGGCCGTTTTTATTATGCGAGCACATCGATCAACCTTGCCTAGACTATATTACAGTCAAACCGTAGAATCGGAGTCAATGTTTGTTGAGCGTCGTATCTCTGCAAGCTTTAAAGATATTCCTGGGGGGCAATTGCTAGGAGCAACCACAGATTATACACATCGATTATTGGATTTTTCTTTATTGGATGAGCGTGTTAAGCAGAATGAAGAATGGGTAAAGGCTTATGAACTGGAGCTTGCAAACATAAAAGCTACGGATAAGGTTAGCTATTTCCCTAAAGTGGTGGAATATCTAAGAAAAGAAGGGTTATTTGATACCTATGAGGCTGATGATACGAAACCGGTTGATATCACGAAGGAAAACCTTCCATTCCCTGCTCCAAGAAGTGCAAGGCTGCAAGTATTAACTCGTGGTCAAACAGGAGCGGTAACTGCATTGGGATATGCATCTTTACGGGGATATGGGCAAGTACATCCAACCGTTGGAGAAGTACGTGTGGGCGCACTACCTGTCTATGTTGACCAGCCGAATGGTACAGGACAGAATCATGAAGATCCATATTATATTGGGGAAATTAAAGTTTCGGAAGTGGAGTCGTTTGTACCAGTATCAACGAAAAACCAAAAGAATGAAGCGGAATTGGAATTTGAAATCGGATATGGTGTTTGCTATGGCCAAAATGAAACGAAGGCAATTGCAATGAGTATTTTAGATCAATGCTTGGAGCATCCTGAATCCAATTTTCCTACACATGATGAAGAGTTTGTACTGCTACATATTGACTCTGTTGAGTCTACTGGTTTCATTTCACATTTGAAGCTACCACATTATGTGACCTTTCAGTCTAAGCTGGATAGTGTTCGTGAAGTGAAAAAGGAGGGGAAAGAGTAATGAAAACAATGACACACTTTGCCTTTTTCGATGAAGGTTCTAAAAAGGAGATTCGTCGCGCCACGTTAAAAGCAGTCGCTATTCCAGGCTATCAAGTCCCTTTTGCTTCGAGAGAAATGCCGATAGCAAGAGGCTGGGGGACAGGAGGACTTCAGCTTACCCTATCCTTAATCGGCAAGACAGATATCGTAAAAGTAATTGATCAGGGGGCTGATGAATCCGTAAACGCTGTTAGCATTAAGAAGTTGGTGCAACAAACAACCAATGTAGCACTAACGGAGAACACAGAAGCAGCATCACTTATACAATCAAGGCACCGAATCCCGGAAGTACCATTAACGAAGGAGCAAATACTTGTATTGCAAGTACCAACTCCAGAACCACTTCGACAAGTGGAAGCTAGTGAATATATAACCAAAAGATTACATGCGGAAGATGAATATAGTGGAGTATGGCTGCTTTTGTTTGAACAAATTATGAAGTACGGAAAGACAGCAACAGGGGCGGATCATCCGGTTTATGTGAATGGGCGTTATGTAATGGCCCCTAGCCCAATTCCGAGGTTTGATAATCAGAAATTGCATTATTCTGAAGCTCTTATTCTTCTGGGTGCAGGGAGAGAGAAGAAAATTTATGCTGTCCCGCCATATACAGATGTAAATTCACTTGCGTTTGAGGATTATCCTTTTACAGTGGAATCCTTTGCCGATCATACATGTTATTTATGCGGTGCTGATGATGTGTTTCTCGATGAGCTAATCGATGAAACTTCTGGTAAGAGCTATTATCAATGTAATGATACAAGCTATTGTGTCGATCGGTTAAATTCACTGAAGGAAAAGGAGGCTGCACCCACTCATGCATGAACAACCAATCTTATGCGTTCGGAATTTAAATAAACAATTCGGTGGTGGTTGTCAGGATTGTAGAGAAACGTCCACTCGAAAACTAGAGAGAAATTATTGCTCCACATGTGGGACGGTATATGCTTGCCAGGATATATCCTTGGAATTATTCCCTGGTGAAATCCTTGGGATTGTAGGAGAAAGTGGCAGTGGAAAATCTACGATGATGCAGTGCTTATATTTTGATGAGCCAGTTACTTCCGGAGATGCATATATTCATGATGTTGAATTGGAAGGGCAGAATGTATTTAATCTGTCTTCACAAAAGAAACGATATATTCGTAATCATAAATACGGAATGGTCTATCAAAATCCGGTAAAAGGATTAAAAATGAATTTTTCTACCATGGGTAATATTGCAGAAAAACAAATTGCTGCAGGTAATCGTAACGTTACAACGATGGAGAGGACGGGTAGTGAGTTGTTAGAAAATGTCCATATCCCATTGTTTCGAGCGAAGGAGGAGCCACGTAATTTTTCCGGTGGTATGCAGCAGCGTGTTCAAATTGCAAAAGCACTTTCGAATAATCCGCCCATTCTATTTCTCGATGAAGTTACAACAGGTCTTGATTTGTCCGTTCAAGCAAATGTATTGGACTTGATTAAGAGGATTCAAAGAGAATCTGGAATTAGTATGATCGTTGTATCGCACGATCTAGCAGTTATTCGAATGCTGGCAGATCGCACAATTGTCATGCTGAACGGAGCCATCATTGAACAAGGGCTAACAGATCAGATTATGGAAGATCCACAACATGCGTACACGCAACGATTGGTTTACTCATTATTATAGGAGGGATAGCTACGGTGTATATTATTCATAATGGAAAAGTGATTACAGAAGAAACGATTTTAGAAGGATATGCTGTTGTTGTGGAAGGTGATCATATCCAAGCGATTATTCCTGAAGAAAGCATTAATGAATATAAAGCTGCAGACCACATAAACGCAAATGGTGGGTATATTTCACCTGGATTTATTGATATTCATTCTGATTATATTGAGACAATTGCTTCTCCACGGCCAACGAGTATGATGGATTTCCATATTAGCTTACGTGAGGCCGAAAAAATACTAATTAGTCATGGAATAACGACGATGTTCCACTCGCTTTCCTTCTATCGTGAGGATGTATTTACACATAAGCCAATGCGTTATCCAGAGAATGTGCAGCGCATGGTAGATGCTATTGCAGCTACTCATAATGAGCTTCATTTAATCCGCCATCGACTGCATGCGCGGTTTGAGATTGATAATGTTTCAGAAGTTGATCGACTGATTCAAAATATAAACGATGATAAAGTCCATTTATTGTCTTTTATGGATCATACACCTGGGCAAGGACAGTATCGTGATTTAGAGGTATACAGACAAACCCTTCAGGGATATCGTGCATTATCAGATGATGATGTACAGACAATTATTTTAGAACGTCAAAATATGAAATGCTTGTCGATCGATCAAATAAAAGAAATAGCTGACATAGCTTTAGCAAAGGGAATAGCTGTAGCCTCGCATGATGACGATAATGTGGAGAAGCTGGATTTAGTAGCTTCATTTGGAACCACAATTAGCGAATTTCCAATAACCCTTGATATTGCCAAAAAGGCTAGAGAATTAGGGCTAAAGACAATTGCTGGAGCTCCTAATGTAATGCTTGGAGGTTCTCATTCTGGCAATCTATCTGCTGCTGAGGCAATTGCTGAAAACAGTATTGATATTCTTTGTAGTGACTATTATCCAGCAGCATTATTACATGCCATCTTTACATTAAGTGAGTCGTACAGCAATGATTTACACGAGATGTTTATGAAAGTCACGCTTAATCCTGCTAAAGCCGTACGCATGGATGGAGAGATCGGCTCTATTAAGGCTGGAAAGAAAGCAGACATTATCATCATTGAACGGATGGATGATGGGTATCCAATGCTGACAGCTACGATGGTAAATGGAGCGTTAATTACAACGACAAACTACCGTACCAATTAAAGACGTAGGAGTAAGGAGGAATGAGCCGATGGCATTATTAGAGGTTAAGAATTTCGGTAAGCAATTTACGATTCATCATCTGGGGAAAACGATGCAAGCTGTGGAGAACATTCATTTTTCTTTGGATAAAGGTGAATTTATAGGGATTGTTGGCAAAAGTGGGAGTGGCAAATCTACTATTTTAAAAAGTATCTACCGAACCTATCTGCCCGATACTGGAAATATAGTATATGATTCAAATCGGTTCGGAAAGATTGATTTAGCGAAGGTAACGGAGAGAGAAATGCTGTATTTGCGAAAGCATGAAATCGGCTATGTATCTCAGTTTTTGAATGTCATGCCTCGTACAACATCTAGACAGCTCATAGAAAAAGCGTTACTAGAAATGGAGGAACCAGCAACTATTGCCAAGACTGAGGCTGAGAAAGCATTAAAGCATTTTGAATTGGATCGAAAATTATGGGATGCGTATCCCAATACGTTTTCAGGCGGAGAGAAGCTTCGATTAAATATTGCAATCGCAACAGTGAAGAAACCAAGGTTACTGCTACTTGATGAACCTACTGCAAGTTTAGATCAGCAATCAAAAGTGAAGGTACGTGAGATTATCGAGAAACTAAAAGCAGATGGTACTACATTAGTCGGTATTTTTCATGATATCGAATTTATGGATGGGCTTTGCGATAAGGTGTACGATATGAAATCTAGTCCTGTACCTCTACAGGAGGAAGGTGTTCTATGTGAAGGCTGATCTCCATGTTCATAGTACATACTCCGATGGGGCAGATTCTGTTTATGAAGTTCTACAAAAAGCAGCTAATCATGGGGTCAATTACGTAAGCTTTGTGGATCATGACAGTACGATGGGGCTGGGGGAAAAACAAGTGCTTGGTGCCGAACTAGGGATAAAAGTGATTCCTGGAATAGAAATATCAGCATATGATTTTAAGCGTAAACGAAAGGTTCATATCCTTGGTTATCATTACCATGAACAGGCTAAACATATTGAAGCACTTTGTCGGCCTGTACGAGAAAGGCGTAGAAAACATACTCTTTGGCAAATCGAGCAACTAAAGCGTGTAGGCTATCGATTGGATCAACAAGCTATTATTTCGTCGGCTCTACCTAGTCTAACAGTTTATAAACAACATGTTATGAATTATTTAACAAAATCTGCTTACACTTCTGAAGCATATCAACAACTATATCAAAGTCTGTTTAAAGGTAATGGACCTGCTTCTGGAGATATTGAGTATGTGGATGCGTTTGATGCGGTGAAAGCCATTGTAGCAGATGGTGGGCTTGCAGTAGTTGCACATCCCGGCCAACTTCATTCGTATGATATCATTCCTGAACTAGTCGAGGTTGGGTTAGGTGGCATTGAAAGGAATCATCCAGATCATACGAAAGTAGATCATCAACATGTGGAAGAACTAGCTAACACATATCAACTCATAATGACAGGTGGAACAGATTATCACGGTGCATTTGGTACTCCAATCACTGTAGGATCTATCGTTAGTCCTCAGATTCCGATTGAACGAACGGTTAATTATTAAGGGTATGTAAACAAGCTTAAATAATAGTTAAAAAAATGTAAATATAAACTATTTTTAGATTATTTATGTTTCAATGATATAGGACAAATCAATAGAATCGTGAATGCTATCCCCCTGTTTCGTCTATTGGCTTGTCAGATAATCTATGGATGAGGAGCGTTAAGGATGAAAAAAACAATAACGAGGATTGCTGTTTTGCTTTTATTAGCTATTGCTGCGGTTGGTTGCTCGACAGGTAATGCCAACGGAGAGGCTGAAGTTGATGATGTGATTGATATTGTTTGGTATCCAAATGAATCTGGTGAGGATTTGAAATCATCTCGTGATGAAATTGGTAAGGTAATTGCAGACGCAACCGGAAAAGAAGTAGAGCATCACTTAACGACAGATTATGCCATTGCTATTGAGACTTTGGTGAATAATAATGCAGATGTTGCCTTCATGGGGGCACAGGGATACATTGAGGCCAATAAAAGTAATGACGCTATTCAACCTTTAGTTGTTCCTACAGGCCCATCAGGAACATTAGATGATGCGGTATACCATAGCTGGTTAGCGGTAAACATTGATGATCAGGAGAATTACAAAAAGGATGGAGAATTTTCACTTGATACCATTGCTGACAAAAAGTTTTCCTTTGTATCAAACAGTTCTACCTCAGGATTTAAAGTACCTTCTTCAAGTATATTAGCACATTTCACTGAACAGGATGAATATGCAGATTTAACGGAAGAAGATCTAATGGAAGCTGGTCCACTGTTCTCTCAAGTATTGTTTGGGAATTCTCATCAGGGATCTGCGGTGAATTTATTATCGGGTAATGCAGATGTTGCTGCATTTTGTGATACATGTGTAGAAAATTACGTGGAGGTTGCGGAAGGTGAAGAAAATACAGTAGGTTCTGTTTATCGCGTGAAGGACGATGCTGCAGAACCATTTAATAAGGTAACAGATAGCGAATTTACACTAATGAGTGTAACCCCAGTATTAAATGCGCCCTTTGCTGCAAATATGGATACGTTAGGTGAAGAAGATTATAAAAAATTACAAGAGGTTCTAACCTCAGATGAAGTTGCGAATAACCAAGGAATTTTTGTACCAGAGGATTCGGAAGACTCCGCATTATTCTTCAAATCCGATAAGGAACGATTCGCGCCAGTAGAGGATGCTTGGTTTGATCCAATACGTGAAATTTCGAAGTAAGATTGGTGGATAGATGATGGTTGAAAGAGTATGCACCTTTTTCTGGGCATACTCTTCATTTTACAAATGGAAGGGAGAAGCTATCATGTCATTGTTGCAAGTAGTTGGTCTTGGGAAATCGTACGATACAGAAACAAAGGTATTAGAGAATGTGAATTTTGATATAGAAGCTGGTGAGTTTGTATCCATCATTGGTCCTTCAGGAGCTGGAAAATCAACATTGCTTCGATGTATCAATCGGATGGTGACAATTAGTGAAGGAAATGTCCTATTCGATGGTGCTAATGTGGGAACTCTTGGAAAGAAACAGTTACGACGACTACGGACAAATATTGGGATGGTATTTCAACATTATAATTTAGTACCTCGTTTAACCGTAATTGAAAATGTCCTTCACGGGCGTTTTGGATATAAAACAACATTGCAGGGGGTCTTAGGTAGATTCACGGAACAAGAAAAAAAGCGTGCCTTTTATCTTCTGCAAAAGCTAGGCATTGAAGAGCATGCTTATAAGCGCTGTGACCAACTAAGTGGAGGGCAGCAGCAACGAGTGGGAATCGCCCGCGCGCTTATTCAAGATCCAAAGCTTGTACTATGTGATGAACCAATAGCTTCACTTGATCCGAATGCTTCCAAGGTTATTATGGACCATCTGAAATCAATTACTTCCGAGCTGGGTATTACCTGTATGGTGAATTTGCATCAAGTGGAAGTAGCTCAACAATATTCGGATCGCATTATTGGTCTAAATCAAGGGAAAGTTGTATTCGACGGTTCCAATCACCAATTAACAGATGATCGAATTAATCGTATTTATGGAACACAAACAAGAGAATTAATTACGGTGTGAGGAGAAATCGACTGTGAATCAAAAAGTGATGCAAAAACGAAAATGGCAATCTACTTTGTTTCTATTAATTATTATAGCTGTCACGTATCTTTCAGCTGTCATAACTAACTTTAATTTTGTGGATGGCTTAGCCGCTTTTCCTGCCGCTATCGGCTGGATCATCTCCAATTTGTTAATTACACAAGAGTCATTGGAACGACTGCCAACCATTCTAGAAAAGCTAAACGAGACTGTATTCATGTCTATTGCAGCAACCACAACAGCTGCAGTTATATCGATATTTTTAGGATTAATGGGATCTAAAACAACAAGCTTGAACGGAATATTAAGTGTAGTGGCTCGATTCATTGCAGCTGTTTCAAGAAATATCCCCGTTGTTGCATGGGCGCTGATTTTGCTTCTGTCATTTGGACAAAATTCGGTAACGGGTTATTTAGCTTTGTTTGTCGGGACGGTCGGTTTCTTAACTCGAGCTTTTATCGAATCCATTGATGAAGCTAGTCAAAGCTCTGTTGAAGCATTGACGGCTACTGGAGCGACGTATTTTCATATTGTCAATAAAGCGGTCATTCCACAATGCTTGCCTCAGATGATTAGCTGGATTCTATTCATGATCGAAACCAATATTAGAAGTGCAACACTGGTAGGTATTCTAACTGGTACGGGAATAGGCTATACCTTTGATATGTATTATAAGTCGATGAACTACAATGCGGTAGCGCTTGTGACATTTAGTATTGTCATCGCAGTGATCATCATTGAACTAATCTCAAATTATATACGGAAGGTGATTTTGTAATGGAAACTATAACAAAGCCAACGTATATGAAGCGAAAAAAAGATGGCAGTATTTCTCTTAAATCTGGTAGTAAGTCAGAGCGAGTAATGCGCTGGACAATAATTTTATTTATTCTATTGACGATTGTAGGCTTTCTATTCTTTGATTATACGGGTCTGCATCTAACTACTGCCATTACAGAGACGGCATATAATTTGAAAGTAATGTTTCTAGAGCCTGCCTTAAATCACTTTAGTTGGGGAGAAGCACTTTATCAAATAGGGATTACACTTGGGTTAGCAGTTCTTTCAACCGTGCTTGGAGCAGTTATTGCTCTCTTTCTTTCGTTGATGGCGGCTACAAATCTGTCCAAAGAGTGGATTTCTAAAATTGTTCGGATTATCGTTGCCTTTATTCGAGCAGTGCCCACCGTTCTCTGGGTCTTGATTTTTGCAATTGCAGCAGGATTAGGTAGTGAAGCTGCGGTCCTTGGTATGCTCTTTCATTCCATTGCTTATCTTGTAAAAGCTTTTTCAGAAGCATTTGAAGAAGTAGATAAAGGAATACTGGAAGCATTGCGAGCTACCGGGTCGAATTGGTGGCATGTAGTAATGCATGGTGTGCTTCCTTCCACATTTACATATTTATTATCATGGACGTTTTTACGTTTTGAAATTAACTTTTCAGTTGCTGTAGCGATGGGAGCTGCTGCTGGTGCAGGTGGTATTGGGTTTGAGTTATTTATGGCCTCCGGTTTTTATTTTGACTTGAGTGAGGTTGGATTTATTACGTATGCTATTCTTCTCATAGCCATTATTTTAGAAGTATTATCGACGCGGCTGAAAAAAAGATATTTTCCTGCTTCTGTACGTCACTAAATAATTTTAATGTAGCATCATCAAGCTTGGCGGTCTTCCAAAATGGGAATGACTGCCGAGCTTTTTTTGTTTTAGCCTAGGAAATGCCCAAGTGGATAAATATGGGCGTGTTGAACCGCGTCCATCACCAGCGCCCAGAAACGGTGCGACTTCACGAATCGCCCTAATCTAAGTCATTTCGGCTCGTAAGCTCACCGTGATTTCCTTATCTCCGTTGACTCGCTCTAAACGCTACGTTTCTATTCGGGCGTTTGCGCTTTTGTTCAATGATCCATCTGACTTTTCCGGGCATCTTTTTGTATCACCCGGATAAAAGCGTTGAACAAAAGCGTATTAGCTATAGATATAGAGTTTCTAAATCGATAAGTTAGAATAAAACATGCATTTGTCGGTGTGTATCTTACAAATAATCTGAATAAAAAGTTAAGCTATAAAATAATGGAACTGACGTAAAATTGATATTAATTGGTATTTAGAATTCAACTCCCTTTATCGGAATAAATAATCATATAATTACAGTTCCATATGCTTAATTTGAATTACCTTGTTCTCTTAACTTATGTCTTAAAGGCCTGTAAAGTAAAATTCCCACAGCAATAAACAATACTGCTGTCAGGTTTAGTAAAAGAACTGTACCAATAAAATTAAAAATGGTTGCTAAAGCCATTCCGGCTAAAGTAGCCAAGGCTATCATTGTATTATACGAGCCAAAAACACGACTTAGGTAATCTTCAGGAACATGCTCCTGAAGTAATGTTTCTAACCTTACACTAAATATGATATTAGGCACTCCTAGTAGAACATTTAGGATTAAAACGATTAACAGATACGGTAAATTGAACATGAAAAGAAACATAATTCCAGTAAGCAACAAACTGATCATAATAAGTGGAAATGGGTTTACCTTTTTATTTAATTTTAACAATAAATAGCCACCTATTAATCCACCGACTCCTTCAGCTGATTCTATCCAACCAAATTCAACTGAACTTTCACCCATTACATCTAATACATAGGGTACAAATAGGACATTGATCATACCTTGAGCAAGCCAAGTAATAGATGACATCCAGAAAATGACTAGAAATAATTGATTTTTTCGAACGATTTTAATACCCTTCCACCAGTCATTCCAAAACTTTAACCATTTTACCATTAGTGTCGATTTTTCTTTGGATTCTGCTTGTTTAACAACTGATAATGTGATTAATGATATAAGGATGCTTGAGATGATGTATGATAATATATCAATTGCAATTGATATATGAAGTCCACCGATACCTAGTAATGCACCACCTAAAGAAGGGCCAACAAGACGGATAATATTGTCACTTACAATTGTGATTGAATTAGCATCAACGATGTGCTCTCGTTCTACAATATCTACCATCAATGAACGGTGAGCTGGCATAAATACAGTGCCAATCATGTTTTGAATAAAAACAATCAAAAAAAAGACCCAGAGGTGATCGGCAGGAATGACAAATAAGCCACACAATATGATCCCACGAATTAAATCCGTAAAGACCAATGTCCATTTTTTATTTAATCTCTCAACAATAGTCCCTGCAATGGAACCAAAGAAAAGTCGTGGAATCATCTGAGTTATAAACATCGTACCAGTTGCGATAGTTGATCCTGTCAGATTATGTATGTATAGAGGCAAAACAATTAATAAAATCCAATCACCCAACGCCGAAGTTTGGCGGGCAGCCCAAATGAACAGGAAATTCTTTTGACGAAGTAAGTGTGTAACCACAATACATCACCTCGCTTTCATAAGATAAATTATTAATATTTTAGGGAAACTTTTACGTTTAAGAAGAATATTAGTGTTAAATACTAAAATGTGCTACGAAGTTTAACCAAGGTACTTTTGTGAAGAGCAAAATAATGTTAGTTAAGCTTAGTGCCCCAATCATATAAAAACCTCCTTATCTATATGATAGGAGGTAGTATATGAATCAGTGACCTATGCAATGTTTCCAAGCCTCGGCCTGTAACGCTTTCCCCTTTTTATCAAAACGCCAAAAAGTAGGAATTAATACCGTATGGGTTAAAGTCTGTCTAGGAGTTATATTAAATGACAATGTTCGTGACTCTTCTTCCAAACTTTCAACTAACATCTCATTAGGTGAAAGTTGAAATTCACGATGTACAATACAAAGACCAAAAATATCTTCCAGACCAAGTTCTATTAATGTACTAGAAAATTCATTGAGAAAATCATAACTATTCCTAAGTGTTAGTTCATTATTGATTGATTCCTCTGTTAATGTATTAACTTTAACAAATTCTAGGGGATGCCAAAGAAGATTCCCATTTTTATTTTTAGATAGCTTCCATGTAAAAGGAATAACTTCATCATTATTAAGATTGGATAATGGTTTTATTACGGAACTATTGTCTCTGACTTCCTTAACTAATTGTTCTCCATCTCTAACACGAAAATGTCTATGAGCCATTGTAATACCAACTACATCTGTAAGTCCATGGCGATGGACTACTTCTCCAAGTTTTAGTAAATACTCTTCTGCTCCTTTATCCCAAAAACGTTTTCTAGCGATGTCTAATTCATTTAAATTGTCGAATACTGTGCTGTCATAATTTGTTAACATAGTCTACTGAATTTTTAAATTAGTCAAACATCATGCAAATAATAGCAAAGTTACTTTAAATAGTCAATGTTTAATTATAATTTTGACAACAAAATATTATGTGATTTACTACATTATTTTAAATCTCAAAGTAATTTATTAATTTATACGAATTAAAAATATAGCTCCTTTACAGGCATAATATTAGACAAGAAAAGGTTTTAACTTACCGGCATCATAAAAAACAATTAAGCATAGGCTATAGTAATCAGACACTGGATGGAGGAATAACATGGATATTCTTAGCAAAATGAAGCAGCATCGCGAAGAAGAACAGCTTCTGAAGTGGGAAGGGACGTTCGCGGAATATCTGGAGATCATTAAAGAAAGGCCAGAGGTGGCTCAAACTGCTCATTCACGGATTTATAATATGATTAAGTGCTCTGGTTTAACTGAAAAAGACGGTAAGAAGATGTATGATTTTTTTGGTGAAGAGATTTTCGGGCTTGAAGAAGCGATTGAAAGATTGGTAGAAGAGTATTTTCATCCTGCAGCTAAACGTCTAGATGTACGTAAGCGTATTTTATTATTAATGGGGCCTGTAAGTGGTGGGAAATCGACTATCGTTACTATGTTAAAGCGTGGCTTAGAAAGCTATTCTCGAACCGATGAAGGAGCTGTCTATGCCATTAAAGATTGCCCTATGCATGAAGATCCACTACATTTAATACCACATCATTTAAGGGATGAATTTGCAGAGGAGTATGGGATACGTATTGAGGGCAGTTTATCTCCGCTAAATACGATGCGATTAGAGAAGGAATATGATGGAAAGATTGAAGACGTACGTGTGGAACGCATTTTTCTTTCTGAAGATAAACGGGTAGGGATTGGTACGTTTAGTCCGTCTGATCCGAAATCACAGGATATAGCTGATTTAACTGGTAGTATTGATTTTTCCACAATTGCCGAATATGGTTCCGAATCAGATCCTCGTGCCTATCGGTTCGACGGGGAATTAAATAAGGCCAATCGAGGAATGATGGAATTTCAAGAAATGTTGAAGTGTGATGAGAAGTTCTTATGGCATTTACTATCACTTACACAGGAGGGAAATTTTAAAGCGGGCAGGTTTGCGTTAATTAGTGCAGATGAATTAATTGTTGCGCATACGAATGAAGCAGAGTACCGCTCATTTATTTCAAATAAAAAGAACGAAGCATTGCATTCTCGAATTATTGTGATGCCAATACCGTATAATCTGCAAGTTACGCAGGAAGAAAGAATCTATAAAAAGATGATTAAGGAAAGTGATATGGCACATGTGCATATTGCTCCACATGCTTTAAAAGTAGCGGCTATCTTCTCTATTCTGACTCGCTTGGAGGATTCTAATAAACAAGGAGTTGATATCGTAAAAAAGATGCGGCTGTATGACGGCGAGAGTGTTGAAGGCTTTAATCAGATGGATGTAGAGGAATTGAAGAAGGAATCTCCAGTGGAGGGGATGAATGGCATTGATCCACGTTATGTGATTAATCGCATTTCTTCGGCAATCATTCGTAAAGAGGTACCAGCAATCAATGCTCTTGATGTTTTACGTTCCCTAAAGGAAGGGTTAAGCCAGCATGCTTCTATATCTCAAGAAGATAAAGAAACATATATGAATTATATTTCCATTGCCAGGAAAGAGTATGACGAGATCGCCAAGAAAGAAGTTCAGAAGGCGTTTGTGTATTCCTATGAGGAATCAGCTAAGACATTAATGGATAATTATTTGGATAATGTAGAGGCATATTGTAATAAGAATAAGCTGCGTGATCCGCTCACTGGGGAAGAAATGAATCCGGATGAGAAGCTAATGCGGTCGATTGAAGAACAAATTGGTATATCAGAAAATGCAAAGAAAGCGTTTCGTGAGGAGATTCTTATTAGGATTTCTGCATTTGCTAGGAAAGGAAAACGCTTTGACTATAATTCACATGAACGTTTACGTGAAGCAATTCAGAAAAAGCTGTTTGCGGATTTGAAAGATGTTGTAAAAATAACAACCTCTTCAAAAACACCAGACGAGTCACAATTGAAAAAGATTAATGAGGTCATTGCCAGATTGGTCGATGAATATGGATATAATTCAGTTTCTGCAAATGAGCTGCTTCGCTATGTTGGCAGTTTATTGAATAGATAGTGTTGCTACAACCTAAATAGGTATAGACCTTACTAATTAAGAGACGAAAACCAAAGAATGAAGGAACAACCAAAAAACGAAAAGATAATTAATTTGAATTAATTATCTTTTCGTTTTTTAATAGAACAATTCATTTAGAACCTGAAATAAGCGAGACTCCGGCGGGAACAGCACGAGTCCGAAGATCCACGTGGTAACGTGTTTTTCTTTATCAAGTTAGCTGAGGCCGTGCCCGGGAAGTGAGTATATTTTCACGGTGCGGCGATGATACTCCTATTGATAACCTGATTATTCGTATTTTGAGTAAAGAAGTGTTTTGTCCCAACCTTGTTACGGTCTAAGAAATTAAAAAATTATCCCATGCGGATATCAATATGGGCGTGTTGAGATGCGTCCAGCTCCAGCGCAGAGAAACGGAGGCGACTTCACGAATCACCCTAATCTAAGTCATCATCGGCTCGCAAGCACACCGTGATTCCTTTATCTCCGTTGACTCGCTCCAGTCTGCTACGTTTCTAATCGGGCACTTGCTTTAGTTCTTCATTGGCTGGGACAGGTTGGAACATAACTCTAAAACGAACCATTCTAAAGACAAACAATAAACAGTTGTTTTTGATTAAAACTTATTAGCAACGGCTATTTTTTAAAATAGTTTAAATAATGCAATAATAAACTTGTACGTGCATAGGATAAAGAAAGCATCAAAAGGCAAGTAGATCAAATTATATAGGAGGGGAACGCATGCAGGAAGATAGTGGGAACTTCGTCGTTTCAAAGGAAAACTGGTCCCTCCACCGTAAAGGTTATCAGGATCAAACACGTCATATGGATAAAGTTAAAGATGCTATCAAGAATAATTTACCCGACTTGGTGAGTGAAGAAAATATTATTATGTCCAATGGAAAAGATGTTATAAAAATTCCAATTCGTTCTTTAGATGAATATAAGATTCGCTATAACTACAATAAATCAAAGCATGTAGGGCAGGGGAAAGGAGATAGCAAAGTAGGGGATATCATTGCTCGAGCTCCTCAGGGAGAAGAGGAGGGACAAGGAAAAGGTAAGAAGGCAGGCGATAAACCAGGGGAAGATTATTATGAAGCTGACGTATCCTTAGAGGAAATCGAAGAAGCACTCTTTCGGGAGCTTGAATTACCAAACCTAAAAGAAAAAGAACAGCAGGAGATAACCATCGAGAAGATTGAATTTAATGATGTTCGCAAAAAGGGGTTAATGGGTAATATTGATAAAAAGCGTACTATCCTGACAGCAATCAAACGTAACGCCAGAGAAGGTAGGCCAGGGATTACACCAATTTACAATGATGATTTACGCTTTAAAACATGGAATGATGTAACGAAGCCGGAATCAAAAGCTGTTGTCCTCGCCATGATGGATACGAGTGCTTCAATGGGTACATTTGAGAAATATGTAGCTAGAAGCTTCTTCTTTTGGATGATCAGGTTTTTACGTACTAAATATGCATCTGTTGAAATTGAATTTATTGCACATCATACAGAAGCCAAAATTGTATCGGAGGAGGATTTCTTTTCCAAAGGGGAAAGTGGTGGAACAATTTGTTCATCTGCCTATAATAAAGCGTTAGAACTGATAAATAATAAGTATCATCCATCTCGTTATAATATTTATCCATTTCATATTTCTGATGGAGAAAATATCACTTCCGATAATCCTTCCTGTATCGAGTTGGTGAACGAGATCATGACTCATTCGAGTATGTTTGGATATGGAGAAGTAAATGGGTATAGTCGCAAGTCAACCCTGATGCGAGCTTTTGAGGAAATTAATAATCCGAAGTTCAGATGTTATATCGTGAAAGAAAAAGCGGATATTTACCAAGCTTTAAAGACCTTCTTCCAAAAAGAAGAGGCATTAGTATAAAACATAAACCGGGCAAATATGATCCAGTATTGCCCGGTTTTCTTATAAGTTAAGAAAGTATAAAATCAGTGTAATGACTGCGTTAAGCCAAGTAGTATTTTGAAATGTTTGATGTATATTGGCAATGCTCCGACGAATTACTTCGCTTTCCGTGGGCACGGCCTCAACTAACTTTGCAAAGAAGAACACGTTGCAAAGTGGATTTTCGGCTCGCG
>NZ_JAJERH010000070.1 GCF_016919725.2 Virgibacillus sp. AGTR
CTGGACGACTTTAAGAATAACATTTCTAATCGTTTTCCATTTATTTATGCTGTAATACCAGGTGTTGTAACTTCATTTTATTATATGTATTTGGCTTAAGGGGGAGAATTTCATATGAGTGAACTTTATCAGTTTCATATAACTTATGAACAAGCAAATGGAATGTATATGAAACTACGAAAAACGAAAGAAACAGGGTTTGAACAACGAGATTTTGATAGCCTGCAATTAAAAATGATTCAAGCTAATCATATTCCAAGATTGATTCCGATGAGCTTTGAAGACATCAATGGTCGTAGTACGGTATACTATCGAATTGAAGGCTTGAGAAAGTTACGGCCAATTGTGAAAGAAAAGCCATTAACAATGCAAGAGTACTATGCCTTGTTTATAAATATTATTCAGGCTTTACAAGATTCAAGCAATTATATGCTGAATGATCAGCAGTATGTTTTGCATGAAGATTTTATTTATATTGGCAATGGATATCATCAAGTGTACTTAACATATCTACCAGTGAATGAAATAGCGAATAAGCCATCGATGTATGAGGAATTGAAAAAATTAATCTTGAATATGGCTAGTGAAGTACAGGGGTTAAAAGGTGTTCAATTTAAGATGATTCTCAGCTACATTAAAGACCCTGGCTTTAGCTTGCAAGGACTTAAGCAATTATTAAGTCAATTACAAGGGACACAGCAGCAGCAATCAATAAATAATGAGAATGAAGATGCGAATGCCGAGCAAGATCAGCAGACAACGATCATGAAAAAAGTGAAAAAATTACCACCGCTTACTAGTAAGATGAAAACATATTCCATTTTAATAGGGATCTTAGCCTTGGCAGTTATATGGAAGCTTTATGAAAGCAGTCCAAATTCAATTATGTTCGGAGTTTCATCCGTTTTAAGTGTAGGAGTAATTGCGGGTGTGTACGTATATTGGAAAGTTTGGCGTCCAGGTGTAGAGCCTACCATTATAGAGAAGGAAGTAAGAGTCAAAAATAAACAGCGTAAGAATAAGTCGACTATAGCGAAGAAGACGAGTGAAGCTACGTCAGAACATACGAATGATTTACCAGCACAACAAGATAGCGCTATTTCGTACAATCAGGAAGTAGTTAATCAAGTCTTTGCGCAACAGAGTGAAACTGCTTCTACGCTACATACAAATAGTGAAGCGTTAACTACGGATACGTCATCCATATCCTCTAATCAACGAGATCAAACCATGCTATTGGATGAAGAGGAGCTACATGGTAAAAAGTTACCGAAAGTAAAGAATTATCTTCTTGTTAAAAGAGAAGAAGCTGATGAAAGTATTGAATTAGAAAAGGATAACTATATTATTGGTAGAGCTGAAAAAGGTACAGATTATGTGGAAAAAAGTGTAGGTGTCTCTCGTTTACATATTGAGCTTGTTAAACTTTCAGACACGTATGGTATTAAAGATTTAGGATCAAAAAATGGTACGTATATTAATGAAGAAAAGATTATTCCATATAAAATACATGAATTAAAAAATGAAGATGAAATCCAAATTGGTAAGATAATTTATTCGTATAGGGTGTCTAAATAATGAATGCAACGAAGGGTATTGATTTTGGATTATTTACGATGAAAGGTCCAGATAAAAAAATAAATGAAGATTATATTGAATATACTTCGAGCTATCTTAACCAGAATGAAGAAGCGCATATTTTAATTGCTGCTGACGGGATGGGGGGGCATACGTTTGGAGATATAGCAAGCTTCTATGCCGCCAATTATATCTTAAAATGGTGGAGAACTAAGCTGATTAAACATGATAATTCAGAACGTTTTTTAGAAGATTGCCAAGACACAATAGCTGGTATCTTTCATGTAATTAATCAAAAGCTAATCGATATAGGTAAACGAGAAGATCATCATTTAGGAACGACATTAAGTGTGCTAATTATTGTGGGTGATCAATATCTTATTTGTCATGTAGGTGATACGAGAATTTATCGAGTGCGAAAAACAATAGCTATTCGTTTAGAGGAAAGTGACGACACTATTGATTTGGAGCAGTCCAAGCGTTTTGTACAGCTTACTAAAGATCATACTTGGGCAAGAATGCAGGTGGAGAATGGGGCCTTGTCGGAAAGAGAAGCAGAGAAGGATGATAAGTCTCACTTATTAACACAGTGTATGGGAGTTAAAGGAGAAATAGATCCATTTGTCTCTATGAACGCATGTTCGGAAGAAGAACATTTTATCTTATGTACGGATGGTCTATACTCTTTGTTTACAAAGGAGGATCTCCATAAGCAATTTCAAGAGGGTTTAGAAAGAGAACATTCCTTACAAAAAATAGCGGAGCATTTTTGTAATCTGGCAAGAGATGCGAACTACCATGATGATGTATCTGTTCTTATTTTGGGACGTAAAGGAAGATAGATGAGTCATGAAGGTTATCAAGAATCATCGTATTAATGGCAAATACAGAGTAAAAAGCTTTTTTCGTGAAGGCGGAACATCGCAGCTTTATGAAGTTGTAGGTCCGAAAAAACAAATAGCAGTATTAAAAGTAGTTAAACAACCTACGACATTGTTTACGAATCAAATTACCAATGAAGCGAAAATATTAGCAGCTATCGATCATACGAATGTTCCGACATTATTTGATATTGTAACGATTCAGGATCATTATAAAGCAATTATCATGGAAAAATTCAATGGTACGAATTTAGCTGATTTCATAGAACAAAGGAATAGAAGATTTCAATGGGATGAAG
Organism: Virgibacillus sp. AGTR; assembly: GCF_016919725.2. Lineage (GTDB taxonomy): Bacteria > Bacillota > Bacilli > Bacillales > Amphibacillaceae > Virgibacillus > Virgibacillus salarius. Next base: position 2,759 of record NZ_JAJERH010000070.1, read on the forward strand.
TACTCGAAATTGGCAGGAAGATAGCTGATATCATCCAGGTTTTCCACAGGAAGCATCCTTCTATTGTTATACGAGATATAAAGCCTTCTAATATTTTATTAACGAAGGATAATACCATTCATTTAATAGACTTTGGAACTTCCGTTTTTGAAAATGAATCACAACGGTCATCTGCTTTGGGTACAATAGGATTTGCTGCACCGGAACAATTTGAGAAAGGTGTTATTGATAAACGCTCTGATTTATTTTCTTTAGGTGCTACATTATTTTATCTCATTTCTGATGGAGAAAATATATATACCATAACGAATAAAAGTATATTAAATGAGCGCGCTCCAAAATCCTTTGTAAAGGTTATTTTGAAGTTGACAGAGACGGATGCTGAGAAACGATTTAATTCCATTGAACATGTAATAGCTGCACTAAAAAAAGTAAAATTATCTTGGAGAGAGCGGACGAAAAAGTTTGGCTAATAAGAAATAAGGGGTGATATGGTGACTGACCGATTTGAAATAAAAGATGGAAGCTTAAGGAAGACTATGGATACTGTAACCTTCGAAATAGCGAAGGAAAAGACGAATATTTTAGCAGATGAACAATTAGAAGAGTTAAAAAGAGACAGTGAATTATTTTTAACCTGCAGACAATATAATATTGAAGAATCGATGGTTCAAATCCATTATCAAATTGATCATGGATTCAAGTCCTTAACTAGTTATGTATCATCAAATAGGGAATTTAAATGTAAATTAGCACGTAGTATATTAACGGTGGACAATTTATTTGGAACACAATACACAACCTTAGTTCATCCAGATAATATTTATGCTAATAATGAGGGAAACATAAAATTTGCCCATCGAGGTATACGATCTGTATTACCACCTGAGGAATATACATCATTCCAATTACTTCAAGATTTAAAAAATGTATTTTTGTATTTATTCACTACTGGTAATACGGCCACACATGCAATTGATCAAGATATAGTCCAGCGTATTCAAGCAGCGGCCTCAATAGAGCAATTAAGAAAGGCACTGGAACCTTCTCAGGTGAATCAACAACCTATTACGAATAAATTTGAAGATAAAGAAAAAATAGCTTCAAAAAAATTACCATCCTTAAATCGTTCTAAACTGAAGGTAGAAAGAAAATCGTTAATTATCGGTGTAACTGTTGGTATTTTATTAGGAATGCTATTTGTCTATGTTGGCAAGGTAGTACCAAGCACGAAGGCTGCTTCCGCTACGACTAGTGAACTTGATGAGCAACAGGATGAGAATAAAACATTACAAAAAGAACTAGAACAGAAAGAAGCAATAATCAAAGGATATCAGTTCGTTATTTCTGGTGAGACGGAAGAAGCCATAGCTGCATTGGAAAATGTCCAATCACTTGATGAGAATGCTAATAAGGTACTGGCAGGACAATATATCCAATTGAATACATTAGAAAGCTTGTCCAAGGCTTTAGATTTGAACAAGTCTTATGAGGCGGAAGTAGTGGTAAAATTATTAGCCCTTAATAATGAGGAAGCAAATCAAAAAATTCTTTCTATTAAATCGGATCAACCACAAGTTAAGATAGAGCAAGCGTGGTTAAATAAAGACTATAAGCAGGTATTGGAAATTTATAAGGAAATCGCTGATAATAACCGGGCAAAATCTTTAGCCGCTCATAGTTATATTCAAATAAATAAACCGAAAGAGGCACTTAAAATTGCCAAGGCATTAAAAAATAAAGACCTGCAAATAAAAAGTCTACAAAAAGAAAAAGAGCTGATTAAAGCTAATGACGCTTTAGATAAAGATGAGAAGAAGAGTAAAACCGAAAACATAGATAAGCAAATTAAGAAGCTGAAGTAAAAAGGTTTTATCCCATACATAACTGGCAGTAAGGCCCCATTTCAAGCAAAAAAGTGAAACCAATATGGATAAGTGAGCGATCGACTGTCAGTTAAGTGTCCGATTGTTCAAAAGCCTTTAGGTCATACCCTTGTGGTACGAACAATCAGTGGGGAAACAAAACCCCCACTGATTGAAGTTTCACGTTACGTGGTCATGTTACGGTTATGCAAGCACCAGACGAGAATGTCTTTGTGTTAGTAGGAAAATAATCTTTGCTGTAAAGAAAATAAGAAAAAAGCGTCCTTACATACTATTCTGTAGGGACGCTTTTTTCATTGTCAGTTATTTGTTAATACTTCAATATGCTTCTTAAGCTTATTCGTCATTTCGTTTAATTCCTCCGTCATTTGTGAGAAGGTTTCTGCTTCTCCTTCCTGACTTTGAACTGCTTGAGCTATATCAGATAATTGCTCAGTAGTCTGTTCAATATTTGACATGATCTCTGCTAATACATTGCTGATTTTATCGGTAGCTTCCGAGGAATCCTGAGCCATTTTCCGTATTTCTTTAGCAACGACAGAAAAGGTTTTGCCATGTTCTCCAGCTCTTGCTGCTTCAATCGCAGCGTTAAGCCCGAGTAAATTTGATTGCTCGGAGATTTTATTAATAAATCCAGTAACATCATGAATTTCACCCGAATTTTTTTCCACATTTTCCGAGTGGGCGGCTATTTGTTGGACGGTTGCGGATAATTCTTCTGTTTGTGAAAGCATCGTATGGGCTTTTCCTTGTACATTATCTGCTAGCTCTTCCAATGATTGAATAATCTCAAGAAATTCATATTCTTGATCTAAGCTAATGCCAATACCAATACAGCCAACGATTTCATTGTTATCAAAAATGGGGATACCTACGCCTTTAAATGGTGCCCCATATTCGGGTGGTGTTTTGATAACGGTTCGTTTACGATTTTTAATTACTTGACCAAACAAGTCATGTTCAAAAAAAGGATCACCAATAGCTACTTTGGCATCCAAGGTTGTGCCTGGAGCGTAGTATAAATACTTTTCTAAATCGACGATGCCGATTAGGATGTTTTCGTTTTGCAAAAGCTCTTTGATTAATGGTCCAAGCTCTACTACCTTTTTAAGGATTTCTGAATCAATTTGAATTGATGTTTGCATGATTTCACTCCATTCTATATGTTTTCTGCGATAAAGGATCGCTGCTTATAAAAATCAGAAAGACAAGCTTCTTCAAAAGCGAAGCCTGCACGGATTAATAATGGTTCTTGATGATATTTACTAACCAATTGCAGACCGATTGGTAGATTATCAGTTGTTGTACCCACAGGAATGGATAAGGCTGGATGTCCTGTCAAACTAAATAATCGTGTAAATCGAGTCATACATGTGAAAATATCTTCCTCCAATCCATCTGTTTCAACATGTTCAATTCCGATTGGTTTAGGGCTTACAGGTAATGTTGGCGTAGCTATCAAATCAATATCCATTAATACATGATCAAGCTGATTAATAGCTTCTTTTTGTATATTTAAAGCCTTGATATAGTCAGTAGCTCCAATTGCTGTGCCATTTAGTAGGTGAGCTTTTACATCATTTCCGTAGTCATCCTGTTGTGTGTGTAGCGTAGTCTCGTGAATCGATGCACCTTCTGCTAAAGCAATGGTAAAAACGCTGTTGCTTGCAGCCTCAGCAAATGGAAGTTCAATATCAATTAAAATAGCACCAAGCTTTTCTAGCTCAAGTAAACTGTTTTGATAGGCTTTTGTAATTTCGGGTTCCACGTGGTCAGTGAAGAAATTAGTAGGTACACCAATGCGCATACCACGAATATCACTTTTACAATGTTCGCTATATCGACGGTCGGTTAATCCTTCCATGATAATGGCTAAGTCAGTTACATCTTGTGTTAATGGACCAACGTGATCCAATGACCAAGAAATACCCTTGATTCCTTTTGTACTTATGTTATTAACGGTAGGTTTTAAGCCGACTACACCACATGCAGATGCAGGGATACGAATTGACCCACCAGTATCTGTTCCAATCGAAGCAAGACCTAAGTTAGCAGCTACAGCTACTCCTGATCCACCACTTGAACCGCCAGGGATATGATCTGTTTTCCAAGGGTTCTTTACACTGCCGTAGAATGGATTGGAAGAAGTGATACCAAAAGCATATTCGTGTAAGTTATTTTTACCCAAATTAATAGCTCCTACGGTTTCTAATTTCTGTACAACATAAGCATCCTCTTGGGGAAAGTATGCTTTATCTATATGTGAACCGTTTGTTGTTCTAATTCCTTGTGTATTAATTAAATCTTTATAAGAAATTGGAACCCCCTGCAAAACAGATGATTGATAACCCTTCATCCAGTTTTCTTCCGCAAGTTTAGCCTGTTTTAAAGCATGTTCATCAGAAACAGTAATAAAGGCATTTAATTTCTTATTCACATGTTCGATTCTCTCTAAAAATAGCTTTGTTATTTCAGTAGGTGAGAATTCCTTATTCTTATAACCTATAAGTAATTCTGATATCTTCATTGTTTTTACCATTTAAAATCCTCCCTCGATGTCACTTACTATATCGGATCTCTATGCATAAATGTTAATTAGAAATATCTTTCATAAGCTATATAGGGGAAGCGATTTTATTGTTAAAATGCCCGATTTTATAATGATTCGGTGCAAAGTATAGACAATAGAAATTTTTGTCTTTAGTAAAGAAGGGAATAACACGTAGTGTATTTTTCCAAAAGGAGATTTCTTCCGCATTTAAAAGCCATTTAAAATAGCCATTCATGAAATGAAGGTAAAGGCGACTCGACAAATCAAGCTCAAACCCGAATACTGCCTGATGATCCTCAAGTAACTTAAAGGCATCACAAATGATATTTGTAAAAAAGCATGTTCACATTGGAGGATACTTCTGCACCGTTTAGTAGAGGACTCTGATGTATTGGTCTTTGCAGTTTAAGCAGTTTCGATACACACCCATCTAGATAGGGGATTTAACTTTTTTCTAATACGATTGATTGATCATCGACTGTCCTATCTGTTGGTGGCACCATTGGCCAAATTGCATCAAGCAGGTCTTCTCTTGTAAAGGTCTGTGATGTGTAACTTCAATCAGTGGAGATTTTGTTTATCCTCACTTCCCCATATTGGTTTCTCTTTATTGTTTGAAGTGGGGGTCTTACTGCCAGTTATATGCGGAATAAAAAATATCCCACGGAGAATTGCTCCGTGGGATGGATTGGGATTACTGAGGGTTACTTACAGTTCTCAACTACCTTCCATGGTCCCCAGTCACCAGTTGTTCCTGGTTCATCGCCTTTTGTCCACCATTTGGCTTCATATATATTGCCATTATGTTGTACACGATCTCCGCCAACGTACGTGTCTCCTCCATTCCAAGCAGGATAATCACATGTTCCTCCTTGATCACTTGTAGAGACAGTCAATGGGGCGGCTGAATAAAGCTTTCCATCCGCATCCTTTGAAGAAACGGTAATCGTATAAGAAGTACCTGACTGTAGGTTTTCTAATTTTGTAGATAATGATGCTGTTGATATTTCTTGATTATTAAATTGAATGACATATTCCACAATAGAAGAAGATTCTGTAGGAGCCTCCCATGATAGATCGATGCTAGACGCTGTTACATTACTAGCATTAACATTCTGCGGAGCTAATGCAGGTGGATTTGGATCTCCTCCATCACCTGTGAAATTTAAGTTGTTTGCCAATGTAGTCACTAGCGTTTGATTTACATCTCCACTATAGTCCCAAAACATAGCGCCTGCAAGTCCTTCAGACTTAATGAAATCTGTTTTATATCCAAAGGATTCTTCATCATCATACGTTATAAAATTTCCGTTTGAAGCATTATATAAATAAGGTACCTTTGCTTTGTCATTCCAATATCGTTGGTAACCATTCTTATTTATATAGTTATCTTCTAAATCGCTAAAGTCAAAAGTGCCATTTTCCCAAGTTCCTTCTGTTGCCGGTGAACAATTCTGATATTCTCCATTATTAGCTGCATCACAATCGCTCCAACCTCTACCATAAAACGGTGTTCCTAAAACTAACTTATTAGCTGGAACTCCATCATTTATATGTCGTGTCACAGCGCTTTGTACGTTAAAGGTATCTGCTTTAGGAAGACCTGCAGCTTCTGCGGCTGGATCAAAATAAAGAGGTGCATTATGACCGCTTTGTGTTTGCCATCCACCGTTAAAGTCATACGTCATAATATTAATCCAGTCCACAATGTCTGCAATTTGACCTAGTTCATTGTTTTCAACATATTCATTACTTGCACCCGAAGCAATAGTAAGTAAATACTCTGTTCCATCTTCTGCTTCAGCAGCATCTAATTTCTCACGAACCTCTTGGAGAAGTAATACATAGTTTTGTTTATCTTCTGGACGTGTACTATTTCCAGGTAGCCCACCACTAACAGGATATTCCCAGTCAATATCAACGCCATCAAAACCATAATTTCGAATAAAGTCAACTGCTGAATTGGCAAATTGCTCTCTTGTTACAGGGTCAGCAGCTACATCTGAAAAACGGTTCGACCAAGTCCATCCTCCAATAGAAATTAGAGTTTTTAAATGGGGATTTTGTTCTTTTAGTTTAATAAGTTGCTTGAAATTTCCTTTTAATGGGTCATCCCAATTATCACCTGGATTTGTTTTTTGGGCATCAATCCAAGGATCTCCCATTACAATAGTTCCATTAGGGGCGTCCATATTGCCATTCTCATCCTGACATGCCCATGTTTGTGGATTTGGTCCAGCAGGATCAGGGTTTCCGTGTCGACCATCCCAGCAAATATCTGCAAATGCATAGTTGATATGACTTACCTTCGAAGCATCCATATCCCATACTTGATAGTCTCTACCATATGCTGCCCATGATGGATAGTAGCCAATAATTTTGTAATCGTTTGTCTCTGCTGCTTGAATGAAACTATTCTGTGTTGGCATGCTTGTAAAGACGAGTAAACCAAAGATGAAAAAAATGAAAAACTTGTTTGCTTGTTTTAATAGATTCACTACGATAATCTCCCTCTCTTTTTAAAATACATAATGAGAAGCGCTTTCATAGTTTTGTAAAATCCAACATGCATGTTTTGGTGTATATCTATCATATTTGTTATAACAAATATTTTCAAGTTAATTAACAGAAATATCTAAATTTTGATTCAATAGACCTAAGTTAAGTTTTAACTTTGATAATTGTATTAATATTTCGTCATTAACAAATGAAATAGGGGAAACTATTAAGTAAAGAATCCTAGTATTGTAAAACCGGATAATTCATTACACAAGTTATTAATTGTAATATCAATTAATAACTTGTAATGATGAATCGTTTTATATATAAATTTTCGCCCTATGTATATATTCCTAAGGCAATTGTGCTATAGTTTAAATATATTGAAAATTATAAAAAATAGAGGGAATGAAGTGCAGAAGTTAGGATGTGTAAATGTAAGTAAGGTTTTTAAAGGAGATGGTGTGGAAACATTTGCTCTGGAGAAAATTAATACCTGTTTTGTTGAAGGAGAGCTTGTTGCCATTGTTGGACCGTCAGGCTCTGGGAAATCGACATTACTTAGCTTGATTGGAGCACTGGATGTGCCTTCAGAAGGAGAGATAATCTATAGAAACGAATCTATTCATAAATATAGTCAAAACAGGTTAGCCGATTTTCGGTTTGAGCATATTGGTTTTATCTTTCAACAATTTCACCTATTACCTGCATTAACAGCCCTAGAAAATGTAATGTCTCCATTGTTTTCACGAAAAGTTTCCTGCAACAAAAAAGAAAGAGCAGAGTCTTTATTATCACAAGTGGGTTTAGCTGATAAGCTCCATGCTTTACCTTCACAGCTATCAGGAGGTCAGCAGCAGCGTGTAGTAATTGCCCGTGCATTAGTACATGAACCAAGTTGGTTACTAGCCGATGAACCAACAGGGAATTTAGATACAGATACAGGCGAGTTGATATTTGTTTTCAACGTCTGTGATAACACAACGATAGTTTTTGAGTAAATGCACTTCATCAATACCAAGCCATTTAGGAGTTCTAATATCTGTTTGAGCTTCAAGCTCAACTACAAAGTTGTTTCGTACAGCTTTTTCGTCAACGCCTATATCGTCTGCAACATTGGTGAATGTCTTTTCAAAACTGGTTTCTTGAATCCAATTTATTAGTCTATTAGTAACGGAACGAATTACTAGGAATCTATAATCATATTTACTCTCTTTCATATCAAGAATTTTTAAGTTTGGTAGGTTAATTATATTTTCTCCTTTTAGAATACTTCATTTTTACCTATATTATAGAAAGAAATTCAAAAAGAGCTGTCGAAACAGCCCTTGGATTTCGTAAATATCATATCTTTGGTCGAATCAGATGTAAGGGAATCAAAATTTACAAATGAATACCATCCATTTGTGTTATTTGGTATTGGTTCTATTTAATACTTGACAAATAACTAGCTGCTACTTTGTTTAGAAAATAAGTGTAACCCACTTGCCATTTCTCAAGCATATCTCTATGAAAGTCGTCAACGATGAAATGCTCTGTTTGATTTAGAAAGTCTTGCGGTGTTGATGGATGATCTTTTTTTTCTAAAAATGCTAAATGTTTCTTTACACGATCCAAAACTTTTGAATTATTCGGAGAGAAACCATCTTGTAAGAACTGAATCATATCTTCATTAAATGACTGTGCTTCCATGGCAGAGTCATTCATTGATTCCACATCAATTGTTTTATTCGACAAGTCAAAGTCATATTCTTTTTTCAAGTGTTCATTTTGGTCTTTTAAGACTTCTTGCCATTCTTCTTCAGTTTCAAAACCTTTAAACATAGTTTCCATATCTATATCGACTCCTTCTTTAGCATTTTTAAGAGAGGAATTGATTGTTTTGATTAGACCTTTAAAACGATCAATTTTTTGTTCTAGTAAATATTTTTGCTGAATCAACGTATTTTTCCTGTTGATTTCGCCATCTAATAATTGTTTAATTTCCTTGAGAGGAAAATGCAATTCTTTGTAAAAAAGTATTTGCTGTAATCGTTCTAAATCTTTTTTTCCATATAGGCGATAGCCGGCTTCTGTCGTTTGCTCCGGAATCAAAAGACCTATTTTGTGATAATGGTGTAAAGTCTTTACTGTTGTATGAGCTAGTTTTGCAACTTCATGAACGGTAAACATTTTTTCTTCTCCTTTCAATGCTCTTTATACTAAAGTATCCTCTAAGGTAAGAGTCAACACATTTATTTCACTTTTTTCTTTGAACATCATATGTGAATTTACAAAAGGAAGTAGCTATAACGACACATAAAATAATTAATAAATAGTAGCTGATTGCGGGCGAATGGTTGAAAGTGGATTGTGATGCTCTAACTACCCAGTCAACTGGATTTATTTTTGATAGAATACTTATCCACTTTGGCAATAAATTGGTCGGCATAAAGGCAGAAGACAAGAAAATCAATGGAAAAGAGAAAAACTGCATGACTGTAATCATTGTTGTGTGCTTTTTTGTCAGAGCGGCTATTCCAATTGAAATAGCTCCAATTAAACATGAGAATAATGCTGGTGTAACAAGAAAAAGAATTGGTGGAACTATTCCCATTGGGAGTCTAAATCCCATAAAATAGCTAATAATTATTAGCAAAGTGGATTGGATCAATTGAAACGTGAAAATGTAGACTAAATCACCAATGATGAAAATCAAGTTATTCTTTGGGGCGATTAAATATCGGTTAAATATTCCTTCTCTCATATCATCTAATGTACTCATTCCTAGATATATTCCGCCAAATAGAGCATTCATGATCAAAATTCCTGGTAAAATATACGATACATAATTGGATTCTTCAAACCCACTAACGGAAGATATGCTTGAAAATATCGTGCCAAACAGCACTAGGAAAATCAATGGCTGGAACATTGAAATGATAATTGCTATTGGATTTTTAATTAGCGGTGTTAGCCTCTTTTTTGCTAATAATAAAGCGAATGCCATGTTATTCATAGTTCTGCCTCCTTCTCATTAAAGTTTGCTAAATAAACGTCATTTAACGTTGCCTGCTTCAATTCACTAAATTTAATTTCGACATTACTTTGAATTAAGTATTTCAGTAATTCAGATAAAATTTGTTGTCCATGACTCGTCATAATTGTTAATACTGTTGGTTTTATTTCATGACGAACTATCTCTTTTAGGTTAGAAATATATGCTTCTATTTTATGAATGTTGGCCAAATCCAATTTGCGATAGTGGATTTCTATTTGATCAGCAGCAAGTTTATTGATCAGCTCTTTTGGCGTCCCAATATCAAGTATCTTTCCATTGTTGATTAATGCAATTTCAGTTGCTAGGTGATTAAGTTCCTCTAAATAGTGTGTCGTTACAAAAATTGTCGTTCCTTCATCTTGAGAAATTTTTGTAACTATTTGCCACAGAGTAGTTCTCGACTCTGGATCTAATCCGGCTGTGGGTTCATCTAGTAAAAGGATATCAGGGGTATGAAGTAGACTTATCGCTATATCCAATTTTCTTTTCATACCACCTGAGTAAGTATCAACCAAATCGTTGGATGCCTGAAACAAATCAAATTGCTTTAACAGGTGTTCTCCACGTTCCATTATTTTTGTAGTACTCATGCCATACATTTTTCCGGCAATCCATAAGTTTTCCCAAGCTGTTCCTGTCGAAAATACAGTTGTTTGTTGGAAAGTGACGCCAACTTTTTTTCGAACCTTATTCACCTTGGAAACAACATCTAAATTCGAAATTTCGACAGTACCCTCATTTGGCAAGGTCAAAGTAGCTAATATACTGGTCAAAGTAGATTTCCCTGCACCATTTGGACCAATCAGTCCGAAGATAGAACCTTTTCTCACTTTAAGAGATACATTATTTAAGGCTACCTTTTTGGCAAATGATTTGCTAACATCGTTTACAGTTAGTTCATACATATTCTTCCCTCCTTATTTCTTATAAAAGGAACTATAAGCTATCCTCTTAGGGGAGAGTCAACCATCAAGTATTCCTTTATAAAAGTCGAATTGGAATGAATTTAACCAAGCTGAAGAAATGATCATACATTATTCTCATTAATACTGGTCATGTCCAGCGTAAAAAGTAAAAACGCCCAAGTGAAAACTTGGACGTGATTCTTTAAATTTGCAGATATTTTAATACAATTATGATTTCGAAAGTAAAAGTTTTCATAACGAAAACTACATTAAAAGTTAATCAGTTTCATGGATACAGAAAAAATAAATGATATTACATGCAATTTATGATTTTACACACAATTATCCGATTTACGATGCTATGAACATTAATTTATTAAATAGGGCTTTCAATACTATACTCCGAATACCTTAAATGATTTAATGTTCTTGCAGAAATTTAAATAAATCATCTCTATTGTTAGTTTTATAAACCTTGTCTTTTGTATCAAATACTATAAACGTAGGAGCTTCCTCTATTTCTTCCAATCTTGCATCTTCCATTGTTTTTTCTTGAGTAAAAGTCTTTACGTTATTTATATCATTTTCTTGTAGCTCCTCAAAAGTAATTGCGTCATCAGAAACCACATATAAAGCATATTTCCCTTCTTCGTCAGATAAAAAACTAGCATATTCCTTGTTCTCTTCTGACTCATTACAGGCAGCAAATAAAAAGCTGATTAAAATAATTATGAAACAAAACTTTTTCATAAATAACCCCTACCAATTCCATATTAGTCATTTCATGTTTTATTTATATTCATTATTTAGAGATAAATGCCAGGAATTGCTTGGGTCAGTTCTATATATATCTACATGACTGGTTTCTCCGACGTGAGGAGCCCATGCTGAAACACCTTTCGAGTTAACAGGTTCCCAATACGAAGGAGCATCAAAACCATAACTACCTGCATAACTAATGTCACGATTTATTGTTTGATTTTCGTATAGCTCATCCCTACTCTGCCCTACGGTACCTTGGATTGTATAAGGATTTGTTAAGGTAAGACTTGAATCTTGTCTATCCCAACCACCTTCAGATCGAATCAATCTCCAATAGTCGGTACCGGAATAGGTAGATTTCTCAATATATATTGTTGAGGATGCACGAACGCCATATGAGTCATCCCATTTACTATCTCCACGAGAGCCATCGTAACTGGCGATTAAATTAACTGCATAAGTTTCAGAGTTGTCACCATTAGACATGGTTCTTTTTTCTATTAATTGCGCAGTCATATATTCGGTAACATCATATTCAATGATATTACCTTTTGATGTTGTAACCTCTTTGGTGTATTTGTTTACACCAATCCCTTCAACATCTAAATCAGTTTCCCCTTTAGATGCTCTTTCCATTATTTTTTCAGCATTTTTAATTTCACTAAACTTTTCTATGCTCTTTGTAGAACTAACTTCTGCACTTCCAGAGGTGGGTAATAAAAAGGTAAAACTCAAAACTAGAGCCCATGACATAATACTAAATGTATTTTTCAAATAAAACCTCTCCTTTAGTTTAGTTAGTGATTGTTCTTTTATAAAATTAGCACAAAAAAACAAAATTTAACAAATAATGTGATATTTATGCAAATTGATGGATGAAATAAATTCCCGTTTCTTAACGTATATTTTCTGCGAAATGTTGGTGGTACCTTATATTATAATTTCCTTAACGTTGTAAATCTGGACAGCTCCTTTATTCTTGCTGCAAATGCTCAATGATTATTTATAATTCAAAAGATATAGATGAATAGAAGGAGTAATTTCCTGAATGGGGGAAAAATATAGGTCTTTTTTATCGGTGTTATTATTAGAATAATTAAAATAGACGGTTTTTTGCTAATATTCCACTACATTTTTCCCTCTTTTATCGGTAAAACCGACAGTCTATTTCATAGTAATCCCCCGATTTACATGCTAGATTTGCAGGTGTACTCTAAGTAATAAGAAGAGCAACAAGGTGTTTTAGTTATAGAAAAGTCGGGTTAGTGTACGGAAGTATCACAATAGGCTGGAAATATGTTAAAGGTATCCCTGCTTTACAAGTAGTAACTTGTTTATCCCAGATATACTGGCAGTAAGCCTCCCACTTCCAGTAATAAAGAGAAACCAATATGGATAGTGAGGGATCAATTGCCAGTTGGTTCAAGGGCCTTTAGGTGATCCCCTTGTGGTACTACCAATCAGTGGGGCATAAGCAAGATAGAATCAAATGAGAAATAGAACAAAATAAACAACGAATGGCAGAAGTACTACAAACGGTACAAGAATATTTACGATAGTCTTGCCAATTAACTGGGATATACCTACATCGAGCAAGGAGTACAAGCTATACAGAAGTCTCAAACCAATGTGAATCAGGTGGTAGACATCTAGGAAGCTGATCGACTCATTGAATTAGCTAAAAAAGTAATAAATCAACAAAAAACGAAGAAAAGGCTGCATCTCTCCAAAGATCTCGTGTCAATATCCAAATAATTAGTAAATCAAGGTGGTGAAATACTGTGAAGAAGTTGATACATCTGTTACGTAAATTCATGTCATGTTTGCTAATTGCTATGATCATTATCTTTGCATTTGCGGTTATAACTTCAAAAGTGAAAGGAGAAGAATCGACCATTTTTGGTTATCAAATAAAATCCGTATTATCTGGGTCGATGGAGCCAACCTTTCAAACAGGATCAATTATCGCAATCAAACCAGGAACAGAGCAATCAATGTACAAAAAAGGTGATGTTATCACGTTTAGAACAAAGGAAGAAAAAATGATTACTCACCGTATTGTCGAGGTCAAACAAGCAGAAGAACAGCAGGTATATACGACAAAGGGTGACAATAATGACGGTGTAGATGTGGAGCCTGTATTAACACAAAATATCATCGGAGAGTATACAGGGTTTACTGTTCCTTATGTAGGATATCTTTTAAACTTTGCAAAATCGAAAGTAGGTACAGCGGTATTATTAATTGTACCAGGTGTAATCCTGCTACTCTACGGACTCTTTTCCATGTTCCAAGCAATTAGAGGAATAGAAGATCCAAAGAAGGAGCAATCTACGTAAATGTTTCTCAATATTCGGTTAATACTCTTGTGTTTTGCAAGCATGGGGGATTAATAAATAATAAAAGGGGAGGAAGTTTAATGAGTCTGAAGAAAAAGTTAGGCATGAGCGTGGTGACTGCATCATTGGGGCTATCATTAATTGCTGGAGGTACTTACGCATATTTTAGTGACACAGAGGTAACAGATAATACGTTTGCAGCAGGTACACTGGATTTATCTGTTGATCCAACTACGATTATTGATATTACTAATTTAAAGCCAGGAGACACGATGGTAAAGGAATTTGTACTTGGTAATGAAGGATCACTCGATATCAAAACTGTGAATCTATTAACTAATTATGAAGTGGTAGACGCTTCTGGAGATAATGGAGGCGACGATTTCGGTCAGCATATTAAAGTTAACTTTATGTGGAATTGGGATAAAGAAAGCGAGCCAATTTTTGAAACTACCTTGTATGAGTTGAAAAACATGGATCCAGATGTAGTGAAAAAGGATATATGGGATCCATTATGGGAACAGCATGGTGGTCTAGATGTGGGAGACACGAATGAGCTTTGGGTAGAATTTGAGTTTGTTGATAATGGACAGGACCAAAACATCTTCCAAGGTGATCAATTAAACCTTGAATGGACATTTAATGCTACACAAACAGATGGTGAAGAAAAGTAATTATCTTTTCATTCTATTAATCTATTAAAAGAGGAGAGGATTCGTCTTGAAAAGAAAACTGATTTCTTCAACGTTGGCTCTGACAGTTGCTTTTGGAGGATTTACGACAGCGGGAACTAATGTCTTCGCACAAGAAAATGTAAAAAGTAAGATAGAATATAATGAACAATATAATACGCCTTCTTATATCATTGAAAACTGGAAAGCGCTGAATACTTTAGCTAAAGCAAAAAAACTATCTGAAAAGGAAGTTGCTTTTGCCTACCTTAAGTATCGTAGCAAGCAATTGAAATTAGAAGGGAATATGAAAGATCACTTTAAAGTGGTCGAGGAAGAGAAAGATAATGAAAATGGTACACATCACATTAAGCTTATTGAACAGCATAACGGGGTTCCAATATATGGATCTGACCATACCATTACCTTAGATGAAAATGACAATGTAAAAGCTTACTTTGGTCAAGTAGTACCTGATTTAGCAGAGAAGGACATTCCTTCAAAGGCTTCGATTTCAGGTGAGGATGCAGTCGAAATTACCAAGCAGGACATTGAGCAGGAGATTGGCAAAGTAGAACATTATGATGGAGAGGTGACAAATGAACAGTTCATTTATGAACATGATGGGAAATTTTATCTTTCGTATCTCGTAAAGGCTTCAACGTCGAAACCAGCTCCTGGATACTGGCACTACTTTATAGATGCAACGAATGGTGAGATTATAAATAAAGCAAATGCAATTGATCATGTAACTGGATTTGGTAAAGGCGTGTTTGGTGATAAGAAGAAGTTTGAGATTGCTTTAGGAGATGACGACCAATACCTTCTTTTTGATGAAACACGAGGGGATGGTGTGCATACATTTGATGCACAAAATATGGACTTCTATCTCTTCCATCTCCTATCCATATTATTAGGGTATACGGGTGAAGAAATAACTAGTGGTCATAAGTACTTTAATGATCCAGCTGCAGTCGATGCTCATGTGAATGCTGGAAAGGTATATGATTACTACTTAGAAACGTTTAACCGTGACTCTTTTGATGGAGAGGGTGCCAAAATTATTTCCTCTGTTCACGTCGGAGAAGCTTGGAATAATGCAGCCTGGAATGGAAAGCTAATGATGTATGGCGATGGTGATGGTCGTAATTTCTTGCCTCTATCCGGTGGACTTGATGTGATTGCCCATGAGCTAACACATGCAGTTACAGATAGAACTGCTGGCTTAGTGTATGAAAACGAATCCGGTGCATTAAATGAATCTTTATCCGATATAATGGGTGCAATGGTTGATCGAGATGATTGGCAGATTGGTGAGGAAATTTACACACCAGATATTGAAGGGGATGCACTGCGTTCGATGAGTGATCCTACCTCTGTACAAAATGCGATTACTGGCCCTTATCCAGATCATTATAATGACCGTTATACTGGAGAAGAAGACAATGGGGGCGTGCATATTAATTCAAGTATAAATAATAAGGCAGCTTATTTAGTAGCCGAAGGCGGAAACCATTACGATGTAACAGTAGAAGGAATTGGTAGAGAAAAAACAGAACAAATCTACTACCGAGCACTAACGAAATATTTAACTTCTACTTCTGACTTCAGTATGATGCGTCAAGCGGCAATTCAGGCAGCATCTGATCTATATGGAGAAAACTCATCAGCAGTCGAAGCAGTGAATCGGGCTTATGATGCGGTTGGAGTAGAATAAAAGAATAAATACACTAGAAAGCACTGCATCTCTAAAATGAGAGTGTAGTGCTTTTTTACAGTCTAGGAAATTATAAAATTTGCCCATTTGATAAATAGGCGTGTTGAGCCGCGTCCAGATCCAGCGTCCAGAAACGAGGCGACTTCACGAATTGTCCTAATCTAAGTCATTATCGGCTCGCAGGCTGACCGTGATTCCTTTTTCTCTGTTGACTCGCTCTAGTCGCTACGTTTCTAGTCGGGCGCTTGCGCTTTTGTTGCAGATTTTTAATGCTGATTACTTAACATATGATGTGCTAATTGGACTGCTTTATCTAATTGATTTGTTTTATCGTAATAAAAAAATAGCTCTTTTTCATAGACGTTTACAGAATAGACGTGTCCATAATTTCTGAAAAATGGTAAGGCTTGTTCTTCAAGATAGGAATAATATTGCTCTTGCTTTTCTTGTAATTTGTATAGTAAAAGAGTAAAAAGATAGCTATAGAGTAATTCTTTAAGTTCCTCAGATACAGCTAAACCTTCTTTCGATAATTTCACCAGTTCATCTTTCGTTAATAGATTTCCCTTTATACATGCTTGAATATATCCCTCTAGCGAGTTTAAATATTTTTTTGATTTTACTTTTTTTATTTTCATTGCATCCTTAAACAAGGTGGCAGCTAACTGATAATCCTCCATTCTAAAATAATCATTAGCCAAATTGTGTAAGACAATTGCTTTTCTTGTTACGGTATGACAAAGTTCACAACTCTTAATAAGCGACTCGTATTTTTTTAAGCGAGCTGTGAAATTTGATTGTACATGTTTATTTTGGATAACAAGTAGCAATGTCTCTGTATCTATAACTCGTAGAAAATTATTGGAGCTCTTGAAATAATGTAATGCTTTCTCGGCATAGGAATAGGCCAATAGGTCTGTATTATTAAAGTAATAAGAGATTGCTAAATGATAATAATAATCTGTGTTTTGATATGTATGACTGTTAATAGATTTTAATGCATTAATTGCTTTCAGGTATTCTTGTTTTCGGATATAATAAATGCCCCAAATGTGGTAAAGCAGTCCTGATTCATATGGTGAAAGTTTCTGATTTTGTAATTTTTTGATTATTTTCAATGTACCTGGATCATTTTCTTTGCTAAGTAAGAAACGAGCTTTCAGAAGTTTATATAAATTATTGTAATCGGAGATATAAATTAATTCACTTTCTTCTAGCTCTGCTGCTAAGCTATCTGCCTCTTCCTCTTGCTGCATGATAATAGACTCATGCCATTTCTCTAATTTTTGTTGGATGGCTTTAAATGTGCGAATTTCCTCATGCATAGATATGTTAAGTCGTTTCGCTAATAATTCCGTTATATCTTTTGAGAAATGCGTTTGTCCAAGCTCAATTTTACTGATATGGGTAGCAGAGCAGATATCTCTTCCCAGTTCCTCCTGTGTTAATCCAGCCCTTTCGCGGTAGAACTTAATAATTTTGCCTTCATACATCATACATTTCCCCTTCTTAAAGTAAAGATTATTACTATCTGACTTGTATTCTCCCTTCTTATAAAAATACGTTTATCATCATGTAATAGTTTCTCGGTTATGAAATAATTAATGTGAAGTATTTTTCTCCCTATTGGCAGTAAACTCCCCCATTTCAAGCAATAAAGTGAAGCCAATATGGATATGTGGTGATTGACTGCCAGTAAATGTCCGATTGATTCAAACACCTTTAGGTATCCCCTTTTGGTGCTAACAATCAGTGGTGGAATAAACAAAGCTCCCACTGTTTGAAGTTTTACTTTATCCTATTACGTATAACATTACCAAAGCCTGAGCATGTTTTCACGTAGATTTATGGTTTTCGTTTTAATCATAAAAGTTGAAATTCCATTGGTTTCCCCTTATCTTATTATCAATACGTCGTTGAAATAGAAGGAGACGCTGTTAGATGTGTAATTCATTGCGTGAAGAAATACAATTAAAATTACAAAATGGCGAATATCATTGTGAAAAGGAACTGACACTTTCCATTTTAAGTGGGAAATGGAAGGTAGTGATTCTATGGCATTTAGGTGTGGAAGGTCCACATCGATTTAGTGATTTGCAGCGATTGTTTGAAAATATATCTCATAAAACGTTATCCAATCAGCTGAAAGAACTCATAGAGGATGGTATCGTTAGTCGTAAAGTCTATCCAGAAACTCCACCAAAAGTGGAATACTCTATGACAGAACTAGGCTATACCTTATTACCAATTGTAGAATCGATGTATGATTGGGGGAAGAAACGAATCCAACAGTTAAAAGAAGAAGGAATAATAAAATAACATAAAGCTAGGGTATTAGCTTGCTTTCAGTGTGTGATATATACGCTCTTAAATTAGACAATTTATTCCCCATATAATTGATATAACTGGCAGTAAGCCCCCATTTCAAGGAATAAAGTGAAATCAATATGGATAATGTGGGATCAACTGCCAGTAAATGTCCGATTGCTTCAAAGACCTTTAGATCATCCCCTTGTGGTACGAACAATCAGCGAGGATAAACAAAACCCCGCTGATTGAGGTTTCACTTTATACATTAAAAAACCAGTAGTCAGTATAAAAGGCTGGTTATATCAACCTTTCCTAGTAGTCTGTGAAATTATAGGAAATGATTAAATTAGACCATGTGGATAAATAGGCGCGTGTTGAGCTGCGTACAGCTCCAACGCCCAGAAATGAGGCGACTTCTCAAATCACCCTACTCTAAGTCATCATCGGCTCACAGGCTCATTGTGATTCTTTTACTTCCGTTGACTCGCTCCTACTTTTCTATTTGGGCGCTTGCGCTTTTGTGCTAAGTTAAGAAAGTATAAAATCAGTGCAATGACTGCGTTAAGCCAAGTAGTTGTTTTGAAATTTGATGTATATTGGCAATGCTCCGACTAATTACTTCGCTTTCCGCGGGCACGGCCTTAACTAACTTTGCAAAGAAGAACACGTTGCAAAGTGGATTTTCGGCTCGCGCAATTCCCGCAGGA
>NZ_JAJERH010000071.1 GCF_016919725.2 Virgibacillus sp. AGTR
TTTGGATATAATTATTGTTCAAGTTTAGAACTGGCTTTATATCCAAGAATATTTATTGGATCCTTTGGACTAGAATAAGGTGGTGCATAACCAAGCTCTAAATCAGATAGATCAAAGACGGTTAGCTTTCCTTTGATTGCAGTGGCAAGAACTGCTAGACGCTTATCTACACCTGCATGACCAACGACCTGTCCACCTAGAATGGTTCCATGCTGTTTATCAAATAAAACCTTTATCCAAAGCTTATCTGCTCCAGGGTAATAGCTTGCATTTGATAACGATTGAAGTGTAGCTACATCGTATGATTTTCCATAGGCTTCTAAGCTGTCACTATTATGACCAGTTGATCCAATTGTTAAATCGAATAATTTTAAAATATTGGTGCCATATGTTCCATTATACGTAATAGGTTTTCCATTTAGATGATTAGCAATGACAAAAGCTTGACGATGGGCAGGTCCTGCTAAGGCAATATTTCTCCCATGACCAGTAATTGGATCCTTTGTTTCTACTACATCTCCTAATGCATAAATACTTGGATCACTAGTTTGCATAAAAGTGTTGACTAAGATTGCGCCTGTTTTGCCAATTTCAAGGGATGCATCTACTGCAAGCTTGGTATTTGGACGAATTCCAACAGCCATGATGGTGAGATCCGCTTGAATAGTTCCTCCACTGTTTACATGTAATAGCTTTCCATCATTTGAGAAATGATGAAGGCCATCATTTAATCGTACTTCTATATTCTTTTTCGTTAGGTATTCTTGCACAATCCTAGCCATATCTGCATCAATAACATTCATTACTTGTTCAGAGCGATCAATAAGTTTGCAGGTTATTCCTTTGGCATGTAAATTTTCAATCATTTCTAAACCTACAAAGCCACCACCAATAACAGCTGCGGACTTAGGCTGATTTGTTTCGATATAAGCATGAATTGCATCCATATCAGGTATCGTATGCAAGCTAAATGTCCGTTCCCTATTCATTCCCTTAATAGAAGGCATCACTGCAGATGCTCCAGGTGACAAAATTAACGTGTTATAGGTTTCTTGATGATTGCCTGTCTTTGAGCAATAGGTAATTTCTTTATTGGAACGGTCAATGGCTGTTACCTCTGTAAACGTACGGACCTCTACCTGAAATTTCTCACTAAATTTTTCTTTGGAATATAGAATAGCATCCCTATTTTCTATAGTACCTCCGATGTAATAGGGCATTCCGCAATTGGAAAAGGATACATGGCCACCCTTCTCCAATAAAATAATCTCATCTTCTTTGTTTGCTCTACGGATTTGCGCTGCTACGGTTGCCCCACCACCAACGCCGCCAACAATAAGGATTTTTTTGGCCAACTTGATCACCTCACTTTTTAACGTTCACATTCATTTGCATTACTAGTACTTTACCCTAAATAACCCCAATTGAACCTAAAAAAACAATAATGATTGTCACTGGGACAAGCCAGCGCATTAATTGGAACCATACATGGTATATCCCATCTGATAGATTATTTGCTGAAGTAAATTCCTGTTTTATAAGGCTTTTATCCATTCTAAATCCGATAAACAGAGCAATAAATAAACAGCCACCAGGCAGCATGATATTACTCACTAGAAAATCGGAGGCGTCAAAAATAGTTAGACCGAAAATCTTAAAATCAGCAAGGCTACTAGAGGATAATGCAGCTGGTATGCCTGCAATAAATACAAGCATACCGGAAACGATGGCTGTTTTTTTACGAGAACGTTGTTTTTTCTCACTGAATGCAGATGTTATGATTTCCAGCATGCTAAAGGAAGATGTTAAGACTGCAAATAAAAATAATAGTAAGAATAAACTTAAAAACAACTCTCCAAATGGCATTTGAGCAAATGCCTCTGGAAGCACAATAAAAAGTAACCCTGGACCTTCAGCAGGTTCCAAGCCAAATGCGAATACCACTGGGAAAATAGCAAGACCAGCTAGTAAGGATACAAAAATATTCATAATAGAAACAGAGCCTGCTGACATTGGCAAGCTAACATCTTTATTTAGATAAGAACTATATGTGACCATAACGGAGATCCCTACGGCGAGTGAAAAGAAGGATTGGCCAAGTGCATATAAAACATTTTCTGCATTAAGCTTAGAAAAGTCTGGTTGAAGGAAAAAACGTAATCCTTCTATTGCTCCTTCAAAAGTTACGGATCGAATAACGAGTACAATGAAGAAAATAAATAATAATGGCATTAAGATTTTACTTGTTTTTTCAATTCCGTCCTTAATTCCAAACGAAATAACGATGATATTAATTAAAATAAATAATAAATGGCCGATGATCGTAATGAGTGGATTACCGGTTATCGTTGCGAATAATTCCCCATAATTAGCCGAATCACTTATAATCATGCCGGGTATAGAGATTGCACTATAGATTAATACCCACCCACCAACGACACTATAAAAGGACAGAAGTAAGAATGCTCCTATAACTCCCCAATGTCCAATAAATGACCAGCCAGATTTTGGTGCAAGCTTTTGGTAGGCAGATACTGCCTCTTTCTGAGTACCTCTTCCAATAATAAATTCAGCAATTAAAATAGGAAGACCAATGATGATTGTAAATGCGATGAACAACAGGAAAAATGCTCCGCCACCATTCATTCCTGTCATATACGGGAATTTCCAAATTGCTCCTAGGCCAATTGCAGCTCCTGCTGAAGATAGGATAAATCCTAGCTTTGTTGACCATTGATCTTTTTTCTTTTCCATAAAATTTGTCTTCCTCTCTTCTTTTATTCGTTAGCTCAGATGTAATGTAGAAGACTTACTGAATAGTTCAGTCATAAATAGGGGTGTCTCAAAGGATAGCTTTGTTTCCAGACACCTGTAAAGCCCTCTTTTCGTGAACAACGTTTCGTCTTTTTGTGAGTACATACTCTCACTCCGGTGATTTACACGAAAGTTCCTCCTACTTGAGTCTCAAATCTAGCAGTTGCTATATCGCAAAGCCCTTTCTTAAACATCCCCTTTAGAATTATGTTTCACTTTATTTACATTATCCGCAAATGTCAAGCAAAATTTTTTTACAAGGTGAAGAAGATGGTGTTCCAATTTAGAGCTTTGTTCGGATTTCCCAAAGCTCAGGAAAGAAATAGTGATCTAGTACGTTTTTTAGATAGCCAACTCCAGAAGATCCACCTGTACCTATTTTATGTCCAATTATTCTTTCTACTGTTTTCATGTGTCTAAAGCGCCATTGTTGAAACCAATCCTCGATATCAACAAGCTTTTCTGCAAGTTGATACAAATCCCAATGGGAATCGACATTTTTATATACAGTCATCCAAGCCTGTTCCACAGAGTCATCCTTCTCATATGTTTTCGAAAAGTCTCGCTGGAGAATGTCTGGATTTATAGAAAACCCATTTTTTGCCAATGCTTGAATTGCCACGTCATAGAGTCCTGGAGCATGATAAGCATCCTGTAGTAATTGATGTACTTCTGGGTCCTTTTCATAGATTTTAAGGATAAAGGGTGTTTTATACCCTAGTACAAATTCAACAAGACGGTATTGATAGGATTGGAATCCAGAGGCATTACCGAGCTTATCTCTAAACTCCATATATTCTGCAGGGGTCAGTGTAGAAAGCACATCCCATGCTTGGATAATCTGCGATTGGATTTTGGAGACACGAGCTAGCATTTTAAAGGAAGCTTGAAGCTCTCCTTGTTGTATCGCACGGATTGCAGCCTGTGTTTCATGAATAATTAACTTTAGCCAAAGTTCACTAACATGGTGAATGATAATAAATAACATTTCATCATGATGATCAGAAAGTCGTTTTTGACTGGATAGTAATGTATCTAACTGCAGGTAGTCCCCATAGGTCATTTTTTCTTTAAAGTTGGTATGAATACCTTTTTCAGAACGAAATGTATCGTTTATATGTTTATTTGTCATGCTGTGCATCCTCCTTATTGATGGGACATAGGGCAGCTCGGACTGGACTTCCATCTGCACCATGAATATGTAATGGAAGCGCAATAAGCTCATATTCTCCCGGTTTAATTTGATCTAACATAATATTTTCAAGTATATGGATACCATGATCCTGTAAAGCATGGTGTGTTACAAGATCTTTACTATCTGGAGCATCTACGGAAGGCATGTCAACTCCCAGTAGGAAAACACCTAATCTTTGTAAGTACGGTGCAATATTAGGATCAAGGTTTGGTAACACATCTGGAAAGCGCTCGGGATTGTTTGGCAGCGAAGTGCGTAATAAGACGCGGTTAATCTCTGATGGCCAATGATACTGGGACAACACCTCCGCTGTTATGGTATTAGCTTGACTAACGTCAATAACTACTGATTTTCCAATATAAAGATTGATGTCTAGTTGCTCAATTGTTTTTCCATTTGAATCAAAATGGAATGGTGCATCAATATGTGTTCCAGTGTGAAGACTAGTTGTTATTTGGCCGATATTTACAGATTTTGTTTCTTGTTTTGATGCTGTAAGGGAATAGGAAAAGGGCTTATCCCCTGGCCAGTGAGCAATTTTATCAGTTAAAGGCTGTGAAATATCAATCCATTCTCCCACTATGCAATCACTCCTCGTTTGTTTTCAAAGTGCTTATAGCTCTGATTATCCATAATTGATTTTAAAATGTTTACCATTTTCCATACTTCCTCGAACGTATTATAAAGTGCTACCGGTGCTAGGCGAATGCCGTTTGGATTTCTGAAATCTGGGATGACTCGATTTGCCTTTAAGGCTTTACAAATGCGTGCAGCTTCTGGATGCTCCAAATATACATGGCCGCCCCTAATTGCTTGATCACGTGGATTAGCAATCGTAAAACCGTGATCAATCAGTTCCGTGTCTATTAAGTTCATTAAGTATTCAGTTAACAGAAGTGATTTCTTTCTAATTTTACCAATGCCAGCCTCTTCAAACATAGATAGTGAGCCTAATAATGGTGCAGCACTAAGTAGATGAGGTGTTCCAATCTGATAAGCACCAGCATCTGAAGCAGCAGTTAAGCTATGTTCCATATCGAATTGTTTTTCCTTATTGGAACTAAACCAACCTGCAAGTCCTGGATGGTTACCGAAGTGCTTTTGATGAACAAATAACCCTCCAACGCTACCTGGTCCACCATTTAAGTGTTTATATGTGCACCAAAATGCAAAGTCAACATCCCAATCATTCAGTTGATGAGGAATAGATCCGATAGAATGACAAAGATCAAAACCAATAATAATGCCACGTTTATGAGCTTCTTTTGTGATGGTTTTCATATCAAGGATTTGGCCACTACGATAGAGTACCCCTGGTAAAACAACCAATGCGATTTCATCTGTCATTGCTTCAATAATGTCGGAGGTTTCTAGGGTATGACCATTTCTACTCTTCACTTGAATGAGATGCTCCTCTGGATGGAGTCCTTTCAGCTGTAGCTGACTTTTTAGTGCATAGATGTCGGATGGGAAATTCAATTCATCCGCAAGTATCTTTGTCTTCTTACCGTTTGGTTGGAAAAAGCTTGCTGTTAGCTGATGAAGATTAGTGGTTGTTGACCCTGTAATAATAACCTCTTTCGGTTGAGCGCCTACAAGATGTGCGGACATTCTTCCTAATTTTTCTGATAAATAGAACCAAGGATGTTCACCTTCTGTCCAACCATCAATCCCATATTGCTTCCATGATTCCATAATGGTGTTGACAGCTTGTTCGGCACGTTTAGACAATAATCCAAGTGAATTTCCGTCGAAATATAAGCGCTCAGGTGATTGATAAAATTCATGTCTAAATTCGTTTAATTCGTCCTCTTTGTCTAATTCCTGTGCGTACGTAATGTCTGTATTCATGATCAAGCACCTCAATTCTTTGATTATTAGTTAAAAACACTATTCTATTCTAACAAATAATATTAGGGAATGTGTGAAAAGTCTGGTAATAACTTTACTTCCTTACTTGTTATAACGCAATTACTTCGTAAACGAAAAGTTTTTCTAGTATAAAAAAGGTATTTATTAAATAATATAGAATATTAAGAATATAAATATGGCAGTTAGTAGGGAGTGGTTCATGGTATAGGAAGCTATTATTCATCTTTGTCCTGAAAATTGAAGAAATAATAAGGGGGGAACATAATGGAATCAACAGTTTGGTCATTAGTACCACCAATTTTAGCAATTATTATGGTGTTATTAACAAAGCGAGTACTATTGTCACTAGGAGTAGGAATCGTGGCGGCAGCTCTTTTTATTGATAGTTTTGATGTTTTAGGATCTATTGTGTTGATATGGGAGGCATTTAAAGGCGTTTTTGTAGCCGAAGGAGCATGGAATACTTGGAATGTCTTTCTTCTATTATTTGTACTTATGCTTGGTATATTAACTGCTTTTGTTAGTATGATGGGCGGGACCGCAGCATTTGCAGAATGGATGATTAAACGGGTGAAAACTAGAGTAGGTGCTCAAGTCATGACAATGCTACTAGGTATTATTGTTTTTGTAGATGATTATTTTAATAGCCTTACAGTCGGTCAAGTAGCGAAGCCTGTTACAGATAAGCATCGTGTGTCTCGTGCCAAGCTAGCTTATATCGTAGATTCTACCTCTGCGCCAATTTGTGTCATTGCACCAGTTTCTAGCTGGGGAGCGTATATTATAGGGATTATTGGCACCGTATTTACAACACATGCCATTTCAGAATATAGTGCTTTTGGAGCTTTTATCCAAATTATTCCGATGAATTTTTATGTGTGGGCAGCATTGGGAGTGGCGCTAGTAATCGCTATTCGCCAAGTTGATTTTGGGCCAATGAAAAAACATGAGCAGCGAGCAATGAGTACTGGGGAGGTTTTGAATCCGGAAAATAAGGATAAGGTAGACGTGGCAGCGAAACTGCCAACAAGTGAATCAAGTCGAATTAGTGATTTGCTGATTCCAATTGCCGTATTATTCATCTCTACTATTGTTTCTATCTACGTGAATGGATTAGTAGCTATAGAGGGTGAAAAGACATTAATTAACATATTCGGAAATGCTGACGTATCTGTAGCCTTATTATATGGTGGAATCATCGGTTTAGTAATAACATTTGCGCTGTTTAGTCGTCATATTATTACGGGTAAGCTTTCAGGCAAGCACTTTATTACGGGAATCATAGGAGGAACTAAATCTATGCTTCCTGGTTTCGTCATTTTAATTTTCGCTTGGGCCATTGTAGACTTAATCGGTCAGTTAGGAACGGGTACTTATTTAGCAGGTATTGTAGAGGCCACTAATATTAGCTTAACATTTTTACCATTCATCATTTTTGTCATGGCAGGCTTTATAGCATTTTCTACAGGAACTTCATGGGGATCTTTTGGTATTCTATTGCCAATTGCTGGGGAAATTGCAGCCGCAACAGACGTGTCATTAATTCTTCCAATATTGGCAGCAGTGCTGTCTGGGGCAGTTTTTGGTGATCATTGTTCTCCTATTTCAGATACTACGATTCTGTCATCTACTGGGTCTAGCTGTCATCATATTGATCATGTTACTACCCAAATACCCTATGCACTTGTTGCAGCAATGATTGCAGGTTTAGGCTATTTAATCTTTGGTATGACAGAAAGTGTTTGGTTAGGTCTAGCTATAGTAATTGTTAGTATTACAGCTTTATTTGCTTTTACAAGAAGAAAAAATGCAACAGATAAAATCAATGAAGAGCCAATTGCAAAATAATTAGGTAATTTGTATGATTTATTTTCAGTATATTGTCAATTTTAAAAAGTTACTATATACTGTTGATATATAAATGAAATATCGTTTCAATATTTGAAACGGCAGGAGGGTAATAATGGCCTTTATTTCTGATAAAGTAGAAAGCTTACCACCCTATTTGTTTTCGGAATTTCAGAAAAAGAAAGAGCAGCTTCTCGCAAAGGGAGTAGATGTTATCGACTTAGGGATAGGTGCTCCTGATTTGCCAACTCCGGAATTTATTTGTAAGGTTCTAGCAGAAGAGGTGATGCATACAGAAAATCACCGCTATTCCACATACAGTGGATGTAGGGAGTTTAAGGAAGCGGTAGCTGAATTCTATTTAAAGCGGTATCGCGTTTCGCTGGATCCCGATTCAGAAGTGCTAGCGCTTATTGGCTCTAAAGAGGGTATAGCTAATTTGATACAAGCGGTCATCAATCCCGGAGACAAAGTAATCGTACCTGATCCAGGGTATCCTGTTTATCGTAATGGAGTTCATTTAGCTGGAGGAGAGAGTGTTTCATTACTTCTAGATAAAGAGAATAATTATATTCCCATGTATTCCAGTCTTACTAAAAAAGATGCGCTAGAAGCAAAGCTAATGTTTCTTAATTACCCTAGCAACCCAACTGCTACGGTAGCTGATATAAGCACTTATTTGGAAGCGATTACATTTTGTCATGATCATCAAATTGTTTTAGCTAATGATGCAGCATATGATCTTGTGACATTTGGAGACCATCGAGCCCCAAGTGTTTTACAAGTACCTGATGCCAAGGATTATGCTGTTGAGCTAGGATCATTATCCAAAAGTTTTAATATGACTGGCTGGCGGATTGGCTATGTCGTAGGTAATAGGAAGATCATAAAGGCCCTGTCTACATTAAAGAGTAATATTGATACATGCCAGTTTATTCCGATACAGAAGGCAGCAGCAGCAGCTTTAAGAGGTGACTTCTCGACAGTACAAGAAAATAATATGATTTACAAACACCGTATGGAGAAACTGTACAATGCATTAAGGGAAGTAGGTATATCTGCTGCAAAACCAAAGGGAACTATATTTATCTGGGCTGAAGTACCAGATGGATACACATCGCTTGAATTTGCGAATCAATTATTGGACGAAGTAGGTCTTATTGTTACACCTGGGACAGCTTTTGGAACACAGGGCGAAGGGTTTATTCGAATTACACTTTCTGTAAGTTCGAAACGATTGGATGAAGTGATCAGCCGCTTAAAGCAGCTTAATTGGAAAGGGTGACAATATGCAAGTTACGAATACAACAGAGACAGCAGCAAAAGCCATTATTACCTGTTTAAAAAGAGAAGGTATAGAACGTGTGTTTTGCGTGCCAGGAGAAAGTTATCTGCCTGTACTAGACGCATTACATGACGAAACATCTATTCAAGTAATCTCGGCAAGACATGAAGGCGGAGCTGCTTTTATGGCGGAGGGCTATGCAAAATCAGCGCTGAAGCCTGGTATTGTTCTTGCAACAAGAGGAGTAGGTGCGGCAAACCTTTCCATTGGTGTACATACAGCTTATCAGGATTCCACACCAATGGTTGTGTTTCTTGGGCAGGTGCATAGTAAATTTAGAGGTAAAGAGGGCTTTCAAGAAGTAGATTTAGATCAATACTTTCAATCTATTGCTAAATGGGCGGTTGAATTAAAGGATGCAGAGCGGACTCCAGAGATTGTGCAGCGCGCTTTTCGAATTGCCACGTCAGGACGACCAGGGCCTGTTATCATTTCGTTGCCAGAGGATGTTCTAAAACAGGAAGCACGGATGAAGTATGGACCAGTGATTCATAGACCAACTCCTGCACCATCGATGACAGAAGTGAAAAAAGTCGAGAGCCTTTTGGATAGTGCCAAGCGTCCGGTAATTATTGCTGGAGGTGGAGTGAAAAGTGCAGGCGCTGAACAGCAATTAAAGCAGTTTGCAGAAACATATCATTTACCTGTAGTTACTGCCTTTCGACGTCATGATGTATTCCCGAACAACCATTTGTTATATGCCGGTCATTTAGGACTTGGCACAGCAAAAGAAATATTGGAGACAGTTTGTGCAGCAGATGTTGTCTTGGCAATGGGAACGAGACTTTCTGAAGTAACGACCCAGGATTATTCGCTTTTGTCACCTGATCAAACACTGATCCACATTGATATTGATTATAACAGTATTGGAAAAAGCTTTACACCAGTTCTTGGCATCGTAGCTGATATGAAAGAGGCGCTTTATCAACTTGAAAAAATTACTGTTAAGCAATCGTGGACAACGTGGGCATTTGAACGAAATGCAGCCTTTATCAGGGCAAGTCGCTTAGAAGTAGAAACAGAAGACCCTATTAATTCTCATATTATCGATTATTTAATCAAAACGTTACCGGAGAATGCCTTAATTACAAATGATGCCGGTAACTTTGCTGGCTGGGTCCATAGCTACTATCCTTTTAAGTATCCCCATACGTATGTAGGTCCTACCTCTGGAGCAATGGGTTATGGGATGCCAGGGGCTATCGGGGCTAAGCTCGCTCTTCCAGATCGGTTAGTTGTTTCATTTTCTGGAGATGGCGGTTTTATGATGACGTGCCAAGAGCTGGAAACAGCTGTAAGATATGATATTCCTATCATATGTCTCGTTTTTAATAATAAGATGTATGGTACGATCCGGATGCATCAGGAAATGCATTACCCCACGAAGGTGATGGCAACAGATTTAGGGGATGTTTCCTTTAAAGACTTAGCAATTAGCTTAGGAGCAGTGGGGTACTGTGTGTCATCATCTCAGGAATTTAAGGTTGCTTTTGCAGAGGCTTGTCAGCTTAAAAGGCCTGTGTTGATTGAGATCTTAACGGATAAGGAGCAGATTTCTGTTTCATCAACAATATCACAAATACGTGATCGAGCTATGGAACAGTAATATAAATTGGAAAAATTAAAGGAGGTTTTTTCAGATGACAGCAACGTTGCAAACAAAGAAACTATCAAATTTTATTAATGGCGAGTGGGTGACGGTAGATTCATCGACAGCTGTTATTAATCCAGCGAATGGGGAAGAAATCGTTCAAGTACCTTTATCTGGAAAGGAAAGTGTTGATGTCGCTGTAGCAGCGGCTAAGCAAGCACAGAAAGAATGGGCATTGGTTCCTGCACCGCAGCGAGCAGAGGTGTTGTATCAAGTTGGGAACATAATGAAAGAACGAAAAGAGAGGCTATCTCAATTATTAACCATGGAAAATGGAAAAGTAATTGAAGAGGCTCGGGGAGAAGTTCAAGAAGGAATTGATATGGCCTTTTATATGGCTGGTGAAGGGCGTAGATTATTTGGGCAAACAACTCCAGCTGAATTAAAGGATAAATTTGCAATGAGTCAGCGTTGTCCTGTTGGTGTTGTTGGTATTATTACTCCGTGGAACTTTCCAATAGCTATTGCCACATGGAAGTCGTTCCCTGCAATTGTTGCTGGAAATGCAGTAATTTGGAAACCAGCTACGGAGACACCAATCATGGCATATGAGTTAGCAAAGATATTTGAAGAAGCAGGTCTGCCAAAGGGAGTAATCAACGTTGTATTTGGTGGAGGTTCTATCGTTGGCGATGCCATGGTTCACCATGACGATATTCGAATTATTTCTTTTACAGGATCAAATGAGACTGGTAGAAACATTGCAGCAGAATGTGGAAAGCAATTAAAGAAAGTATCTTTGGAGATGGGTGGCAAGAACGCAGTTATTGTAATGGATGATGCAGACATTGATCTTGCAGTCGAAGGGATTCTTTGGAGTGCATTCGGTACAAGTGGTCAGCGCTGTACTGCCTGTAGTAGAGTAATTGTTCATGAGCGTGTAAAAGAAACGCTTGAAGAAAGATTATTAGTAGAGATGGAGAAATTGACGATTGGAGATGGGCTAGATCAATCGGTAAAAGTTGGACCTATTATTAATAAATCAGGTTTGAATAAGATTAAGCAATATGTAGAAATTGGAAAAGAAGAGGGAGCGAAACTATTGGCTGGAGGCTTTGTATGGCAGAATGGAGTAAGTCAAGGTGGACATTATTTTGCACCAACTCTATTTACGGATGCCAAGCCTTCGATGCGGATTGCCCAGGAAGAAATATTTGGCCCAGTTGTCTCTCTAATTCCTGTAAAAAGCTTTGAGGAAGCGATTGAAGTGAATAATGGGGTTAGCTATGGTTTATCAAGCTCTATATTTACGAAAGATGTGAATCAAGTATTCCAAGCCCAACGTGATTTAGATACTGGAATTGTCTATGTTAATGCAGGTACTACTGGAGCAGAGATTCATTTACCATTTGGTGGTACAAAGGGAACCGGCAATGGTCACCGCGATTCAGGTGTGCAAGCATTGGACGTATTTACGGAGTGGAAAGCAGTTTATGTAGATTATAGTGGAAAACTGCAACGTGCTCAAATCGATGTCGATTAGTAAATAAAAGTAAATCTTCATCGGGTAGGGTATTACTACCCGTTAACCAGCGACAGACTGGAATACTTCATGAATATGATGTAGAAGGAGTGGATGGAATGAAGATAGGGGTATTAGGATCAGGATTAATGGGTAAAGAAGCTGCACGTGATTTGGTTACAAGTGAAGGAGTTACTGCTGTAGGATTAGCAGATATTGATTTAGCACGCGCACAAGATATATGTGAGCAGTTACAATCCTCGAAATTGACTGCATATCAGGTCAACGCAGCTGATAAACAGGAATTAGCTAATTATATGCGCCGATTTGACGTGATTATTAATGCATTATTTTATTCGTTTAATGAAGTAGTTGCGCAAACTGCAATTGAGGTCGGAGTAAATGCTGTTGATTTAGGTGGACATATTGGCCATATGACAGATAAAGTCTTAGCTTTGAAAGAGGAAGCCAAAGCTGCTGGAGTTACTTTAATTCCAGATCTAGGGGTAGCCCCTGGAATGATTAATATTCTTTCTGGATACGGTAACAGTAAATTAGATAAGCTAGAATCTATAAAACTCTATGTTGGTGGGATTCCAGTTAAACCAGAAGCACCGCTTGAATATAATCATGTATTTTCGATGGAAGGTGTATTTGATCATTATACAGATCCATCCTTGATTATACGAGACGGAGTGAAGCAGGAGATTCCATCTTTGTCTGAAGTAGAGCGAGTCTATTTTGAAAAATTTGGACCGCTTGAAGCATTTCACACTTCAGGTGGTACTTCAACTCTCTCTATATCTTATCCTCATTTGCAGACACTAGAATATAAGACGATTCGCTACCCAGGTCATGCGGAGAAGTTTAAGCTTTTAGTAGATTTAAACTTAACACGTACGGACTATCAAGTGGATATTAATGGTCAACAAGTAAGTCCAAGAGATGTTTTCTTAAAGGTTCTTGACCCAATTGTCGAGCTAGGAGAAAAAGATGATGCGGTTTTATTACGTGTTGTTGTCTCTGGTCAAAAGGACGGACAATCTACGACGTATTCGTATGAAATGACGACATATAAAGATAGAAAAACCCAAGTAACTGCTATGGCTAGAGCAACAGCTAACACTATTTCGGTTGTAGCACAAATGATTGCCAACCAAACAATTACAAAGAAAGGTGTCTATCCGCCAGAGCAAATTGTTCCAGGTGATCCATACATGAAGGAAATGGCAAAACGTGGGGTAAACATTATGGAAAAAGAAAACGTAGTAAAGACACATGTTAAGATATAGATAGATTTTTCATCCCTCTGCAATGAAGCGGAGGGATTTAACTTTAAATCTCAGCAAGGAGTCTATCGATGAATCAAAGCGTAATGAAAGCATTAAAAATTGTAGAGTTATTTAGAGAAGGTGCTCAAGAATTATCCTTAAAAGAGATCTCCAATCAAGCGAAAATGCCAAAACCTACTGCTTATCGATTACTAACCACGTTAGAACAAAATGGTTATCTAAACAAAACGAAGGAAACGGAGCATGATGTGAAATACCAATTAGGGTTGAAATTTTTGGAGCTAGGAAATTTAGTTTCTGATAGACTTGAAGTAAGGGGGATAGCTTTACCTTATATGGAGAAATTAGCAAAGGAAATTAATGAAGTTATCCACCTTGTCATCGTGAATCAAAATGAGGCTACTTATATTGAAAAGGTAGAAAGCTCAAGAGCACTTCGTCTTAATACTAGAATTGGTAGGAGTGTACCATTATATATTGGGTCTGGACCAAAATTGCTTCTGGCCTTTTTGACAAGTGAGCGGCAGGAGGCTATTATCAATCAATCGGAGCTTATATCTACACATCATCCGATTAATAAAGAGCAGTTAAAGGAAGAAGTAAAGCAAATTCAAAAAAATGGTTATGCATATAGCATTGGAGAGCAGGATGAGGATACGACAGGAATATCCTATCCGATCTATAATTTTCAACAAAAGGTTGTTGCTGCATTAGCAGTAAGTGGTCTTTCCAGCCATTTCGAAGGAATTAATTTGGAGTTAATAAAACAAGAAACAGCTAAAACTGCAGCTGAAATTTCACAAAAGCTGGGCTATCAATCAGCTGATCAAGATTAGAGGAGGGATTTGTAACTTGAATACAGTATTCATTGCAGGGCATGCTCGTTTGCCTTCAGGAATGGCAGCCCAAAGCATTTATCAGACCTTAACAATTACAGCTGAAATTGATAAAAAATACGGTGTTATTGTGGCAGCGGGCTGTACATTAGCTACGGATCATGGAAAAGATTTTGTCCAGCAATTATTAAGAGGTCATAGTCTACAAGATGGTATCGAAAAACCAGTTGAACTTATTAAGAAACATTACTTAGGAAAAGCAGGTAATGCATTATCATCGGCTTTGAAGGATTTGTATAAACAATATCAAAGCTGTTATGAACAAACATAAATGAACATGTACAAGGGTATTAGATTTCGGCAAAAATTGGGAACTTGAAAGAATACGAGTTTTGTATGAACGACAATTGGGAACGGTGGTCTGATAGGGGAATGCTCACCTCAACAAAGGAAATGAATATGATTGTTATGGAAAAATGGTGTTCCTTTATAAAATGCATATCTAGTATGTAGGAAAAGAAGCTGTCTTTTGAGACAGCCCCCTTTTAGCAATAAATCTAGTTATTATTGATCAATACCAATAGATATATATTTTTTCTCTACGAATTCATCCATACCATGATGGCCACCTTCTTTTCCGATACCTGATTGCTTTATACCACCAAATGGAGCCTCGGGCGTTGCAGGGAAGACGTCATTAACACCGACAATACCATAATCAAGCTTTTCTGAAACGCGGATAGCTCGATTGGTATTTTCCGTAAATATATATGCTGCTAGCCCGTAATCCGTATTGTTTGCCTTTTGAGTGACATCCACTTCATCTGTGAATGTTTGGATAGGTATAACTGGTCCAAAGGTTTCTTCGTGCATAATTTTCATGTCTTCTGTAACATTAGATAAAATCGTTGGTTGATAATAATGACCTGGTAAATCACCTTCCCACAGCTTTCCTCCGTGAGCTACAACAGCTCCTTTATCCATTGCATCCTCTACATGAGATTGTACCTTTTCACAGGCTTGCTTATTTATTAATGGCCCAATCTCTGTATCTTTTTCTATTCCTAAACCTATCTTTAGATTTTTTACTTTTTCTTTTAAAAGCTGTGCAAATTTATCCGCGATAGAGGAATGAACATATAAGCGGTTTGTGCATATACATGTTTGCCCATTATTTCTAAATTTACTTCCTAAAACGAGTGACGTTGCTTTTTCAATATCAGCATCTGCAAAGACAATACTTGGAGCATGACCACCTAGCTCAAGCGATAATTTCTTTAAGTGTTCGGCACTTTCTCTCATTAAATATTTCCCAACAGCAGTTGATCCAGTAAAAGTAATTAGACGCACATTTTTATTGGTGAGTAATCGTTTTCCAATTGCCCGTGCATCACCAGTTACTAGATTTACTACACCTTTAGGCAATCCAGCACGTTCAAATAGCTTGATAATTTCTATTGCGGATAAAGGTGTCTCTGGGGCTGGTTTTAATACTACTGTACAGCCAGCGGCTAATGCAGGAGCTAATTTACGGGTAATCATCGATGAAGGGAAGTTCCATGGTGTTATTGCTCCTACAACGCCTACCGCTTGAGGAATGACAACAAGTCGCTTGGATTTTATGGAAGAAGGGATCCACTCGCCGTAATTCCTGCTCGCTTCCTCTGCATACCAAAGCAGAAAACCAGCAGCACCTTTTACTTCTCCAATTGCTTCTTTTAAAGGCTTCCCTTGCTCCAATGTTAGTATTTTACCGAGACGTTCTGCATCATCAAGCATGAGTTGAGAAGCTCTATATAAATAACGTGACCTTTCTCTTCCGGTTTTGTTGCTCCATACAGGAAATGCTTCTGAAGCAGCTTGAATAGCCCGATCCGTTTCTTTCCCTCCAGCAAAAGCAACATGAGTTATAGGTTCTAAGGTAGCTGGATTATAAATTGTATCAGTTGTATCTTCATGAATATCTTCCCACACTCCATTAATAAATACGCTCCTTGTAAATGCATCAAACATGATAAAGCCTCCTTTTAAAAAAGATCAAACACCCGGTAGCAAACCAGGTGCATCACTACTATTACTTTATTCTCCAAGTAATTCCTATTAGAACCTTAATGAAGCGATTATCTAAAAATCTCACCATCTCTTGCTGTTTTTAGTCAGTTAATCAATTCATTTTGCTCCCATGCAGGTAGCATGTTGTTTAATGTTTTATCTTTACGATAGCCAAGCACATATTCAGCCTGCATAATCGTGTGAATTTCACGTGTCCCTTCATAGATGACAGGTGCCTTAGAATTACGTAAGTAGCGTTCTACTGGATATTCATCAGAAAACCCATAGGCACCATGAATTTGGACAGCATCATCTGCAGCCTTATTAGCGAAATCACAGGCCTGCCATTTTGCTAATGAGGTTTCCCTTGTATTGCGTTTTCCTGCGTTTTTTAATTCTCCAGCACGATAAACAAGCAATTTACTCATTTGCAAACCCGCTTCCATATTTGCAATCATTTGTTGAACTAATTGATGTTTACCAATTTCTTTACCAAAAGTTGCTCGTTCATGACAATATTTAATACTTGCCTCTAGACAAGCCATGATTTGGCCCACTGCTCCAGCTGCAACTGTAAATCTACCATTGTCCAGTGCAGACATAGCGATTTTGAAGCCTTCTCCTTCTTCGCCAAGTAAATTTTCCTTTGGTACTTTAATATGATCGAAGAATATTTCACCGGTGTTTCCAGAACGAATGCCTAATTTACCTTTAATTGCTTTAGAAGAAAAACCTTCCCATTCCCTTTCAATAATGAAAGCCGAGATTCCTTTATGCTTTTCAGATCGTTCTTTTGTATAGGCGAAAACGATAAAGTTATCGGCAGTATCGCATAACGAAATCCATGTTTTTTGACCATTAAGAATATAATAGTCACCTTGCTTTGTTGCAGTTGTCTCTAATGCTGCAACATCTGATCCAGCGCCAGGCTCCGTTAAACCAAAAGCACCGATCTTTTTTCCCTGTGCTTGAGGTACTAAGTACTTCTGTTTTTGTTCTTCATTCCCCCACTGTAATAAAGTCATACTATTTAAACCAGTATGAACGGATACGGCAGTACGAAATGCAGTATCTCCACGTTCAAGCTCTTCGCAAACAATAGCAAGGGCGTTATAATCCATACCGCTTCCTCCATATTCCTCTGGAATACATACACCCATTAAACCTAAATTTGCGAGCTTTTGTATGATCGTAGGGTCAAATTTTCCTTCCCTATCCCATTGAGAAATATAAGGCATTATTTCTTTATCCGTGAACGTTCTTACGGTGTCTCTTAACATATTTTGTTCCTCCGTGAAATTGAAATTCATTTAAACAACTCCCTTATATTTTTTTATTTGATACACCTAATTGCTTGAAAATTACACTATTATGTTCTCCGGCATCAGGTGGATGGTGCCTATAAGTAACTGGCGTACGTGATAATTTTAATGGACTTCCTATCATATTAATTGTTCCTGCGGTAGGGTGGGGAAGATTAATAAACATTTCACGGGCAAGTAACTGTTTATCGTTTGCTACCTCAGCAATGTTTTGAATAGGACCACATGGTATTTTCTGTTGTTTGCATTTTTCTAACCAGTCGTTAGTAGGATAATGCAACAATACATTTTGGAGCAGAGGAATTAACTCTTCTCGATGCTCCACTCGATTAGGATTAGTCAGAAACCGTGGATCTGTTTTTAATTCAGGCTTATTAATAACGTCGCAGAGTGCCTGGAATTGTCTATCATTCCCTACTGCAATTACCATCTCACCATCTTTTGTTTTGAAGGTCTGATACGGTACAATGTTTGCATGGTTATTTCCCAATGGAGTTGGTATCTTACCTGACATTAAATAATTGCTACCTATATTAACAAGTGCACTGACCGCAGTATCGTATAAAGCTATATCTAATTTTTGCCCTTTTCCAGACTGGCTTCTTTCCAGCAGTGCACCTTGAATACCTATG
The DNA here is from genome assembly GCF_016919725.2 of Virgibacillus sp. AGTR. Lineage (GTDB taxonomy): Bacteria > Bacillota > Bacilli > Bacillales > Amphibacillaceae > Virgibacillus > Virgibacillus salarius. The sequence continues at coordinate 18,322 of NZ_JAJERH010000071.1, forward strand.
CATGCATATAATCCTGTCAGAATATCCGTTATTGCTACACCTAGCTTTTGTGGTCCAGTATCTTCATCTCCAGTAATGCTCATTAAACCACTCATAGCTTGAATAATAAAATCGTATCCAGGCATGGCCTGATAAGGTCCAGTTTCACCAAAACCAGTAATAGAGCAGTAGATGAGACCGGGATTTATTTCCGAAAGCGTTTCGTAGTCTAATTCGAATCGTTCCATCGTTCCAGTCCGAAAATTATTGATGACGACATCGCTCTCTCTAATCAGTTCTTTAATTTGTTTTATTCCTTCTTTAGACTTTAAATCGATCGTAATACTCTTTTTATTACGATTCGTACAAAGATAATACGCGCTTACTCCTTCTTGAAAGGGCGGTCCCCATTTCCGAGTTTCATCACTTCCACCTGGTGCTTCTACTTTAATAACCTCTGCACCAAGATCACCAAGAACCATTGTGCAATAAGGTCCTGCTAGTACTCTTGATAAATCAAGTATACGAATATGCTCTAAAGCACCTGCCATGTTTTCACTCCTTTTTGTAGAATTAAAAAGCCAATTCAAACTAAATTACAGTGCACTGTAATTTGAGTTGAACTGGCTTTTACCTGTTGATACGGCTCTGGTATGGAGCTGTGAACAGGTTAGGCAGCTTATTGATAGGTAAATAGATGAACGAAAATCAATAATGCATATGCAGTTAATTCTTATTATTCAGTATACTATTATCTATTTGGTTTGTAAACGTTTTCTTTATGGGTTTATGAATATGGAGAATGAGTGGTATTTGTGCAAAATTAGGATGTGTATAAAGAAAGCTTGTAAAGAAACAAAGGGGTCTCTTTACAAGCAGATTAAGAAGAAGTCTAGTATTTATTTTATAAGTAGTCTAAACCTCGTTGCTCAACTATTTTATCCATAGGAGTTTTAGAAGTTCTTTTATTATTTGGTTGCTTTTTGTAATTTATTAATCATTTTTAGGGCTCTGCCTGTTCCAATAGCAACGGATTCAAGTGGATTTGGTGCCAGATGTACTGGAACGATAATTTCTGTAGAAAGCCATTCCTGCATGCCATTTAATAGCGCGCCACCACCAGTTAAAACAATCCCGTGATCTACTATATCTCCACTTAGCTCTGGTGGGCAATTTTCAAGTGTTGAACGAATTGTTTCTAATACTTGCTCTAAAGACTCTTTCAATGCAATATGAATTTCCTTTGATGTAATGGTAACTGTTTTAGGTAGTCCTGTTACCATATCTCGTCCTCGAATTTCCATTGTTTCTTCCTTATGATTCGGATGAGCATAGCCAATTTCCATTTTAATATTTTCTGCTGTCCGCTCTCCAATTAAAATATTATAGTTTTTACGGATATGATGAATAATTTCTTCATCCATTTTGTCTCCACCGATACGAACGGAATTACAGGAAACAACTCCACCGAAAGATATGATACCAACCTCTGAAGTTCCACCACCAATATCAACAATAACATTTGCAATGGGCTCATCAACTGGTAGGTCTGCACCAATTGCAGCAGCGATTGGTTCTTCGATTAGATGTACGTGTTTTGCACCATAGCTTGTTACAGCGTTATGAATAGCACGGCGTTCTACTGTTGTACTTCCAGAAGGAGTACAAACAACTACAACTGGTTTACGCATGGACATTCCGATTTTTTTGCTCACTTTTTTCAAGAATTCTTTAAGCATTTGAGCAGTTACATCATAATCTGCGATTACACCATCTTTTAACGGGCGAATAGGTATAATGTTTTGCGGTGTTTTCCCTACCATTTCTTTTGCTTCCGCTCCAACCGCAACTACTTGTTTTGTATTTACATCAATAGCAACAACAGAAGGTTCATTTAATACAATACCTTTAGATTTCGAATATATGAGTATATTAGCAGTACCAAGGTCGATTCCAATCTCAGCAGTAGATAACATAATTTAGATCCTCCAATGATGACAATTTTATCTTTTATAATAGTTCTCTTATTGATTATAGTTTTAGGGGGTAGATATACAAGTGTTACTTTTTGGAAAAATAATTAAGAGATGAAAAGACTATTATACTACAATGTAAAGAAGATTTGCCCCTATTTTACGTGACATTTCTATTACAAATTGTTAGAAGCTGTAATATAACATCTGGATTTGCAACCATGTCAACACTAATTTTATTGTAATTTTTTCCTATATATTGTTATTTTTCCTGTGTACGCTTTTCGCTAAAAAAATGAATCCCTATAAATAATAGGTTTAGAGAATTGCTAATACCATGTTCGCATGTGAGTCAATCGATTGGCAAGCTCTTCCATAAATATTACAAAAAATCCATGCTATGATGATTTTGCACGAAACAAAACAACGATAAGGAGCGTGTCACATCAATGATTAAAAAGATAGGCATAGTTACTGCATTATCTACTGCATTACTATTTGGAGGGGCTTTTTCATCTTCTGCTGATGCTTCTGCAAAAGACTTTTCGCAGAATCATATATACAAAATCTTCTATTCTATTAATGGGGATTGGAAGAGTATTTCTGAGGATAATTTAAATGATTTACTAGCTAAATATATGAATAAATTCCAATTAAACTGGAATGAAATCAATTGGGATAAAATTCATGTCGAAAAGCAAGATAAATCAAACGCAGAAAAACCAGCAAAAAATGAAAAACCTGCCAAAGAAGATCAAGCAGATCAAAACGACAAACCGGCTAAAGAACAAGAAAAATCAGAAGAACCTAAGCAACCAGCTAAAGAACAAGAGAAACCTGAAGAGCCAAAACAACCAGAACAATCAGAGGAAACACCAGATAAAGAACAGCCTGCCGAGGAGCAGCAACCTGAAAAACAACCAGAGCAAAATAATAATCAACAACAAACAGAAGAACAACCTAGTCAAAATGAAGAGCAAGCACAATCTCAAGAATTAAGTCAGTTTGAGCAAGAAGTAGTTGATTTGACAAACCAAGAAAGAGCTAAGCAAGGTCTACCAGCTCTTAAAGTGGATACAGAGCTAAGTAAAGTTGCGCGTGAAAAATCAAAAGATATGGCAACAAATGGCTACTTTTCACACAATAGTCCAAATTATGGTTCTCCATTTGATATGATGAAGCAGTTTGGTATTAGCTATAAAACAGCAGGTGAAAATATTGCTAAAGGGCAAAGAACTCCTCAAGAAGTAGTGAATGCTTGGATGAACAGTGAAGGTCACCGTGCAAATATTATGAATGCTAATTTCACTCACATTGGAGTGGGGTATGTTGAGCAAGGCAATCACTGGACTCAACAATTTATTGGAAAATAAGTAGTTTAGGAGATTGACTGAGGTCAATCTCTTTTTTTATAAGTT
>NZ_JAJERH010000072.1 GCF_016919725.2 Virgibacillus sp. AGTR
AATTGTTGCACCTTCTCATAGCGGAGACTAATTACGTAGACTCCTGCGGGATTAGCGCGAGCCCAAAAATCCACTTTGCAACGTGTTCTTCTTTGCAAAGTTAGTTGAGGCCGTGCCCGCCGAAAGCGAAGTAATTAGTCGGAGCATTGCCAATATACATCAAAATTTCAAAATAACTAATTGGCTTAACGCAGTCATTGCACTGATTTTATACTTTCTTAACTTTCAAGCAAAAAATCATTCTTCTTTTTAAGGAGTCTATGGATATTTTCAAAGCTAGAGTAGTTTATTGTTTGGAATGTTAATTGGCATCAGCTATACCCAGCAAGTTTTTGTTCATAACCTGCTAAGCTAGAAACAGATATTATCTTTAATCAATATTCCCCCCTAAACACTGGTTCTATAGCTACTAAACTACATGTGTTAATAGGAGGACCTCTTGCTCGTATATTTTGCTTTTATATATGGGGCTCTGGGATCTCACAACTCTCTCTTTCCCCTCTGTCTATTAAGTTATTTCCGTTCTTATATGATCGTACTTCCCAACGTGTGTTCAAAATGCCCTAAAGCCCACTCATGGCCTGTTGAATTAAAGCTAGCTACTGCATCCTGATGAATAACCATCTTAAATCCTTTATTATAAGCATCAACAGCTGTATGTAATACGCATATATCTGTACATACCCCAATAATATGGAGTTCATCAATAGCTCGTTCACGTAACTTTATCTCTAGATCTGTGCCAGCAAAGGCACTATACCTTGTCTTATCAATAAAATAAACATTGTGCTTTTCCTTATTTTTTTGATATACCTCTGCCAACCTACCATAAAGCTCTCTTCCAGAGGTCCCTATGATATTATGGGTAGGAAATAAGGAAAATTCCGGGTGATTACTGTCTGCAGCTTCATGCGCATCGATAGCGAATACAACATAATCCCCTGCTTCAATAAATTCATTGGTAAGTGATACGACTTTTGATTCTATCGCTTGACCTGGCTCACCACACGTTAGTTTTCCATCATTGGCAACAAAATCATTCGTGTAATCAATGTTAATTAATGCTTTCTTCACATACATCTACCTCTCTAAAATAAAATAACAACGAAGAACCAAATAATCATTACAAATTGTATAACTACTTTAGCAAAAGCCCCGCCAAGGAATCCCATAAGTGAACCAAACGAAGCACGGAAGGCTTCTTGCGTAGTCCTTTGTTGAAGCGATTCAATAATAAACACGGTTAGAAATGGAACGATTAAAACACCAAATGGCGGAATAATAAATGAACCAACGATAACTGCTATGGCTGCCCCACGCTCTCCCCATTTACTTCCTCCATATTTTTTTACAAAGTAACTATTTGCAATGATGTCTGCAGCGATCAGTACAATGGTGATCAAGGCCATTCCTATCCAAAAGGACATGGTTAATTCATTTGGGTCTATGACAAACTGGTATAAAAGAAACCCACCCCATAGTACAAGTACAGAAGGAATGATAGGAAATATCACTCCTACAAAACTTAGAAAAAATAATGCACTAATTAAAATCCAAATAATTATATCTAGCATCCCATCATCCTCCAACGTCATTTACTTTTTTGAAAACATACTTGATAGTCTTGTTTCTTCCTTATTAATTATACGTCGGTAATTATCCAAATGTTTCGCTATACTTAAAACAGATAAAAAAACGACGATAGATGTTGGTTCTGGACCAAAAAATACATATGTTGTAATTAAAAAGGAAACATACATACATAATACACCAACCACTAAATAATCTGTTGCAATTGTAAATATGAGCAAAATTCCAATGCCTATAATAGCTATTTTCCAATCAATGGCGAGTAGGATTCCAACTAACGATGCCGTTCCCTTACCACCACTAAATTTCATTGTTAGTGGGTAATTATGACCTAGAATAATAAATAAAGCCGATATATATATGAGCAACGTCTGTTCTTTACCAGTAATGCCATTTTCATTTAAAATGTATAATACAAGCACTATGGCAAATGTAGCTTTAAAAATATCAATAAGTGCAACTAAAACACCATACTTCCAGCCAAGTAAAATGGTTGTGTTAGAGGCTCCAGCATTTTTCACACCGGCATTCTTTATATCTACCTTTTTATACATGCTTACAAGCTGCGAACCATGTAGACAGCCTGCTAGATAGCCAATAATAGAAACAAGAGCGGTAATCATGAAATCCACCTTTCTGGTTTTTACTCATTATAACGTAAAAAATGGATAAAAAAATATTCATAATCTAAAATTAAAATCTGGTGTCCTTCGTTCATAGCGATTAAGATTTGTGTGCATTAAAACATGAGGAGTACAGTCAGCATGAAAAAATTACAACAAATATTACTTCCTTGGATAATTATCATTCTATGCCTAGTTATATTATTTCAAGTCTATCATCATAACAATGGAAAATATTCTGAATCAGATAAAGGTGATCCTTTACCATCTAACTTACATCCAACAGTAGAAGCGAATAAAAACAGGCTGATTGAAAGAGCTGCGAAAAAAAATATTGATGTCGTCATTACGGAGGAAGTACGCTCCTTTAAGGAACAGAATCGACTATATGAACAGGGGCGAACACGCAAAGGGAATATTGTTACCTATGCAAAGGGTGGTGAATCCTATCACAATTATGGACTAGCCATTGATTTTGCTCTTGAAAATGATACAGGAAAAATAATATGGGATATTCAATACGATGGGAATGGTAACAATCAATCGGATTGGTATGAAGTAGCAGCAATCGCTAAAGAATTGGGATTTGAATGGGGTGGTGACTGGAATAATTTCAAAGACTATCCACACTTGCAAATGACTTTTGGTTTAAGTATAAATCAGCTTCAACAAGGAGTTCGACCAAAGGTTGATTAGGAACAAGAACAAATCGTTGCCACAAACGAAATAAATGGAATAGTTACAGCCAACTCAAATAAGTAGTCAACTGCTTTTTTTACTTTCAAAAATAACGAAACTGAGACAAAAGAACAGCATGGGCTACAATCAGTGGGAGTTTTGTTATCTCTCACTGATTGTTAGCAATGGGTATGACCTAATAGTCTTTGAACCAATTGAACATTTACTGGCAGTTGATCACCCACTTATTCATATTGGTTTCGCTTTATTGCTTGAAATGTGGGGGGCTTACTGCCAGTTAATACGGGACACAATGTGTTTTATTCACCAGGAAAGTGAATGCCGAAATCTCTCCTTAGTTTTTCTGTTATTTCGGCAATATAGCGACTTCTTTCTAAACACTTCTCATATAATGCCGTGTTATTATCACTAACCATCTTAATAAATGCTTGGATTTCATATATCATGTCAGCAGTCATTTGCTCTACAGCAAGCTCGTTTGTTTCTGAATTCGTTCTATTGTAAAACTGTAGTTTTTCAATAGGTGCAATTTGATTCATTGTTAATGTTCCCTCTTCCCCATGAATTTCAGAGGGGATAGTGGCATCTGCAATCTTAGAGCATAAAATGGTTACATTAAAATCTTCATATGTTAGCACGATCGTACCACTTCCATCGATTCCATTAGCTAATAAAACTGGAAAATAAGCGGCATCATTCGGCTGCCCAAATAAATCAACAGCCATACTTAAAGGATATACACCTAAATCCATCAAAGCCCCACCTGCAAACTCTTTTGCAAACACATTAGGAATCGTACCTTCTTTAAAAACATCATAACGTGATGAATACTTAACATATTGCAGCATTGCACTGCGTATTTTACCTACGTGTGAGAGTTTATTCTTTAAAATATCATAGTTGGGGGAAAATAAGTGGCGAAATCCTTCAAATATAAACACATCATGTTCCTTAGCTAATCGTTGCAGTTCTTCTAACTGCTTAACCGTATATACCATTGGTTTTTCACAAAATACATGCTTCCTCTTTTTTATACACAGCTTTATATGTTCTGGATGCATACGATTTGGGGATGCAACATAAACAAAGTCTGCATCTGAATTTAACATTTCCTCCATAGATGAATAGCTACATTCAATCCCATGCTTATGAGCAAAGGCTTTGGCTGCTGAAGCAGTCCTCGAATAAACAGAAGCTAGCTGAGCAGATTTCGATTGATCAGCTGCTTCAATAAACGCGTCTGTAATCCAACTTGTGCCGATGGTTGCATACTTCATTTTATTATTACTCTCCCTTTTGCTTCTCTGTTTCTTGCTTGCTCTCTCTCATTTGGTAACGGATCAACCTTATGCTTATACGCATACCCTTTTGAAATGGTTACCAATGATAGAACTAAAACAATCGCGACTACGATAACGCAAGCGATGATTACAATAGTCAATGTAGACAATTTGATTCCTCCACTTTTATGTTAGATTTTCAAATGGTTGTAGCATACCATAAACAGCCCTTGTATAGGGAAGGTCAATGCCTTTAGCTCCTGCCAACCGAAGTGCTCCACCATGGAGGTGATCCAATTCTAGTGTCAGTCCTTTTCTACGATCCTGATGCATCGAAGATGTAGCCTGATCATGTAAGTTATTTAATTTATCCCAAGCTTCTTTAACATCTTGTTCAGTAATTGGAACGTCATAGATATTAGCTAAGGTCTTCATTTCACTTAACAAGTGTAGCATAATATGAAAGGTCTCATTATGTTGCCTAATCATACCAATAGGTAAATCTACTGCAGCTGTAACACCTGAAAAAGCATTTATAAACATATATTTCTTCCATAGCTCAAGCAATATGTTATTACTGTTCTTCCCAGTCATGTTAGCAGAATTACTAAGCTTATCCAATTTAGAACAAATTGCCTCTTGTTCAGGCTCAAGTGCTCCATATATGAGCTCGTGGAAATCGCTTGAATGCTCCACATGCCCCTTGTCATTTAATGTTGCAATGATAAATGAAAGTCCCCCAAGTATGGATGCTTTTCCAAGTTCATTTTGTAATTTAGCCAGATGCTCTATTCCATTTAATACTGGAAGAATATACGCTCCTTTATTTACTAGGACACGTAATTGCTTCATAGCACCTTGTAAGTGATAGCCCTTCACACTTATCAAAACTACTTCTGGACCTTCTATCTGCTGTGGATCTGTAACAATCGTTGCATCATGGGTTTCATAATCCCCATGTATACTATGAATCACTGCACCTTGTTCTTTCAGTTGTATCGCCCTCTGTTCTCGCACAAGAAAAGTTACCTTAGCTCCTGCCTCTTGAAAACGTAATCCAAAATAACCTCCCAACGCACCAGCACCTAAAACAACGATATGCATATTTTCGCCTCCCCTTTGAATAATATCCTTAATAAAGTGAAACTTCAATCAGTGGGAGTTTTTGTTTAGACCCCACGGATGGTTAGTACCACAAGGGGATGACCTAAAGGCCTGCGTGCGAACCAATCGAACATTTACTGGCAGTTACCCCAACTTATCCACATTGGTTTCACTTTATTGCTTAAAGTGGAGATCTTACTGCCAGTTATATGTGGGATAAAGTAGATCATCCAATGATTAAATACTATTCGCTAATCCTATGGTACTTTTTTAATAGAATGATGTCTATTCGGTTTATCATTAGCTGGGATTTATTTGCAAATTTAGATAATACGGAAGCTTAGCAGATGATAAGATAGTATATTTATGTATACATGCTTTATTCTTAATTCATTCAGTTAAATCATAATAAATTCCAAATTATCTAAATTTACTGCGTTTGAGTCACTTAACTAGAACCTGTAACATTTTAATATAAGTGCTTCAACTTGAGTTCCTCTAATTCTTTTAATCTATTTTTCAAGATTATTCCAGTGATTTTCACCTATGAATAAAGTCATCTGGCTACTTACTTATTCACTTTTACAAATAAAAAGGGAGGAAATTATTTACATGAAGAAATTTTTACTTATGTTTGTTTTAGGTTTCTTGCTAATTGCACTTGCAGCGTGTGGTTCATCTGACAATAATGAGAGCAAGGAAGGCGGAAACGGAGAGTCTGAAGGTAGCGGTGGTAAACTAGAAGAATTAAAAGAAGCTGGCACTGTCACAATAGGCTTTGCTAATGAAGAGCCGTACGCTTACCAAGATGATAATGGGGAGTTAAAAGGTGCTGCTGTGGATATTGCTGCTGCTGTCTTTAAAGAACTTGGCGTAAATGAAATGGATGCCAAGCTTGCTGATTTTGGACAGCTAATCCCAGGCTTAAAGGCTGGTCAGTTCGATGTTATCACTGCCGGCATGGCAATTAACTCTGATCGCTGTAAGAATGCAGCTTTTGGTGAGCCGGAAATGAAATATGGGGAAGGATTAATTGTTCAAAAAGGAAACCCGTTAAATTTAAAGAGCTATACAGACATTGCAGATAATCCAGATGTAAAAGTTTCCGTGATGGCAGGAGCAACCGAAAATGAATTCCTTAAAACAGAAGGTGTAAGCGAAGACCAAATTCAATCTGCAGATGATATCCCTGCAACCTTTTCTGCAGTAGAGTCAGGAAGAGCTGATGCAACTACTGGTACAGAAATGACTATTAAAATGGCACTAGAGTCCTCTAACTCTGATAAGCTGGAATTTGTTGAAGGATTTGAACAACCAGATGTGGAAGGTGTTCCAAGCTATGGAGCAGCAGCATTCCATTTGGATAATACAGATCTACGCGATGCCTATAATGAAAAGCTAGCTGAGTTAAAAGAAGATGGTACAGTAGCTGAACTTCTTGAAAAGAATGGATTTAGCGAAGCAAATAACATGGTAGAGCCCGGAATTACTACAGAAAAAATCTGTAACGGTGAACTATAAGAATTAAAATAACACGTACACTATAGTAAACCAATGACTCCATAGGGTCCGACTTCCCTTACCTTAGGGGGAGTCAGACCCTATAATTTTTTTGAGAAACCATACATCTAACTGAAAAATAAGGAGTGATCACTATTAAAGCAATTATAGATATTTTTCCCATGTTAGCGCAGGGGCTAACCATTACCATCTCTGTACTAATTGCCTCTGCATTTTTTGGTTATTTATTTGCGTTTATTGCAGGGCTTTGTCGCCTTTCCAAAAATGTTATCCTTCGAAAATTCACCGGATTCTATGTAGAAATATTCCGTGGAACCTCTCTAATTGTTCAATTATTCTGGTTATACTATGCAGTTCCTATGCTTTTTGGAATTGAACTTGGAAGTAATTGGTGGGTTGGCGTCATCGCAATCGCTTTAAACTATGGGGCTTATATGTCAGAAATTGTACGAGGATCTATACTCGCTGTAGCAAAAGGACAGACTGAGGCTGCCACTGCGTTAAATATGTCACGTTTCCAACGTATGCGCCTGGTTATTTTCCCGCAAGCGGTACGAATGATGCTTCCCGAATTTGGGAATTATTTAATTCAAATGCTCAAGGCTACATCACTTGTATCCTTAATTGGTATGCATGATATTTTATACTACGGAGATATATTACGAAGCTCCAATCTTTCACAAGCACCGACAGTCTATTTATTAGTATTAGTCTTCTACTTTATTCTTGCACTTCCATTAATTTTCTTGACTCGTAAAATGGAAGACATCTCGAAGAAAGGGGTGGCTAGTCAATGAATATTTGGAGCTGGGATGTATTTGCTGACGCGTTTTTAGTTATTGTACAGGGGCTTGGAATAACATTAGGTCTTACAATAGCCTGTTATTTATTTGCTTTGATATTTGGATTTTTCTGGACCTTCCTTAGAAGAATTCCTTTCAAGCCGCTTCATTGGGTCATAACTTGGATTATGGAATTTATTCGTTCTACACCACCTCTCGTTCAGCTATTCTTTATCTTTTATGCATGGCCGATGGTACCTGTGGTAGGAATGACATTAGACCCATTCACAAGTGCAATCCTTGGACTCGGCATCCACTTTAGCACGTATATTGGCGAAGTATACCGATCGGGCATTGATGGTGTGGATAAAGGACAATGGGAGGCTGCAAGGGCGTTAAACTTTTCCACTAGACAAAAATGGACTAAAATTATATTACCACAGGCTATTCCTCCGACCATTCCAATGTTAGGTAACTATTTAATTATTATGTTTAAAGAAGTTCCACTAGCATCCACCATTGGTGTGGCGGGTATTCTCCACATGGCAAATAGCTATGGTGCTCAATACTGGACTTATCTTGAGCCATTAACCATTGTAGCTATCCTATTCTTAGTAATGAGTTACCCTTCCGCTTTACTCATTAATAAGCTGGAAAAGAAAATGAATCGCCGCTTTGATAAGAAAGAAGCATTAAATAGTAGTAAAGGAGCGACAGCATAATGATAGAGCCGATTGTTACCTTTAATGATGTTCATAAATCATTTGGAGATGTCAAAGTATTAAAAGGAATTGATCTAGATATTAAGCCTGCAGAAAAAGTTGCAATCATAGGCCCAAGTGGTTCTGGTAAAACAACCATTATACGAATGCTAATGACATTAGAGCAACCAACTTCAGGAGATATTATTGTTGATGGTAAAAACCTTTGGAAGATGGAGAAAAAGGGGAGTATGGTCGACGCAAATGAAAAGCATTTGCGTAATGTCCGGGGAGATATAGGTATGGTATTCCAACATTTTAATTTATTCCCACATATGACCATTTTGGAAAACTGTATGACGGCACCGATCCACGTCAAAAATGAAGATAAATCTACAGCCAAGCAGCGCTCTATTGAGATGCTTGAAAAAGTTGGACTTGGTGACAAATTGGACAATTATCCTAGCCAACTTTCTGGAGGACAAAAACAGCGTGTTGCTATGGCAAGAGCGCTTGTGATGCGACCAAAGGTTATGCTATTTGATGAAGTAACATCTGCACTTGACCCAGAATTAGTTGGTGAAGTACTAGAAGTTATTCGTGACATTGCCAAAGAGGGAGAAATGGCAATGATTCTCGTTACACATGAAATGGATTTTGCTCTTGACGTAGCTGACAAAGTATTATTCCTTGATGAAGGTGTCATTGCTGAGCAGGGAACAGCTAGCGAGGTTATTGAGCATTCTACAAACGAACGATTGCAAAGCTTCCTGCATCGTTTTAGAAGCTAATGAAAAACATAATATCTTCCTCAACGGAGATGAATTAGCAATAGCATTGAAATCTCTAACCATTTTCTTTACTCAAAATACGAATAATCATGTTATCAATAGGAGTATCATCGCCGCACCGTGGAACTATACTCGCTTTCTGCGGGCACGGCCTCAGCTAACTTGGTAAAGAAAAACACGTTACCAAGTGGATCTTCGGACGCGTATTGTTCTCGCCGGAGTCTCGCTTATTTCAGGTGCTAAATGAATAATCCCAACCAAAAAACGAACGATAATTAATTTTCAACTAATTATCGTTCGTTTTTTATTGTTTCTTCATTCTTTTGTCTCATCCTCTTTTGTCAGATATACGATTGCCATAACCTAGCGAACTGGATCTTCACCAATTATCTTAACTTCTCTCTCTAATCGCACTCCAAACTTTTCATTTACTGTATCTTGAACATAGCGAATGAGATTAATATATTCTGTAGCTGTTGCATGATCCTTATTAACAATAAAGCCAGCATGCTTTAAAGAAACCTGTGCTCCGCCAATTTGCTTTCCTTGCAATTCACTGTCTTGAATCAATTTTCCAGCAAAATAACCTGGTGGTCGTTTAAATACACTTCCACATGAAGGATACTCTAATGGTTGCTTCGATTCTCTTTTATACGTCAAATCATCCATTATAGCTTTTATTTCTGCATATTTACCTTTTTCCAACGAAAAAGTTGCTTCAAGAACAATATATCCCTTTTCTGGAATGTTACTTGTACGGTATGCTAGATCCAGATCAGATGCTGTTAATACTTGGAGATTTCCATCCTTATCTACTACCTTGGTGCTTACTAACACATCTTTTATTTCGCCACCGTAGGCTCCAGCGTTCATATACAATGCACCACCTACTGACCCTGGTATACCACAGGCAAATTCCAACCCGGATAACGTTTTAGTTAGTGCTTCTCGGGAAACATCAATAATTCGCGCACCACTTTGAGCAACAATTGTAGAGCCGTTAGTGGAAATATCCGTTAATCGATGAAGATTCATAACAATTCCGCGTATTCCCCCATCTTTTACGATCAAATTAGAACCATTCCCCAGTAATGTAAATGCAATCTTTTCTTCGTTCGCCAACCTTACAATTTCCTGTACTTCATGATATGTTTCAGGTGTTACTAAAAAATCAGCCTTCCCGCCAAGACGGGTATACGTATGATTCTTTAATTCTTCGTCCACCATCACATTACTCTCGGATGTAATTTCTATTAATTTATTGTATATATGATGACTCAATCCCACACGTATCATTCCTTTAATAGTTATTCCAAAATACTTGATGATACTCTTCTACATTGTAAGCTATTCAATCTGATCTTGCCACAAAAACTCATAAATGTATTGGTCCACTAGCTTACTCTCGTGTAACCCACTGTGACTTAAATGCAGATCGTCAATAATAACCTCTTCTAATTGATCCTTTGGTATAATCGTTCGTAACGACTTAATACTTTCTGGCACAGCAATTGCATCATCCGTACTTCCAATACTTAATACTTGTGTATATTCTGGAAATGATCGCTCTCTCAAAAATTGTAAAGCAGGAGAATCGGGATGCAAATCAGTAGCAGCAGGATCACGATTTAGTTGGAAATATTCTTCACTATAGATCCCATCAAACGGGCTACCGATCGCTATAAATTTACGAACAGTAGGAAACTTCACCCCTTGGTATTGCTTCATATACTCCAAGGAGACGATTCCTCCCATCGAATGTCCAACAAGATTGACATTTTCAATAGAATAAACAGCTTTCATATCTGCTAAGACAGCAGCTAGCCAACCTGCTGTCTCTTCAAAACTTGCTCGGTTATTTTCAAAAATAACCTGAACAAATACAGGCTCTTTTTTACCTTTACTAAGGTTATATTTTTCAATTGCTCCGTTATTTTTCACAAAATAGACAAGTGCTTTGTTACCCCAGTTATAATCACTCTCAAATCGTTTTAGCATATGGCCAAATGAATTCACAGTTCCCTTATAACCATGTACAAACAACGTTGGTCGTATTTTGTCAAAATCTGACTTTGTTTTATTGGGCATATATACAAGGGCTATCAATCCTAGGATCACTATACATATGGACGCAATACTCATTAGATGTTTTTTCTTCAAAAATACTCCCTCATTTATCTGGCAGTGATCTAAACCATTACCATATCACCGGTTGATCTGGATTGGTAATGATACAGAAGGTTTCCCCTATTGCCCTTCATTATAGCATGTCTCATCGGTATTTTCCTTTTAGAAATAGTGACATTTGTTGAAGCAATTATATATGATGGAAAACTGGCTGTTTTCCCTTAAAAGTTGTAATATACGAAAAACCTAGTGATCGCAATAATTCTATCGCCTCTGCTAGTCCATAACCTACAGTAGACGCTTGATGGGAATCAGAACCAATTGTAATGATTTCTCCACCACACTCCTTGTATAACTTAAGGATATCTTTACTAGGCATGGCACTATTAAGACCATAACGGAACCCAGAGGTATTTATTTCTATTCCCTTCCCTGCTGGTATGATTTCTTGAAATATCTCCTCAATCAGATTCAGAAAGCTATGTTCATTTTTTCTTGTCTGTGTATATCTTTTTATCAAATCAATATGTCCTAAAACTTGAAAGTCTTTAAAATGAGTAATGCAATCTAGTAATTCTTGATAATACGCTTGATATGCCTCATCCACTGTTTTACCTTGAAAGAAAGCTCCAGAATGTAAATCCATTCCAGAAGTGGTATGCATAGAACAGATGATAAAATCAAATGTTTCCTCCTGTATCATTTGCTTGCAATTGTCTAACAAATGGGGCTGTACCCCTATTTCTAAACCCTTTTTTATGTTGATACGCTCCTTATATAAACACTGCATTTCTTTGATTTTTTTTTCATAGGCAGGTAAATCTAACTCAAAATGAATCGTAGGATCTGGATAATCCTCATCAATATGCTCAGTGAAGCAAACTTCCTTTAGTCCCTTCTTCAAGGCGGCTTCTATTGTCTCCTCCATTGGCGTATCACAATCTGCTGAAAAATTACTATGTATATGATAATCGAACATAAAAATATCCCTCCCTTTGGTTGACAATTCCTTTTATAATTATTAGAATACTATATAACTTTAATTAAATAAAGCGATAAAGTAATAAAGTGAAAAGGAGTAAACTTACAATGCAGCCTTTTTTAATAAATAGCTCCTATAGCAACGTTATAGACGATTTTCAGCAGCAAGAAGTATTAATAAACAAATTAAAACACCGTTTTAAAACCTATGGGTATCGTCAAATTAAGATTCCAGCATTTGAGTATTATGATATGTATGCTTCCATTAATGGAATTGTAAATACAGATGACATGGTTAAAGTTATGGTTCCTAAAGGAAAGGTACTTGTATTACGACCAGACGTCACTATTCCTATTACACAGGTTATGGTCAATCATCCCACCACTCAAAATGATCGTTACTTTTATATCATGGACATATTTCGTTACCATGATCAAGCAAATCAAGTAAACGAACGAACACAAGCAGGAATTGAACACTTTGGAAAAAAATCAGCTACTACTGATGCAGAAGTAATTGCATTGGCAATTCATACACTGCAAGATATGGGTTTTATTGATTTTAAAATGGAAATAGGTCATGCAGGATTGTTCAAAGCATTAATATCGCTCGCTGGGTTGTCTAAGCAAGAATTAATCCATCTACAAAACTTTATTCAATCTAAAAATATAGCTGAATTAGAGCCCTACCTAAATTCGCTTGAGATTGATGATCCGCTGAAAGAATTGATTAGGAACATTCCTTTTCTTTATGGTCTGCCAGGTGATGTAATCAATGCTATTCAGAAATACGGATTACAGGAAAATATGCAAGCGGAATTACAGCACCTCATAGATGTTTATGACATTCTAAAAGCCTATCAGCTTACTGATTATATAATATTTAACCTTGGTTTAATTAACGATATGGATTATTACTCAGATATCATCTTTCAAGGGTTTATTGAGTTTATCGGGGAACCGGTAGTCATGGGTGGTAGATATGATCAATTAGGAAAACAATTTGGAGCATCTATACCAGCAATAGGGTTTGCATATGACTTGCAGTTATTAGAAAGGGCTTTACAACGGCATGAGTTATTAGCAACACCAACAACCATATCAGACATCATTGTTTATTATCATCCCTCTATGCAAAAGAAAGCACTAACTGATACGTTACATTTACGGAAATGCGGCTATGTCGTACTTAGCTTTCCTGATCAAGAAAACAGCCTGACTACTTCAGCATGCACCATCCACTATCAGAAGGATTCTTGTACGCTCATAAATAAAGGGAATTCATATCAATTCCATGACATAACTGAAGTACAGGAGTTATTAGTTATGCAAGAGGGGGAGGTTTAGTTGGAAGCTTTCACATTAGCGGTAGCCAAGGGTAGAACAGCTAACCAGACCATACATCTGATGAAAAAGATTGGAATTATTTTCAATAACTTTACATCATCAAGTCGAAAATTAGTTTTTTACAATTCAGATAAAACCATCAGGTTACTATTTGTAAAAGCTGTAGATGTCCCGACTTATGTGGAAAGAGGCGCAGCAGATGTCGGTATAGTAGGAAAGGACAATGTACTTGAATCCGAGGCAGATGTATATGACATACTCGATTTACGAATTGGGCAATGTACTTTTGCCATAGCTGGTAAACCCGGAGAGAATTTAAATAAAGAGAAACCAATTACCATTGCAACGAAGTATCCAACCATTACTCACAATTACTTTTCTAAAAAAGGCAAAGCCATTCATATTGTAAAGTTGAATGGCTCCGTTGAGCTAGCTCCCCTTATCGGATTAGCAGATGCAATCGTTGATATCGTGGAGACCGGTAACACATTAAAAGAAAATGGTCTAGTAGTTTTAGAGGAAGTAGAACCAATTAGTACGCGGCTCATTATTAATAAAGCAAGCTTTGCTATTAAAAGCACAAGTATACAACCATTTATTGAAAAATTACGATTGGGCTTGGAGGAGTAACACGTGAAACAAATAACAGGTGCGCAATATTGGACGGAGAAGAACCAAATCGCAAAAAGGAGAACATTAGATAACAATACTGATCAAACGGTTTTAGATATTATTAATCAGATTAAACAATCTGGAGATGCAGCAATTAGACAGTTAACAAAAGAATTGGATGATGTACTATTACCTAAATTTCAGGTTACTAAAGAGGAGTTTAAAGACGCATATAAACAGGTTAGTCCAGCTTTCCTTCGTGCACTTACAAAAGCAAAAAACAACATCCAACAATTTCATGCAAAACAAATGCAACAATCGTGGTTTACAAATAGTCATTCCGGTATTTTATTAGGGCAAAAGATTACACCACTTGAAAAGGTTGGAATCTATGTGCCTGGTGGAAAGGCAGCATATCCTTCAACTGTATTAATGAATGTTATTCCTGCCAAGATTGCTGGAGTAGAGTCGATACATATAGCTACCCCTCCACAGGCCAATGGAAAGGTTAACCCACATATTCTTGTTGCTGCAAAAGAAGCAGGCGTAGATAGCATCTATAAGATTGGTGGAGTACAAGCGATAGCTGCTTTCGCTTATGGAACAGAAACGGTACCAAAAGTCCAAAAAATTACTGGCCCTGGTAATGCATTTGTTGCTAGTGCAAAAAAATGCGTCTATGGGGATGTAGCCATAGATATGATAGCTGGTCCCAGCGAAATTTGTATTGTTGCCGACGAATCAGCACCAGCACCTTACATTGCTGCTGATCTATTATCACAGGCAGAGCATGATGAGGCGGCAAAGCCGATATGCATCACGGCGGATCGTACACTTGCAGCTGCCATCCAACTAGAAGTCGAAAAACAAACAGAATTATTATCTAGAAAGCACATTATCAAGCAAGCCCTAAAACAAAATGGACGCATTATTCTTGTTAAGCACTTGAATGAAGCATTTACAATTGTGAATGATCTAGCACCCGAACATGTACAGCTTATGATAAAGGAACCGATGGAAAATCTGAGATACGTTAATAATGCCGGTGCCATCTTTATAGGCAATTATTCACCAGAGGCATTAGGAGACTATCTAGCAGGACCGAATCATACGTTACCTACAAATGGTACTGCTGCTTTCTCTTCACCTTTAGGTGTTTATGATTTCGTAAAAAAATCAAGCATTATCCATTATGATAAAACAGCCTTGCTAGAAACAGCTGATGAAATAATTGAGTTAGCAATGACAGAAAAGTTAACAGCGCATGCAGAATCAATTAACCTACGAAAGGATGGCCGCAATGCGAAATCATACAATTAACCGAACAACTTCAGAAACAGATATTTCTCTTACCTTGAATATAGATGGAGCTGGTTATAGTTCGATTCAAACAGGAGTTGGATTTTTTGATCATATGCTCACCTTATTGTCTAGACATGGACTACTTGATTTAAATGTAAGCTGTAAGGGTGATTTAGAAGTTGATCAGCATCATTCTATTGAAGATATTGGTATTGCTTTTGGCAAGGCCTTTTACCAAGCACTCGGAGACAAACAAGGAATTACGCGCTACAGTAGTATAACTACACCGATGGACGAAGCGCTGTCTACTGTATCTCTAGATATTAGTGGACGTTCGTATCTTGTATATAAGGTAGAGGGGCTAAAAGATAAAGTTGGAGATTTCGATACAGAGCTAGTAGAAGAATTCTTTCAGGCTTTTACCAGCAATGCCAAAGTCACCTTACACATTCATAACGTTTATGGTACAAATTCACATCACATGATTGAATCCATATTTAAAGGCTTTGGCCGAGCACTCGATCAAGCAAGCCAAAAAAGCGAACGTATCATAGGTATCCCCTCTACAAAAGGAAGTCTTTAAAAGAGGAATGATACCATCCAATTGTATACAAAAAATCGGTACTATTGAAAGGACGTATAAGATGATTGCTATCATTGATTATGGTGCTGGGAATATGAAAAGCCTTCAGTTTGCATTAAACAGAAAAGGCCTGGAATGTTGTGTCACCACTGAAAAAAAACAGATTCTCAACAGCACTGCCATGATACTTCCAGGGGTGGGCGCTTTCCAAGATGCCATGACTACCTTAAAGCAAAAAGACTTAATCAATACCATAAAAGATGAAACTACAAAAGGGAAACCCTTATTAGGTATTTGTTTAGGTATGCAATTATTCTATGAAACAAGTGAAGAAGATGGAGAATGGGAAGGTTTCGGATTATTGAAAGGAAAAGTTAGTAGAATTAATTACACGGTTAAAGTTCCTCACATTGGTTGGAATACACTGCATATGCAGCGAAGTAGTTCCATATGCCAAAACATTCCAAATAATGCTTTTGTATATTATGTCCACTCCTATGCAGTAAAAGAATATGCATATAATTCTCTGGTTGCCAGCACTGCTTATGGTGGTACCATCCCAGCAATCGTCCAGCAGGATCATATTATTGGCATGCAGTTTCATCCAGAAAAAAGCGGTAACGTTGGACTTCAGCTTCTAGCAAATTTTGGGGAGATGATTTCATGATTTTATTTCCGGCAATTGATATTAAAGACAGTAGATGTGTCCGCCTTACACAAGGCAATTATAATAATGAAATAGTATACAGTAATAACCCTGTACATATGGCTTCACAGTGGGAAACGCAAGGAGCTGAATACTTACATCTCGTCGATCTTAACGGAGCTAAAACAGGTCAGTCAAAAAATATTGATATTGTCAAAAAAATAGCCGATACCATTTCCATTCCCGTACAGATTGGTGGTGGAATTCGTAGCCTAGCGACAATGGAGAACTACCTTAATGCAGGAATGAAAAAAGTGATACTTGGAACAGCAGCTATTGAGGACAAATCGTTTTTAGCTGCGGCTATTTCTAAATACCCTACCCAAACCATTGTATCGATAGATGCTAGAAATGGACTTGTAGCAACAAATGGCTGGACGGAAATAAGCAAGGTTAAAGCTAGAGATTTAGCAAAAGAGTTGGAGCAACTAGGTTTACAAACGCTAATCTACACAGACATTCTTAAAGATGGCATGCTAAGCGGACCAAATTTTACAGAACTCCAAATTATGCAAGCTTCCACATCAATGAATATTATTGCCTCTGGGGGAGTAACGACAATGAAGGATGTGACCACATTAAGCAAAATGAAACTACATGGTGCAATTATCGGCAAAGCACTATACGACGGATCCTTAACATTAAAACAAGGGTTGGAGGCAATAACAAATGTTAGCTAAACGGATTATTCCTTGCCTTGATGTAGCTGGAGGGCGCGTGGTAAAAGGGAAAAAATTTAAAAACATCCAGGACGTAGCTGACCCAGTAAAATTAGCTAAACGATACAATCAAGCTGGTGCTGACGAACTTGTATTTTATGACATCACAGCGTCTAATGAAGGAAGAGACATATTTCTTGATGTTGTTGAGTCTGTGGCTGCGGAAATTGCTATTCCCTTTACCGTTGGAGGAGGAATTAGAACTCTCGAGGATATACATCGTGTCTTACGAGCAGGTGCTGACAAAGTTTCTCTAAATAGCGCAGCCATCACAAATCCAAGTTTAATTAAGGAGTCTGCATTAAAGTTTGGATCACAATGTATCGTATTATCGATTGATGCAAAACAGACGGAACAGTATAAATGGGATGTCTATCTGAACGGAGGACGAAAACATGCAAAGCTAGATGCAGTAGAATGGGCAAAACAAGGAGAAGCATTAGGTGCAGGAGAGATCGTGATCAATGCTATTCATACAGATGGTGAACAATTAGGCTATGACCTTAACCTGATACATTTAATCGCTTCTTCTGTCAGTATTCCAATTGTAGCAAGTGGAGGTGCAGGGAGTATTAACGATTTTTTGGAAGTTTTAAAACCTGGTCTTGCAGATGCAGCATTAGCAGCATCCGTTTTCCATTATAATGATATACCGATCCCACAATTAAAGAAGCATTTATACAACAAGGGTATAGAAATTAGGAGTGAGCGTATATGAACATAGAAATGGACGCTATAACATTTGGTACCGATGGATTACTGCCAGTAATCGTTCAGGATGCAACGAATGGAAAAATATTAACATTAGCTTATATGAATAAGGAGGCATTTTCCAAAACAGTCGAAACAAAGGAAGCTTGGTTTTTTAGTAGAAAGCGACAGACACTATGGAACAAGGGGGAAACTTCTGGAAATAAACAAGCTGTCCATGCGATTTTCTTAGATTGTGATCAAGATGCGCTATTATTACAGGTAAGACCGCTTGGTCCAGCCTGCCACAAAGGCAAGCATACTTGCTTTCATCATGAGCTGTATCAGGAGTCTATTCCCCCTTATCAAGTTCTTGAACAGCTTAAGAAGCAAATAACCAAACGTAAACATTCTCCTGTTGTAGGTTCCTATACTGCCTATCTGTTTCGAGAAGGGCTTGATAAGGTATTAAAAAAAATTGGAGAGGAAGCTAGTGAGGTCATTATTGGAGCTAAAAATAAGAATAAACAGGAGGTAACCTGGGAAATAGCTGATTTAACTTACCATACGCTCGTATTGATGGAGCTACTTGATGTCTCCTTCCATGATATAACGAATGAGCTACAACAAAGACATAATCAGGAAAAGGACGTACGAAATGAATAGATTTTGGAGTGACGCAGTTAAACGGAGCACGCCCTATGTTCCCGGTGAACAGCTAAATGACCCTACCATTATAAAATTAAATACAAATGAGAATCCATATCCTCCCTCACCAAAAGTAAAGGAAGCTATTTACAGAGCATTAGAGAACAAGTTAAATCATTATCCTACACCAACAGCAGAGAATTTAAGAGAGAAAATTGCCAACTTCTATCATCTAAATAAAGAGAATGTTTTCATAGGAAATGGGTCTGATGAAGTGCTTGCTTTTTCGTTCATGGCATTTTTTCTGCCCGAAAAAAAAATCCGTTTCCCAGCAATTTCATATAGTTTTTACCCTGTTTATTGCAATCTTTTTCACATACCGTATCAAGAAGTATCCTTAAACAAGAACTTCACACTAAATCAAGTTGATTTTTTTGATTCGGATGGTGGTGTTATTTTACCAAACCCTAATGCACCTACGAGTATTCTAGCAGAACTTGACGTTATAAAAGCTATTGTAGAAAATAATCCTAATCGGGTTGTCATTATAGATGAAGCATACATTGACTTTGCTGCGGCTTCAGCAGTTTCACTCATTGACCAATATGAAAATCTCCTCGTCATACAAACGATGTCAAAATCTCGTTCGCTTGCTGGCTTAAGAGTAGGCTTTGCTATTGGCAATCCAGAACTAATTGAAGCACTCCAGCGAATCAAGAATTCGTTTAACTCCTACACCATTGATCGATTAGCACTTGCAGGAGCTGAGGCTGCTATTGAAGATACTACCTATTTTAAAGAAACAACAAATTCTATTATTCACACACGCAACTGGATGACGGCAGAGTTAAAAAAACGTGGATTTAAGGTATTGCCATCAGCAACAAACTTTTTGTTTGCTACACATCCTAGCTATGCAGCACGATCCCTTTATCAACAGCTAAAAATAGAAGGTATTCTTGTTAGACATTTTAATAAAGACGAAATTACACAATATTTAAGGATTTCAATAGGTACGGATCAAATGATGGAGCAATTCTTAGAAAAATTGGATACCCTTATTGCAGAAAAACGTCCTCTGCTAAGCAGACATACGAGCTTGTAAACATAGGAAATAGTATCGACATAAAGTGAAACTTCCTTCCGTGGGGAGTTTGTTTATCCCACGGATGGTTAGTACCACAAGGGTATGACCTAAAGGCCTCTGAACCAATCGGGCATTTACTGGCAGTTTATACCCATTTACCAATACCTTGATGTGAAGTCTTACTGCCAGTTATATGCGGGATAAAGTGAAATCGACGTCAAAAGAAAAAAGCATCCGATATTTAGACAGCTTCTAAATGATCGGGTGCTTTCATACTAAGCGTTGCTTAGATTAATGTTTCAACCTTTGCATCCTTTTTTAATTTATCAACTTTTTTCTGAAGTTGTTCATTCGTTTTTTGTTGTTTAATTTGATTTTTGATTTGGTCTTTCAAATCCTTTAATTTACCAATCTCTTCATTTTGCTCTTTCAACTGATTGTAGTATTCTTCAACCTCTTTATCCGTTACTTTGATCTCCAACTGTGAATCAATATACTTGGTAGTAATTAAATCATCTTCTAACTGCCGTTTAAATTGATCTTCCGTAAGATTAAATTGTTCAAGAACTGCAGTTAACTGGTCACCATTCTCTTCTTTTAACGAATCAAATTCGGATTGAACCTCTTTATCTGAAACCTTAATACCCTTGCTTGCAGCATCCTGTCTAATTAAGTGCTGCTCAACCAAAACGTTTATGGTTTGTTCCTTTAGTTTATCTAGATCGCTCACATCCTGTCCATATTGCGCCATTTGGGTTTTTAATTGTGTATAGATCGGGTTGTAGCGTTCACCTTTTATTTCATCACCGTTGACAGAAGCTACAGCTGTTCCTTCTTCTACCTTCTCTTTATCGGTCACTTTTACTTGCTGCTCCTGACCCTCTTTTGATGTATTACCTTCTTCCTGCGTTTGCTCATCTTTCTTTTTATCACCTTCAGCATTGTCATCTCCACATGCTGCCAATACGATTGCTAAGGTTAGTGCTAATCCTAGCATGATAATTTTTTTCATTCGTTAGACCCCTCATTTCTTAATGAATGTCCTTTCATTCAAACATATTTAGGACAACCTTTTCAAGTGCCAAATGTGCCGTTTACTGCAAAAACATGAGAATAGCAAGGGATGAAAGCCCTATTTACAATTGTATAACAATAAACAGCACTTTCCCTAAATTATGCCACATTCGACACGATTTATGTGTGAGTGATTGATTGAGATTCCCAAGACTAAAGTCGCAAGCCCTACACCTGCCATTGTGACCGATGGAATTCATGAATGATTAGCGATCTCAGTCCACACCTCCTAGTACTCGCTGCCTTTCAGCTAACTCACTCTGGATAGGCGAAGGCAACGTCTTCATGTTTAGGCAGGCTACCATCTTCAAACGAGTCCATTTTCGTTACAAAATATTCAACACAACTATAGCAAATTAATGAAGTAAATAGTTAATATAAAAGAAATTAAATAGAGGCTGGTACAAAACACAACTTCTTTACTCAAAATACGAATAATCAAGTTATCAATAGGAGTATCGCCGCACCGTAAAAATATACGCTCTTTCCGCAGGCACGGCCTCAGCTAACTTGGTAAAGAAAAACACGTTACCACGTGGATCTTCGGACGCATGGTTCCCGCCGGAGTCTCACTTATTTCAGGTGCTAAATGAAAGATTCTAACCAAAAGACGAACGATAGTTATTTTCTCGTGTTCTCTTTTTTGCTTCCTGCTTCTTCTGTTTA
>NZ_JAJERH010000073.1 GCF_016919725.2 Virgibacillus sp. AGTR
TTAGTGATAAGGACTGAGCGAATTTTGCTCCGTTTTTTTTTATTTCAGTTACCCCGCATATCACTCCCACACCTCAAGGAATAAAGTGAAAGCAATATGGATAAGTGGGGATCAACTGTCCGATTGGGTTCCAAGGTCTTTAGGTCATCTCCTTGTGGTAGGGAATAAACAAAATACCATGGATTGAATTACTTTATTATAATAACTAATCCATCAAAAGCTTAAGCAAATCTGCGGTAGAAATATTGCTTAAGCTTAAGGGGACATATTGCCATAGTTTTTAGTTACCAGGAGGACGGTTACGTTTATATTTGTTTTGATTCTTCATTTCATTCAATTCTTGTTTACTTTTATTCTTCGTTTTTGTCTTATCTTTAGCCATTTTTTTACCTCCTTTCGAGTTAGTTTGGCTTAGTTAGTTAAAATCATGTGTATCTTTATAGTTGTTTTGCTAGAAGAGGAATTTATCACGTAATTGGCTACGTAAGTTAATTATATGGATGCATAAAGTTAAGCAACACAGCAGTAAAGGAAATTTGCGATTGTGCTTGAAGAATGCTATAATTCAGAAAAATGGCTATATATGATATACTAAGTTAAGCATGTTTTGTGCCTAGTATGTAATGGATGCGAATTATTCCTGGACTGCTGTTAAGCCTTTATCCCGCATATAACTGGCAGTAAGCTCCCACTTTAAGCAATAAAGTGCAACCAATATAGAGAAGTGAGGGGTCAACTGCCAGTAAATGTCCTTTTGGTTCAAGGGCCTTTAAGTCATACCCTTGTGCTGCTAACCATCAGTGGAAGCTAAAACAACCCCAACTGATTGAAGTTTCATTTAATAGTTCATCTAAAAAAATGTAAGGGTTTTCATTATTTTGGCCTAAGTATGGTAGCTTATTGAACAAGCGCTCAATCATTTGATTGATAAAGATAAAGGCTGTTCCATACTGCCCCAAATATTTAATTGCAAAGGGGAGATCGATCCTTGATGAAACCAGAATTAGATACGGTTGAAAAGTGGATGAATACAAAGCCAACAACAATTGATCCATTAATGGAGGTTCATGAAGCGCTAAAGCTCTTAAGAAATTTGAATGAAACGGAGCTTCCAGTTACTCAAGACGGTCATTTGTTAGGGATTTTACGATTGCAGGATATTATTGTCCTAATGAATGAAAAAGGTGATAAATCTCACCAACAGACAGCAAATGTTATGACGAATTCATTCGTGAGGCTAAACAAAGATACAGTACTACAGGATATTCGTGAATTACCAGGCTATATCGTAAGTGATGAAAGTGGAAAGTTAGAAGGGGTTCTTACAGAGAAAGAATTGCTTTTATATCACAAAGAGTTGACTCAAAAGGTGAAAAAAACAGAGGATTTGATGAAATGGTATGAGCTTATTTTTAATACCGCATACGAGGGGTTAACGGTTGTAGATGAGAATGGGGTTATTCAGTTATTTAATGAGGCGTATAGCCGTTATGTTGGAGTTCCTAAGGATGCAGCAGTTGGTCAACATGCGTCTAACGTAATAGATAATACGAGATTACCTGTTGTATTAAAGACGGGTGTACCAGAGCGTAGTCAGGCACATCGCTTACAAGGTCAGGATTTGGTGGTACATCGTATTCCTATTTGGAAGGATAATAAGATAATCGGAGCAGCAGGAATTCTTGTTTACGAAGGGTTAACGGAAATTCAACAAGTTATCCAACGCATGGAACAATTACATAAACGAGATGAACATAATTATCAGCTCAAGCAAGTAAGTAATTTTTTAGATAGTGCCATAAACTTTGAAGATATACTAGGGGATAGCCCAGCTATTTCTAATGCTAAAAAGATTGCCAGGAAAGCTGCCAGTTCCAAGGCTACCGTGCTTATAACTGGTGAAAGTGGTGTAGGAAAGGAGCAGTTTGCTAAGGCTATACATTATGCTGGAGATACGAAAGCCGGAGATTTTATAAGTGTTAATTGTGCTGCTATTCCTGAGGGGTTAATGGAATCGGAATTATTCGGTTATACAAAAGGAGCATTTACTGGAGCCGATAGAGAAGGAAAAGCTGGAAAATTTGAATTAGCGCATAATGGTACTATTTTTTTAGATGAGATAGGCGATATGCCTTTACGGATGCAAGCTAAAATATTACGAGTTCTTCAAGAGAAAAAGGTAGAGAGGGTGGGAGGAAATCAACCAATCCCCTTAAATTTTCGGTTAATCACTGCTACAAATAAAAACTTAACCCAAATGGTACATGATGGTAAATTTCGAGAAGATTTATACTATAGACTTTATGTAATCCCTATCGATATTCCGCCATTAAGAGAACGGAAAAACGATATTCCTATCATAATAGCCCATAAATTACAGCAATTGGCTAAAGTTTATCAGGCAAATGTAAAAACAATTGATCAACAGTTATTGAAGTTGATGTACAAGTATGACTGGCCTGGAAATATTCGTGAGCTTATGAATATTTTAGAGCGATTATTTGTTTTAACAGATGGAGAACATATTTCATTTAATGCATTACCAGAATTTCTTCATATCGAATTACAGAAAGAAGGTACGCTTGCACCTGTTCAAAGTCTAAAAAAAAGAAGAGAACTTTTAGCTGAAGCTTCAAAGGAAGAACAGGAGTTAATTAAACAAACGTTAGAACAAGTAAAGGGGAACAAATCACAGGCAGCTAAATTATTAGGTGTGTCTCGAGCCACCTTATATAATAAAATTTCCCGATATGCATTAGACAAAAATTATAATACATAGGATCACAGGGGGAGTAGCTGTGATCTTTTGTTATAGACTAAGAAATTATAAAATTTGCCAGGTGGATAAATATGGACGTGTTGAGCTGCGTGCAGTTTCAGCACCCAGATAGTAGGCGACTTCACGAATCGCTCTAAGATAAGTTATCACCGACTCACAAGCTCACCGTGATTCCTTTATCTCCGTTGACTTGCTCCAGTCGCTACGTTTCTAATCGCGCACTTACGCTTTGGTTATATATATTAGTTAAAACTGTTAACCAAGTAGGGAGGACTTAATTGTTAATATGTATGTGCAATTGTATAGACATGTAACACTTTTTGCCATTGTTTTTACAGGTAGACACACTGAAAAAGTTGGCATGGAAATTGCATTGTAGAGGTGAAGGGGGAAAGGTACATGGAAAAAACAGAATCAACACATCACCATCCTATATTTCCACATGAATCGTCTAGTAGCTTCGAAAATCATTCAGATGAGGAAGAACTTTTTGCGAAAACAATTGATAAATTTGTATTAGAACAAGTGAACCCAGATATGGAGAAGCTGGAAGCGCATGATTATAAAGTAGCTAGAGAGCTATTTAAGTATGCTGGTGATTTAGGGTTATTAGGTGCGGATGTTCCTGAAGCTTATGGTGGATTAGCAATGGGCAAACGAACTGCTGGACTTATTGCAGAAAAAATGGGGTTTGCTGGATCATTTAGTGTATCTTTTAATATTCATTCCGGAGTAGGTACCTTGCCATTTGTTTATTACGGAACGGAAAGTCAAAAGCAAAAATACCTTTCTAGAATCATATCGGGTGAATGGGTAGGCGCCTATGCCTTAACGGAACCAAATGCTGGGTCTGATGCTCTTTCGGCGAATACAACAGCTAAAAAGGTAGCAGACACTACAGATTGGGTATTAAATGGAGAGAAACAATGGATAACTAATGCTCATATTGCAGATGTATATGTTGTATTTGCAAATACTGATCAAGGAATGACGGCATTTATTATCGAAAGATCCACACCAGGAGTAACTATTGGTCCAGAGGAAAAAAAGCTTGGAATTAAGGGTTCTTCCACAGCAACGGTTATTTTAGAAGATGTTCGAATTTCTGAAGATCAAGTATTAGGTGAAATTGGAAAAGGACATCATATCGCATTAAATATTCTAAATCTAGCTAGATTAAAACTCTCCTTCGCAAATATTGGAACCTCAAAGCAGGCTTTGAGAATTGCTATTGGCTATGGCAAAGAGCGTAAACAATTCAAGCAATCAATTATACAATTTGGCATGATTCAAGAAAAAATAGCGAATATGGCTATCGCGATATATGGTGCTGAAAGCTCTGCTTATTACACAGCAGATAGAATAGATCGGTTAGACAAGGAAAACGATGAAAGCGTCTTAAAAAATCTCTCGGCATATGCAATGGACTGTTCAGTGAATAAGGTAGCTGCTTCCGAAGTATTAGACTATGTTGTGGATGAGGCTGTACAAATTCATGGCGGCTATGGGTATATGCAAGAGTATGAGGTAGAACGAATTTATCGTGATGCTAGAATCAATCGAATTTTTGAAGGTACTAATGAAATAAACCGTTTGACGATAGCTAAATCATTTCTCAAAAAGTATAGTCAATTCAAGTCAACGATTGAAGAAGAACTCGTGAATGGTTCAAGCAATAATCTGTTTGTACGTTATGCAAGTAAAATAGTAAACATCATTATGAATGCGCTTTCTAATACGTGCGATTTGCGCAATCTAAACCAAGTATATGCTCGCATTTTAGCGGATTGTGTGAAGGAGCTATACGTTATGAAGGGCTCCCATATAAATTCAGAGGTTATTCAAAAGCATCAGCAATTTAGGAAGAAAATGACTGAAATATTATGTGAAGAAAGCTATTATCGATTGGAGAGCAATGCCATCGTACTCATTTCATCTATTTGTTCTGAGGAGGATAAAGAGCAATTAATTAACGAAATTAATGCATTCCCTGTTATGCATACAAATATAATTACAAAGAAACAAGAAATCGCTAATGAAGTTATTGAGAAAAATGGTTATTTCTTGGGGTAACGTAGTAGATAATTCACGTTGAATCTCTGGTTGTACATTCAAAGGGGAGTGAATCTTCTCTATTTTATAAAGAAATGAGGGATATCATGAATAAAATTGGGTTTATCGGTTTAGGTAATATGGGACTACCAATGTCAAAGGGGTTAATAAGATCAGGATTTCATGTAACGGGGTATGATCTAAGTGAAACAGCGGTCCTTAAATTGAAAGAGCAAGGTGGGGAAATAGCCTCATCTATTTCAGAGGTTGTAGCAAGCAGTGAGCTGATTTTTACAAGCCTACCGTCATCAAAAGCAGTAGAAGAAGTCTACTTAGGTGAAGATGGACTTATTGAGTATAGCGATTCGAGTAAATTATTAGTAGATACTAGCACTGTCGCACCTGAACTTAATCAAAAAATTGCGGAGGCTTGCAAGAAAAAAGAAATTCATTTTCTTGCTGCTCCTGTAAGCGGTGGAGTAATTGGAGCAGAGAATCGAACACTTACTGTGATGGTCGGTGGGCCTACAGAAGTTTATAACCTTGTGCTACCTGTACTCGAGGTACTAGGCGAGAATATTTTCCATGTAGATGAGCAAATAGACAGTGGAACAACTGTTAAATTGATTAATAATCTATTAATTGGTTTTTATACCGCAGGAGTTAGTGAAGCTTTGCATATTGCTAATAAGAAAAACATTGATCTAGACGACTTGTTCTCTATGCTAAATGTTAGCTATGGGCAGAGTAGGATCTATGAACGAAATTACCAAACCTTTATTGCTAGCGACGATTACAAACCAGGATTTTCCTTGAAATTGCTTAGAAAAGATTTGGAGTTTGCGATGGATGTTGCTGATGCGAATCAGTTAGATTTACCAATTAGTAAATCATTACTAGAACTATATAAATCGGTTGAAAAAGAAGGATATGGCGAAAAGGATATGGCTGTACTTTACCAACGGGTAAAAGAACAATCAAGGAAGAAGGAGGCAACAAAATGATTTCTTCGGAAGTGAAAGTGATGAAGAATTATATTGGGAATAAGTGGGTGGAATCGAGTGGACGAGAAATGGTTGATATTCCAAATCCTGCAACAGGAGAAACGATAGCACAAGTAGCATTATCTGAAAAAGAAGATGTTGATCGAGCAGTAGCCGCTGCGAAGGAAGCATATGGGCATTGGTCTACTGTTCCAGTACCAAATCGTGCCCGATATTTATTTCAATATCTTCAACTACTAAAAGAACATAAAGCAGAATTAGCTAAGATTATTACGTTAGAAAATGGAAAGTCATTGCGAGACGCTGAAGGAGAGGTTCAGCGTGGGATAGAGGTTGTAGAGTTAGCGACTTCTACACCTAATTTAATGATGGGAGATGCTCTTCCAAGTATTGCAAAAGGGATAGACGGGTCGATTTGGCGTTATCCTCTTGGAGTTGTTGCTGGTATTACCCCATTCAATTTTCCAATGATGGTACCGCTTTGGATGTATCCTTTAGCAATTGCTTGCGGAAATACTTTTGTATTAAAAACGTCAGAACGTACCCCGATCTTGGCTGAACGACTTGTTGATTTATTTTATCAATCTGGTTTTCCAGAAGGGGTGTTGAATCTTGTTCATGGTGCAAAAGATGTAGTTAATGGTTTATTGGACCACCCGGATATCGAAGCAATTTCCTTTGTTGGTTCAGAGCCAGTGGCGAAACATGTGTATCAAACAGGCACAGCCAACGGCAAGCGTGTTCAAGCACTTGCTGGTGCGAAAAATCATGCCGTTGTTATGCCTGACTGTGACTTAGAGAAAACAGTTCAGGGTGTCATTGGTGCCGCATTCGGCAGTAGTGGGGAACGTTGCATGGCTTGTTCTGTTGTAGCAGTTGTTGATGATATAGCAGATGATTTCCTTGATTTGCTTACTTCAGAAACAAAAAAGTTAAAAGCAGGAGATGGAATGGATGAATCAACTTTTGTTGGCCCAGTTATCCGTGAATCGCATAAGGAAAAAGTAATTAGTTATATCGATTCGGGAGTAGAAGAGGGGGCCGACCTGCTCGTGGATGGTCGCTATATTGAAGAAGAAACACCAGATGGTTATTATGTTGGTGCAACGATTTTTGACCACGTGACGCCGAATATGAAAATATGGCAGGATGAAATTTTTGCACCTGTGTTAAGCGTTGTCCGTGTAAAGGATTTAGAAGCTGGAATAGCATTAACGAACCAATCAAAATTTGCGAATGGGGCGGTTATTTATACATCAAGTGGTAAGTATGCACAAATCTTTCGTGAGAAAATAGATGCTGGAATGGTTGGGGTAAATGTGAATGTGCCAGCACCAATGGCTTTCTTTGCCTTTGCAGGAAACAAGGCGTCTTTCTATGGAGATTTAGGAACCAATGGAAAAGACGGGGTACAATTTTATACAAGAAAAAAAGTAGTAACGGAACGGTGGTTTTAAAAACCTAGGCTGTTAGAAAATTTGTTTTGATTCGGCAGCAAACGTTTAGAACCAGCAAAAGCCGAACGATTCGACTGGGTGGTTCCCCCTCAGTAGTTAGATTTTTTACTCTAATTTTCGGGGTTGTACCAAAACGTTTCGAATGATAGTTCGGCTTTTGCATTAACTATTTTATCAAACTACTAATCTGGTTAATCTATTGTAAAGAATGATTGAACAACCGTTGATGATACATCAGATAATTGTTGATAATGATACTGCGGATTTTTGTCTTTATCAATCACAACGGACCGGACACCTTCGTAAAAATCTTCCGTCTTCAAAAAGTTTTTAGCAAGGATTAAATCTGTCTCCAGGCATTCCTCCAAGGTTTTATTTTGTCCTTTAATAATCTGATTTAAGGTGACTTTAAGGGAAATAGGCGATTTAGTTAACAAGAGTTCTTTGGTACGACTAGCAAATTCACTACCATCTGATTCTAGTGAATTGATAATTTCTTCAACAGTTTCATAAGAGAAATGCTGATCAATTTTAGCTTGCTTAGACGCTAACTCCCCTTCTTGTAAAGAAACTGTTTCACAAGTTTTTAGTAGGTGGTCAAGCCTTGCCATTTTATCTTCCTCTTGATACCAATTCGTTTGCATAATTTGAGTTTCAAGAGAATCTAATTGATCACTGGAAACAGCAGCATCAGCTCCATTGGCATAGAGTATGTCAGTAGCAGTGATAATAGTTGCTGTAAGCGCTAAATACCTTCCGATATAACCTGGAGCTTTATTCAGGAAGTAAGCCGCACCGACATCTGGGAAGAAACTTATATTCATTTCAGGCATTGCCCATTTGCTACGCTCAGTTACAACACGGTGGCTAGCCCCATAGGAAAGTCCTACTCCGCCACCCATAACAATACCGTCTAGAATAGCTAGTATTGGTTTGGAGAAACTAGCAACTAATTGATCGGTTAGGTATTCTTCTGTAAAGAATGTAATCGCTTGTTCATAGCTTTCTTGATTATTCTTGGCTTGATATAATGTTTTAATATCTCCACCAGCACAGAATCCCTTTGGACCTGCTCCCTTCATAATTACAATACAAATAGTGTCATCTTGCTCCCATTCCGTTAATTTTTTACGAATTGGAACGAGCATTTCATAGTTTAGTGAATTAATAGCTTTTGGGCGGTTTAATGTAATCGTTGCAACGCCATTATGATTTGTTGAAAATAATACTTCTTCTTCCACGCTAACAATCTCCTTTGCTCGATTATTTATGATGAAAGGAAGGTTTCCGTTTTTCAACGAAAGCCTGTACACCTTCTTTGGCATCTTCTGTTAGAAACAGCTCTGCAAATTTTTGCTTTTCTCTTTTTAATCCTTCTTCAAATGGTTCATGAATACCTTTTACAATACTTTGTATTGCTCTAGTAACACTTGCCATACTATTTCCTTCAGTAAAGGAATTTGCAATTGTTAAAGCAGTAGACATCAGTTCTTCCGCAGAAACAGTTACTTGGATAAGACCATGTTTAACAGCCTCTTGACTAGCTATATGTTTTCCGGAAAGAATTAAGTCTAGTGCAGTAGCCATATTTGTAATTCTAGCGAGTCGTTGTGTTCCTCCGAATGATGGTAT
Organism: Virgibacillus sp. AGTR; assembly: GCF_016919725.2. GTDB lineage: Bacteria > Bacillota > Bacilli > Bacillales > Amphibacillaceae > Virgibacillus > Virgibacillus salarius. The sequence goes on from NZ_JAJERH010000073.1 coordinate 8,925, forward strand.
TAATCCTAATTTTACTTCTGGTAGCCCGAGTTTTGCTTCATTAACGGCAATGCGAAAATGACAGCCCATTGCTAATTCTAAACCTCCACCAAGTGCTGGCCCATTAATGGCAGCAATTACCGGCTTTTTTAGTTGCTCGATGTCATTACAAAGTTGTTGACCTAACTCTGACATCTGTATTCCTCTGTCGTAATCTCCCATAGCAGGTACAAATTCTTTGATATCTGCACCGGCAGCAAAAAATTTACCAGAACCAGTTAAAATGACAGCGTGTACATTTTCTGCATCGGCTAATTGCTTAAAAGCTGATCGTAATTCTCCAATAGTTGTAGTAGATAATGCGTTAGCCGGTGGATTATTCAGCTCTACCACGGCTATATTGCTGTTATAAGTTATTTTAATGTACTTGAATTCCATCGTAAATACCCCCTATATTTCATTTCCCTTTCATAATTATGTAGCAAAAAGTATGCCAATTTATAAGTAGCAAAGAAAAGGGGAAACGAATTTGCAAACTGTATACATGTATATACATGTATACAAAAGATGTAGTCTTACACAAGATTTTAACGTACTTCCGAAAGAAGTCTCCATCTTCAAGCTTGTGAAGGGCGTAGCCCAACGGTAAGGGGGAGATGAATTTCGGTTGGGCGACATCCCAAAGGCTTTTTTTCCTTTTTGCTCAACATGGTATAATCAGTCTTATAAAGTATAAGGATTGATATAAAAATGAAATTAGACAGTAATAATCATTCAGTGTTCTTGATGTATTACCATCTTGTGTTTGTTGTGAAGTATCGAAGGAAAGTAATAGATGATACCATTTTCAGACTATGCTAAAGATCAGTTTGTGTCGTTGAGTGGAAAATATAATATCACATTAGTCGAATGGAACCACGATATTGACATATTCATATTTTGTTCAGAGCACAACCCAACAGTGAATGATCGAAATTCATCAATGCCTATAAAAGTGCCAGTCCAAGACTTATCAAGAGGGATTTTCCTCATGTTCGTAAAAAGTTATGGAAAGAAATGTTTTGGTCAAGAAGTTTTTGTTTGTTGACGACTGCGGTTCGCCTATTGAAGTAGTAAAAAAATAGATTGAAAATCAAAGGATAAAGTGAGGTGATTTGATATGGCTAAACAAAATAAAGCGTACAAGTTTAGAGTGTATCCAACAGATGAACAGGCTTTGGTTATACGTAAAACCTTCGGTTGCGTTCGCTTTGTCTATAACAAAATGTTAGCAGAACGAAAAGAAACGTATGAAAGCCTAAAAACTGATAAAGAAGCATGGAAAAAGGTAAAACATCCTACTCCTGCCAATTACAAAAAAGAATACCAATGGCTAAAAGAAGTCGATTCATTAGCGTTGGCAAACGCTCAACTAAACTTAGATAAGGCATATAAAGCCTTCTTCAAAGGGAATGCCAAGTTCCCAAAATTCAAAAGCAAACGTCATAAACAAAGCTACACAACGAATGTCGTCAATAGAAATATTCAGTTGTTGGATGGTCATATCAAATTACCTAAATTAAAAATGGTCAAAATCAAGCAACATCGAGCAATTCCTTCGGAGTACAACATCAAATCTTGTACCTTGTCTATGACTTCATCAGGAAAATACTATATTTCGATTCTTACAGAGTACGAGAAGGAGATAAAAAGGAAGGAAATTGAAAAAGTTGTTGGCTTAGATTTTTCAATGGATGGGGAATGTTCACTTCTTTCTTACAGTACAAACTAAAAGAACAAGGGAAACAACTTATCAAAATTGATAAATGGTTCCCATCTACCAAAACTTGTTCGAGTTGCGGAAATACCCAACCAATGCCTATAGAAATTAGAACTTACGCTTGTTCGTGTGGGCTAAATCTCGATAGAGATTATAATTCAGCGCTTAATATCAAAAAAGAAGGCATTCGCTTATTAGCAAGTGCCTAATGAAAATATAAACTCTTGGAACAAGAGGGTTAGCTTGGTCCATTTCGTCAGCTACCAAAAGTGGCGATTACCCAAGAAGCCCCACTTCAAGCAACCCGTAAGGGTGGTAAGTGGTGGGAGTAGTTCACAAATAAGATGGTAAGCTAATGCTCTACAGTTATAGGTAAGGTTTTTCCGCGTAGAGAGAGCTTTTATAATCATAAGTTTAAAACAATAACTGATAATCGAAGGGGGATAAGATGACAATTTTAAGAGGAACTAGAATATCAGGGGCGAACAAACGAGCAATTTATACGATGAAAAATAGTTTGTTTAACCATAATAAATATCTATGAAAGAGGTATGATAAAAAGGATAATAGGACAAGGTTAGAAATTAAAGAAAACCCGAACTATAATCCGAGTATGAATATTCGGATAGTAGTTCGGAGGTTTATTTCATATTCCAATGAAAAGACAAAATTGTTATTCGACTATTATGTCTCTATACCAAATTAGTTTTGCACTTTATCTACGATCCTGTAATTTTCATGAGCCACTACCGTATTAGGAAAGCTATGACTAATTTTTTGCAAATTACTTGACGACGAAATATCAACGATAATGCTCCGTTTACAACTTGATGGTAATACTTGTCCCTTAAGAATATAGTTATCTTTTACAAACTCAATAACATCTCCTGGTTTTGCCTTTTTTTTATCTGGTTTAAACATAATTATTCCTCCATTCATTAGATGAAAGCTGCTATTTAAAAAGTCTTGCGAAAGAATCCTTCTTCATTTCGTACTTCTCTCCGGGAGTTAGTTCATATTTTAATCGCTCAATCTGTTGTTTGAGTTTATTAATTTCTTCTGACTGTTGTTCTGCGATTTTTGCTCGCCTAGCTTGTTCTTCTTGTAAAGCTAGTATCGACTTCTCTTGGTTTGCAACATTGGATACTGTCAGTCCAATTGTTTGCATAACTGTCAAGATGTTTTCTTTGTAGCTTCCTTGATCAAATGCTTGCTGTACATCTTCAATGGTGCTTTCTACCCTAATTGGAAAGCTTCTATCTGCTAATCTTTTTTCAATGTCAGTTTTATTATATTGCTGGTACTTGCATTTTTTTATGAATTTCAAAACGTCAATTGCTTCCGGAAGATAATACATGTCATCTTGCTGTTGTGTCTTTGGTACGTACATGTTAAATTCCTCAATCCAGGTTGATGCAGTGTGCTTTGGAACACCGACAATGTGAGACAACCCATTTAGACTAAGCAATTCCATTGTTTTTCACCGTCTTTCTAATATAATCAAAATAGTTAGTTGGCTGTGCTTAGATGGAAGCACACTACTAATAGTAAACAAAGAAGATGGAATGAGTATGTGATAAATGTGGAATAATTGAGGAAAAATGAAAAGCTAAAATGTGGTCCGATAAAGAGGCTGAGACAAAACAATGAAGAAACAATAAAAAACGAACGCTAATTAGTTTAAAATAATTATCTTTTCGCTTTTTGATTATAATCATTCATTTAGCACCTGAAATAAGCGAGACTCCGGCAGGAACAGCACGAGTCCGAAGCTCCTCCTATTGATAACATGATTATTCGTATTTTGAGTAAAGAAGTTGTGTTTTGTCCCAGCCTCAAAATCAATCAACTATTGATTCAATTCATCAATGCATGCTTGAACTAATGTAACTCCTTGGCTCATTGAAGGGCCACCACCAAAAGCAGCAGCTACACAAATCGCATTGAGAATTTCATCTTCTGTGCAACCTTGGTCTAAGCAACCTTTAGTATGATAAATAATACAATATTCATCTTGGGCATGGATGCTAATACCTAGCGCCATTAATTGCTTCATTTTTTTAGATAATGCACCTTCTGAGAAGCATGCTTCTGTAAAGGATGTATACGTCTTCGTAAATTCAGGCATTTTTTCGGTGAATTTCCCAACACCTTCTTTGTATTCAATTAATTTAGTCTTAATAGAATCCATTCTCTCCAACTCCATTTCGTTAGATTTAATCATGATGGTAGTATGAGCCAAATACGTAAAGATAAACCAAAATATAATGAAAGGAAGAAACTTCCTTCTACTTCGATCTAGTTGCTCAATTAATGCTGAAAGAATAAATGCAGTGATGATATTATAACGATTGGTTCGCTCTTTATATAAGCTATTTTATTGAACAGACCCCTCATTTAGGTTAGTATTCATTTGACTTTCACTGAATTTTTATAATATACTTTATTCAACAAAGTTGAATGAAATGAAACTTGGTCTAATATAGATATAATGAATGATCTTTTAACCTATAATTATGAAAGCGCATACTTTTTGTGCACTGAAATGATCAGGATGGCATACAGTGATAATAATAACCTTATCGTAAGTAGGTTCTATAAAAATCCATTTAAAAATTGGAGGGGGAAGCATGTGTCAGTATCCTAAACATGTCCAGTTAAAAGAGGTTGGTCCTAGGGACGGATTGCAAAATGAAAATGTATTTATTGATACCGATGATAAGATAAAATGGATCAACATGCTATCTGAATCTGGTGTGAAGGAAATAGAATATTCATCCTTTGTACATCCTAAGTGGATTCCTGCCTTGGCAGATGCGCGTGACGTTGGAAGAAGGATAAAGCGAAATCCAAATGTGTCCTACTCTGCACTAGTTCCTAATTTAAAAGGTTTAGAGCATGCGCTGGAAACAGGAATTGATGCAGCTTCCGTCTTTATGTCAGCTAGCGAAACACATAATCAAAAGAATATTAATAAATCAATAGATGAAACCTACCCAGTCTTGAAAAAAGTTATTCAAGAGGCAAAGACTGCTGGGAAATTCGTAACCGGTTATATATCTACCGTTTTTGATTGTCCATATGAAGGAAGAATTTCTCCAGAACAAGCGGTCGCAGTTTGTGATCAATTATTTGATTATGGTGTTGATTCGATTTCGTTAGGAGATACGATTGGCTCTGCAGTTCCAAGTCAAGTAGAAGCATTATTAGATTACGTCTTATCTCGTTATTCTCAAGAAAAAATTATTATGCACTTTCATGATACTAGAGGAATGGCAATCGCAAATATCATGACATCAATCCAATATGGAATTACTCGCTTTGATAGCTCTGTTGGTGGATTAGGGGGTTGTCCGTATGCAAAAGGCGCAGCTGGTAATGTCGCTACGAATGATGTCCTTTATTTGCTACATGGGTTAGGAATTGAAACTGGAATAAAAGAAGAAAAAATTCAACAAGCAGCTTTATATATTCAAGATAAATTAGGCAAGAGACTTCCTAGTAAAGCACTCGCTTACCAATTGAGTAATTTCAAGAAGACCGTGTAAAGTAAGAACAAGGGCAAAACAAAAGAAATTCTGATAAAATCCCTAAACTACTATAACGCTAATAAAATATTCTTGAATAGTAGTTTGGAGTTTTATCGTGAAATGGTAAACATTCCTATCGAGATAAAATCGTTAGTCAATCTGAACAAAACATATGAGTGGCTCTGAAGCTTCACGTTGCTAAATAAAATATGAGTAGCAGTGTTAGCTGAGCCCACAAAAGAACCCTATAACTTAAATTGTGATGAAAGAAAAATTTATGGCGCATATAACTGGCAGTAATACCCCCACTTCAGCAATAAAGTGAAATCAATAGTGGTAAGTGGGGGATAAACAAACACACTTTCACTTAATCGCCTTTCGATATTTAAATTCGCCCCCCTATGATATTTTATTTAGGTTTATTTGCTTACTAACGATACTAGACCCTTACCTCCTATGACCTCACTGGTTGTCACAGTCTTGATCCGAGTCATTTCCTTTGTGTTGGTTAGAACTAAAGGAATGATCGTACTACTTGCTTGTTCCTCAACTATATCAAAATCGATTAACTTACCTCCAGCGGAAACATTATCACCTTCTTTCACATAGAAAGTGAATCCTTTCCCCTTTAGTTGAACTGCTTCTAGACCAATATGAATCAATAGTTCAACACCGTTATCTGTACGCATCCCAAGAGCATGCTTAGTAAGGAAGACCTGAATGATTCTCCCATTAACTGGAGATAAAATAATTCCATTTTTTTTGGGTTAAAAGCAATCCCATCACCCATTATTTTTCGGGAAACACAGGATCAGGTACTTCTTCTAAACCAATTACATTTCCGTCTACCGGTGCATAAAGATTGATATTTTGAGGCGCTACTTTATTCTTACAGTTTTTTTAACAGTGTTTTCCCCATCCTTGCTTAAGTTATCGTAAAAATAGTGTTTAGGTACTTGACCTTCTTTCAATTCTACTATACTATGTTTATATAAATAATGCAAACGTTTGCACTAATGATGCATGGAGCATTTCAGTTCAGATCAGTATGTATAATTACTATATTCATGGAATGAAAGTGTTTACATTCATCTCCTTTGCTATCTTTTTATAAGGAAAATGAATAGGTTTATTTACGAAAACGTTTGCATCAAAATTGGGATGCTAAAGAAATTTGAGGAGGGAAAACAGCATGAAGAACATGTTTTCATTTGATTTCTGGCAAAAGCTTGGAAAAGCATTGTTAGTCGTTGTTGCGGTTATGCCTGCTGCTGGAATCATGATTTCATTAGGGAAAGTAATCGGCATGACAATGAACGATTTTTCATTTTTGCTAGTGATTGGCCGAGTAATGGAAGATATCGGGTGGGCAATTATTAATAACTTGCATATTTTATTTGCGGTAGCCATTGGTGGCTCATGGGCTAAGGAAAAAGCTGGCGGAGCCTTTGCAGCATTACTAGCGTTTATTTTGATAAACCGAATTACTGGTGTGGTATTTGGAGTAACTAGTGATATGTTCACTGAACCCAGAGCAACAGTAAATTCTTTATTTGGAAGTGAATTAATCATTGATAATTATTTTACTTCTATATTAGGTGCACCCGCGCTTAATATGGGAGTATTTATTGGGATTATTTCTGGATTTGTAGGTGCAACGATTTATAACAAATATTATAATTTCAACCGCTTACCACAAGCTCTCTCATTCTTTAATGGAAAACGCTTTGTACCCTTTGTCGTTATTCTTTGGTCTGTAATTATTGCACTCATTATGTCTGTTTTATGGCCATTTATTCAGGGGGTAATTAATGAATTTGGTATCTGGTTGGCGAATTCAAAGGATTCAGCACCATTTCTAGCACCTTTCGCTTTTGGAATGCTGGAGCGTTTGCTTTTACCGTTTGGATTACATCATATGTTGACAGTACCGATTAATTATACAGAGCTAGGTGGAACCTACACGATTATGACAGGTGCATCTGTAGGAGAAGTAGTTGCAGGTCAGGATCCACTTTGGCTTGCTTGGGTTTCAGATTTAGTAAACCTGCAAGCAGCTGGAGATATGCAAGCATACAACAGTTTATTACAAGAAGTGACACCGGCAAGGTTTAAGATGGGGCAAATGATTTTATCAAGTGCCGTTTTAATTGGTGCTGCACTTGCAATGTATCGTAATGTGGATAAAGATAAGCTAACAAAATATAAATCAATGTTTTTCTCTGCAGGACTAGCTGTATTTATTACTGGTGTAACGGAGCCGATTGAATTCATGTTTATGTTCGCAGCACCTTTATTGTATTTTGTATATGCGGTAATTGCTGGTTTAAGCTTTGCGATGGTTGATTTAATTGATTTGAGACTACACTCGTTTGGACTAGTTGAATTAGCCACACGACTACCGATGGCAATAAACGCTGGTCTTGTTGGAGATATCATTAACTTTGTCATTACCTGTATCGTTTTCTTTGTAATTAGCTATTTCTTATTTAACTTTATTATTCAGAAGATGAATCTTCCCACTCCTGGACGTGCTGGAAATTACTCAGATGATGATACGACTGTTGAAAAAGATAAGGAAAAACAAAATTCTTCTATTCATAAATCAGCTGGAGATAACGAAATTGCAGAAATTATTCGGTTGCTTGGTGGTCAGGAAAATATTCTCGAAGTTGATGCATGTATGACTAGATTACGTGTATCGGTTAAGGATGTAGCTGATGTAGCGTCAGAAACGGATTGGAAAAAGACTGGAGCTATGGGGCTAGTGAAAAAAGATTCAGGCGTTCAAGCAATATATGGTCCAAAAGCCGACGTTCTAAAGTCAAAAGTACAGGATTATTTGGAGGATAACCAATGAAGCTATTGACACTTAACTGTCATTCTTGGCAGGAGGCGGATCAATGGAAAAAGCTGGACATACTTGCCGCTGTAATTCATGAGCAATCCTATGATGTAGTCGCTTTACAGGAAGTAAGTCAATCGATCACTGCAGAAATGGTTAAAGGTAAGTTAAAAGCTAATAATTTCGGGTTTTTGCTTGTGCAAAAGCTGAAGGAATTAGGATCGATGTATGACTATGAATGGGATATTTCACATATTGGTTATGAGTGTTTCGAGGAAGGGGTAGCTTTGTTAACAAAGCACCCTGTTCTCCAGCGTGAATCATTCTTTGTCAGTTGCAGTCAAGATACATCTTATTGGAAAACACGTAAAGTAGTTGGAATGACGGTTAATTATAAAGGTATATCAACTGCATTTTACGCTTGTCATTTAGGCTGGTGGCAGGATGAAGAGGAGCCTTTTCGTTCCCAAATGGATCGGTTAGTTGCACGAATTAATCATGAAAGACCACATTTTTTAATGGGTGACTTTAATAATCCGGCGGGGATTGCTGGTGAAGGGTATGATTATGTTCAGGACTTTGGCTATTTTGATACGTATCAACTAGCTAAACATAAGGATTCTGGTGTAACGGTTCTAGGTGAGATTGCAGGCTGGGAAAATCATTCAGATAATAAGCGAATTGATTTTATTTTTTCCTCTAAAAAGGTAGAAATTCTTACGTCGAGAGTTATTTTGAATGGTATTAATAAACCAGTGGTATCCGATCATTTTGCAATCGAAGTCAATGTAGCTGACTGGTAGACTACATTATATGTTAACAATTGAACAATGAAGGAGTATACAATGATGAAAAAAGTATGGTGGAAAGAAGCGGTTGCCTATCAAGTATATCCTCGTAGCTTTATGGATGCTGATGGGGATGGAATTGGAGACATTCAAGGTGTTATTTCCAAATTAGATTATTTAGAGGGATTGGGTATTGATGTGATTTGGCTTAGTCCTGTCTATCAATCACCAAATGATGACAATGGTTATGATATTAGTGACTATCAAGCGATTATGTCTGAATTCGGTACAATGAATGACTTTGACCAGTTATTAGAAGAAGTTCATCAGCGGGGAATGAAATTGATTATGGATCTAGTAATCAATCATACATCTGATGAACATCCGTGGTTTATAGAATCTAGGTCTTCAAAAAATAATCCCTATCGTGATTATTATATTTGGCAAGAAGGTAAAAATGGAACCGAGCCAAATAACTGGGAATCTATATTTGGTGGTTCTGCTTGGGAGTATGATGACAGAACAGAAAGTTATTATTTGCATGTCTTTTCTCGGAAACAGCCAGATCTGAATTGGGAAAATCCAGCAGTACGCCAATCGTTGTATAGCATGGTTAATTGGTGGCTTGATAAAGGTATTGATGGTTTTCGTGTTGATGCGATATCCCATATCAAAAAAGTACCTGGTTTCCCAGATATGCCAAATCCAGATAACAGAAAATATGTTCCGTCATTTGCAGGTCATATGAATCGAGAAGGAATTCATGTATTTTTACAAGAATTAAAAAATGAAACCTTTGATCAATATGACATTATGACTGTTGGAGAAGCGAATGGCGTCACGATGGAGGACGCTGCACTTTGGGTTGGCGAAGAGAAGGGTAAATTTAATATGGTCTTCCAATTTGAACACTTGGATCTTTGGGGGAAAAGTATTACTGGTGGATTAGACATCCATGCCTTAAAAGAAACATTAACTAAATGGCAAAAGGGGCTTGAGGGAGTCGGCTGGAATGCATTATTCCTCGAAAACCATGATCAGACTCGTTCCGTTTCGAGTTGGGGGAATGATGATGAATATTGGAAGGTTTCGGCAAAGGGATTAGCTACGCTATATTTTCTTATGCAGGGTACACCATTTATTTATCAGGGACAGGAAATAGGGATGACAAATGTTCAATTTCCAGCGATTGAAGATTATAACGATGTGGCTATGAAAAATCTGTATGCTGAAGAAATTGAAAAAGGCACAAGTCATCAAGAAATCATGGAGATCATTTGGGAAAAAGGAAGAGATAATTCGAGAACGCCTATGCAGTGGAATGGCAAGGAAAATGCTGGTTTTACAACAGGACAACCTTGGATGAAGGTCAATCCGAATTATAGAAGAATCAATGTTTCCGATCAACTGGCTGATCCAACATCCATTTACCATTATTACAAACAATTGATACACATTAGGAAGCAATATTCTGCATTTATTTATGGAAGTTACAACCTGGTCTTAGCAGATCATGATCAGGTGTATGGCTATACCAGAACGGATGGAGATCAGCAAATGTTAATTCTTGTGAATTTATTTGAAGAAGAAGCTGATGTCAACGTGACAGAAACTCTGATAGTTTCATCAGCAAAGTTGTTAATCAGCAATTACGATGTAGAGAACGAAGAGCAACTGAAGAATATGGTTTTAAAACCATATGAAGCAAGAGTTTATCGCCTATATAATTGGCAGTAATATCTCCACTTCAAGCAATAAAGTGAAAACAATATGAATAAGTGAGTGATCGACTGCCACTGCCAGTAAATGTCCGAATGGTTCAAAGGGATTTAGGTCATATCTTTGTGGTACTAACATCAGTGGAGGAACAAAAATCCCCCATTTTACTTTATACGTCTTTCAGTAAGTAACATCACCCTCTAAACCATTCAGCAAACGATTCATCAACTCGGTGATCAAGGAGACTTTGACATTTCTTCTCAGGAAGGAGACTTGCCTCCATCTATACAATAGGTTGTGGCCAGTCTCCTCTTCCTTTTCCTATTAAATAAAATATGCTACTATTAAGTACAAAGCTGCTGCAATACCTACGCCTATGGATACAATTTTTAATTTATACTGTGCATATTCGACAAGAGGAACTTCTAGAATAGATGCCGTTGTAATGGTAGTGTCGCCTAGCGGAGAGGTCATTGCTCCAAATGAACCGCTTGCAAATACGGCACCAACTGTCATCGGTAATGAAGCTCCTGTTGAAGTTGCCAGAGCAATCCCCAGTGGCATAAATATTCCCCATGTTCCAAAGGATGAACCTAGGAAATAGCTGACAGCTGAACCTACTAAAAAAACAATAGCTGGAATAGTAAATGCAGGAAGAAAACTGCCAATTGTCGCCTCGATAAATTTGGAAAACCCAAGGTCTTCTGCAACAAAAGATAAGGACCATACTAGTACCAGAAGAATAATTGCCTCCATGAGTTGGTTTCCACCATCATAAAAGTGGTAAATGGTTTCACTTAGTTTTTGGTCCCTTAACATATAGAAAATAAACGTGATGATGAGTGTAATAAATACGGCAAGTAAGATAACAAAGGTAGCATCCGCTTTTGCAAAGGCATTAAATATTCCGGTAGCTCCTTTTTCTACGCCGTTTTGCCATAATAAAAATAAGGTTAGACCAAGCAATAAAAACAAAGGAACAATTAAATTCCAAGGCTGCGCTTTCACCATGGATAGCTCTTTTTTAATTCCTATGCGGTGATGTTCATCTGTCTGTTGCATGTTTTGATCTTTGTTGGTTTGCTTTTTGCTGGGCTTGGACCAGAATGTCCTAATTAGTCCAATGATCAGCATTACAATTGCAAAAAAGTTAAATGGAATACTGTACAAAAATACTTGATAGGCATCTGCTTCCAGATTATGTTTTTGAATTCCCCCTTCAATAAGGGAAACCATGAAACCGACGAAAGCAGTGGCAGCTGGTAATAATACGATAACGGAACTGGTGGATACATCCATCGTGAACCCTACTTTCCAGTGAGACATGTTCACCTTTTTAAGTAAGGATTTTACCACGGGTCCAATCATCATTATTCGAAACATCGGCATCATAAATGTAAAAGGTAGGGTCAACCAGATGACAACTAGAAGTCCTCGTTCGGATTGAATTTTGTCACCAACCCACTCAGAAAATCCTTTAACTCCTCCAGAAATTTGCATCATACCAATCAATCCGCCAAATAAATATAAAAAGGCGATAATATTAATATTCCCTGGATCTGCCAATGTCGTTATGAGATAGTTTACGGCTTCTTTTGTTCCGTTTAATACGCTGAATTCTAACAGAAAAGCACCTACAAGGAGTCCCAGCACTAGTCCAGGAAGAAGTCTTTTTTGCCATATAGCTAAAGCAATAACAATAGTAAAGGGAATGAGGGAGAACCAGGTGTGATCCATCGTACAGCCTCCTCTAAATGGATGGTTTGATATCTAGTATAAGGTTGAAAAAATGAATAAAAGCTATAATTACCATTTGTAAAAAGTCGATTTTTCATACGTAGCTTTTGCAGAAAGACATAATCACTACATGCTTCCTCATAATAGGTGAATCTGTTGATTATTAGATGTCAATAAAGCTATTAGAAAGGGTGAAATGGACAGCAGTTATTAAATAGTGTGAGGAATCTTTTGCTATTTTTTAATAGAATTGCTATGATAGTTTTAATTATTTAAATAAT
>NZ_JAJERH010000074.1 GCF_016919725.2 Virgibacillus sp. AGTR
ATTATTCCATAATAGCTACTAGAGGAAGCGTGAATCTGAGCATTTAGTGATAAGGACTGAGCGAATTTTGCTCAGTTCTTCTTATTGATAAGTTCATTGTTTGAAATTACTTGCTTATAGGGAAAATGGATTCTAAATATAAGATTTACTACCAATGTAAATAAAGAGAGGGAGGAGTATATTTGAGTGTCCATCACATACTTTTGCTATTAATTATCGGGTACATTGTTTTTTCTATAGACAAGAAGCAAGAGTACTTTCCTGTCCCAACGGTATTAGTGCTAATAGGTATTACGCTGTCACCAATCAGTTATTTCGCGAACATATCAATAACAAAAGATCTTATATTTCATGTTTTCTTACCGGCACTTCTATTTATATCAGCTTATCAATTCCCAACAATGGCTTGGAAGAAGTATAAGTATATTATTGGAGGATTAGGAACGATAGGTCTGCTCTTAACAATAGCTATATTTGGTGGTTTTGTTTATTTAATTGGAAATTTATTTATTCAAATATCCATTATAGCTGCGTTACTGATTGCTGCTATTTTATCACCAACAGATCCTGTATCGGTTATAGCGATATTAAAGAAATCGTCTAGTGATCGGAACACGGCTGACATTGTGGAAGGGGAATCGTTGCTTAATGATGGGACAAGCATTGTAGTATTTGGTGTGCTTCTAAGTATGTTAACGCAAGGGACAACCTTTTCACTTAGTGGTTTCGTTAGTGAATTCTTACTTGTATCCTTAGGTGGTGTTGCGATTGGTATTGCATTCGGTTGGCTTATGAGCAAGGCAGTGCATTATACCGACCATCGTCAATATCAGGTGATGTTAAGTATCATTGTAGCTTATGGTAGCTTTTACTTAGGAGAATTAATGGACGTGTCAGGTGTACTTTCAACTGTTACAGCGGGAATGATGCTATCCTATGAATTTGGAAAAAATATAAAAGAGGATCATTTTCGAGATCAACTGGATGGATTTTGGGGAATTATCGAGCCAACAATCTTATCTATCATATTTCTACTTATAGGGATTCAATCAGCAAGGTACCTCGTTTTTTCAGAATGGCAGCTTGCTATTCTTCTATTTTTAGGATCGCTAATCGTACGATTTTTGGTAATTACAGCCATGACCCAATTTCATTCTACATGGAAAACGTACATGTCTCTAAGGGAATGTGCAGTAATAGCTTGGACCGGTATTAAAGGAACAATGTCAGTGGCACTAGTGTTAGGATTCGAAGCAGCTACTGATAAAAGTAGTGAATTCATATCCATCATTTTTGTTGTCATTTTACTATCATTAGTAATCCAAAGTGCAAGCGTATATCCATTAGTCAAAAGATTAAAAGGCTCATAAAAAGGTTTGGAAGCATATTATCTTCCAAACCTTTATTTTATACAAACATCCAGTTATATTCCAATGGGTTCAAAGGCCTTTAGGTCCTACTCTTATGGTACTAACAATCAGTGGGCGATAAACAAATTATAACTGATTGAAGTTTCACTTTATCTATTCTTCCAAAGGACTCATCTTTACTATTCATTCGATAATTTTAATACATCTAATAACTTAAAGAATAGGCCAAGGAATATGGCTACTATTGTAGCAAGCCCCATACCAGTTAGGGCTACTGAACCGATTTGAACTGTAGCACCGCTAATACCGATGACAAGGACGACACATGTTAGAATCAAATTCTGTGAGTGGTTATAGTCCACATTTGCTTCTACTAACATACGAATACCACTAGCTGCGATAATTCCAAATAGAAGTAAGGAAATCCCTCCCATAACTGCGGTTGGAATAGATGATATCAATGCAGCCAACTTTCCAACAAATGAAAGAATAATGGCTATAACGGAAGCTATTCCAATAATCCAGGTGGAATATACCTTTGTTATTGCTAGTACGCCAATGTTTTCACCATATGTCGTATTCGGTGTTGATCCAAAAAAGCTAGAGATGATCGTAGATATACCGTTACCAGCTAACGAGCGGTCTAATCCAGGTTCTTTCATCAAATCTTTTTTGACAATATTACCTGTTACGAATAGATGTCCAATATGTTCAGGTACAAGTACTAAAGCTGCTGGCAAAATTACTAGTATGGCAGACCAATCAAATTTCATGTGATAAAATTCTGGCATCGAGAACCATTTTGCCTCTTTAATAGCAGTTAAATCAACCAATCCAAAGAAATATGCAATAATATAGCCTGCAATAATTCCAATCAAAATAGGAATGATTTTTAAGAAGCCGCGCATTGTTACCCAACAAATTATTGTAATTGCAAGTGTCAAAAGTGAGACTACGGCTGTACTAGTGTCCATCGTCCAAGAAGCACCTGCGTCTTGGGGTGCGATCCATCCCGCCATCTCTGCAGCTGTTGGTACAAGTTCTAAACCGATAACAGCGACAATTGCTCCCATAGCGGCAGGTGGAAAAATTATATCAATCCAACTTGTTCCAATAAATTTAACAATTAATGCAATGATGGATAAAACAACACCTACTGCAAGGAATCCACCTAATACATAGCTATATCCGGTTCCGCCTCCGTAATTCTCTAATACGGCAAAAACTGGTGATATAAACGCAAAACTTGATCCTAAATATGCAGGTATTTTTCCTTTTGTAATAAATAAGTAAATTAGCGTTCCAATACCATTCATTAATAAAATGGTTGCAGGGTTAACACCGAATAAAATTGGAACTAATACAGTAGATCCAAACATTGCAAATAAGTGCTGTATACTAAGTGGTAAGCTTTTTAAAATGGGTAAACGTTCGTCTACTTGAATCTCTTTATATTGTGCCATGTTTCTTCCCCCTTTAAGAATTGGCCCAACAGTTACCGTGGGTGATTAAAAAAAGAAAAAAGCACCGAGCCGGTGTGTGGCAGGGTGCTTCTATAAAATGAGGTAGAACACGAAGTTCCTCCTGATTTTATTGAACAGAATTCCATCTGTTACACCTTGGCAGCCTCACAGGACTGAATTAAAGGTAACCGTATGAACTTATCTTAGATATTATCCCAATTTAAAGTGCTTCTGTCAATTCTTTTTTTATCATGTCAAAAAAACAAAAGACAGAGCATTTGCTTATAACCACTTCTGTAACTCTACTTTTAAAATTTTACCACTTGGGGTTTTGGGTAATTCATCTACAAAGGTAATCGATTGCGGATATGAAGTTCCATTGGTGCTATCTTTGCAAAAGTTAATGATATCTTGCTTCGTACTATCTGATTTGTTGTCAAGCACAATAAAGGCGTGAGCAATTTCTCCTAGTTCTTTATGCGGTAATGGGATGATAGCGGTCTCGGCAATGTGTGGGTGTTTCATTAAGATTTGCTCCAAGTTAGCAGTAGAAATGGTGCCCTGCTGATTTGGAATGTCTTTAAACGGTTCTTTCACATGAATATGACCTTGCTCATCTATAAATCCTTTATCACCTGTGAAAATCCAGCCATTTTTCATCATGTTTCGATTTTCGGCATGTTGCAAAGTTCCTTGCCCCTTTACGATAATGTCACCAATTTCAATTCCGTTATGCGCTACTTCCTCTCCCGAACTGTTTACGACGCGTATCTTTGTTTGACCCATGAAGATCCCACCTCAGTTCCAATTATCTAATAGTATACTTTATATTAAATTATATCACATTTACCTGTAAGCGTTTTACTTTTTGTGACTAAAAATATTTAGTTTGCTCGAAAATTGAGAATAATTGTAAAATGATTAGGATGATTGGAAGAAAGATTCAAACGTTTACCATGTGATAACGTAGAAAAACACGATAAGTATATATTCTAGTTGTACTTCTACTGATTATTAGCCTAAATATAAAAATTTTGATATGATTATTATATTGTTAAAATAGGTATAAGCGATTCTAAATAGTAATAATAACATTTTTGAGTTAATATGAAAGAGCGCTTTTCCTGTGAATTTTGTTAGTAAAATATAGGAAGGTGGAAGTTTTATGAGTTTAAACAAACCAAAAATAGTAGTTCTGGGCGCAGGCTATGCTGGATTGACAACAACAAAGCGTCTCTTACAAAAGCTATCACCGGAACAAGCAGAGATTGTACTAGTTAACAAACATAATTATCATTATGAATCTACTTGGTTACATGAGGTAGCTGCTGGAACAATTAATCCAAATCAAGCTCGTGTGATGATTAGTGATGTCATTAACCCAAATAAAGTAAGACTAGTTTATGATTCTGTTGTGAAAATCAACAAAGACGAGCAACGCGTTGTGTTGGAGAATAGTGAAATTGAATATGACTACTTAGTTGTTGGGCTTGGTTTTGAATCAAATGATTTTGGAATTAAAGGGATGGCAGAGCATGCTTTTGCTATTGAAGATATTGATTCCAGTCGTCTTATTAGTGAACACATAGAATATCAATTTGCTAAATATAACAACGAAGAGAACGTTGAGGATGAGAGCTTGCATATCCTTGTTGGTGGTGCAGGATTCACAGGCATTGAGTTTGTGGGCGAATTAGCTGATAGAGTGCCTGAGCTATGTAAAAAATATGACATAGATCGTAACAGAGTTAAAATTATAAATGTAGAAGCAGCTCCTTCTATCTTGCCAATGTTTGATAAAGAGTTAGTTGCATATGCCAAAAAATCCCTTGAAGATCGTGGTGTCGAGATTAAAATTGGTGCTGCCATTTCTGAATGTACAGAGGAAGGGTTTATTGTTGGAGACGATAAAGAGCTAATCAAAGCAGGTACTGTTGTGTGGACAGGTGGAGTGAAAGGTAGCTCTGTGTTAGGGAATTCAGGCTTTGAATTAACAAAAGGAAAAGTTAACGTTGACGCCGACTTACGTATGAAAGGTGAAGAGAATATTTTTGTTATTGGTGACTGTTCATGGGTTTGGAATAAAGAAGCAGATCGCCCGTATCCTCCTACTGGACAATTAGCAATGCAAGAAGCGGATGTTGTTGCTGCTAATCTAGCTGCACTTCTTACAAACCAACCTTTAACTGACTTTGTTTTTCATGACAAAGGTACGGTAGCTTCTCTAGGTATTTCTGATGGAATCGGAAATATATTTAATGATTACAAACTTCAGGGGAAAGCAGCAGCAGCAATGAAAAAAGTGGTAGATAACCGTTCTTTATTCCTTATGGGGGGAACAAAATTAGTTCTTAAAAAAGGTAAATTCCGTCCATTCTAAGACACTCATTTTATTAAAAAATAGCTACATCAAATGAGGAGGTATTTGGGAAATGAAAAATAAAACATTATGCGGATTATTTTTGGTCATAGCATCATTGGTTGGCTACAGACTTTTAAGTGATTATATGGAAGATTCGAGAGATTTTAGGTAAATGGTTGACCATCCAGGCGTTTATTTCGCTCGGATGGTTTTTTTGTCATTTGTAATTTTATCGAATGACATGATTATGACTTTCTCATACTAAAGGGAGGAGGTCATGTCATGAGAGCATTGTTACTTTGTATCAGTTTCATCGTTATTTGGACAAATACTGTTTTTGCTACTGAAATAGCTGAACATAAAGCGATACGTTTAGAAAAAGTAGAAGTGGATCAATATGCACTTAATCAGATTGATCCTCTATTTATTGATGAAAATAAATTGCATCAATTGGTTGATGACTTAAAGAAAAAAATCTATAAAGCACCAAAAAATGCGACCATAGCAAAGAGTGGTAACATTATTTTAGAAAAACCTGGTATAACAATTGATGAAGATCAATTTTACATTCAATTTAAAAAAACGTTTTATGACGATAAAGCAGACGGATTCCATATTCCTGTAGAGAAAGTGTATCCAAGAGTGGATAAAGCCCTATTAGAAGATATACGTACAAAGGAATTGGGGAATTATGTTACCTTTTATAAAAAGGGTAATGAAGAAAGGTCACATAATATTGCTCTAGCAGCTGAGGCAATAGATAATCACGTTGTATTTCCTGGAGAGATGTTTTCATTTAATAAAGTCGTAGGTGAACGTACCAAAAGTAGAGGATATAAACGTGCCCCTGTTATAGTAAAAGGTGAATTATCAGAAGATATTGGTGGAGGAATATGTCAAGTTTCATCAACACTGTTCAATGCGGTCGATTTAAAAGGTATTCAAATCGTTGAAAGATATGCACACAGTCGAAGCGTTCCCTATGTTCCCCCAGGTAGAGATGCAACGGTTAGTTGGTGGGGACCAGATTTCTCTTTCAAGAATATGTACAATGAACCGGTATTGATTCGAGCTCATGCTAGTAATGGAAAAATGTTAGTACGTATAACTTCATCAGATACAGTAGAGAATTTTACAGGTAGTTAGTGTGATGAATAGCAAAAGAAATGATCTCCAAGATTTTAGCTAGATCATGCCTTTCAAAACACCTTGACATACCTGGAAGCATCATATATGATTAGAACGAAATTGATAATCATTATCATTTACTAAACCAAGTCTACATAGATGATTTAGAGGAGTGATCTAGTTGAAGAAGCTTGCAATTATCTTATTGCTATTTTTGATAAGTTTGCTAGTTGCGTGTAATGATTCTTCTAATAAGGAGCAAGAAGAAAAAAACGGAGATTCTACATCTGACGCGCAAACAATTACAATTGAAGATGGTTTAGGTGAACAAACCCTTAAAGAAACACCTAAAAATATTGTTGTACTTGAATGGTCCTATGCTGAAGACCTAGTGGCATTAGGTATACAGCCAGCAGGTGTGGCTGATTTGGACGGATTTCATCAATGGGTTAATATCGATGAAAAATTCGATGATAGTGTAGTCGATGTTGGGACACGTCAGGAGCCGAATCTCGAAGCGATTTCCAGATTAAATCCGGATCTAATAATCGGTGTTAAATTTAGACATGAACCAATTTTAGATAGTTTAAAAGAGATTGCACCAGTAGTTACGTTTGCACCATATAGTGAAGAAGCTGTACAGGATCATTATCAAAACATGATTAACGAATTTCAGACCGTCGCTAAAATTGTTAATAAAGAAAAAGAAGCCGAGCAAGTAATATCAAATCTTGAAAGCTTTACGGAGGAGCAAAAGCAACGTATAACAGAAGCGGGCATTGATGGTTCATCTTATATTGCAACTCAAGCATTTACTGCACAAAACACACCGACAATGAGACTATTCACGGACAATTCCATTGTTGCAAATGTAATGGAGAATTTAGGATTTACGAATGCTTATCAATCAGATAATATAGAAACATATGGTTATAGCGAAGTGACAGTAGAAGCATTACAGAATTATCAAGATGAAGAGAATCTTCAATTCCTATATATTGTTCAAGAAGAGGATAATATTTTTGAGAATCAGCTTAAAGGAAATCCAGTATGGGAAGATTTAAGCTTTGTAAAAGCAGGTAATACACATGCACTTCCTGGAAATACATGGACTTTTGGTGGTGTTCTTTCTACTCAAGTACTAACAGAACAGTTAGTCAATGCGATGGTAAAAGAGTGATAGCATGAATACATCTTTTAAAAATACGATGAGAGCGGTTCTTACCTTTGGAGGAGGAGCCGCACTTTTATGTATCCTAACGTTCTTACATATTAATCAAGGTAGTGTATCGATTCCTTTACATACAGTGATAGAAGCTATTTTTTCTCCTCAGGATATTTTAGAACATCATACCGTTCGTTATCTCCGGCTACCACGTGCAGCTATGGGAGTTATTGCTGGAGGAGCCTTAGCTGTTGCTGGGGTTGTTTTACAAACAGTAACGAAGAATCCTTTAGCATCCGCCAGCACTTTAGGTATACACTCTGGAACATATTTTTCAGTCGTTGTGGCAACTGTCTTTTTACCTGGTGCTTTGTTTGGGGGAGGTATGATCGTTGCCTTTATCGGTGGTATAATTACCTTTTTAATTGTTTATGTCTTATCCGGAGGGAATAGTGCAACACCTGTACGAATGGTATTGGCTGGCATGATCGTTACCTTTTTATTTTCTTCTCTAACAAGTGTATTGCAATTGTTTTATGAAAATGAAACAGCCGGCTTATTTCTATGGGGATCAGGGACGTTGGTTCAAAATGGTTGGGACGGGGTTCAATTTTCATTGCCCATTATAATAGTTGGTTTATTAGGAATTGCACTAGTTAGTATGAGATTAGATACGCTTTCCTTAGGAGATGACGTGGCAACCTCATTAGGGCAAAAGGTAGTGACAGTGAAGTTTATTTCCATTTTAGCAGCCGTTTTATTAACGTCAGTAACTGTAAGCGTAGTTGGGCCGATTGGATTCGTTGGTTTAATCGCGCCACATATCGTTAAATTGATTGGTTATCGTAGGCATATCCCATTATTCATTGCCTCATTTATTTGGGGTGGGAATGTCTTGCTGGCGGCAGATGTCGTGGCCCGTGTAATCGATCCATCGTTTTCAGAACTCCCTGTGGGGGCTATAACAGCTTTAATAGGTGCACCGTGGTTAATTTATTTAGTATTTCGTATGAAACAAACAAACTACAGTGGTGATTCAACTTCTATTATTCCAGGGAAGTCTACTATTGGTATTTCCATGAAAATTTTACTACCTGTGTTAATCGGGTTGATCACTTTAGGTATCCTAGTTAGTTTAGCTTCTGGAAATTATGGTTTTGAACCAATTGTATCATTCCAGGCTTTATTTGCTGGGGAAAATGAATTCATGAAAAATTTAATTCTTGATTTACGATTGCCACGTGCTTTGGTGGCTTTAGCTAGTGGAATGGTATTAGCAGTTAGTGGATTAATTTTTCAAGGTGTTCTCAGAAATCCGTTAGCTGATCCGTCTGTAATTGGAATAACTTCTGGAGCGGGTGTAGGTGCTCTATTGACGATGTATGTCTTTGGTGTATCAGCAATATGGATACCTGTGGGAGCTATGATTGGTTCTTTAGTATTCTTTATTTTCGTAATGTTATTTGCAATCCGTGCTCAATTCCAACCGACGATCTTAGCTTTATTAGGTATTGGTATTTCAGCTTTTGGTTCGGCAATTATTCAAATTCTTGTCGTTCGAGCAGAATTAGGTGTGGCAGGTGCATTGACGTGGTTATCAGGATCAACCTATGCGAAGGGTTGGGTAGAGTTATTTCGTTATCTTATTTGGCCAATCGTCTTATTATTCCCGCTGCTTCTAGTGCGAATCCGTTTGTTAGACACCCTAGCACTTGGGGATGAAACAGCAAAAGGATTAGGTCTTGGAGTGACGTCATCCCGATTTCAATTAGCGTTAATCGCTACTATTTTAGCTGCTTGCAGTGTTGCAGCAACTGGTACAATTGGTTTTGTTGGGCTAATTGCTCCTCATTTTGCGAGGTTGTTAGTAGGTCCTTCTAATACACGATTGTTACCAGTTACCATGCTTATAGGAGGACTTTTACTTGTCATTGCAGATTTATTAAGCAGGACGTTGTTAGCTCCAAATGAGATTCCTTCAGGCATTTTGGTGGCAATTATCGGCGCACCATATTTCTTATGGCTTATGAAGAAAAGAGCTTCTTAAAAAAAAGATCTATACTTCTTGTTGAAGCAGGAGCTTTTAAAGAAATCCCTTTGTTTCTTTACAAGCCTTTTTTTATAGTCTAAGAAATTATAAAATTAGCCCATATGGATATATGAGCGTGTAGAGCTGCGTCAAGCGCAAGCGCCCATAAACGATGCGACTTCACAGATAGCCCTAAGCTAAGTTATCATCGGCTCGCAAACTCACCGTAATTCCTTTATCTTCGTTGACTCGCTCCAGTCGCTTGCACTTTTGTTCTGCCAATGTCGGGCTAAAATTACTCGCTTCCTATCGAAAAAAGTCCAAATCTCCTTAACAAATTAATGTAGTGAATATATTCTGCATAAAAAATGGCTGTCGAGACATTTTAACGACAGCCATTGTACTTTCTTGTTGAAGGTACTGCTTCAGACTACTATGCTTGCTTATGTGCTTCTATCTCAAAGTGAATTTTTACATCTTCACCAACTAGGACGCCACCTGTTTCTAATGCTGCGTTCCATGTTAGACCAAAATCCTTACGATTAATGGTAGTTTCTCCGCTAAAGCCCGCAACAATATTACCACTCATTGGATCTTTACTTTGACCTTCCATAACAACATTTAGCGTTACTGGTTTTTTCGTTCCACGAATCGCTAAATCACCTGTAATTTCATAATTATTTCCAGACTTTTTATGGATGTCGGTTGCAACAAATGTCATATTTGGGTGGTTTTCAACATCGAAAAAGTCAGCTGAACGTAAGTGATCGTCACGATCCTTATTACGCGTATCAATACTACCTACATCAATGGTAACTTCCAGCTTAGAACCTGTTAAATCATCCACATCAGCTTCAAATACCGCATTAAAATTATTAAATGAACCCTTTGCCTTTGAAATCATCATATGTTTTACTGAAAAACCAATCTCACTATGAACAGTGTCTATATTCCAAACAGTTTTACCCATGTAAATCCCTCCAATTATTAAATTTATCACTTTAATTACTTTATGTAACTTAGTATAAAATAATAAATTAATGTTGTCAAGTAACAATTTTAGAACCTATTTCAGTACTGGTTTTCCCTAATAGATAAAGATAAAACACGATGTAGACTATAGCGTGATTTACTCTAAAGCCGTTCCAAATAAAGGAATAAATGAAAATACTAATAGTAGGTAGATATGTTAAAAAATCTTAATGGATGAAAAACTTCCATCGTTGGAGGGGGGATTAAAATGGATAAAGGGACAATAGCTAGAACCATCGCACTCGTAATTGCCTTAACAAATCAATTTTTAGTTATTTTTGGAAGGTCGCCATTACCAATAGATAGTGAACTGCTTGAGAACACAGTATCAGCAATTTTTACAATCGTTACCTCATTAATAGCGTGGTTTAAGAATAATTACGTTACAAGTATAGGGATGAAGCAAAAGCAGCTAATTAAGGAAAATGGGCTAACATCAGCAAGTAAAAGAAAAAAGAAAAGTTAAGTTAATGTAGCAGTGGGAATATCCTTCCCACTGTATTACATGAGATTATTAGAACAATTGTTTTTCTAATGAAAATATTCTTATTTTTGTTATAATATGTAGTTAGGGTGATTAATTTAATTTTAAATAGAGGGGCGATTTAATGGAACAGACGTTACATCCTACATGGGATCTAGACGTGATTTTTCCCGGAGGTAGTGACTCAAAAGCATTTCATACATATTTACAATCCACACAGGAAGAAATGAAAAACCTTTTTAACACGGTATCTTACTTTTCTCCTAAGAAACGAGACGGAGATAAAGAAACATTAGTGTTACTTATTAAACAATTGGAAGCAACGATGAAGAAAGTACGAGAAGCATTTGCTTTTATAAGCTGTTTAAGTGCACAGAATCTTAAAGACGAGAAAGCAAATTTATTAGTCAGTAGACGCCATGAAATAAAAGCCGAAATGGATACGATTCAAACGACATTTGAACAAAAACTAGTCGACATTCCTGACATCGTATGGGACCAACTTGTAAAAAGTGAGGATTTAGTTGATGTAGCATATGTGTTAGAAGAATTTAGAAATCATGCAAACGAACAATTGGTGCGAGATCAAGAGGTTCTTATCAATGATCTGGCAATTGATGGATATCACGCTTGGGGACAAATGTACGATGTGATTATAGGAAATATGAGTGTAGATATGGTAGAGGATGGGGAAACGAAAAGCTATTCTATTGGGCAGGCTACAAATAAACTAACACACCCAAACCGTTCATATCGTAAGCAAGTGTTTCAACAGCTAGATAAAGCTTGGAAGAATAACGCCAGTTTATTTGGTCAAACATTAAACCACCTAGCTGGCTTTCGTTTACAAACATATAAGCATAGAAATTGGAATGAAGTTTTGCAAGAACCATTGGCTTTGAACCGTATGAGAAAAGAAACATTAGATGCGATGTGGACTGCAATAAAAAAATATAAGCATCCCTTTGTAGAGTATCTTATGAACAAGGCCAAACTACTTGGACTTAACAAACTAAGTATTTATGATGTTGGAGCACCAGTAAACAAAGTGGTTAAGACTTCGTCGTTTGAAGAAGGAGCTGACTTTATTGTCGAACATTTTAATCAGTTTAGTCCCCAAATGGCTGATTTTGCGAAAATGGCCTTTGAAAATAGGTGGATTGAGGCTGAGGATCGTCCAAATAAGCGTCCGGGAGGATTTTGTACAAGTTTCCCTGATAGTAAGCAAACACGCATTTTTATGACTTATTCAGGTACTTCATCTAATATTGCAACGTTAGCTCATGAGTTAGGGCATGCTTATCATCAACATGTAATGAATGATGTAAATGGACTTAATCAACGGTATGCAATGAATGTTGCTGAAACAGCGTCAACATTTGCTGAAATGGTTGTTGCAGATGCGTCGGTAAAAAGCGCACGTTCGATTGCGGAAAAGAAAAGTTTATTAGAGGATAAGATTCAGCGGAGCATTGCTTTTTTTATGAATATACATTCCCGTTTTATCTTTGAAAGGCGTTTTTATGAAGAAAGGAAACAAGGATTAGTGCCAGTGAAAAGATTAAACGATTTGATGATAGAAGCACAGAAAGAGGCATATTGTGATGCATTATCGGAGTATGATCCTAATTTTTGGGCATCTAAATTACATTTTCACATAACAAGGGTGCCATTTTACAATTTCCCTTATACATTTGGTTATCTTTTCAGTCTAGGTATCTATGCAAAAGCACAAGAAAACGAAGATAGTTTTGAAGATGCATATATTTCGCTTTTAAGGGATACTGGTCGCATGAACGTAGAGGATCTTGCTAAAAAACATTTGGATACAGATTTAACTAAGCCTGAATTCTGGGAAGCTGCTATTCAATTATGTGTCAATGATGTTGACGAATATCTTTCGTTGTAACGCTGTTGTGTTTTTACGATATGTCATGTACAATACTTGTAGTAAATAGGCAGTGAAAAGTAGTTTCTTATTTATTCCACATGTAACTGATAGTAAGAACCCCACTTCAAGGAATAAAGTGAAACCATTATTGGTAAGTGGGGGAATCGACTGCCGGTAAATGTCTGATTAGTTTATCTCTCAATCAGAGGTATAAACAAAAACCCCCACTGATTGAAGTTTCACTAAACAGTAAGACAAAAGAAGCAAATATAAGTTAGAAGCCTACAGGGGGAGCCAATTGGCTGAGAGTGAACATAACTGTTCTTACCCTTTGAACCTGTTAGTTAGTACTAGCGTAGGGATGGTGGCTTTTTTGATGGACAGAAAAGTAATGTGAGCAGATTCCCCATCAGGAAGTCTTCCCCTTGGCATTGCTTTTTTTGTATGGATAAGTTACTTAACTGCATAAAAAAGGGGAGGAGAAAGATATGAGGCGCACATTATTTTTAGTAGAAGTAGCCATTTTTGCAGCTTTTGCATTTTTATTGGATTTTATACCATTTTTATCATTTAAGGTTTGGGCTCAAGGTGGCTCCATATCCTTTGCGATGATACCGATTTTTATTGTCGCATTTCGCTGGGGGGTCAAGGGCGGTTTATTAGCTGGATTGCTGTTGGGAGGATTACAATTATTATTTGGGCCAACAGTCTTCGTACCCCTACAAGGGTTCTTAGATTATATTGTTGCGTTTACCGTATTAGGTTTTGCAGGAATTTTTGCAAAACCTGTCCAAGCAGCAGTTAAAGAAGGAAAAACGAAAACAAGCCTATATTATATTGCTGTAGGCGTGTTTTTAGGATCAGCTTTACGCTTTTTAGCCCATTTCACTGGAGGGATTGTATTCTTTGGTGAATTTGCGCCAGAAGGTCAGCCTGTATGGTTATACTCGTTGCTATATAACGGGTCGTACATGTTACCTGGCTTTATATTAAGTACGGTTCTTGTGTTCTTTTTATTTCAAAAACAACCACGTACACTATTACGTATGTCCGCTTAATCTAGGAGTTTTCCTCATAATAAATATACGAAGATTAGTGGGTAGTTATTGACTCGAGGATTTTGCCCACTATTTTCTATTTAGTAGTTTAGAGTTATAGTGAGAGGTGAAATCAAGCTTAATCAATTGCGGCAATTATTATCGAGACTGATAAAATGATTATTCAGAGTAAGAAATATTTTGTTTTTTCCCAAGCTCTTTATTATCTTTATTTCATAACAAAAGCGCATTAGAAACGTAGCGACTGGAGCTAGTCAGCTCGTAGGGCGGGCGATTGTGAAGTCACATCGTTTCTGGGCGCTGGAGCTGGACGCGGCTCAACACGCCCCTATTTATCCAAATGGGTAAATTTTATATTTTCTTCCTAGACTATGAGAAAAGCTGCTTCACCCAATTAGAATTGGTGAAACAGCATTGATAACTTGCCTATCATAAGCAAGTTATCTTTTTCTTACTGACAGATTAAAACGTTTAATTATGAAAAACTACTGTATAGTAGAGATTTATGCTTTTATTGTAAATACCTATTAACTTCCTCATGGTTAGTTACAATCAAGAGTACTTTTCCTTCATCCATATCTTCCTCATAGTTTTCAGCTTCTGCTTGAGAGAATCCTATTTCGGTTAATTTCGTTCTTAGTTCATCACCTTGTGTACTAAAAAGATTACCAACGGCATGTCCAATATCCATTTCCCTTATTCCTATGGTATTCGCATCCGCACCATCAGCTATTCGGTTTGTTCGATCATCATCATGGGATAAAACATACACATCTTCTTTATGAATACCTTTATCCTTTAGTATTTGAATAGCTTCCTTTAATTGCTGATCATTTGTATATTCTTTTATAAATGGTTTCATTAAAATTACCTCCTTATCAATCTTTCATTATTATCATACCCAACGCTAGAAGAACTAAACATGTACGAATTGCATAGGCTATAGCACATCCATTGGAGAGGAAGAGGTTGGCGTGGAGCTTTCAATATCCCATATTTTATATGGTTTGTTTACCTTACTAATTATAGGCACAATGGTCATGCGGAAGGGAATCGTATTACCAACGTTATTTGGTACATTTATTATTGCGTGGGTTTATAAAGGTAGTCTAATTGCTGGATTTACCGCAATATTTCATGCAAATCTTGTAGCAGCACAAGAACTATTTAGTATTTTTTTAATCATCACCTTTATGCTCGCGTTATTAAATTCATTACGTGATTTAGGTGCAGATAAACGAATGATTCAGCCAATACAAAAAATAATGGTAAATGGTCATATATCTTATTTTGTTTTAGTTATTGCTACCTATTTGATATCTCTATTCTTTTGGCCAACACCAGCAGTACCCCTAATATGTGCGCTTTTGGTACCCGCTGCAATCCGAGCAGGTCTACCAGCAATTACGGCTGCAGTAGCAATAGCAATAGCTGGTCAAGGAATGGCACTTTCCTCTGATTATATTGTGCAAGTTGCCCCCAATTTATCTGCTACCTCAGCAGGAGTAGAAACAGCTGTGGTTGCCGATCAAGCACTTATTTTGTCACTTATAACAGGTGGTATTGCTATTATGCTTGCTTATATAATGTATCGAAAAACAATTCGATCGAAGGAGGATGTGCGAAACAACATAGAACTTGAAAACATTCAAACAACAAAGGAGTATACACAAAGTCAACATACGAATGAACTACGTGTATGGAGTAAATTATTTGCTATTCTTGTCCCTTTGGCATTAACTGGTGTCGTTAGCTACATGGTTTATGAAAAGCTTAATACAGGAAGAATGAGCGGATTAGAAGGAAGAGATGGAGCAGCATTTATTGGTGGTGTTGCAGTTATCTTGCTATTATTATCGACCATTGCATTTCGTAGGCAGCATGCGCTCGATTATATAACAACACATATAACAGATGGATTTGTTTTTGCTTTTAAGGCAATGGGTCCGGTTATTCCAATTGCTGGATTTTTCTTTTTAGGTAGTTCAGACTTTGCAGGAGCTATTTTAGGTATGGAGAAGCGTTCACCTGCATTCCTATTTGATCTCGTTCAATCGATTCAAGAATATCTTCCACAAAGTGCATTGTTAGCTGGATTCAGCGTTTTGCTTATTGGTATTATTACAGGGCTTGATGGCTCTGGTTTTTCAGGGCTTCCACTTACTGGTTCTCTAGCGGCATCATTACAAAACGGTTCCATTGATGCAACCACCCTTGCAGCAATAGGGCAAATGGGTTCGATATGGACTGGTGGTGGTACGCTCGTTGCATGGTCTTCTTTAATCGCTATTGCTGGTTTTTGTGGTGTATCGGTAATGGAATTAGTACGTAAAAACTTTATACCTGTTATCGTAGGATTAGTCATTACAACAATTGTAGCTGTAGTTATTTTATCCCGCATATAACTGGCAGTAAGCCCCCACTTCAAGCAATAAAGTGAACCCAAAATGGATAAGTGGGGGATAAACAACCTCCCCACTGATTGAAGTTTCACGTTTTATAAATTGTATGAATGGACTCAAATAAAAAGGTGATCCCTTATTAAATATCCTTCCTGTATAAATAAGGGATTACCTTTTAAACCATACATAAGGGTTGAATGAATCATGTAAAAGCAGAAAGACAGTACTAAAATAAAGCGTATTCACATATTCTCATACAGATACGTCTTAAAAAAATTACGTGCTAAAATTGGACGGGTCTTTACTTGATAAAGGAGGGATAAAGAAGTGTCAGGTATTTTAGTTGCATTAATAGGTATGATCGTTTTTGCATTAGGTTATCGCTACTATTCGCGTTTTGTAGCGAAAAAAATTTTTAAACTTGATCCAACCTATGTGACACCAGCACATCGTTACAGTGATGGAGTGGACTTTGTTCCCACAAATAAATTCGTACTATGGGGGCATCATTTTACTTCGGTTGCTGGTGCTGCACCAATATTGGGTCCGGCAATTGCCGTTTATTGGGGATGGCTGCCAGCTTTTCTGTGGGTAATACTTGGAACTGTATTTGCTGCGGGTGTGCATGATTTTGGAACATTGGTCTTGTCAGTACGAAATAAAGGTCAATCTGTAGGTACATTAGCACATCGTTTAATTGGTCAACGAGCGAAGATACTGTTTTTATTTATCATTTTAATTCTAGTGTTAATGGTCAATGCGGTCTTTGCATGGGTAATTTCAAATTTATTTATATCTTACCCAGCAAGTGTGCTTCCTGTATTTATTCAAATCCCATTAGCTATCTGGATCGGTTATGCTGTATATAAACGAAACAGAAAAATGCTTATTCCATCCGTGTTAGCATTAGCAATTATGTATTTAACTGCAATTGTTGCTAGTAAGGTAGAATTTCTTCAATTTGATCTCGTTCATTATATGGGTGGTGAAGCTGGAGCTGGTTTATTTGGTTTAGGAGCGGTTTCTTCGGCATTTTTAATTTGGATCGTCATTTTGATGATTTATGTCTATATTGCCTCAACACTTCCGGTTTGGAAATTATTACAGCCACGAGATTTTATTAATTCACATCAGCTTGTAGTGGGACTAGGAATTCTTTACTTAGGATTATTATTTACTAACCCAGAAATAACTGCTCCAGCTACGAATGCTAACCCAGATACACCTTGGCTTCCCTTATTATTTATTACGATAGCATGCGGGGCAATTTCAGGTTTTCATGGACTTGTTTCATCAGGAACATCGTCAAAGCAATTGAATAGGGAAACAGATGCGAGATTTGTAGGCTACTTAGGAGCAGTAGGTGAAGGAATATTAGCATTAGTATCGATTCTTGCTGTTGCTACTTTTTTTGCTAGTACCGATGAATTTATGGCTACCTATAGCAGCTTCTCTGATGCCAATGCTTCTGGACTTGGTACCTTTGTTGAAGGGGCCGCTGTTCTGGCAGGGGGACTTGCCATTCCTCCAGATGTAGCAGTTACGATTGTATCGATTATTGTCGTTAGTTTCGCAGCTACGACTTTAGATACTTCTGTTCGACTCATGCGTTACATCATTGCTGAATTAGGTAGTGAGTATAATCTTCCAGTGTTAACACGGACACATGTGGCAACAACTGTGGCAGTTGCATCGAGTGCTGCGCTTGTATTATTACCAGAAGGTCCGAAAGGATTTGGGTCTGGAGGTTATCAACTTTGGCCACTATTTGGTACAGCCAATCAGTTACTGGCAGGGATTAGTTTGATGCTTATCGCAGTTTGGTTGAAACGATTAGGGCGAAACTATGCAGTTGTATTCATACCAATGGTGTTCTTAATGTTTATGACACTTTATGCGATGTTCCAGCAGGTTTTATTTGAATGGTCGTGGTTAGGCTCATCTCCTGATATATTATTATTTATTTTTGGTGCAATTATCTTTATATTTGCACTTTGGATAAGTATAACTGCATTCTCTGTATTGAGAGGAAACGATGGGAAACCATTGGATGATGACAATTAATGAAGGGCGTGTCTTCTATAAAAAATCGCCTAGATTAAAGTAACTGGAATATACGAGACATCTGTTGGAAGCGTGAGCGTGTGTGTGTGAATCCTCTGAAGAGAGATTGCAGGAGAGCCTAGCAGTTAGAAGGGAATACAATTCAGTCATGTTGGAAAAGGGCTAGTTTTTATCCCACATATAACTGGCAGTAAGACCCCCACTTCAAGCAATCAAGTAAAAACAACATAGGTAAGTGAGGGATTGACTGCCAGTAAATGTCCGATGGTTTCAAAGGTCTTTAGGTCATACCCTTGTGGTACTGATCCCATTCGTGGGGGATAAACAAAACCTCCACTGATTGAAGTTTCACTTTTTGACAGCCCCTTTTTCGGTGAAGGAGTGATTACATGTTTAAACATTGGAAGCGGTGCATTCAATGGTATGAGGAAATGATTAGCATGCCCCATCGTCAAGAAATCGCCCGAGAACTTAGGCAAGAAGATGATGTGTTTCTCTTACTACTATATTCAGAAATGATTGGCATTCCTAATCCAGTCTACTATTATACATTAGAACTCTATCCGTACATAGTGGAGAATTTTCATGATTGGCATTTGCGAATGGGGATGGAAAAATCACCTTTATCCGGTATTCGGTGCTGTTAATAAAAATCAAAAGGAGATTCAAATGGCAACGTTACTAAATAAGATTGTATTTATTGGCGGAAAAGGGGGAGTGGGTAAATCTACATCTGCAGCAGCACTTGCATGGGAAGCTGCAAGATTAAACAAGAAAACTTTGCTCATTTCTACAGACCCTGCTCATAATCTAGGAGATATTTTCAAACGGGAAATTGGCGGGCAAATAACCCAAATCACTAGATTATTATCTGCTATCGAAATTGATCCTGAAAAAGAAACGAACAACTATATAATGGGTGTAAAGGAAAATATTAAAAAGATGATGCATGCTGGGATGATTGAAGAAGTGAATCGGCAATTAGATACAGCTAAAGCTTCTCCTGGTGCAGATGAATCAGCGTTATTTAACAAACTTATTTCTATAATTATTGATGAACAGGATCATTATGATCATTTAATAGTTGACACAGCACCTACTGGTCATACAATACGACTTCTTACCCTTCCTGAACTTATGGGCATTTGGATAGATGGATTATTACAGCGAAGGAGGAAAACAAATCAGAATTATAGTCAGCTTTTAAATGATGGCGATCCTGTCGAAGATCCAATATATGATGTACTTAGCCAACGACAGAAGCGTTTTTCTAAGGCTAGAGAACTGCTTTTAGATCAAGCTAATACAAGCTTTATATTTGTTCTCAACCCGGAGCGGCTACCGATTGTGGAAACAAAGAAAGCAATTCAATTACTTGAAAAATATCATTTACATGTGAAAACATTAATCATAAATAAATTGTTACCAGAGCAAGCTGATGGTGAATTTTTGATACAACGTAAGGAATATGAGCAAAAGTATGTACATCAGATCGAATGTACATTTCCTAGCCAGGAAAAGATCTATGTTCCGTTATTTTCTCATGATATTATAGATATACAGCAACTAGAATTATTTGGTTCATACTATCAAAAGCACGATTTACTATTTAGCTAGCAATGGTAATACATGTGTAGAAGGGGAGAAGCGACTAATGATGAAGGGTTTTGTACATGAAGATGAAAAACTGTTAATACGTGAAATGAGTGTCCCAGTCCCAAAAGGCACTGAGGTAGTAGTTTCTTTAAAAACAGCAGGATTAAACCGCCGTGATTTGTATATTCCTAACCGAAGAAAAGGAAAGAAAGAGCCTTTAATATTAGGATCAGATGGAGCAGGTATAGTTGAGCAGGTAGGTGATGAAGTAGACCATTTTCAACCAGGTGATGAGGTTATTATCAATCCTGCATTACGATGGGAGGCTAATAGTGACGCTCCACCTCAGGGATTTGACATTTTAGGTATGCCTGATCATGGTACGTTCGCTGAAAAGATTGCCATAGACGCAGCGCAATTAGAAGACAAGCCACAACATCTTTCCTGGGAAGAAGCCGGCGTTTTAGCGCTTTCTGGATTAACAGGATATCGCGCATTAGTCACAAAGGGACAAATAAAGAAAGGCGAAACTATATTTATTACGGGGGCTGGTAGTGGCGTATCAACATTTATTATTTCCTTTGCAAAGAATATGGGAGCAAAGGTTATTGTAACGTCTCGAAGTGAAAAGAAATTACAGCAGGCAAAAGCATTGGGAGCAGATATTACGCTCAGTAATGATGTTAATTGGACGGAGGCTTTAGCCGATGAAACGGTTGACCTTGTTATAGATAGTGTTGGACGGGCAACCTTTCAACGTTCATTAGAAGTATTAAGAAAAGGAGGGAGAATGGTAGTTTTTGGAGCAACTACAGAAGACATGATTCATCTGAATTTGCGGGAATTCTTTTATGGTCAATATCAATTACTAGGTTCGACGATGGGGAGTAGAGAGGAGCTTCGTGCTATGCTTAATCATATTGTGCAATATAATGTACACCCAATCGTAGATAGCACGTTCTCATTGTCAAATATTCAAAAGGCGTTTGATCATTTAGAGGAAAACAAGCAGTTTGGTAAAATAGCGATTAACCTTACGTAAATAGGGAATAAATCGTAACTATTAAAAAACAGGCTTGCAATATGCTGCGAGCCTGTTTTTTAATAGTCTAGGAAATGAAGGAATTTATAAAATTAACCCATGTGGATAAATGGGCATGTTGAGCCATGTCTAGCTCCAGTGCCCAGAAACGAGGCGGCTACACAAATCACTCGCCCTAATCTAAGTCATCATCGTCTTGCAAGCACACCGTGATTTCTTTATATCTGTTGACTCGCCTAAGTCGCTACGTTTCTATTCGAGCGCTTGCGCTTTTGTTCTAAGTTAAGAAAGTATAAAATCAGTGCAATGACTGCGTTAAGCCAAGTAGTTATTTTGAAATGTTGGATGTATATTGGGCAATGCTCCGACTAATTACTTCGCTTTCCGCGGGCACGGCCTCAACTAACTTTGCAAA
>NZ_JAJERH010000075.1 GCF_016919725.2 Virgibacillus sp. AGTR
TATTATACCAATTTTATCAGCTCAAGTCAATAACTTTTTTCACTTAACTTTTTTGCTGTTCAAATTGGCGACTTTATTAATATATCATGTTTGCTAGTTTTATGTCAACAAACAATTTATATTTTTTTGTTTTCTGTCGTTAAATCCAAACCGGATTTTTGCGACGGATTTAACTTTATCATGGTTATATTACAAAGTCAACGGTTATTTTACATTTTTTTAATAGCACCTTAATAAAAATATCAAAGGGGATGCAGTATTAACCGTTTGTATTCCTGCATCACCCATATAATCCTATGCATTCAAGCAGAAGGTGGTTCCACTAATCATGAATTTTGTACTTACGATGGTAAACACCTGCTCCCTTTGTTTCTTCTCTTACCGTTAAAATAATGTCCTTCTCTACCAAGTAGGCAATTATAGCAGATAAATCCAACGAATACGGTGAGATCATTGGCAATGATTTCAGATCAGCATAAGACCAAGCATCTTCACTTGTTTCCATAATATCTAATAAATGCTTTACGGAAACCTTTGCTCTACTGCTAATGACATAATCCATTGCTATCAGCATTAGCTGAATCCGCTTCTTCATATCTTCATTGCTTTCAATAAACTCTTCATATAGCTTATATACTTCAAGATCGATTTGCTTAACCTGACTCCAAACAGTAACCTCTGGATAATACCCTTTTTCAATAACTGCAAGTCGTGCTAAATAGTGTAAGGAGTATAGTATTTTGCTATTCGTATCCTTATATTCCTCCGATTCAAACAATTCTTTCGCTTCATTATAACTTTTCACTAATTTACCGAATTCAATGGCTTTTCTTAAATCACGCTTATTATCAGGAAAATCTCGTAATTGACTTTTCAGCTGAAGGATGTACTCATTACGATCAAAAATCACCTTTCCATAAATAATCCATTCTACAGCAGTTCGATAACCGCTCGTATCAATCCACTTCATTAATAAATCTTCTTTTACCATATGTAGTGCACAGGTTTTATGATCAAATTCATAGTGCTTGACATACCAATCTTGTTGTGATTCCTTCACAATAATTAGTAATATAACGTCAAAGTTATCAGTAATTGGGCTATCTGGCTTTGTTTTCTCAAGAATTAATACGCCTAATGTATTAGAATCACTTGCATGTTTTTGATAAATGGGTCTCAGGAAATTTTCCATTGCGATTTCCTCCAGTTTTTAATTTCTTTCATATATGTTTAGTTGATTCGCTTACTTATACTATATTTCGTTGTCGATATTTGAAATCCTTTCTTACAATCAAATTTTCTATTAAAATATGCTATACTACCTAGTGTATGAATAAGGAGGTTCGACATGGCTCAGATAGTCTATTCGAGTAAGATAAATAAAATTCGATCATTTGCCTTAATCCTAGTGTTTGTTGGTATTTTATTAATGTATGGTGGCATTTTGACCAAGCGAATAGAATGGTTAATGGTAATCTTCTTTATTCTCGGTGTTATTATGGTTATTTTAAGCTGCGTTGTCTATCTTTGGATTGGAACACTATCATTAAAAGCAGTTCCAATCGTATGTCCAAACTGTGAAAAACCTACAAAAATGCTTGGACGAGTAGATGCTTGTATGCATTGTAAACAGCCATTAACCTTGGATAAAGATCTAGAAGGTAAGGAATTCGATGAGAAATATAACACACGTCGTTATCGTAAAGAAATAAGGGCGAAGCAAAAAGAAAAGAATCAATAGCACATATTTCACCTTCTAAATAGAATAAAGTGTTTTTACTATCGTACGTTAAATAAAAATTCGCCACGACTGGCGAATTTTTTAGTATAAATACCTATGACCTTATACCTATTTATGAAATTTTTATAGAAAAAGCTCCAAACACCTTAAATAGGTATTTGGAGCAGATAACATTTAATTAGTGCTTTTTGGTAGCTGTCTCTTGGCATTCCTCGCATTTACCATACACTTCCATGCGATGATGACTGACTTTAAATCCAGTAACCTGTTCAGCTAATGACTCTACCTCATCCAATGGTGGGTAGTGAAAGTCAACAATTTTTCCACATGACTCACAGATGATATGATAGTGATCCGATGTGTTGCAATCAAATCTACTGGATGCATCACCGTAGGTTAGCTCGCGTACAAGACCAATTTCTCGTAAAACCCGGAGATTATTATAAACAGTGGCAACGCTCATATTTGGAAACTTACCTTCAAGTGCTTTATAAATATCATCAGCTGTTGGATGAACCATAGCATTGAGAAGATACTCAAGAACCGCATGTCGTTGTGGTGTAATCCGGACGCCTGACGCTTTTAATGTATTTATTGCTTCCTGTAATCGATTTTCAGACACCCTCATCCACCTCGCTTTCAATAGTTTCTATAAATGATAATTAATTATTAATTTATAATCTTTATAATTAGTTTACGCCTTCTTCATGTATTCTGTCAATATTAGTATATTATATTCCATCGTTTATATAACCTAATTCTCATTTGATAATAATTCCACTATTAGACATCTACTTCTAGTGGTCTCTCTTCTCCACCTAGTAATTGATTAATATAACGCGCTGCAACAAACAAAAAATCAGAAATACGATTTAAATAAGCTACGACAAGTGGATTTACATCCTTAATTCCTACTGCCAACCTTTCTGCACGGCGAGCTACTGTTCTCGCTGCATGCAATGCCGCCGACGCTCGATGACCAGATGGAAGGATAAAATTCTTTAACGGCTGCAAATGCGCATCCCAATCATCTATTTGATCTTCTAATTCCTTAATATGCTTTTGCTTCAATTCCCATGTTACTTCCTTACCAACAGGTGTAGCTAGTTCTGAACCTACATGGAACAATATGGTTTGGACACGGTACATCCTATCCAGCAACTGTTCTTTCCCTTTAAACGTTTCTTCTTGTAAAAAGCTTAGGGCCAGTCCAATCATTGAATTTGTTTCATCACAGGTCCCATAAGCCTCCACTCGCATGTCGTTTTTGACAACCCGCTTTCCATATAGTAATGATGTTTCGCCTTTATCTCCAGAGCGTGTATAAATTCGCATCATTAGTATCCCCTCCTGACATCCACTTTATTGATAAAATCATACTACCCACTTATATACGTATCAAGGTGTTGTAGAAAAATTTCTAGAGATCTCGTTACATATTGCTCTGACAATCCAGAGATATGCGGTGTTATCATAATATTTTCCTCTTCCCAGAATGAGTGGTCTATTGGTAACGGTTCCACTTCAAACACATCGAGGATAGCATGTGCTATGTACTCCTTTTGGATAGCTTCTAATAACTTCTTCAGCTACAACATCACCACGACCATGTTTAGAAACACAGCTTGTTCTGGTAATTGTTGAAAATGCTTGATCGTAAATAATCTCTTTGTTTCTTTCATACTCGGTAAAACAGATACAACAATATCTGCATAGGGTAATAATCGATATAATTCATCCGTTATATAAATCGCATCAAAGTTCTCGAGTGCTTGCCCACTACGTGAGATACCAATGGTCTGTAATTGAAACGCTTTTGCAAGGCGAGCTACCTCTTGACCAATCGCACCTGTACCAAGAATGAGCATTGTCTTTCCCGAAAGTTCTACCATATTAACTCGTTGATCCCATCGATGATTGCTTTCATTCTCATATAGTTGCTTTGCCTGACGGTAAACCTGTAATAGCATTGAAAAAACGTACTCTGCCATTGGCGTTTTATGAATTCCACTTACATTTGTAAGTAGAATGTTTTTTCTTTCTATTGAAAGTAGTGGTAATTCGTCGACTCCTGCTGATAATACCATCAGCCACTTTAACCGAATTACCCGACCGATATGACGATCATTGATATCATTTCCATACGTAACCACTATTTCGGCATCTGCAATATGTGTTTCTAATTCTTCCTTCCCCCCCCAAAAACAAACGTCTGCTCGGAATATTTTTCTAATAGTCGATTCTGATGTTTTTCAGAAATGCTTGCCGTGAATAATATCATGATTGATTCTCTCCTATCTCCATTACTTAGTTCTATATTAATGGTTTTTCAGCCAATAGAACAGGAAGGTAGGATGAACGGTTAGACTACCTTTTTTATGGTTTTCCAAAGTATTTGTATGTCTGTCCGCCAAGTATGATATTTAATATAATTTAAATCCATTTCCAGTTGCTGTTTATACGTTAATTTTTTCTTATTCGCAAGCTGAACGACACCGGTTATACCTGGTCGAATTTTTAATCGTTGCTTTTGATATACATTATAAAATTCTGTTATTTCCTGAAGTTCTGATTGTGGTCCAACAAAGCTCATGTCACCAATGAATACATGAAACAACATTGGTAGCTTATCCAATTTATACTTTCTTAACCACAATCCGGTTGAGGTTATCGTTACGGTCGGATTAGGAATGAAGGTAAATTCATTTGGCACCCCTGACTGCCATGAAGGTGGAAATGGATATGGAGGAAAACCATGTATAACACGTGAAGGAGTCGTAGTTGTACGAAATGTATATAAAACAAATGGTTTATTATTTGCCCCAGATCGAAGCTCTTGATAGAAAACAGGCTTTCCTTCAGATTTTTTTATTTTCCTATAAATATAAAACATGACCGGCGCTAGTAAAAGTAACAATATTGTACTACCAATAATATCGAATAAGCGTTTAATGATACGATATCCTCTACTCTGCACACTAGTTATTCTCCCAATTCTTGTCGATCTTCTTTGTATTTCCAACGTAACCACCTCAGATTTCTTTAATAGAGTTGATAGTACTATAATCTATTCAACCTGAATGTGAACTATGACAATATTTCAGAAAAGCCACGGTCGGTTTGCTAGTGATGCATTTATTAGATCCGTTCTCATCAATATACGGGATGGAAGATCAAACTGAAGTCTTTTAGCATATGGTGTTAAAAAATGATGCAAGAAAAAAGCTTGTAGATGATGTACGTCTACAAGCTGTGTAGCCTTGAATAGCTACCTACTACCTCTTAATTTAGTTTAGTCGCTCACGAATATAGGTTAGAGCTTCTTCCACATGCCCTTTCACTTTAACTTTCCGGTATTCCTGTTGCAATGTTCCTTCCTTATCAATAATAAACGTTGACCGTTCAATGCCATAATACTCTTTGCCAAAATTCTTTTTCAGCTTCCATACTCCAAATTGTTCAGCCACTTGATGGTCTTCATCTGCTAAAAGTAAGAAAGGGAGATCATGTTTTTCCATAAATTTCTGATGCGATGTAGTTGGGTCAGGACTAATTCCAATAATTACAGCATCTAATTCTTTAAAGCTTTCATGAGCATCACGAAAATCACAAGCTTCCGTCGTACAGCCCGGTGTCATATCCTTTGGATAGAAATAGAGAACAACATGCTTGCCTTGGAAATCGGATAAGCTCACTTGATTCCCATCTTGGTCTGGTAATGTAAAATTAGCTACTTTTTCTCCTGCTTGTACTGTCATTTTATCCCTCCAAATAACTGTTTCTATCTTTACTATAGCATATTAGAGCATACGTTTCATTGATCTCTGCTTCGCTCCTGATTCTGGACAAGTCGCAGTACGAATGCAGTTGGAAGAATATAACCAACCAGCGCTTCGATTAAAGCAATGAACCGACCAATTCCAATTGGTGTTATATCCCCATAACCTATTGTTAGTATTGTTACTCCGCTAAAATATAAAGAATGTATCATCGATCCTAGCGCATTCACCTGTCTCAGTTCTCCATTTTCTACTAGAATAATGCCCTCCATCGATAACAAAAAATAAATAACTGCAAACCCAACAATCACGATGCAATATATAATAAGAAGTGCATAGAAAAGTTCTAAAGAAAATCCACTTTCACGCAGTCGCTTCTGAACCTTTCCTCCTCGAATAAAATCAATAAGGCTTCTTATTAATATTGTAATAACCCCTCCGATCACTAACCAAAGCACGATGACCATCCTATCCCCTCTACCTAGTGTTATTCTATATCTATGCAGTAGACGAAGTATGCTTGTCATTTATTTTATATTCTGGATAAGATAGGATAGAATGAATGCTATAGAAGTAAAACAATACGTGTATCATGTCCATCCTTACTTCTGGTTGGAACTAGATACTCACTTCCCTTTATTGAAGAAAAGGACGGTGGCAAGAGATGAAAAAAATATACCTCATTGAGGATGATCCTAAAATAGCCGGATTATTGAAGGATTACCTTGAAAAGTATGAATACAACGTGAGCATTGTAACAGAGTTCGAACATATTCTAGAAGAATTCATGGAAATTGAACCTCATTTAATTCTACTTGATATCAATCTACCCAGGTACGATGGATTTTATTGGTGCCGTAAAATTCGCAGTGTATCTAATTGTCCGATTATCTTTATTTCTGCGCGGGATTCTGGAATGGATCAAGTAATGGCAATTGAAAATGGTGGAGATGATTATATAACAAAGCCTTTTAATTTCGATGTTGTTCAAGCAAAAATAAAAGGTATTATGAGGCGAATTTATGGAGAATATGCTAGCAGTAAGCAAGCTGATTTACTAGAGGTTGCTGGTTTTAGTCTCTATTTAACAGCAATGGAAGCTATGTTCCAAGAACGAAAAGCGCTATTAACAAAAAATGAATTTATTTTATTAAAAGCGTTTATGGATAATATTAATCAAGTATTATCTCGAACTTACTTATTAGAAATGCTTTGGGATGATGAGCAGTTTGTTGATGATAATACTTTATCTGTTAATATTACACGTCTTCGTAAGAAACTAGAAGACATTGGAATAGAACAAAGCATACAAACAGTACGAGGCGCTGGTTATAAAATGATTAATACTTGGAGCGAGCAACAATGAAAGACTTTTTAAAAGATAGTATTCCATTTATCCTTTTTTTCTATCTACAGCTCTTTCTTGTAATAGCGATTATACAGCTTTTTTACGGTATTACTTCCGTGCCATTAAGTTGGGATATCATCTATTATTTACTTATTTTGCTTACATGTTGCCTTTTACTCTTTTTAGCTTATCGTTATTATCGACTACGCGATTATTATATGATCATTCACCGAGATGAGGGATATAGTAATTGGCTACCAGATCCACCAAATCGTTTACTGGAAAATCTTAAAAGACAGCATGATCTGCAGTCAAATCAATATGCCGAGGAAATTGAGCAGCTTAAATTGCAAAAACAAATGGAATTTCACTTTATTCAACAATGGGTACATCAAATGAAAACACCTGTATCTGTCATGCATTTAACCTTACAAAAAGAAAAATTACAGCTTCCTCATCATTTCTTACATAGTATGGAAGAGGAGTTAGAACGAATGCAGCAAGGCTTAGATTTAGCATTATATCAATCACGCTTGCAAAAATTCGATCGAGATTTCCATGTACAACAGGTTGCGATACGAAATGTTGTAAAAGAAGTGATTCAAGATTTCAAATCAAGCTTTATCCGTAATCAAGTATTTCCTGAACTGGCAATGGATGAGCATGAGAAGATTACGACAGATCCTAAATGGCTACGATTCGTTCTTAACCAAGCTGTTTCGAATGCCATTAAATACTCAAAGCCTGATTCAAAGTATATATACTTTTCCACTACGAAAAAGAAAAAGCTACTCTCCCTCGAGATAAAGGATACTGGTTATGGTATCCCGCGTGAAGATCTAACAAGGGTTTTTGACCCCTTCTTCACAGGGCGTAATGGAAGAAAATTTCGAGAATCTACTGGTATGGGGCTTTATCTTTCAAAAGAAATTTGCCAAGAACTCGGACATGATCTATTCATTTCGTCTGAGGAGGGTGCGGGAACAACTGTGACCATTCACTTTCATTTAAGCTAACCTTACAAGACTGTAAGGTTAATTTTTTCATTTGAAAGAAAGAACAATAGAGGAATGATGCAGTATTTTACTATACTATATAGAGCAGAGCAGCTACAGCACTAAAGCATCGCGAATAGGAGGTAAACCATGCAAGTACTTAAAGCAGATAACTTAACAAAAATATATGGAAGTAAACGCGGAAGATCCTACGAAGCCCTACATCATTTCCACTTAACTGTTAATAAAGGTGAATTTATTGGTATTATGGGACCATCAGGTAGTGGTAAAACAACGTTATTAAACCTCTTATCCACTATCGATGTGCCGAGTTCTGGAAAAATAATCATTAATGAAAAAAACTTAACTTCCTTCTCACAACAAAAACTTGCCAAATTCCGCAGAAAGGAAATGGGGTTTATCTTTCAAGACTATAATCTATTAGAGACGTTAACCATAGGAGAAAATATTCTTTTACCTTTGACGTTAAATAAAATGAAGGTAAAAGAAATGGAAAAACGATTAGTAACGGTATCGAAGCAGCTTGGAATTGATACGATCATTCATAAGCGAATTATGGAAGTATCTGGTGGCCAAATGCAGCGTGCCGCTATTGCCAGAGCGATCATTCATGATCCAACCATTATATTTGCAGATGAACCGACAGGAAATCTTGATTCAAAAGCTTCCCTCCAAGTAATGGAATCACTTAGGCAGCTACAGCAAGAAAATCAAGCAACTACGGTAATGGTCACCCATGATCCTTTTGCCGCGAGTTTTTGTGGGCGGGTCATTTTTATTAAGGATGGAAGGTTATTTAATGAAATCCATCGTGGTGATAATCGTCAAAGCTTTTTTCAAGACATCTTAAATGTGCAGTCCTTACTAGGAGGCAATACGAATGACCTTCAGACAATTCGCTTTTAACAATGTGAAACGGAACACCCGTACATACCTTAGTTACTTCTTGAGTTGTATGTTTGCAGTGATTGTTTTTTTCATGTACGCTGTCGTTATTTTTCATCCAAAGATAG
The DNA here is from genome assembly GCF_016919725.2 of Virgibacillus sp. AGTR. Taxonomy (GTDB): domain Bacteria; phylum Bacillota; class Bacilli; order Bacillales; family Amphibacillaceae; genus Virgibacillus; species Virgibacillus salarius. Next base: position 8,898 of record NZ_JAJERH010000075.1, read on the forward strand.
AAAAATACGACTTTAGAGATATTGTCCAAAGTGGAATAATCGTTTCAGAAGTATTTATATATCTATTTTCTTTCTTATTCGTTCTGTATTCTACTACCTCTTTTATTAAATCTCGAAAAAAAGAGTATGGGCTACTAACGACATTAGGAATTAGTAAATCACAATTAAACCGCTTGTTAATAACAGAAAACACCATTATTGGGCTTGCCTCTATCATTACTGGTATCATCATAGGAGCACTATTAACAAAGCTTTTTTTAATGATTTTTTCTGCTATTTTAGGGACGGGAGAAATTCTTCCCTTCTACTTGTCATGGAAAGCAATTGGTATAACCGTAGCTCTATTCTTTATTATGTTTGAGCTAAATTCTATTGCGGTTGTCTGGTCCTTGCGTACAAAATCGATTATGGAAGTGTTTCGAGGTACTAAAACGCCGAAAGAAAAACCTCGATTTTCATGGATATTAAGCTTACTGGCACTCACGGCTATTGGGTATTCCTATTATCTGGCCTATACTTCCGATATGATTTCTATATTATATCGTATGTTCATTATACTGGCCCTGATCATTCCAGGTACTTATTTTTTGTTTACGCAGTTTATCATTGGCTTTACAACCGTTTTACGCCGGCGAAAAAAATATTTATATAAAGATTTAAATCTATTAATGATCTCTGATTTAACTTATAAACTTAAGGATCATGCACGCTTATTATTTATAGTAACTATTTTAAGCGCAGTAGCCTTTACTTCTTCAGGTGTGTTATTTGGATTATTTCAAAGTGTTGAAGAAGAATCAGAACGATTTGCACCACAGGATGTTACCTTAATTAGTGGTGGGGAGGAAAATCGCGAAGCATTTGAAGCGAATGTTGCTGAAATAGAAAGCGCCTTCCAACAAAATTATGTTCCATTCGAAGCTTTGACAGTCTATCCAACCCGTTTGTATTCTATATCGACGATTGATAAATGGAACGATACTCCCTTTATAGTCTATAAGTATTCGGATTATAAGGCTATGCTTCAACTGAATGATAGGGAAGTGCCAAGCAAGCTTAAAGATAACGAGGGGCTTATTCTTATTCAGGATATTATAAGATCCTACACGATGGATTTTCCAGAGAAGCTTACGTTTAAGTCTGCTAATGAGCGAGCAGAACTGTCGGTATCAACTATAGATTCTGATTTAAATTCAACTGTCTATAGCTCCTTTCAGCTTATCGTTTCCGATCATGCGTTTGAGCAATTTATTCAACATGCTACTGCTGATGAAAAATACTTTTATTATGTAATGGACATACCAAATTGGGTTCATCATGTAGATACCATTATGGATATTCTTCCTTATACAACCACAGACGAAATTTATCCAGATTCTCAAGCTGAAATCTACAGTTCGATGAAGGATAGTATGTCCTATCTATTCTTTTTTGGTATATTTATTAGTGTCCTTTTCTTTTTAGCAGCTGGATCGATTCTATATTTTCGGATGTATCAAGATATTGATAACGATTTAAGTCACTATCATTCGCTTTATCGCATTGGACTTACCAATAAAGAAATGAAAAAAATAGCGACAAGACAGCTAGGATTTCTATTCTTCCTGCCTTTTATTATTGCTGTCATTCATGCAGGATTTGCCTTTAAAGCATTGCAGAATATGCTTGTATCATCGGTCATGCTACCAAGTATCTATATCTTCCTGCTTTATTTCGTCATTCACTTTTTCAACTTTATTTTCATCCGAAATATTTATACGTCCAAGCTAAAAAAGGTCATGTAATATCAAAGGAGGCAATATCATGGAATTTACTAAATCAGAAGCGCTTCATAAAGAAGCACTCAAGCATATTGTTGGAGGAGTGAATTCACCATCTCGAGCTTATAAAGCAGTAGGTGGCGGTTCACCGGTATACATGGAACGTGGCCAAGGTGCTTATTTTTGGGACGTTGATGGTAATAAATATATTGATTATCTAGGAGCTTATGGTCCAATTATTACAGGACACGCACATCCCCATATTGCAAAAGCAATCGCACATGCAGCTACGACTGGTGTATTATATGGAACGCCTACTCGACTAGAAAATCAGTTTGCTAAAATGCTAAAAGAAGCGATTCCATCATTAGAAAAGGTTCGTTTTGTCAATTCTGGAACAGAAGCAGTGATGACTACCATACGTGTCGCTCGTGCTTATACGAATCGAACAAAGATCATTAAATTCGCAGGCTGTTATCATGGACATTTTGATGCAGTCCTTGTAGAAGCAGGTTCCGGACCAGCAACCTTAGGTACACCAGATTCAGCTGGAATACCTGAATCCGTAGCTCAAGATGTTATTACGGTTCCATTTAATGATATAAACGCCCTCAAACAAGCATTAGATAAGTGGGGAGAGCAAATTGCTGCCATATTAGTTGAACCGATTGTTGGTAATTTTGGGATTGTTGAACCAATGGAAGGTTTTTTACAAGCAGTTAATGACCTAACTCATGAAGCTGGTGCTCTTGTTATCTACGATGAAGTTATCACGGCTTTCCGATTTACATACGGTAGCTCTCAACAACTATATGGAATTGAACCAGATATGACCGCAATGGGTAAAATTATTGGTGGTGGACTTCCAATTGGTGCATACGGTGGACGAAAAGAAATTATGGAACAGGTTGCACCTCTCGGACCAGCATATCAAGCAGGAACCATGGCAGGAAATCCTGTATCTATGGCCTCAGGTATTGCTTGTCTGGAAGTCCTGCAAAAAGATGGGGTCTATGAAAAATTAGATACCCTAGGTACACAACTTGAAGCAGGTATTCTTGAAAAAGCCCGTGACCATGGGATCTCTATCTCTGTTAATCGCCTATGCGGTGCATTAACGGTTTATTTCGGAGATGACCAAATCATTAATTACGCTCAAGCAGAAGCGAGTGATGGTGAAGCTTTTGCAGCGTTCTTCCGACTGATGCTGGAACAAGGAATTAATCTTGCACCATCTAAGTATGAAGCATGGTTCTTAACTACCGAGCATACGGAAAAGGACATTGCTGAAACGATTGAAGCAGTAGGAAATGCATTTAAACAAATGGCAGATAAATAAGATGGAGAAGCTGTTCCATAAGTCTAAAACTTGTGGAACAGTTTTTTTATGTATTCCTCCTCCAACATTAATTATCAAGCTACGTAGACAGTATGAATTTTAAGAAGCGAATACTCCTCTAAGCAACTACTGAAGATCCCGCTGTTAGCGTTCTTTGCTACCAAGGATGCTGAAGCGTTGTCCACGGAAGGAGACGGCTCACCACTATAATTTTCTTTTCCTCACAAAACATATCTCTAATGATCAGTTGATGCATACTTTTCTTGCTTTGCCACAAACTAAGCATACGTCAATTTTTTGGAGGGTATTATGAATAAACCATATCGCTGTCCAAACTGCAAAACTAACAAAACTCGTTTTAATAAAATTGAACAAGTTGCTCAGCCGATAAAAATTGATGCAACTACAGGTGAGACGATTAATAATTATCAAGATGGTAATGTAGAAGTTTTTCATACTATATACCAAGGCCCTAAGTACAGAGTACAGTGTGCTTCCTGTGGATTAATTGAAGATGAAAAAACTTTCATTCAATTCGCTCAATTAGATTAAGAACAAAAGAACAAGCGACCAATTTGAAACGGAACGAGTCAACGGAGATAAAGGAATCAAGGTGAGCTTGCAAGTGGATGATGACTTAGTGTAGAACGATTCGTGAAAACGCCTAGTTTCTGAGCGCTGGAGCTAGACAGGGCTCAACACGTCCATATTTAACTATTGGGCAAATTTTTTAATATCCTAGACTATGAAAAAAGATGCACATGCAAAATTTCTCATGTGCATCTGTTCTATAATGTCCCATCATCTAGATGCTGCACTTGGTATAGGTCATAATAATGTCCCTTCATTTTCATTAATTCATCATGCGAGCCAACTTCCTTGATCTCCCCATCTTCAATAAGAACAATTCGATCAGCATGCGTTATCGTAGCTAACCTGTGCGCAACAATAAATGTTGTTCGATTAGATGCGAGATGCTCCATCGCTTCTTGAATCGTATGCTCACTTTCCAAGTCAAGTGCCGATGTCGCTTCATCAAAAATTAGTAACGGCGGATTCTTTAAAAACACACGAGCAATTGCAATACGTTGCTTTTGTCCACCCGATAATTTCACACCACGTTCTCCTACTAAAGTATCGTATCCATTTGGCAGACTTTGAATAAATTCATGAGCATTCGCGGCCTTTGCTGCTTCGATAACCTCATTATCAGAAGCAGTCGGCTTTCCCATCCTTATATTCATGGCAATAGATTCACTAAATAACGTATTATCCTGTAAAACCATTCCAATCTTATCTCGAAGCGATCGGACTTTCATATCTCTAACATCTATACCATCTACTTTTATGGCACCAGCTGTTACATCATAAAAGCGTGGTATTAAACTGACAAGTGTTGATTTACCCCCACCACTCATACCAACAAAAGCAATTGTTTCGCCTTGTTGAACATGTAAGCTAATACTTTTTAATACTTCATTTTCTTTATCATCATACTGAAAGGATACATTCTCAATCATTACATCCCCTGCTACATGTTCTACTTCAATAGCATCCTTTTTATCAACAATATCGTATTTTTCATTCATTAGTTCAAAAACTCTATCGATGGACGCAATGGATTGAACGAGTGTCGTAGATGAGTTAATGAGTCGTCGTAGCGGACTATAAACTCGCTCCATATAGCCAACAAATGCCACCATGGTCCCCATGGTTAAATTCCCATGAATTACTTGATACCCTGCATAAGCGATTACCAATAATGGTGCTAAATCGGTAATGGTATTCGTTACTGCAAATGTCTTTGCATTCCAATTTGTATGATCAAGTGCCTTGTTCAAAAAGTTACGGTTTCTAAACTCAAACTGCTCTTGTTCGTAATCCTCTAAAGCGAAGCTTCTTGTGACTGGCATTCCTTGTACCCTTTCATGTAAATGCCCCTGTACCTCCGCAAGAGCTTGGGATCGGTCACGAGTTAGCTGGCGTAGTCGTGCATAAAAATATTTTATGGAAAAACCAAAGAATGGGAATAAAATAATTGAAACAATCGTTAACCCAATATCCATTGTTAGCATAATCCCAATCGCAATCAGAATGGTTATAAGATCTAACCAGATATTCATTAAACCTGTTATGACAAAAGTCTTTGTCTGTTCGACATCATGTATTACCCGGGAAATAATTTCTCCGGTTTTTGTCTTTGAATAGAACTTTAGACTTAACTTTTGTATATGATCAAAAAGCCGATCGCGAATATCAAATAGAATGGTGTTGCCTACCCATTGCGCTAGATACTGTCGAATATATTCAATGGGTGGACGCAGAATAACGAAAATCGTAAAGGCTATTCCCATTATCCAAATTAACTGAGACGTCTTTTCAGCTTGATTCAAACCGTCATTACCAATAATATTGTCGATAACATATTTTAATATAAGCGGCATCAGTAAAGGTATACCAAATTTCACAATTCCCACAAGTACTGTCCAAATAATCTTCCATTTATATGGTTTTACAAACTTCATGTACTGTTTTATCGAACTCATGTCTAGAAACTTCCTTATCATTAGTATTCTCATTTCTATACGCATAACATCATAGCTACAAACAAAAGCCTTGCTACAAGCTTTGTAACAAGGTTTCTTATTAACGGTACGTTAAATATCTTTCATACCATTCATCGACAAATCCAGGAAGAAACGGTCCCTTTTTTTGTCGAACCCAGCGTAATAAATATTCCAATTGTTGGTGCAATATACGATCAAGCACCCTCGGATAGTTCATTTGCTTTCGATGTTCTTCATATTCATCTTCATCTAATAAATCGAATGTCATATCGGGATAAACTTTCACATCTAAATCATAATCGATATATTTAATCGCATTTTCCTCAAAGATGAAGGGGGAACTAATATTGCAATAAAAATAAATGCCATCCGTTCGAAGCATACCGATAATATTAAACCAATATTTGGAATGGAAATAACAGATTGCCGGTTCCCTAGTAATCCACTTTCTTCCATCACTTTCTTTTACTTCTGTTTTATCATTTGCTCCGATGACAATTGTTTCCGTTCCTTTTAAAACTAGACTATTTTCCCATACACGATGAAGTTGTCCATTGTGTTTATAGCTTTGTATCTGAATTTTTGTTCCCGATTTCGGAGCAACCATTCAATCTCCCTTTCTTCTTGTCATCCGTTACTGACCATGCATTTATTATAATGGGAATAAGTCCAAATATAAAGTATTACGAACCATACACAAGAACATAAAATGCTCAAAAGATAAAAGAGCCCCCTTAAAGAAAGGGAGCTCTTAATAATTGGGGGGACGCAGTTACTTTTTGTTTTGCTGAGATTTTTGATTTTGCTGTTTAACTTCCTGAGCATTGGTTTGTTCAGCACCAAATTCAGTACCATACTGACCTTGCCCTTGAGCGGCTTGTTGGTTTTGTTGCTTAACCTTTTGAACGTTTGTACCTGCAGTAGTTTTGTTCGGTTTTTTAGCCATCAATATCACCTCCGCAATAATTAATTTGTCCACTAACACGTTTCTTTATCCAAATTTTATTTAGTAAAAAAAGCATGGTGTGGATGTTTTTACCAATATTGAATAGATACGAAATAAATACATATATTAAGGATAAGCATTGCTTTGGAGGCTGAAATAATGACCACATCGAAGAGAGACTTTACAGAGCTATCTATGATGAGTAAGACAAAGTGGAATGAGGAAGAATTAGTATACTTTCAGCATGCATTATCTCAGCTGCTACCATATATTAACCCTGAGGGCCTAACCATTCTGCATGAAATTAATAAAGAAATGCATAACCGACAAGAATAAAAAAAGCACAAGCGCCCGTATTAATCGTAGCGACTGGAGCGAGTCAATGGAGATAAAGGAATCACGGCGAGTTTGCGAGCCGCTGATGACTTAGCGTAGGGGCGTGAAGTCGCCGAGTTTCTGGGCGCTGGATCTGGACGCGGCTCAACACGCCCATACTTTTCCACATGGGCTAATTTTATAATTTCCTACACTATAAAAGAAGGCGAGGCTAGGACAAAACACAACTTCTTACTCTAAATACGAATAATCATGTTATCAATAGGAGTAACATCGCTGCACCGTGAAACTATACTCGCCTTCCGCGGGCACGCCGGAGTCTCGCTTATTTCAGGTGCTAAATGAATGATTTTGATCAAACAACGAACGATAATTAATTTCAACTAATCATCGTTCGTTGTTTCTTCATTCTTTTGTCTCAGCCTCGCCAAGATTATGTGATATTTGATTAGCACCGATATACGTCATCATTTTCTGATGGGAAACTGGAAATGGATAATTGACTAACTCACACATATCCACTGCCTTTAATCTGTGGTCATCCATAACACTTATATTCGTTGTTGCCGTATAAATATCAAGTTGCCAAATAATATGTGAAAAAACATGCTTTAACTTCCCTTTCTTTTCCTGCAATTGAAGGGTAATACCGTACTCATTATAGAACCATCTTTCCAAATGTTCCCATCCTATTTCTTTTATTGGTACCATTGGAAATTGCCAAAGATTAGCTAATAATCCTTGATCAGAGCGTTTTTCAATGATAAACGTATCTGTTTCTTCATTTTTTATTAGGAGCACAACATATGGTATTGTTTTTTGTTTCTTTGCTTTCTTTTTAATTGGTAATTCTTCTTGCCTACCCTCAGCAAATGCCTGGCAATGCTCTTGAACTGGGCATAATAGACATGCCGGTGATTTTGGAGTACATATCAAGGCCCCAAGCTCCATAATTGCCTGATTAAAGGAGGATGGGTCTGATTCATCAATCATTTCTCGCACATAAGACTCAAATAATTTTTTTGTACGCTGCTGTGCAATATCATCCTCGATCAATAATAACCGTGAGAAAACCCGCATTACATTGCCATCAACCGCAGGTTCTGGTTGATCAAAGGCAATCGATAGGATAGCTCCTTTGGTATACGGGCCCACGCCTTTTAAGGCTCCTAAATCCTCTGGATTAGCCGGCACATTTCCATCATATGAAGCTACAACTTCCTTAACAGCGTTTTGTAAATTCCTTGCGCGGGAATAGTATCCTAACCCTTCCCAAGCTTTTAGAACATCCTGCTGATCAGCAGCTGCAAGTGCTTGGACAGTTGGAAACTTTTCAATAAATCGATAAAAATAAGGAATAACTGTATCTACCTTTGTTTGCTGTAGCATAATTTCTGAAACCCAAATTTTATATGGATCCTTATCTTTTCGCCAGGGAAGATCACGCTTATTGTTCTGATACCAATGTATTAGATCATTCTGGAATCCTGAAATGTCAATAGATTGTAGTTTTTTATCTCTCATAAAATCACATCCTGTATGGTACAATAAATAATATGAAATCTACGAATTCCATCGATTTACGAGGTCAACATCAGACAAAAATCGCAAAATCCGTAATTGTTTAATTGATGATACATCATAACGATAGCCCTTTACCGAAAACTTACAAATTAAAACTAGAAAACAGTATAGGCAACCTAAGGAGGGCCTGATCTATGGATACTGGTACCCATATTGTAATGGGTGTTGCACTAGGAGGATTAGCTACATTAGATCCAGTAGTTCACAATGATCCTATTTTATTTAATGCAGTACTTGTTGGAACCATCGCCGGTTCTCATGCCCCTGATTTTGATACTGTATTAAAATTAAAAGATAATGCGACATATATTCGACACCATCGAGGAGTTACTCACTCCATTCCCGCTGTAATTATTTGGGGAATATTAATTGCAAATATTATTCATCTGTTTGTTCCACAAGTGAATTTCTTCCACTTGTGGTTATGGACAGCTTTAGCTGTGGTTATTCATGTATTTGTTGATATATTTAATGCTTATGGTACACAGGCTTATCGCCCTTTCACAAGTAAATGGATAGCACATGGGTTCATTAATACCTTTGATCCCTATATCTTCTTCTTGCACATAGCTGGAATAGCCGCTTGGGCATTAGGTGCTCATCCAGGCTATACATGGATTACCATCTATGCGGTTATCTTTCTCTATTATATTAAACGATATATTGACAAAAGAAGCATCGTTAAGAGGATCAAAGCACACTACCCTGATGTTGAGCAAATTGCGACATCACCTACCATTAAACAAAACTATTGGCGGGTGGCAATAACAACAGATCAAAAGTTTTATGTTGGTAGCGTTGAAAATAATCATATTGAAATTGTTGATGAATTCAATAAAGTACCATTACCAGATACAAAAATAATGGAAATTGCTTTAGAAGATAAAAATATCTCTGCCTTTTTATCTTTTTCGCCGGTATATCGTTGGGAAATAAACGACTATGATGACTTCACAGAAGTCCGATTTATCGATTTACGCTACCGCTCAAAAGGACATTATCCCTTTATTGCAGTCGTACAGATTGACGAAAATATGGAAATAATTAGTTCCTATACGGGCTGGATCTTTTCAGAAAAAAAACTGCAAAACAAATTATATGTGGAAGAAAGTCCGATTTAAAAGGAGCTGCGCCTGGTCAGCTCCTTACCTTTAAACCTAAAATATTTACTACGATGCGCGAACGTTTTATCTGCCTGATGAGCCGAATTGCTCTTTTAGCGGATTCCGATTTCCAGTGCCCACAGTAATCATTCATTTTAGTTTGGGCATTTTTGTATTACATATATTTTATTTTATGAAGACCCGTGAAACACTGTTTATTTGTTTACGCTATTACCCAATAGAGAAATTGGGATAGCCTCTTCCTTTTCATAAAGTTCTCCAATAAGATTGATTCGATTGCCCCAGGCAAACACACCATTCATGTAATTGATTTTAAACGTAAAGCCCGGATCATTTTTTAATTCATACGTCTCTTGCTCATTAAAATCCTCAGGATTCAGTGTATACGCGAGCGCCACCTGCATTTTTCGTTCGTTTACAGCTACTTCTGAAATATTACCTAACTGCTCAGCTCTTTGGGCTTTTTCTTTCAATTTCCCTATTTCTTGTCTTAATTGCTCCAGTGAGTAATCACTATATCGATAATTGTTTGCCAATGTAATCATCCTTTTTTCAACGTTCCTTTATCATTCTACCAATTACCGAGTAGAAATGGAAACATACTGCTAAAGAAAATGCTTTAGAAATGATCTGATTCTTTATCATATTCATCAACAAACTGATGAATTAACTCAAAAGTAAATCCTTTTCTATATAAGCCTTCTTTTATCTTTTGCTTCAATTCATATCCTGTTAGCTTCTGCGAATGCTTTTTTAAAAGTTTTTCTCCCTGATAAATAATCGCGGTCCATTCTTCCGACACATCTTTTCCATCTCTACTTTCATCTAATACAGTCTGGATAATATCTTGTGAAAATCCTTTTTGCTGCAAGGTACCTTGTACGTTTTGCAGCTGCTTGCGGAAGGAATCCTTTCTCTTCTGTTGAAGTTTCTTTTGTACTAATTTAATAACCTTTTTGTATTGTGCTTCGTAGGTATATAACTGAATTGCTTCTTCAGCAAGTTTTGGAGCTACTCCCTTCTCCATCAGTTCTTTCTTTATAATCATTGGTCCTTTGGATGATGTATTCATCCTTGTCCGAACAAACATCTCGGCAAACTGCCGGTCATCAATAAGATTTTCATTAGATAACCGATCTAAGATCATCGAGATATGTTCTGGTTCAACTTCTTTTTGAAGCAAGTAATCATGAATTTCCTTTCTCGAACGCATTCGATAGCTTAGGAAATTAATTGCTAGAAGATATGATTTATAAACGATATCCTTTTTAAGGAGCTCGGTTATTGTAGCTTCATCCAGCTCCATCCCCTTCCGAAGCTGAAATTCGATAAGAATTGCTTCATCGATGCCAAAGCCAAAAGACTCTTTTTCTCCCTCACTTACATAAACATTATAACGTTGAGAATTTTTCTTTTGTGTCGTAATTCGGGTAATTTTTCTCATCATCACGCACCCCTTTTTTCCATCATACCAAATCATTAACCAGCATGCCTGTTGTTTTATCCGTCCATTACTCATTCTTCACAGACAAATATCTGCTTTTTTCTGTTAGGAGCGGTCGATCGAATAAATGAACTGTAAAAAATAGGATATTCGCATATAATAGAGATAACTAATTTGGAAGAAGGTGAAGCAAAATGAATATTCTAATTACTGGCGGTACTGGCTTTGTTGGAAAGGAACTAATGAGACATCTTCATGCTCATCAACATCATACGTACGTATTAACTAGATCACCTGAGAAGTATGTGAATACAGCTGATGCAACATTCATTGGTTATCATTACCCACCAGAGGAGTTGCCTTCTATTCAAGCAGTTGTTAATCTAGCTGGTGAATCTCTATTTGGATACTGGACGGAAACGAAAAAAAATAAAATATTGGATAGTAGAATACATACGACCGAGAGATTAATCACGTTTATTAAAAAACTATCGACGCTTCCTGATGTTTTTATCAGTGGTTCAGCAGTCGGTTACTATGGTATTTCAGACGACCTTATGTTCTCAGAAAAAACAACACAAGCAGGGGATGACTTCCTAGCAAAAGTAGTTGTGAAATGGGAAAAAACTGCGAAGCAAGCAGAAGAATTAGGTATACGTACGATCTATACTCGATTCGGCGTTATCCTAGGAAAAGAAGGGGCACTTCCTCTTATGAGTTTACCTGTAAAGCTTTTTGCTGGGGGTAAAATAGGAACTGGTGAGCAATGGCTATCCTGGATTCATATTGAAGATGTGGTTCGTATTATTGATTACTGTATTCATAACGAAGCAATAGCAGGTCCTGTAAATGTAACAGCACCTCATCCAAAGCAAAATAAAGTGTTCATGAAGACATTAGCAAAGGTATTAGCACGCCCATATTGGTTACCCGTCCCTTCATCCATTATGTATGTAGCAACTGGTGAAATGTCCCAACTTATTACTAAAGGACAGTACGTTATTTCGAATAAATTAGAAGAGCATCAATATCATTATTCCTTTCCATATTTAACAGAAGCATTACGTCATATTTATCGTTAAAAGCATGTCGATTTTTGCTCTCAAAAAACAATTCCATTTTAATCAAATCCAGTGTAAAATAATAGTACGTACAAAGTTTAAATTGAAAGAGTTGACGATAGCAAGACAATCATACTAGTTAAATAGGGGAGGCAAATGGTGCGCCACCGGCAATGCCGGTTCTAGTGGGTTCGATTCCCACCCCGAATTTTTGTTGAAAGCTAACTAAAAATTCGCGGGTGGGCAAACTTACTGGATTTCCATTTGGTTATTCATTATACCCACCTGAAAATAGGAGGCCACTGAAAAAGTCCAAAGAGATATGATTTCCATGTTATTATGGGATTCATATCTTTTTTTAGTTACAATAAAAGTACTAAGATGGAGCGGGTGGATACG